>CAYWUV010000081.1:0-26881 GCA_964461235.1 uncultured Bryobacterales bacterium | reverse complement strand
GCCGGCCCCTCGGCGGCTTGCGAGCCCCAAAAAGGCTAAATTGAGAATCCCTGGTTGGAGTGTGACCATACCGTGTTGTCGAACCCTGTGCTGACGGGCTCCACCGCTGGCCAGCGTCCGGCCTCCGGGCCATGAACCGACCCGTTCAAGTCCGTACCCTCGAAGTTCTCGAAGGCCAGCAACCTGGCTGCGAGCGCCAGAGCAAGTGCGATGCCGTGGGTCCGGTAGCCAGGCTACGTGCGAGAGTGTCAGTCACCGTAGCTGCTGACGAGTCGCGGTCCGCCGTCGCACTCTCGGAACCCAAGCGACTTCGCTCGAGCGGAATGCACCTAGACACCTAGCGATACGCGGGAAAGAACGCTCTGGGGAAAGACTGGTCCGTCCCCGACTAACCGGTCGGCCGTGCAAGCGTGCAACGCTGCACATGGAGTTCCTGACTTGTGTTCTCGATGGCCCCAGGCCGCGCGCGTCTCACCTTGCGGATCGCGGCGGACGGGGTCTCTCCCAGCTCGACCAGCAGACGGGCCGCGACAGTCCCGGCTCGGCCCAGCCCGCCCTTGCAGTGGACCAGTATGTCGGCCCCCTTCCGCAGCCGGTCACGGATCGCCTCGCCGGCTCGAACCCAGGCCCGCTCGAAGTCAGGTCCGGGCGGCTGCCCATCCGGAATCGGCAGGTGCCACCATTCCATGTCCCGGTTCCGAACCGCCTCTGGAAGGCCACGGACCTGCAAGTCGTCGAACTCCTGCTCGGTAATGAGACTGACCACCCCGGTCGCCCCCCAGATCCGGACCTTGTCCAGGTCGATACCCAGATCACGATCCGCAGGCCCGGCCAGGGCGAACGGATCCTTCTTGCCGGGGCACAAGGTGATCCCGATACGGCCAAGGCCGCTTCCGAGCGAGACTGCGGCGATGCGAAGGGAACTGCTCTTGCTGGTCCTTGCTGCGGGCACGTCTGCTCGACCCAAGATTACCCCAGCCCTGCCGGAAGACTGAGTGAGGGACTCCGCACCGAGGACGGAGCGGGCTCCCGACCCCGGTCTCGAGGCCGGCGCTCCGGAGACTCCGCCGGACACCCAAGCGGGGAAGGGCCTCGGCCCAAACCAGCCCAGCGGGCGGGCCGCGCCGCCCCTTCCAGCCCCGAACCGTATGCGAAGCGCCTTGGGGCAATCCACGCAGCGCCGCTCCCTGCCGGCTAGTGATGACTCGGGCGGGAACGGGCGCAGCAAGTCAGTCTGGCCGGGCGAAAATGCGCGGAATCCGCAGAACCTTCGCTTGACAAGCAGGCGCTAGCGAGGAAAGAGCCCGCTAGGCGAGCAGTCCGTCAACGACTCTCCCGTGCACGTCGGTGAGCCGGAAGTCCCGGCCCGCGTGGCGGTAGGTCAGCCGCTCGTGGTCCAAGCCGAGGCGATCCAGGATCGTCGCCTGGAAGTCATGCACCGTAACCGGGTCCTCGGCAACATCGAAACCCATTTCGTCGCTCGCGCCGTAAACCGTACCCCCCTTGATCCCGCCGCCAGCCAGCCACGAGCTGTACACCCGCGCATGGTGGCCGCGGCCCTCGGCGCCCGGCGACGGACAGGTCGGGGTCCGCCCGAACTCCGTGGTCCATACGACGAGGGTCTCGTCGAGCAGCCCCCTCGCCTTGAGGTCACGGATGAGCGCACCGATCGGCCGGTCGACATTGGGGGCGAGCCGGTTGTAGGTCGCCATCTTGGCGTGCGTGTCCCAGTTGCGGTCAATACTCGTGCCGCCGTCAATCAGCTCGACGAATCGGACTCCACGCTCCACGAGCCGCCGGGCTACGAGGCACTGCCACGCGAAGCCGTCGGTGCTGCCCTGCTCGAGGCCGTACATGCGGTGGGTGGCTTCGGACTCCGCCGAGAGGTCGAACGCCTCGGGCGCCTCGGCCTGCATGCCGAACGCCGTCTCGAACGACTTGATGCGGGCCGACAGGTTCGAATCCCGCTCGCGCCCTCGCAAGTGCTGCCGGTTGAAGTACTCCAGCATGTCCAGCTCGGTCCGCTGCTGGCCAGCAGAGCTCCGCCGGCTCATGTGGGCGATGGGCTGGTCGCCGGGCATGATGCGCGTGCCCTGATGCAGCACCGGCAGGAAATCCGATCCCCAAACCTGGCCTCCCGCGTACGGGATCTCGGGGGCGATGACCATGAATGAGGGGAGGTTCCTGTTAAAGGTGCCCAGACCGTAGCTGACCCATGAGCCGATGCTGGGGCGATTGAAGGTCGCAGAGCCGGTATGGATGCCCAGAGTCGCCCCGAAGTGATCACCGTTGATGTTCTTCATCGAGCGGACCACCGCGATTTCGTCGATCACCTTTCCGATCTCCGGGAACAGGTCGCTGACCTCGGTGCCGCTCTGCCCGTAACGCCGGAACTGCCAGTCCGAGCCCTTGTAGACACGGTTCTTGTTGTGCGCCTTGTCGTGGTTCTCCCTCAAGAACGGCTTCGGGTCGAAGGTGTCCACGTGCGAGACCCCGCCGGTCATGAACAGGAAGATGACTTGCTTCGCCCTGGGGACGGAATGCGGTGCCTTGGGAGCGAGCGGGTCGGCAGGCGCGGAGCCCAGCATCTCCGAGAGCAGGCCCGGTAGCAGCAGTCCTCCGCCGGCGAGCGAACGAATCGTCTGCCGGCGGTTCGGTCGGGACACGGGCACCATGCCACCCTAATGGTACCTCCGAGGGAATTGGTTGACACGCTACGAACGAGTATTCCTGGTGCTCTCCGGGTTCTTCCTGTCCAGCCTAGTCATCGCGAACGCGCTGATTTTCAAGTTCATCGACATTCCGCTGCCGTTCGTAGGGGTCGCCACCATCAGCGTAGGCGTGCTCCCGTACCCGATCACCTTTCTCTGCACGGACCTGATCAGCGAACTCTACGGCAAGGAGAGAGCGAGAGCGGTGGTGGTGACGGGATTCGTGGTCAGCATCTACATGCTGGGACTCTTGCAACTTGGACGCGTGCTCCCGCTCTCGCACCTCCAGGACGAGGCCGTGCAAGCGCAATACTTGGCAGTCTTCGGACAGAGCGCGAGGGCGATCTTCGCCAGCATGGTCGCCTATCTGGTCGCCCAGCTCATTGACGTGCGGCTGTATCACTTCTGGCGGAGGCTTACGAAGGGCAGGCATCTCTGGCTCCGCAACAACGCGTCCACCATGGTGAGCCAGCTGGTCGACACCACCGCGGTCGTCACCATCCTCTTCTACGGGGTCTGGTCGTGGCACGAAATCGGTGCCGTGATCCTGTCAAGTTATGCCTACAAGCTGCTCGTCGCCGCAGCAGACACTCCGCTGATGTACCTCGGATCCTCGCTGTTTCGGGATATCCGCGCCGAGTCCTGGAAGCGGCGCAGGATCGCGGAGGATGAGGTCTCGGAGTCAGACCGGGTGGACAACTCTCAGTGAGATCGAGTCCACCAAGTGGCCTGCTCGCTCACGGAACGCCACCATGTGCGGGGCTTGGGAGTGGGCCTCGAGCGCGTCCATGCTCTCCCAGGTCTCTACGACGGTCACACACTGCGGATCGAGCGTCTGGACCTTCCATCCGGTGCCGGCATCGAGGCACGGTTCGTACCGAATGCAGCCATCCTCAGCCCGGACGTTCTGAAGATTGTCCCGGAAGTGACCGAGGTAGTCGTCGAGGCAGCCTTGGCGGACGTGTATTGATGCGATGACGTGAATCATGGTGCCCTCCATTGTTGCGGGAAGCGAAACAGCCGCACCGCAAGATGGCCAGACGAGTGCCAAGACTGCCAAGCCGCGTAGGTGGCTCGGTGCCTACCCGAGACGTACGGTCACGGGTCGTGGCGAGTTGCAAGGGCACATCAGCGTGTTCCACCCGATCGTCGACAGCACGCAGCGCAGTTGGCCTCTTTCCTTGCTTGGGTGCCGGCAGTCTCGGCGGCCACAGTGATCGCGTCAAATCTGTGTGGAAGTTTGTGTAATGATACACACAATGGCGACCAACCTCGGAATCGATCCAGAACTGCTCGAAAGAGCCCTCGCGATAGGAGGGGAACGGACCAAGAAGGCTACGGTCAATCGTGCCTTGCAGGAATTCATAGCTCGCCGGAGCCAGGCTCAGTTGCTGGGCCTGTTCGGACAGCTTGAGTCGGACAGCGACTACGACTACAAGGGGGAGCGGACGCGGGAGTGAGTCTGTTCATCGATACCAGCGTCTGGTCCTTAGCGTTCAGGCGCAACTCGCCTGCAAACGTACCGGAAGTTAGGCGCCTACGGGATGCACTTGTGAATGGCGAGGCGGTCTGCACGACTGGGCTGGTGCTTCAGGAGCTGCTGCAGGGGTGGCGAGGCCCACGCGACGCAGAGCAGATCGTCGAGCGCTTCGCCGATGTCGCGATGGTCATGCCGACCGTGGACGATCACATCAAGGCGGCCGGACTGCGCAACGCATGTCGTCGGAGTGGCATTCAGGTAGGTACCATCGATTCCTTGCTTGCCCAAATCTGCATACGGCACAATCTTGTCATGCTGACGTGCGATCAGGACTTCAGCTACATCGCTCGCCACACTGCGCTCAGGGTTTGGCAGGTGCATTGAATCGGTGGAATCCTAGACCTCCGGGGACGATTCCCTCTCCTGCTGGTCGCGGCCGCTGAACCTCAGGCCCCTTGATTCGGTGTGCCGGTATGGTTATGGTGGCGATTGCCGCACAAGACACAGATGGACGGAAACCCGGACGACGACCAGGCGAGCGGCCAACAGAGCCATGTCAGGATACATCGGGTCCGCCCAGTCTTCCTCGAACCACGCGGACACGCTGCCTGACGTACGGCTCGTCCCTGTAGGCTGATGCAGAAGTACAGTCCCGCAATCCGGCACCTGATCGAAGGGGGCCTCTTCGACCGACTTCCGAAGACCTTCTCGGTCTACTCCATCGACCGCATCCGAGACTGGATCAAGCTGTTTCCAGCCGAGCACCGTTATTTCGAGCGCCTGTTCGGAATGCTCGACCGGTCCTCCGATGAGGCCGTGCAGGAACTCTTCGTCCCGCTCCGTGAAGTCGAGGAGAAGATGGATCTTGGGGGCGGACTCTGGAACACCCGGAAGTTCACGCTCGAGCACGTCGATTTCCTGCAGCGCAACCGACACCTGCCCGAGTGGAGGGAGGCGGTCGCCGCGATCTTCGCCAAGATTGACCCGATCCTGGACGCCGAGGTGGCGCGGTCCGGGAACGCCAGGCTCGTGATCGTCGTGTCTCCCCCCGAACTCCCGATGGGACCGGACAGGATGTGGACGCGTATCCGGGACCACGGTCGGACGCTGCCCTTGGCCCTGGACGACGATTTGAACCTGAACGACTATCTCGCGACTTTGCTCAGCGGCGCCCCGCGGGCGAATCGTGCGCCCAGCATCGTCGACCTGTACGCCGGACAGAGGGCCGAGAATTCGTTCGATGCCTGGATAGTCGAGGCCGGCGATCCCGTCTTGCGGCTCGCGCAAACGCTCGACGGCTGGGTGGGGCTGAGCTACGACCGCCTCTCGGACCTGCGCCGCATTCTGATGGAAGAAGTCAACAACCTCGTCAGCGAGGAGCGGATCCCGGGCCCCCGTCAGCTTGGTGAACGCCTGCAGAGAGTGAATCCGCGCGCATTGCGCCGGGCCGCCGGACGAGATCCGGTCATGCAGGATTTCCTGCAGTCCGTACTGCTCAACGGAAACGGAACGCTCCTGATCAACAACACGTTCGTCGAATGGACGACGCTGCAGGCCGTCCGGCGCGCGCGCCCCTCGGTCGTCGTGTCTTCCTTCGGGATCCGCAACAAGGTGAAGCCCTTCAGCAGCCTCCTGATTTATTCCGACCAAGAGGAGACGAACCCGATCCCCACGCAGTCGGACATGCTGGGGTCCTACGTCGATTTGGAAGTGTTCTACCAATACATCTGGCAGGAGTGCGGAAAGTATGCCGAGTACCGCAGGAACACTGCGTACCTCTTCGTGGGGGTCGGTATGGATGCGCTCTTTGTGATTGCGCCGCCCGACTTTCCCCTGCTCTCGAAGACCGGCCCGGTGAAGCTGGGTGAAGTGTATTCCGAATCCGCGGCCTGGCTAGGGCTCCGGACCGACGTTCCGGCCTGACAGGCACGGCAGGAGCGCAAGCATATCGGTCGCGCAGTTGAGCTCTCAGGGAAGCGCGCGTGACGGGATCTGGCGCGTTCACGCCCTCAACGTTGCAAGGAGCGTTACGTTGCGCGTCTCGGCGCTGACCTCCTCACGCAATGCTGGCCTTCCCGCATAGTCTGCTGATCATGGAAGTTGAGGATTATCGAATCTTGGAGTTGATTGGTGCCGCCCCTACTGGACGCCTCGACAATCTCGATGGCCAGCAGTTCGTGCCACGCCGCTTGACGTACGTAGTCAACGTGTCAACTGATGACAAGTTGTCAGGACTGGCGGCTACCAGACGATACTCCCCTCGATGCACCCGTTCGATATCAAACGCTTGGCCGGGCTCGATCTTGTCCTGATTGCGGAACTAGGCTGGTATGACGATCTGCCCCTTCGACGAGATCACTGCCTTCATGCTGCGCAAGATAATGCCTTTCTTGGAACCCGTCAAGTCTTTGCGTTAACCGTGACGGGTTGCCGGGGCGCTGGTGTGGGGCTGGCGACCGGGCCAGCTTAAATGCCGGTCCCGTGGTGCCGAGGGGACGTCCTCGCCCGCTTCCATCCGCCCTATCGCCGCCGCACCGAATCGTCGCTGCACACCCCGCCTCATTCCCATCAACCCCGGATTCGCCCCGTCGTTCCGTAGCGCGTTGACATGCGCGTAGCGCCGCGCCCCCGCCACCGTGCACAGCACCACCGTCCCCAGCACACCCCGCACCGAGTCTCATGGTTCTTTCGCTCCGACCCTAATCCAAGCAGGCGGGCCTGGAATGCCCCGTTCAGGCTCTGCCCGACCTCGCGGTTCCGATTGCTTCGGCGAATGCGTGCAGGTTCAGTTCGGCAAAGGGGCTGGGATCATCATCGCCAGCGACTTGGTCGGTGGCCGCTATTGCGTGTCGAGCTGTTCCGGGGACGCCGGGACCTGATCGAACTGGGTGAGGCGTGGAAGCCTTCGAAACCTGTGCGTGCACCAGGGTCCGGACAGCACGCCTAGTATCGAAGGCGGCGACCAGCCGGAATTCCATCACATCGAACCCCGCTCCAAGCCTCAGACTGAGAGCGCTACAGTTGGGCGCTCCCCCCGTACGGACAGGCGGACCGGAGCTCCGCAGGAATGGCTCTTCGGAGCGGAACCGGGATTGCGGAGCAGGAGGTTCCCATCCCTCGATTCCGCGAGGCGCTAATCGCAGGCTCGGGCCCTGAACTGCCTCGGGGCGACGGGGGAATCGATCCCGGATGAAATGCCCTGAGCGGCTCTGGCCGGGAGAGGCTCACCGTACTTGGTGCGCTGGGTATTCGGTAGGTCGGTAGCAGGTGGGGCCTCACCCATTCTTGGGTCCATTGCCCAAGATGCGCTTCGAACCCAACCCGGATCCACGTCCCAGACCGAGGTCTCACCTGCTTACAACGCAGAGAGAATCCAGCCCCTGTGAGAAGGCAATCGCATCAGTGCCTCGGGCCTCCGGAACTAGCTGGAGGGGTGGACTGGATTCGGCTTGGAGAAGACTGCGTGCTCGCGGATGCAACCGGGGATTTCCAATAGTCGCCAGGACCGTCGTTGGCAGCCGTAACGGCGGATACCTACTCTCCCCATTACTATCAGGACTGCAACCGCGACAATGACGACAAAGTACACAGCAGTCATCAAGCAGTCGGGCGATTGGTGGATCGGATGGATCGAGGAGGTGCCTGGTGTCAATTGTCAAGAGCGCACGAGAAAGCGGCTATTGGAGACGTTGCAGATCACGTTGCGCGAGGCTCTGGACTGGGACGCCGGTTGCGAGAGCTAGTCAGACGATAAGGGGTTTGAGCGGGAACCGATCTTCGCATGAAGCGACGCGAGTTCCTGCGCCACTTGCGGACTCACGGGTGTGAACTGGATCGAGAGGGAAGGCACCGCTCGTGGCGGTGCAATCTCTTGAGCGGCCAACGGTCCGCTGTTCCGCGGCACCCCGAGATCGACGACCGACCGGTCCGTAGCATTTGCAAGGACTTGGGGATGCCGCGGTTCAACCGCAAGCGAGAAACAAGCTCACAGGTGATCCACGCAGCGGTCCGGTGATGGAGAGGATGGTGTTGCTTGCGCACTCGTCCAGATATCCGACGGCATGTTGGCGACGGCCGGCGGGACGATCACGAGGCTCGAAGGATCGATTCCGGGTCCACGCCCAAGCCGAAGCATCCCTGTCATCTTCATCCGCGGTTGAATCCTGATTCCGGCTCTCCGGAATTTCCTGAACCGCTGTCTTGACCGGGGCTGTCGAGCCCTTCCGCACGCTGGCAGGCACTTCGGCGGGGCCGCGGCACCGCGCCCGGGAATAGTTTCCTCAGCGCGTACACCCAAGGTCCGTCACCAGCGCTCCACGGAGGTCAAGTGCGGCGCATTTGGCCTCTCCGGAAGGAATTGCTCATTGTCACAAATGCACCCTGCCGCCGCCGCGGTGTGCGCGACTCCCTGCACCAAGGTCTCCGTCCGCCCGCGCTAGGTCGCCCGTACCGCCCTGTCTCTGATCTGCGGCTGGCTGGTCGACGCCCCTCGCCCCAGAATCCGGGCCAGGATCTGCACGAACTGTGACGAACAGTTGTATGCCAGCGAGTTCATCCGCGCCAGAATCCCCTGACGCATGCCATTCGAGCGGCAAGGGCGTATAGATTCGTCCGAATCGGCAGCGGCGGAGCCATGTCGTAGCACTCCCCGGGGCCACGGGATTCAGCTCACACCCGCCGAACCGACGGCCGAAAGCAGCGGTCGCGAACCAACTCCGTCGAGGTACCGTATTGCACGGAATTCGGCGGGAGAGGGTCCGCAGGGCGCGGTACGCTGAGTAAGATGGTCGGCATTCGAACTCAACGATGAGGTTACCCTTGGCCATCGCGCTCACGATCTGCTGCCTGCCCCGAGCTGCCGGTGGCCCCGAGGATGAAGCTGCGCTTCTCGAGCGCCTCGAGCGCTCGGGGCGGCTCTCGACGATCGGACTGCGTTCCTCCGAGCGCCTCGTGCCCATCGGGCGCCTCGCGCCCGGAGATCCCCCGCTTCTCGCATTCCGGTACCTCGAGGATCGCCGGCGGCACCGCTTCGGCGAACTCGACCTGATGATGGATGATGCTGGCCACTAGGTGCTTGCAGACCGCACTCCTCGGCGTTGCGATGTCATTGGCCTGGGCCGCTCCGGCCCGGGCGGACGAGTTCTTCGAGGAGGGTCTGCGCCTGTTCAATGCGGGAAGCCTCGCTGAAGCGAAGGCGCGCTTCCTAGCCTCCTCCGACCGGCGCGCCTCCGCCCTGACCGCGATCGTCGACGCCACCCTAGGCAGGTGCGCGGATGCCCTGCCCAAGCTGGCGGCGGCCGTCACTGCAAGCGATCCGTCAACCGCCCGCCTCGCGGGGCTCGCGGCCGCTCGCTGCGCGATTGCCGGCAAGCGTTTCGATTCCGCCCTGGACACGCTCTCGAGGCTCCAGGCCGGCTACCCGGTGGACCCCGAAATCCTGTACGAGACCGCGCGCTTGCACCTGAAGGGCTGGAACGAGGCCGTGTCGCAGATGTTTCGCGAGGCGCCTGCCTCGTTCCGGGTCAACCAGCTGTCGGCCGAGATCTTCGAGATCCAGGGCAAGTATGACGACGCCGTGCGCGAGTACCGCAAGGCCATCGAGAAGGCTCCGGGGACAATCAACTTGCACTACCGGCTGGGCCGGGCGCTGCTGATGCGCTCCCACGAGCCAAGCGCGCTCGATGAGGCGCTTGCGGAGTTTCGCGCCGAACTGGAACTGAATCCGCGCGACGCAGTCGCGGAGTTCCAAGTCGGCCAGATCCTGCAGGTGCAAGGCCGCCCCGAGGAAGCGCTCGTGCATTTCGAGCGCGCGGTGGAACTCGACGGCGAATTCCCCGAGGCCATGATCGCGGTGGCCAAGGAGCGCACCAGGGTGGAGCAGTACGACGAAGCGATTGCGCTCCTCGAGCGCGCCCTGAGGCTGCACCCCGAGAGCGAGCCGGCACACTACAGCCTGATGCTGGCCTATCGCAACGCCGGCCGCCGGGAGGATGCCCGGCGCGTGCAGGAAGCGCTGGAGCGGCTGCAATCTCCCGACGACGGTGAATTCAACGAGTTCCTCAGGCGCATCGGCGAGGCTCCGTAGGTTGGGCGCAATCCGGCTCCCGGCGGCGGCGGCCATGGCCGCAACTCTCCTGGCCGCGGAAGTGGGCAGCGTCCGTTACGTCGACGTTGCCGAACAAGCCGGCCTGACGCACGTGTTCCCGAACGGCGGCGAAGCCCGGAAGGAATGGATCCTCGAAACCACGGGGAGCGGCGCTGCATTCCTCGATTTCGACGGGGACGGCCTGCAGGACGCATTCCTTGTCTCAGGGGAGGGCGGGACAAACCGCCTGTACCGCAATATCGGACGCGGGCGGTTCGAGGATGTAACCGGACGCACGGGCCTGCGCAGTTCCGGCTGGGGACAAGGCGTGTGCGCGGGCGACTTCGATAACGACGGCTTCGTGGACCTGTTCGTAACGTACTGGGGCCGCAACAGGTTGTACAGGAACGTGGAGGGGTCTCGCTTCGAACCCTTGGAGACTCCGGACTCGGAAAGCTACAGCACGGGCTGCACATTCCTGGACGCGGACAACGACGGCGACCTCGACCTGTTCGTCGCGAACTACCTGCAATTCGACTACGAGACGACTCCGAGGCCGGGAGACAACCCGTACTGCTTCTACCGCGACATGCCGGTCGCTTGCGGACCGCGCGGACTGCCGTTTTCCCGCAACGAACTGCTGCGCAACGACGGCGGCGGCACGTTCCGCGACGTTTCCGGTGAGAGCGGAATCGCCGGCCCCGGCCGCAACTACTCCCTCGGTGCAGTCACCGGGGACTTCAATCAGGACGGATGGACCGACATATACGTGGCCTGCGACCGGACCCCGTCAATCCTGTACATGAACCGCGGGAACGGCACGTTCCGTGACGAGGCGATGATCCGGGGAACGGCGCTCGACGAGCACGGCGAGGCACTCTCGGGCATGGGCGTGGCAGCGGGAGACTTCGACCGGGACGGCCATGACGACCTCTTTCGCACCAATTTTTCGGACGAGCGATCGACCCTGTACGCGAGTCGCGGCGACGGGGACTTCGATGACGCAACGGTGCGGTTCGGCCTGGGCGTCAACACTCGGTTCGTGGGATGGGGTACGGCATTTCTGGACATCGACAACGATGGGTGGCGCGACGTCTTGCTCGTGAATGGCCATGTCTTTCCGGAGGTCGAGAACCTCTCGGACAGCGACCTGAACTACCGGGAACGACCAGTCCTGTACCGCAATGTCAACGGCGAGCGGTTCGACGACGTTTCGCTCGCAGCAGGACCGGGAATCCTGCGGCGCCGCGCGGCGCGGGGACTTGCGGTCGGCGACATCGATAACGACGGCCGTCTGGAAGTTCTGATCAACAGCCAGAACGAGAGGCCCGCGCTTCTGGCGCAACGGGCCGACACTGTCGGCAATTGGATCGTCCTTGCCCTAGAGGGCACCCGCTCCAATCGGAGCGCGATCGGCGCCCGCGTGCGTGTGGAGAGTGCTGGGGGCACGCAGCATGACGAAGTCCGGGGAGGTGGCAGCTACCTGTCCCAGCACGCTCTGCAACTCCATTTCGGGCTCGGCCGGGACGAGGCCGCTTCAGTTGCAATTCGCTGGCCAAGCGGCCTTTCGCAGCGCTTGGACGGGCTCGAGGCCGGGCGGATCCACAGGATCCGCGAGGCGCCCGCATCGAACTGACGAATCAGCCCGACGGGGACCCGTTAACCGCACCCGGGCGGCGCGGCTTGACCGCCTCAAAGACCTTCCGAATCGCCCGGGCAGCGTCGGCGGCATCCTCTTCGGTACCCATGAACAACCGAAGCGGCAGCCAGAATGAGTCCTGCGCCGCCCGTTCGGCGACCGGGCAGGGCACGGCCCTATGGGGGAGTTGCCGGAACACGGGGTTCGCGTACAGTGGGTGCGGGTAGAACGGACGCACCGGGATCCCCTCCGCCTGGACCGCTCGGACGAACTCATCCCGGTCCATGCCGAAGCGGTCCTCGTCCAACCGGCCGGGCACGATGTAGCGTGTCTGGGTGGTGGCACCGTCCGGCGCCCTCTGCAGGTCGAGGCCATCGACCTCGCCAAGCCCCGCCTCGAACCGGGCAAAGTTGGCTGCCCGTAGGCGGATCTGGTCGGCGAGCCGCTCGAGTTGCGCGGTCAGCAGCGACGCCTGCATAGCCGTGATCCGAAGATTGGTGCCGAGTTCGAAGTGCTCGAACCAGCCTCTGTCGGGGAGGCGGCCGGCGTTGGCGATACAGCGCGCCCTGGCAGCCAGGGCTTCGTCGCTGGTGACGAGGATCCCTCCCTCGCCAGCTGCCATCGCCTTCGAGTTCTGAAAGCTGAAGATCCCGCACGATCCGTGCCCGCCTGCCCTCGTTCCGAACCATTCCGCGCCATGCGCGTGCGCCGCGTCCTCGATCATCAGCAGGCCGCATTCCCCCGCAATCCCTCCGAGCCGATCGAGATCTGCCACGACACCCCCGAAATGAACCGGGATCAACGCCTTCGTCTGGGCGGACACAGCTTCCGCGACGCGGACGGGATCAATGTTGTAGGTATCCGCCTCGATGTCCACGAAGACCGGCGCCGCCCCGACGCGGCTGACAGCGGTGGCCGTGGCGATGAAGCTGTGGGCGGGGACGATCACCTCGTCGCCGGGGCCGATCCCGCTGGCATGCAGGGCGAGTTCCAAGGCCATGGTGCCGCTCGACACGGCGATGCCGAACTCGCAGTCGTGAAACTGCGCGAAGATCTCCTCGAACGCTTCGACCACCTCGCCGCTTCCGCCCCAATGCGGAGTCTCGAGCACCCGGCGAATCCGGTTCAGGTCCCCCTCCGCGAGCGCGGGCCATTCCGGATACGGCCCTTCGCGGACCGCCGGACCGCCGTTCAGGGCCAGTTGCTCTCCGGACATTCCATCCCAGTGTAGTGAGTGACATGCGATCTCCCGTCCATCCGGGGACTGTCACTCCGCCGTCCTTCCGAACCCAGCCCGGTCATATGTTCCACGGGCACCGATAATGGAAGCGGGTAACGGCTCCACGACGCGATTGGCCGTTCCGCTTCGATGGAGAGGATTCGCTGCGGCTGGCGTCGCACGTGGTTCTCCAAGATCGAAACGCCTTAGCCGTTGAACCCGAGCTCGGCGACAACAATCCGGGCGGGCGCTCCCGCCATTCCGTCAGAGGGGGTCAGACCGATGTACCGAAGGCTGCGTTGGATCGTCGCATTGGCGGCAATCCTGCAATTGCACTGCGGGGAGGAACCGGCTAGCAGCCCGGCTGCCGGCGGGGCCAAGAGAGGTTGGACTACCGTTATGTCGACGGGGAGCCCCACACCGCGGCACGAGGCCGCAATGGTCGCCGTGGGCGGCAAGGGCTATCTGATGGGCGGGCGGGGAGTCAAGCCTGTCGAGGAGTTTGATCCCGCAACACGGATCTGGCGGGAACTCGGACCGACGCCTCTCGAGATCCATCACTTCCAACCCGTCGCCGTTGGCGATGTTGTTTATGTAATGACCGCAATGAGCGGGAAGTACCCGAAGGAGACGCCTCTCGACACGGCGTTCATCTTTGATCCGGCAACCGATGCATGGCGGCGAGGACCTGAAATCCCTCTCCACCGGAGGCGGGGCGGAGCGGGCACGGCCGTCCACGACGGGAGGATCTACGTGGCTTGCGGAATCATTGACGGGCACACGAGCGGGACCGTGGCGTGGTTCGACGAGTTTGACCCGAAGTCCGGCACATGGCGCGAACTGCCCGATGCTCCCCGGGTCCGGGATCATCTCTCCGCAGTCGTCAGCGAGGACCGGCTCTACCTAGTGGGCGGGCGGAACACCAGCTACCACGAACCTGACAACTTCACCGCGTTCTTCGAAGCGGTCATCCCGGAAGTGGACGTCTATGACTTCGCAACGCAGCAGTGGTCGACGTTGCCAGCGCAGTTGCCTGTGCCCACTGCCGCGGGCGGCCTTGTCGCGACCGACGGCTCAATCTATTACTTCGGTGGCGAGTCGGCGCAAGACCTGGCCCATTCGGAGACGCAACAGCTCGATCTCAAGACCGGCGAATGGAGCTTGGTGGCTGCGCTCCAACGCGGGAGACACGGGGGAGGAACGGCCGTACTGGACGGGAAGGTCTATGTCGCTACGGGCAGCGGAGGCCGCGGGGGAGGCCCTGAACTCTCCTCCACCGAAGTTCTCGAACCCTGACCAGCGGCGGGAAATGTTCCCGAAACAGCTTCGCGCCTAGCGGGGCGATCGGCTTCCAGCGCGGATCAATCCGATCTCTCCCTGCAATCGTGCGCGGGACTCAATCGTGCTACACCGGCACGATTGCCTGGCACGTTTCTCGCGTCCCGGTGCGAGATCGCTGCCGCAGCGTCGCCAAGTCCCCAACGGACAGATTCGATCGGGTATGACTCCCGAACGGCCCTGGACGCCCCGGGTCCCGAGCTCTCGTTCCGAATTGCCCGGCAACCAGCGGCTCTGGTACCGTATCGGCTTGGGTACAAACGGATGGCCAAACAGGACACCTTGAATAGGATCCTGGGTGTCGGCATCATTCCGATCGTTCGGACGGATACGGCAGCACAGGCGCTGCAATCAATCGAGGCGATTGGGAATGCGGGCATTCCCTTGGTAGAGGTCACGATGACCGTTCCGGGGGCACTCAAGATCCTTGAGACTGCCTGCGCCCGGTTCGGCAACAGCATCGTCATGGGCGCGGGGACAGTTCTCGACGCAGCCACCGCCCGCCAGTGCATCCTGGCCGGGGCGGAGTTCTGCGTGACTCCGGCGCTGGATGTCGGAACGATCGAGATGTGCAACCGCTACTCGAAGTGCGCCATTCCCGGCGCCCTGACCCCGACGGAGATCATGACCGCCTGGGACGCCGGAGCGACGATGGTAAAGGTCTTCCCCGTGGGCGCAATGGGCGGCGCGAGCTACATCAAGGCAGTCAAGGCACCGCTGCCGCAAGTGGAGCTGGTCCCGACCGGTGGCGTCAGCATCGAGAACGCCCCATCGTTTTTCCGCGCTGGCGCCAGCGCGGTGGCAGTCGGCTCGGAAATCGTCAACAAGCGCTGGCTGATAGAGAGGGACTACCGGCAGATCGAAGCCGCGGCTCGGGGATTCCTCGACGCGGTGGCAGAAGCGCGTGCGGCCTGAGGTCGCCGGGTGGGCGATACGATCCTGTCGTGGCTCGGCCCCGAGCCATCCATTGTGCTGGTACGGCTCCGGTCTCTGGGCGACACCGTCCTCTCGACGCCGGCGTTCGCCCTGCTGCGCCGCAGCCTTCCCGGAGCCCGGATCCACGTGGTAATGGATAACCGGTTCGCCGAGGTGCTGGCGGACCAGCCCGACATTGACGGTGTGCTGCAAGCGTCGGGAGGGTTCCCGGGTGCGAAGGTCCGATTGCTGCGCCAAATCCGAGCGTTGCGACCGGACCTCTGCGTGGACATGCACGGGGGGGCGACGGCCGCATGGCTGACGGCCCTCTCCGGTGCGGATTGGCGAGCAGGTTTCCAGCACTTTCGCCACGGCTGGGCGTACAACGTGCGCATCCCCAGAGCTCAGCATGTCCTGCGGCGAGCCCCCGACGCCAAGGTCCACACGGCGGAGCATCACGCGGCGGCCGTTATCCACCTCGGTGCAGCACACGGAGAGGTCCCGCCTTCCCGGCTCGCGACCCGGACGCCGCGGCAAACCCCCGCCTATGCTGTGATCCACCCTAGCGCCGCCTATCCCACCAAGGAGTGGCCGCTCCCCCGGTTCCGGGAACTTGCGACCGACATCGCCGAGCGGCACGGGTTGCTTCCGATCTTCGTTCTAGGCCCGGGCGAGGAGGACGTAGCGCGAGAGCTATCGGACTACAACGTGAGGCAGGGCTTGGCCCTGCCGGCGCTTCTTTCCCTGCTCTCCCGAGCCCAGCTCTTCGTCGGAAACGATTCGGGCCCCGCCCATGTCGCAGCCGCGTACGGCGTTCCGTGCGTTGTGATCTTCGGTTCGTCCGATTCCAAAACGTGGCATCCTTGGCGCACGCCACACCGGGTTGTCGAGACAGACTGGGAATGCAAACCCTGCCCCGGAGACCGCTGCTATGCGTTCGAAGAGCCGCGTTGCGTCCTATCCGTTGGACTGGAGGACGTATCCGGCGCAGTGACCGAACTGCTGGCCGAAGCCCGGTCGCCTAGCTGAGCAAGTAGACGGCGGAATCCGCCCGCATGTTCGGCCAGAGCCGCAGGCGCCTGCCGTTCCCAAGGAATCGGGCTTCCTCTACGCGCAAGCCCTCGGAGCGCAGCAGTTCCTCGAAATCGAGGACTGTAAGGACACGGATATTGGGAGAGTCGTACCACGTATAGGGCAAATGGCTCGTGCGGGGAGCCCTGCCCGAACGCAGGAGAGAGAGCCGCACGGACCAATGCCCGAAGTTGGGGAAGACGACAATGATCCGGCCCGCGACACGGCGCATCTCACGAAGCACGGCAAGCGGCTGCTGGACGACCTGCAGGGTTTGGCTCAGGATGACGTAATCGAAGCAGTTGTCGGGGTAGTCGGCGAGCCCTTGATTGATGTCGCCTTGGAACACCGACAGGCCCTGCTCCACGCACCGTCGGACCTTCTCGGGGGAGATCTCGACGCCACGGGCCTGGACATGCTTGTGCTCCACCAGCCACGCGAGCAGGTCCCCTTCCCCGCAACCAAGGTCGAGGACGTGCGACGACTCCTCGATAAACTCGGAAATGATTCGGTGGTCACGCCGGGCGAGCAGTTCCGGGACCGCCACTGCCTCAACCGCTGCTTCCGCTACAGGCATCGAGTCAATTTCCGATTATAGGTTCGTTCCGGACGGCACCCGGACATCGATGCCGATCGCGTCGTGATCGGACAGCGGTGGGTCGCGTCCCTCTCGGAACTCGTGCAACACCACCGGTGTCGATACGGCGGCGTCGCGAACCGCGAACCAGTCGATCTTCAGCGGGCACTTTCCGTCGAATTCGCGGAGGGCCCAGCGGATGAAGTCGAAACACCAGCGCGGCACCCACTCCCGGAGGTTCTTGTACGTCTTGGCGTCGTCGACGTCGTATGACGTCGTTCGTTCGTCGAGGAGGTTGCTGCCGCGCCAGTCGAAGCCTCGCTCTTCGAGGAGCCGGAACAGGTCTCGCTCGAAGTAGGTGTAGGGCCGGAGGAAGTGGTTGCGGATCGTGTTGCTGGCGCCTAGCATGACGCGAACCCAGTAGCCCGCGATGGCCGTTGCCGCGCTCGAGGAATCGAAGGTGGTGGTGTTCCAGTCGCCGCCGATGACGGCCGGACCGGTTGCAGGCAGGCCTTCGACCACCGCCCGCATCTGGCTGCAGCGATGGCGCTGACTCGACTGCGCGTCCAGATGCACGGAGCACACCGTCAGGTCCAGTCCGGGCAGTGCGATGTCGGCGACGGCCGCCGCTTGCTGGCCCAGGCGCTTCTCCCGACCGCGCATCTTGTCCTTGCCGTTTCCGAGGGGAATCGCACGGGGCTTCCGGATCGGATAGCGACTCAGGATGGCATTGCCATGCAGGCCCAGCTCGTTGTCGCCCAGAACTTCGTTTTCCACGCCCGCACCCTTCGCGAGGTTCAGGTAGCACGGGGCGAATGCGTAATCAAGGCCGAGATCGCGCGCGAGGTCGCGGGCAACGTTCCGGTTTCCGGACCGAGCCATCCCCACGTCGGTCTCGGTGAGCAGGTAGACATCGGCAGATGACAGGTATGCATGGTTCCGCAAGGCTTCGAGCTGTCCCTCGAACTGGATGCCCCGCTCGAGGTTCCATGCAACGACCCGGTACGAGTGTTTGGCCGTGGCGCCGGACGCGGCGAAACAGCCCGATTCGGTCGACCCCAGGACCTCGTCCGCGACGGGCCGAATCTCCCGGTAAGCGGGGCTCGCCAGCAGTTCGGCGGTGGACCGGCAACGGGCAAGTTCGGAAACCCACGGAAGCAGGTAATCCCTCACAAGGCGGGCAGCGTCATCCGGTGCGAGCTGGCCACGGCCAGGCAACGCCGGCGAGGAACTGCTTTGCGGCTCCAAATCCCAGTCTATCGGCGGGCTCAAGGCCGGCGGCGATAATCAGGGTGCGATGGCGTTACGCCGTGTCTTCGTTGAGCGGATCGAAGGCAGCGAGGCACTGGCAACAGGCCGTTCGGCGCATCACCTCGTCCGGTCAGCGCGACTCCATCCCGGCGAGGTAGTGGAGGTTTCCGATCAGTCCAGAGCTTACCGAGCGGTGACAATGGCTTGCTCTCCCAACGAGGTGCGGTTTCATGTCCAAGAAGAGCTGCCCGAGCCCGCCCGCGTGGCCAGCCTGGACGCTGCGCTGGCGATCATCAGGTTTCCGAGATTCGAGTGGGCGGTGGAAAAACTGACCGAGCTTGGTGTACGCTCCGTCACCCCGATCGTGGCGGCTCGCAGCGACACCAAGCTCGTGGCGGCCAGCACGAAACGGGTGGAGCGCTGGCGTCGAATCGCGTTCGAAGCTGCCCAGCAGGCCCGGCGCCTCGCTGCGGCAACCGTGACGGAGCCAACTGCATTCGATCGATTCGCCCGGAATTGCGCGAGCGAGTTGCGTATCATTGGTCGGCCCGGTGGCCCCCCGGTCCAAGCTCCATCGTCCGGCGGGTCGTGGGCGTTCCTGGTGGGGCCGGAAGGCGGCTGGACCGAGGCGGAGGAGCGGCTGGCGACAGAATGCGGCTTCATGCCGGCCGGGCTCGGCGTGACGGTCCTGAGATCGGAGACAGCTGCGGTCGCGCTGGCAGCCGTCGGCGCCCACTCCGGCCTCACGGAAGGCACAAGATGAGCGCATCGAACCCGGACCGGGTCCAGCGGTGTCTCGATCGGTTCGATGCCTTGAACGCGGAAGACCCGCACAAGGAGCCGGACGGGCTGCCGAAGGAACTGGTCTACGCCCGCAGAATGACGTCCTGGCTGGAGAGGCTGGCTCCGGACGCTCCCGAAGAAGTGAGGCTGGCGGTCCGGGCACAGCACATCCGCCGCTGGGAGGTCCCGCGAAGCAGCTATCCGAAGGGACGTGCAGCCTACTTGAAGTGGAGGAAGGACCTCGGCCGGTTCCACGCAGAGACGGCCGGAACGGTCATGCGCGAGTGCGGATTCGACTGCGACAGCGTCGCCAAGGTCCAGCGGATCATACGCAAGGAACAGTTCAAGATCGATCCTTGGGCACAACTGCTTGAGGACGTCGCGTGCCTGGTCTTCTTGGAGTTCTATTTCGAGCCGTTCGCGAACGAACAAGACGAGGAGAGCATGATCAACATCCTGCGCCGGACATGGCGCAAAATGTCGGATCGCGGGCATGAGGCCGCAGGAACGATCAGCTACTCGCCTCGGTGCGCCGCCTTGCTGAACTCCGCTTTGGAAGCGAGCTAGCCATTCCCGCAGTCCGCTACGATTCCCGGCTCGAATCGCCGGACTGCTATCGACCGCCAAGCGGGCGAACGCCCGAGCGAGTATCGGAGTTCAATCCGCATCTCGGCGGAACATCCCTCGAGGAGTCGGCAGCGCGCTTCGCGACGACGCAGGTATCCGGGCGTTGTCGGAACGCCGGCCAAGACTCGGACTGAAAGCCCGCCACGGATCAGGCCGGCCATGCGCCGAGCCCGAGACCGAAGGTCCGCTGAGGCCTGAACCGACAATCAGCCGCAAACCTCAATTCCCTTCACCCTTGCCCGATGCAAAGGTGATTCCGCGCCGGGCGGCGACGCTCCTCGCCGAGTCGATCGAGGATGCCCGGGTCACTCTGATCCAAGGGCCACGCCAATCCGGCGAGACGACGCTGGCGCAACTCGTGGGAGAGCCGCGCGGATACTCCTACCTCAGCTTCGACGACGAAGTTGCCAGGAGAACCGCGCTGGACGACCCCGCAGGATTCGTGTCCGAACTGCCGGATCGAGTCGTCCTTGACGAAGTGCAGCGCGTGCCCAGCCTGTTCTTGGCATTGAAGATCGCCGTTGACAGGGGGCGGAGACCGGGCCGCTTCATCCTGACCGGTTCCAGCAACGTCCTGATCGATGCAAGGGTATCTGACTCGCTGGCCGGTCGGATGCAAATCGTCCGCTTGCACCCGCTGGCCCAATGGGAGATCGAGCGAAGGGCATCGAGCGCGTTCGTTGAGCGGCTGTTTCGCAGAGCTTTCGGCGTCCGCCACACCGAGCGGCCATCTGACGATCTTGTTGATCGAGTCACGGCAGGCGGCTATCCCGCGGCTATTGCTTGTCCACCAGGCCACAGACGATCAGCTTGGTAACGCAACTACATCGACAGTCTGACCCAGCGCGACATCCGTGACATTGCGAGCATTCGCTCCGTCGATACAGTCTCGAAGCTGGTCTCGGCTGCGGTCGCCCAGAACGCGCAGCTGCTCAACGTGTCGGAACTGGCATCTCCGTTCCAGGTAAGCCGCAACACCATTCGGGATTACTTCCTCCTGATTGAACGCCTATTCCTTGCGGAGAGGCTCCCTGCATGGCACAGCAACCTCCTGAGTAGGCTGGTCAAGACGCCGAAGGTGCACTTCGGGGACACGGGACTAGCGTGCGGCCTGATCGGGGCCGACCGGGTGGCACTGCGGGCAAACCGGCCCCTCTTGGGAAGGGTGCTGGAAACGTTCGTATTCCAGGAACTGCGTCGGCAAGCCAGTTGCCTGTCCGGGCCCTACTCGTTCGTCCACTTCCGAGACCGCGATGGGGCGGAGGTCGACATCGTCATCGAACACGGCGCCTTGGAGGTAGCCGGAGTGGAGGTAAAAGCGAGCGCGACGGTCTTCCGCTCGGACTTCAAGGGTCTCCGCAAGCTCAAGGCCGCGGCCGGCAGCCGTTTCGCCTGCGGCGTCGTACTGTACGACGGGGAGATAAGCGCACCATTCGGGGACGGGCTCTTCGCTGTCCCCATTCGGCAACTGTGGGAGGCGAACTGACTTCTCCCGGCTCAACCACTGCGCCAAATGGGTCCGCTTCAGTCTGGTCCGGATACTACGCCGCGTAGTCTCCACCGGCCCGCTCCGCCAATCGTTCCGACAAGGGGGTTAGAGATGCGATCATCACGTGCGCCTCGGTCCCAGTCCAGTGCGGTGCCCAGGGGTGAGCCGGAGTCCCCACTCCCACCTGCGACCGCTGCACTGTCATTACGTCCTCCGTATTCCGCGGAAGCACCCGGTCCCGCACTGCGGGAACTCCCTTCCACGATGCAACGACGACTGCAGGAGCGATGCCTTGGAAATCAGCGGTTGGATCCTGGCTGAACTCGCCAAGCCAAACGACAGTCACTGAGCGAGGACGGTGCCGAGGCACTGCTCGCTGCCCGTGATGGCCGGGACTCGTTTCCGTAGGCTCGTTCCGTGAGGAATCGCGAAACCCCGCGGCTGCAGGCACCGGGACAAACGGCGCGTTGATCTCCGCGTTGGATGGAGTGTGCTCCCGCGGCACCGTGAGAATGCCATGCGCACGGCGGTAACCGCCTCGACCGATAATCCGATCGCACTAGGAAACGACGGTCATTGGCAACGCGAATCGACCGGGAGACCACGAACAGCTTGCTGGCTCATTTTCGCAGCAAATTTGCTGCCAACAGAATTGTTATATGATGCTGCTGCGAATAGAAAGCTTGAAATGGCCGGTGCCTATTGGGTCCATGAGGAGAGGTTCTTAGGTTGTCAGGTCGACCCGGAATTGCTCACGGAACGGGTCCGTCGCGGATCGCACACGTTGCTTGTCGCGGATCGCCGGATGGGAAAGACGAGCTTGGTCCGCGAATCGCTTCGACAGCTTCGCGAAACCGGTCACTTCGACACGTTCTATGTCGACGTCGAGGCGGCCGAGGATCATCGTCACGCAGTCGCCGAAATCGGCAGTTGCTGCCCAGGCACGGAGGGTATGAAAGCTCGGGTCTCGAGAATCTTGGGGGGAGCCTTGGAGCGAGTTGACGAACTCAGCGTGTTCGACTTGAGTGTCAAGCTCCGGGCTCGCATAGACGACAGCAACTGGCAGCATCGAGCGGACGAGGCCTTCGAAGGGATTGCGTCGTACGGCAGGCCCGCTGTTCTGGCTATCGATGAGCTCCCTATCCTTGTGAACAGACTCCTGAAGGGTCCCGACTACGCCATCACACCAGAGCGAAGAGCAAGAACCGACCAATTCCTCAGCTGGCTTCGGAAGAATGCCCAGAGGCACCAACGCAGGGTGAGCCTCGTCCTAACCGGCAGCGTGGGTTTGGAGCTGATACTCAGGCAAGCCAACCTCAGTTCCCTCGCCAATGCCTACGAACCCTATAGCCTCCCGCCTTGGACCGTCGCGGAAGCCTCCGGCTGCCTCGAAGCGCTGGCGAGGCAATATGGCCTGACGCTTGAAGCGAGCGTCCGGCAGGGAAGCTGCGACCGACTGCGTTGTTGCATACCGCACCATGTGCAGCAGTTCTTCAGCCACCTGCATCACCATCTCCGATTGCGGCGTCGGACCAAGGCAACCATGGAAGATGTCGCATCGGTTTACTCGCAAAGGATGCTGGGCGTAGAAGGCCAGGTGCACCTCGAGCACTACGAAGGCCGACTGAGGGCGATCCTAGGCGCGGAGCGGTACGAACTGGCGCTCGAGATCCTGACGGAAACCGCCTGCGCCGGCAGACCGCTGACCGTCCAGGCGATCGAGCTGTTCCGCGGGTACACGGAGCACTCGCTGGGCCTGCCCAAGTCAACTGTCTCAGATGTGCTGAGGGTCTTGGAGCACGATGGCTACCTCCATGGCCTGGATGGCGCGTACGGGTTCGTCTCCGGCCTGCTTGAGGACTGGTGGAGAAGGCGCCATTGCAGCCAGCACGTGTCCCTTGCGGATCGGGCCAATTCAGGCGTGTAAGGACAGATTCGAAATGCCGCTAATGAAGTACAACCCGGGCTTCCTGCCGGACCAAGCACTGGTCGACTCGTTCTGCGTGCGGCTCGCCGAATTCGAATCCCTGCTGGAGACCCTCCGGGAAACAAAGGGGGATTCGAATGTCCACCGACTTGTCATCGGTCCGAGGGGAAGCGGCAAGACGACCCTGATGCTGCGGGTCGCGGCCGAGGTACGGCGCGACCCTGGCCTGTCCGCGGTGTTCTTCCCGCTCGTGCTTCCCGAGGAGCACTACGAGGTGTCGACCTGCGGCGAATTCTGGCTCGAGTGTGTAGGCCGCCTGGCCGCAAGTGCCCCGCCAGAACCAGACGGAATCGACCTGCGGTTGACCTACGAGGAACTTCGCGGAGTGGGGTCGGACAGGGAATTGGAGGATCGATCCCTGGCAACGCTTCTCGAATTCGCGCAACGTGCGGGCAAGCGCCTTCTTGTGATCGCCGAGAACCTGAATGCGCTCTTCGAAGACATGTCCGACCCCGATGCCGGCTGGCGTCTTCGCAAAGTGCTGCAAACCGAGCCTCGAATCCTGCTGTTTGCAAGTGCAACCTGTCGGTTCAACGAAATCGACCACCCCGAGCACGCACTGTATAACTTCTTCGGAACGCTGGCATTGTCCGGACTGAGCACGGAGGAGTGCGCTGCACTGTGGGAGCGAGTGTCCGGAAGGACGACCGCTGGCAGGGAAATCCGTTCCATTGAGATTCTCACCGGCGGTAGTCCCCGCCTGATTTCGATCATTGCCCAATTCAGCGGGGGACTCTCGTTCGAGAGGCTGCTGGACGAGTTGATGCGGCTGGTCGATGAGAATCGAGTACTTCAAGAGCCACATCGAGGCCTTGCCCCCACAAGAGCGCCGCGTGTACCTCGCCCTTGCCGAGATCTGGAAGCCTGCGACCGCAAGCGAGGTTGCCAAGCAGGCGCGACTGCCAAGCAGTCACTGCAGTGCCCATTTGAAGCGGCTTGCGAGCCGGGGCGCGGTCGTCGAAACGGGCGGAACACCACGTCGCAAGGAGTACTATCTTACGGAGCGCCTCTACAACATCTACTACCTGGTTCGCAAGGGAAGGGGACCGGCAGCGCTCGTGGAAGCCCTGATCCGTTTCATGGCCTCCTTCTATTCCGTCAACGAACTGATCGGAGGATGGGCGCGTATTGTCAACGAATCGGAAGCGAGCCGTTCAGGCAGGAATCCCCTGGTGCCGGATGCAATCGCGCGGCTTATCGAGATCCTGCCGGGGCGTCGCACCGAACTCTTGGACAAGTTGCCGGACAGCTTCATCAAGGCCGTGGGGGAATCAACGCTCTGGCAGTACGCGGCACCAAGCGTGGTGGCTGCCCAGTCGGCACCACCTGACCTCGCCATGGATCCCGAACTGGAGTCACTCGTTCAGAGGATGAACCGGTCGATCTCGGCGTCCGACCTCGGCCGGGCAGCTAACGCCTGTGACGACATCATTGCGAGGTCTGGGTCGACCTCCAGGCCTGGAGTGGGCATGGCCCTGTCG
The DNA here is from genome assembly GCA_964461235.1 of uncultured Bryobacterales bacterium. Taxonomy (GTDB): domain Bacteria; phylum Acidobacteriota; class Terriglobia; order Bryobacterales; family UBA6623; genus VXMF01. The sequence goes on along the minus strand of CAYWUV010000081.1, from coordinate 2,228 downwards.
GGAGCATGGCTGAACAAGGGGGCGATTCTCGCATCCGCCGACAGGATGGAAGAGGCATTGCAGTGCTTTCGGCAGGCGGCGGAATGCTCGGTCACCGACGATCAGTTCGCAAGCGCACTGATCAATCAGGGGCTTGCGCTCGGCAGCATTGGCAACCCGGAGGAAGCAGTGCGGGTATTCGACGAGGTCTCTGCCAGGTTCTCCCGTCGACTCGACGCCGAATTGATCGGCCTCGTTGCTAGAGCATTCTTCAATAGCGGCGTTGCATATCGGAAGCTGGGCCGAACGGACGAGGCCCTCAGAGCATGGAACCAGGGGATCGCGCTGTTCGAGCGATTCCAAACGCCCGCCACGGCAGACCGCGCGTTCAAGTCCTGTCTCAACCAGGCCGTCACTCAATGCGAACTGGATCGGGTTTCGGATGCGCTGAACAGCTATGAACGAGCGGCAGCCCTAGTGGAGTCGTCCGAACACCTCAGGAACAATCGCGCATATGCAGCGCGACTCTTGATGGACAAGGCATCGGCTCTTCTCCATGTCGGCCGCTTCCAGCACGCACTGGAGGCGAGCGAACAGTCGCTCAAGGAACTGGAAACCGAGACTCCAGAACCTGCATCCCGGGCGTTGAGGGCGGGAGCTCTTTCGATGAGGGGAAGTGCGCTGGAGGGCCTTGGCCGCAATGAGGATGCATTGGAGACCTATTCAGACATCATTCGTCGCTACCGCGAATGTGCCGATCCGGAGGTAGTCGAGCGAGTCGTCGAGGCGATCATCAACAAGAGCCAAGTTCTGTCAGCCGGCGGCAACGTCCACGATGCTCTGCGCGCGTACGACCCAATCGAACAATGGCTTGCGAACGGAGGTCCAAGCACTTTGTCCACGGATCTCGAGATAGCCAACCTCAACCGGGCCGCGCTATTGCTCAGAACCGAGGCGCCCAGCCAGGCCATCGCGATCGCGAATCGAGTGATTGGCCATGAGGCGTCCGATTCGACGAGGAATCGCGTTCGTGCCCATTGGATTCGTGCCGAGGCTCATCTAGCAACTGGTGACACGGATCGCTGTCGCTCCGACATTGACGAGGCGCTCGTCCTGCTGCCCGAAAGCGACGCACCGTTGCGCGTTGCAATCAATCAGCTTGTTCAGTTCGGAGCCCACCTTGGAATCGAGGACGTGCTGGCGAGCATTGAGCGATCCCCCTCGGCAGATCTCCTGCTGCCGCTATCCACAGCCCTGGCACAGGAACTCGGCCGGAATCCGCGAGTGTCGAAAGAGGTCGCAGAGGTCGCGAGCGATCTGCGCGACGATATCTTGAGGGCACGGGCGGGCCTCGAGTGCAGGCAGGACACCAAGTACCGTGCTTGAATCGGGCGGACCTGCCCGTCCGCGAAGTGCTGTCCGGAGGAGGGGCTCGGGCGACACCGGAAGACCGAAGGCTGTCGAGCGTCGGAGAGCCACGTCGGCACGGCCAAGCCTTGACGATCCGGCGGCCACTTGTGCTCGAGGCTCCCAGGCGTAGGAATCGGAGCAGCCTGCCGGAGCCCGCATTCGTTTGTTCCTAGGCTCATGGGACGACCTCGGCGTTTGGCATCGGTCCTCGTCCCCGAACGAATCGCTCTTCGGAGTGGTCGATTCGCCCCCCCTAGAGACCCGCTTCCACTGGTGCACGATACGGATTCCATAGTTTTCTTTCACCACTGGCCGTATTCCGAATTGCCGCAATCGAAGCTGAGAATCTACCGATGACGAACCTGAACAATTCGCGGGCCTAAGAACTGGCAATCAGCCCCGAATCCTAGCGAGGCTCCGCTCAGACCGACGAGGGCAGCCGTAGAGCCCTGCAACGCAACGATCAGCATCGCGCTAAGGCAGGCAGACGGGTTGGACGAGCGTCTATCAGGCCTGGATGAGGATTCAAGGCAATCGGCGGGCGCTCTGCCGAGTGGCAGTGGCTCGCTCGGGACCCGTGTGGCCGGACCGCTTCGCCACCCTCCGAGGGCTCGGGCCTAGAAATCTCTCTCCGACGGCCGTGCACGGCCCGCGAAGTTCCGCAGGCGTTCCTTCAATTCCCGCACTCGATCCTCGGCGGCAACGGCCCGCTCCCGCTCGGCGGTCACTCGACCCTCGGCGACGTTCGCCCGCTCCCGCTCCGCATCGGCCCGCTCCCGCTCCGCATCGGCCCGCTCCCGCTCCGCATCGGCCCGCTCCCGCTCGGCGGCCGCGCTGTC
>CAYWUV010000080.1:0-27131 GCA_964461235.1 uncultured Bryobacterales bacterium | reverse complement strand
AGCAACCAGTGCCTATCACGCTATCTCATCTGTCCACGAAACCCACGTCACTCCACCTGGCTGTCCTTGAGCGCTTCGTAGCTGGCCACGTGGGCCGCGATCTCCGCTTCCAGGGCCTGCAACAGCAGCGCTTGCGCGCCGTTGCGGAGCAGCTCCGCGACCACCTCCCCGGGCGACGGCAGCGCCGCCGCCAGCTCGAGAACCTTGCCGCCCGCGGGCGGCCTCTGCTCGTTGTCTCGTGTACTCTTGTTCATGGCGTATCTCTCCTCCTTTACCGGAAACACCTTCAACGACTATCGTCGCTGAGATACGCCACCCTCCTTCAGCTCATACACAACTTTCGGGCATTGCTCCGCGGGTCGCGGATCAATGTATCGAGGAGGTCGAAGTCATAGAGGACGCCAACACCAGCTTGGCGATCCGAGGCCGGCACAGCGCTTGGCCGACGCAGTCTGGCGGCTTCGCCAAGATGGCGGCACCATCGCCTGCCGGCTGCTGGCAGGCCTGACCGAGCGGGACCCGAACATGCCGCTCTGCATGCTTAGCGCGCTGTCGGCCCTGGAACGGGATCTCAGCGTGCCTCCACCGCCGCCGCCGGAGTACTCCGCTGCAGCCGTTCCCCGGCACCAACATCGGACGCAGTTGGTGCCGGACCATAGTGTTGCTCGACCCTGTCGGCAGCTTGCCCGGCCAGCGCAAATTGGATCGCGACGAGCGGATTGTAGCCCGGCGCGGCCATGGACTGCAGGTAGCTCGAGATGCGCGCGTCAGCCTCGCCGTAGGCTCGCGTGCGAAAGCAGACGGACACTTTCATTTTCACTTTCGCCATGCGCAGTCCGCGCTCGCCGGCATGGTTGGTGAAGCTCACAGCGGGATCGTGCAGGAAGCGCAGCACGGACTCTTCGTGCTGGACGAATTACTCGTGCAGGTTGTGCGCAGCGGACGTGGCGATCGGTCCGTGTTGGCCCTTGCGGCGGGGCGGGAGCGCGGGCGTTTCCTCGGCCCCCTGAGTAAGGATCGTGCGGAAGCCCTTGCGCAGGGTCGTGCAGGCGGCTGCGCTCAAGGCCTTCGGTGTCGATTCCGACTCCGTACTCAATTCAGTCGCGCTGCGGGCATTTCCGGCACTTGCGCCCGCGGTGGCCGGATCAGCTGGGATGCTGCAACGAACCCTAGATTGTCGATGTGAAAGTGGACGGCTGCTTCGGCTTCGCGCTCGGCTGCGTGTGCCGTGATTTCCGCCTGTGCGTCGTCGTCGACACCTTCGATGGTTACGGATAGAAGCAAGGCGTTCCGGAGGCGAAGGACGGAGTGCTCCAGCTGGCTGTCCGGATGTGCGAAAAGCTCGATCGATTCCGGCAGGTACGGTTCTTCGGGAAGAGCAGCCGGGACGGGGGCGTTGCGCGAATCGCTCGCCGAGAGGGTGGGGAATCCGGGGGCGATGGCCGAGTCCGTGTCGGGCGTCGCCATGAAGAAGATGTCATCTGTTAGCCCCGGTCTGTTGTCGCCCGGGATGACGGAGAGCGGAGCGCTGGCCACCACGCAGTCCGCGAACTTCAGCGTCCGAGTCAGCAGTGCGCTTAGTTCCGGCACCACCTACTGGCGGCGCTGGTGCGAGCAACTGGCCGAGCATGTGAGGGTACAAGGGATGGCGAGCAGACGCTCGCTGTGGATGGGCTGGCCGCAGATCGAGCACGTCATTGCTGGCATTGTGTAACCATTTCGAACTCCACGGGAGCCGGCCGAGCAATCACAGTATCGGCCGACCGGGTTCGCGTAGACTGTTGCTTCGCGCTAGGCCTACTCGACAACCGCTGGTTCCTTAACCCTGTGGTAGTGGCCAACCGAGAGCCCCTCCAGGGATTGCATCTGCCCGCTCGGCCAGCTGACCTCCAGAGCCACCGTATTAGTTGAGGCTTCTCGCCTTAGGCCGAACAGGACGCGAAGGTCACCCGAGGCCAAGAAGCTCCCGCCCCCCTTGACCCAGCGCACTACCACCGCACCTCCGGCCTGTCGCAGCGTTACCTTGGCGCCAATCGCATTGAGATTGCTCGCGGTGCCCTCCAGCTCGAGTCCGATCCATTGGGTGCTTGGAGTGCCGTTGTTGCGCAAAAGCGCAGGTGTTTCGTTGAGCCTAACGACCACCACGTCCGTGTCGCCATCGTTATCGATGTCTCCGACCGCGAGTCCTCGATGAAGGCCAGGTCGGCGAAACGCTTCACCCGCCGTGTCTCGTCGGTCTTCGAAGCCGGCACTCACAAGATTCTCGAGGAGGAGAAGAGGCTGGTGGAATTTCACGTCGTGGCGAGTTCGCTCGATCATGTGGTTGATGTGCCCATTGGCCGTCACAAGGTCAAGGTCCCCGTCACTGTCGTAGTCGAGAAAGCTAGTGCCCCATCCGACAAAGGGCCTTGAGTGGCGTCCCAAGCCCGACAGACGGGTCGCTTCCTCGAATGGAAACGTGCCGCGGTTGTAGTACAAGGCGTGGAATTCGGAATCGAAGTTCGTGACAGTGAAATCGGGCTTGCCGTCGCCGTTGACATCTCCCGCGGCGACACCCATTCCGGCTCGCGCCACTCCGTGCTGGCTGTATGCAACCTCCGCCTCCAGTGCTTGATCGCGAAACGTTCCGTCCCCTAGGTTCATCAGCAGCAAATTCGGCGAGGCATCTCGTGCGACGAACACATCCTGCCAACCGTTGTCATCGATATCGATCGCCACGACCCCGAGGGCGCGGCCATTGTGCTGGTTGAGACCCGCCTCCTCCGTGACATCGGCGAACGTTCCGTCGCCGTTGTTGCGGTAGAGCTTGGGTGAGCGTCCCGGGTAGGCCGTCTGTGCGCAATACACGGGCTGGCCTTGGTACTCGCAACGGGGTGGATCCTGCATCGCAAGCGCCGCGTAGTTCGTCACGAAGAGATCAAGAAAACTGTCCCGGTCATAGTCGAACCATGCCGCGCTGGCAGCCCACTCGCCGTCGTTACGGACGCCTGCGTGATCAGACAGGTCAACGAATCTGCCCCGACCGTTGTTCTTGAGCAGGGCGCACCGGGGGTGGCCCGTCACGAACAGGTCATCGAATCCATCATTGTCGAAGTCACCGACGGCGACTCCCATTCCAAACAGATCCAGTTCCGCAACTCCCGAGACATCGGCTACGTTCTTGAATCGAGTGCCTCCGAGATTTCGGTAGAGTCCATGGCGAACAGGGCCTACACTGTGGCCCCGGGGCGTCTCGCCTCCATTGACGAGGAAGATATCGAGATACCCGTCATTGTCAAAGTCTAGGAGTCCGACTCCGCCACATGTGGATTCGATCAGATAGCGATCCGGAGACTCTCCGTTGAAGTGCCGCCAGTCGATTCCGGCCTCCAGCGTGATGTCCGTGAAGATCTCGGCTGCGACAGCCCGCATCGCGGACGGACCCCACGATGCGAGCAGTGGGAGCAGACAGATAGCGACGTTAAGACCGCACCAGCGCAACCAGGCGATCACGGACGCTGACCTCGCTGAAAGAGAGACGTTGGCGCCGTTCTGCGCTGAGTGTAGTATCGCGGATTCGCTAAGTCCTCCTTTTCCTTGAGCGCTCTGAAGCGCCTGCGTTCCCTAGCCGCCGCTTCCGACCTGCCAAGTCGGATGTATGCTCTGGCAAGTGCGAGTGCGACCTTGCTCTTGATCGGATTCACTCTCGATGCCGTTTCCAGGTGGCTGGCTGCCTCATCGTAGCTTCCCTGTTCCAAGGCCAGCATCCCTGCCTCGTACCAGGCTTCCGCCGATTCGTGGTCCAGTTCAATGGCTTCCCGAAACAACAAGCCCGCACGCTCGTCGTCGCAATCAGCGCCTGTCATGCAAAGGTCGAGCAAGAGGCGTCCGTATTCTAAGTAGTGCGGAGCGTGGCCTGGGAATCGGTCGATGCCGCTGCGTAGTGTCTCCCTGGAAGCTCCTTTGTCCCCGGCGGCCGACTGTGCCAAGGCGAGATTGAGGTTGGCTTCGGGGCTGTCCGGATTCAGCTGCACAGCCCGTCCGTACGACACCACTGCATCGGTGTAGTGTCCAAGCGTCGTCTCCAATACACCCCGCATCTGGAACAGAGCGAACGAGTCCGGCAGGGCTTCCAGGGCTGTCTGAGCGATCGATAAGGCCGCTGGGTGCTTCTTGCTGTCCATCAGTGCCATCGCCAAATCGAGATGGTTGGATTCCTCGAGGGGGGCAGCTTCGATGGCGGAGCGAAAGGCCGGAATCGCCTCGTCCAACTGCCCCTCTGCCTGGTGGGTCCATCCGATCAAGCTGAAGACGTCGCTGTCCAGTTGCTCTTGATTGACAAGAGCACGCAAAGTCTCGCGGGACTCGCGGAATCGCCCTGCCCGGTATTGGCAATATGCAATGTTGTACTCCAGAGTGGGTCGGTCCTCGTATGCGCCCCTAAGAGAGGAGAACAGTCGCAGGGCAGTTTCGAAGTCCTTGGCGCCAGCGGCAACCTCGGCACCACGCAGCAGGTTGGCGGGTGCTGCCGGATTTACAAGCAAGTGCCCCAAAGCCTCCCGGCCCTGTCCGGGGCTTCCTGTCTGGTAGTAGCACTTCGCCAGGGCAACTCCAGCTTCAGGTCGGGCTCGGACGAGCGGCACCACGGACTCGAGCATTGGCAGCGCTCGGTCGCAGTCGTTCGACTCGGACGCCACAATCCCCAGCAGTAAGACACTGGGTTGGTCCCGAGGCTGAACCCTCAGGATCCGGTCCAGGTTCGCTCTTGCCAATTCCAGATAGCCCGACTGCCATTGAGCCGCCGCCAAATTGCGCCGGATCGCCAAGTCGTATGGCCTCAGGTCGAGTGCCTTCTTAAAGAAATCTCCGGCCTCGCCGTACTTTTCTTGCACGGCCAGCACCCCGCCAAGTGCCGACAGGTAAGCAGTGTTGCTAGGATCGAGCCGCACCGCCTCGCGAAACTCCGACTCCGCCCGCCCAAGATCGGTGCCCTCCTGCGCCAGTCGGAAGCCTTCGCGAGCGTGTCGCTGTGCCGCTAGGGCGGACTGGGCCTCGACACGGGACGGGATCAGGGGAAGGGCTAGGACTATCAGTACCAGTCCGACCAAGGGGAATCGTTCGATAGTTGCCATGCTCAGCTCCGTGTTGCAGATGGCAGCATCACTTTACTCGGATTCGATGGTCCGTGAAATACAGAAACGGCGACGGCGAGGCCTGGGGCATGTGGCAGGGCAAGCAGTTTTCTGTTTCCCTTCTTCTGCAGTCGATGGGTGGGTCCTCCCCGGCTTCGTGACAGCCTAGGCACTTTGTCACGTAGTAGTCGTGCTCCTTGCGGACATCCTCGTGGGGGTCGTGGCAAGTGACGCACGACAGGGCTTGACTTTCCGAAAAACAGCGGCTGGCGAGCAATCCCATTGGTTGGAAACGGACATTGAAGGGATCGTCTTGCTCCGGGCGGGCGGAAATCGTCCGCGGCTCCGGCAACCTGTGGCACTCCCCACACATGTCAATGATGCCCTTGGCACTGCGGCGCCCCGGGTTCTCGATGCTAATTGCTTGGCCCTTCTCTGGCAACCCCTTGGCCTGGACGTGCGCGGATCCGCGGCCGTGACAGCGTTCGCATCGGATTCCCGGCTGCATCGTGTCGAACTGCGGACGAGCATCTGCAGTCTCGGCAACACCCGTCGCATGGCAACGGAAGCAGTTTGTGATCGTCCGGGCGTCCTGACGCATGCCCAAGCCTTCCCGGGGTGTCTTGGGGGGCTCGAGGGGGTGGCCGATCGTGATCGCGGGCTTCCCGCGCGCCGGATAGTACGAGACGCGGTGTTCGAAATATTCCCCGTCAACACGGCCCACGGCGGTCAGCCCCTGAACACCCGCCCCGAAGGCCCATTCCAAGAGTCCAGCGATCGACGTGTTGTACTTTCGAACCTGGACCCGAAGCCCGTCTTCAACCACGACGTATTCATATGCGACGCCGTCGCGTTCCCTGAGGGGCCTTTCCATGAGCTGGGCGGGTAACGGTGAGTCATTGATGGGCAATAGCGCCCTCGCGTGATGACTTGTCGACTGCGTCCGATACTGTGACGGATGGCACGAGCCGCACACGGAAGCTCCGACGAAATCGGTTGCGGACAGGGTGGGTAGCATTCCGATCCAGACCAATAGGTACCGGCTAGCCGCCACAAGCCCGATTCTAATGGAGGGCTCCAGCCATCGCATCGCAATCTGGATAGATCTGCCTTGTTAATGCGCCTCTCCATTGCTCCCTTGGCACTACCACCCACTGCCCGCGACCGTATCGACGCGATCCGTGCGCTAGGAGTCTCCCGATCTGGAATCCGTGACACGGCGAGCGGTGTTAGGGGCTTCTAGCGCCTTTCTAACCTGCCGTGGACAGGTCTCGTCGGCAGGTTCCGGGGGCACATGGCTTATTTCTGCCCAATTCCACCAGCAGCGACTCCACCTCCCCACTTTGGTGCGAAAAAGCCGCGAAACAACCTTGACAACGTCAACCAGCCGTGCGTGAATAGAGCGCGCCTTCCGCAAGGGAGGGTTGGTTTCGAGGCGGTGCCGGTGTCCGGCTTCGATGCCGAGTTGCAGCCTGCACGCCTCAGAAGGAGGTAGTTGTGACGAGAATCTCTTGTCTGCTGCTGCTCGCTGTCGCGAGTGCGTTCGGTCAGGGCAATACAGGGACGATCCTCGGTACCGTGACAGATGCATCCGGGGCGGTCATCCCAGGTGCAATGGTCGCCATCGAAAACGTCAACACCGGAGTAAGGACGGAGACGTCTACCAGTGCGGTCGGAAGTTACGTTGTCCGCTTCCTCCAGCCCGGTGAGTACCGCGTCGAAGCGCAATCGGAGGGCTTCTCGAGGGTCGTCCGGGACGACGTCAGCGTTGAGATGACGCGCGAGCAGCGCATCGACTTCGAGCTGTCGCTGGGTCAGGTCACAGAAATCGTCGAGGTGACGGGCGTCGCGCCATTGCTCGAAACGGACACGGGCTCCCAGTCCACGCTCATTGACAATACTCTGATGATTAGCCTTCCCCTCTTAGGGAGGAACCCGCAGCACCTCATGCGGCTTTCGCCAGGTGTTGTCCAGGTTGGCGGCCTAACCGTGACCAACGGCGGAGTCGTACGCAAGGACCCTTACTTTCTGGACGGGGCGCATAGCAGCGCTCATGTCTGGTCCGGAAACCCCGTCAATCCCAGTCCCGACATTCTTCAGGAGTTCAAGGTGATGACCAATAGCTTCGCCGCGGAGTTCGGGCAATCCAGCGGCGCAATCATGGCCGCGACGACCAGATCCGGAACAAACGAGTTCCACGGGCGCTTCTTCGAGTACTTCCGTAACGACCAGCTCAACGCCGGGAACTTTTTCAACCACTCCCGGCCCGTGCTGCGTAGAAACGAGTACGGGGCGACGGTTGGCGGCCCGATCAAGAAGAACCAATCGTTCTTCTTCTTTGCTTGGGAAGCCAAGAAGCGCAGGGGGAACGCGGCCTTCACCAACCTCACCGTTCCCCTCCAGGAGTTCCGAAACGGCGATTTCTCCCAGCTTTTGGGGGATCAGATCGGGACCGATGTCGAAGGGAATCCGGTGCATTCGAGGCAAATCTTCGACCCCGCTACTACGCGCATGGTCGGCAATGATCCCGTGCGGTCGCCGTTCTCCAACAACATGATCCCGCGTTCCAGGATGAGCAACGCGGCACAGATCATCCAGGACCTGTATCCGGCCCCTCAAGCCAACCAGCCGTTCCGCAACTACAACTCGTTCGGCGGCGTCGGTGGCAATCCCTGGGACTACCACGTCAAGATCGACCACCATTTCTCCGACATGGACAAGCTGATGGTCCGTTGGTCCGAGCATGACGACCTGATCCAGGTGCCCTGTGCCTTCCCCGAGCCGGCGGGCGGAGGGGCCATCGGGCAGTGTGCGGAACTCACGAACCCTCGCTATCAGGCAATCGTGAACCATGTGCACACATTCAGTCCGCACGCGACGAACGATCTTCACTTGTCGTGGTGGCAGGTGTATCCGAAACGTACCGTCGCCGGGTACGGGTCCGTCAGCACCAGGAGCCTGGGAATCCATGGGATGCCCGATGGGGACGACAAAAAAGGGACTCCAGAAATCAATTTCCAGAACTTCCGGCACTTGGGCAGCACTTGGGACACTCTCTTCTTCGAACTGCAGAACAGCTACGCGCTCGTCGATGTCTTCTCGGTCATCCAGGGACGCCACACGATCAAGTTCGGTGGCGAAGTGCGCAAGATTCGAACCGATAACCTTCAACCACTCCCGGGAAACACCCGCTGGTGGTTCGAGAACACTTTCACGGACCAGCGCGGATTCTCCGATTCCGGCTTCGACTATGCCAGCTTTCTCCTAGGAATGCCGACGAGCTTTGACTACCGCATCTTTCCGGGCTTCTTCGGGTCCCGTGGGAGTGTCTATGGCCTGTTTGTTCAAGATGATTTCCGCGTCACCGATAGGCTGACGCTCAATTTGGGTCTTCGCTGGGACGCCCCCCTGTACTACCACGAGGTCAAGAATCGCAGCGGCGTTTTCGACTTGGGTCGCGGGGAGATCCGCCAGTACGGCAAAGACGGCTTCCGGAACACTCCTTGGGAACAGGATTGGAACAACTTCGCACCGCGCTTCGGCTTTGCGTACAACGTGCGGGACAAAACGGTGCTGCGAGGAGGGTACGGCCTCTTTACGGTGGGAACCATGAGTAGCGGCGCCTTCGGGTTCCTAGAGCCTCAGCCGATCTTCGCGGATGCGGCGGTGGGTCGGTACAACACCATCGACAACGTAACGCCGCGCGTTTCCCTTGATCTCGTTCCGTACGAGCCATTGGACAAGTCCGGACGAAACGCGCAAACGGTCTCGGTCTATCCCGACAGCAATCCCACTTCGTACATGCAGCAGTGGAACTTCAACATCCAGCAGCAGGTCGGAGGCGTCATGCTTGAGATCGGATATGCCGGATCAAAGGGAACGGCTCTCGGCTACGGCGGATTCAATCTGAACGCAATCCCACTCAACTTGGCCCCTGAAGCGCGGGGGCGGTACATTGCACCGTATGTCCAATATCCGCAGTACCCGGGTGGAGTCAACTTTCGGGCGTGGCTGGGGCTCTCGAACTACAATTCGCTACAAGTCAAGGCGGAGAAACGTTTCGCCGACGGCCTGGGATTCTTGGCAGCCTACACCTGGCAAAAGACAATTTCCCGTGGCGACGAAGGGTATCGCGATCCCATCAACAATCGGGACCTAGACCGGGGTGTGGAGCGAAATGCTGTCCCGCAACGGTTTAGTCTCGGTTTCAACTACGAGCCGCCTCTGGGTCCTGGCTATTCGCGTGCAAACTCCGGGCCGCTATCCCACATCATTGGCGGCTGGATGCTGAATGGCATCTGGACATTGCAAGGGGGTTTCCCGATGAATCCCGGCCTAGCCCAGGACAGCTGCATCTGCGGCTCGCAGAGGCGTCCTAACGTCGTCGGCAACCCGAAACTCTCCGGATCATCGCAGTCGCTGGACAGATGGTTCAATGTTGATGCGTTCGAACAGCCCGCCCAGTTCACGGTCGGAAACGCCGGACGGGGCCTCTTCTACGGACCAGGTCTAGCAGTTCTGGATCTGACGGTTATGAAGCGGTTCAACGTCTCCGCGTTGAGGGAAGGAGCCAATTTCGAACTCCGCGGCGAGTTCTACAACCTCACCAACACGCCCCAGTTCCGTAATCCGAACATCACGATCGGATCTGCGAACGCGGGACGTATCACGAGCGCGACGGGCCAGAGGGAGATTCAGCTGGTGCTGAAGTTCAACTGGTAGGAGCAGTCTTCGCTAGCCACCGATTGGAGGTCGCCAAGGCCGGCACTCCGCCCTTGGCAAAGTGTCCGCCCTGACGGACGGTTTACCGGGATGGATTCCGGCGCCGCAGCACTGGCGCAGGTTGTTGCTGTATTCGTTCCAGATCCTGGACGAGTTGCACGTGCCGTTCCGCATCCTGCCTGCGCCCGAGTCTGCCGTAGGCCCGTGCGAGATGGAGATGGCCCAGTACGTAGTCCGGCTTCAGCAGGACCGCGCCTTCCAGCATGAGCGCCGCCTCCTCGGGACGACCTTGCCGTAGAAGTGCCTTACCTAAGTGGACACGTGCTGGGGCGAACCGGTCGTTTCTGTCGAGCGCCATCCTGAGCAGCTTCTCGACGTCTGCCGGAGGTGAGCCACTCTTGTCGGCGACGAGGCCAGCATAGTAGTAACCCCGATAGTCGTCGGCGTTGGCCGCCATGAAGCGGGCCGCGGCAGTGGCCGCCTCTTCGTAGCGAACCTGCTGCAAGCATGCGTCGACGAGCCCGTCGAGTGCGATGCCCAGCTTCGGCTGTCGCGCCAATAGCTGGCGGAATTCGAGTTCCGCCTCATCGAATCGTTGCAACCGATTCAGGGCCAGCCCGTTCCCGACCCCCAAGAGGGTCGAGCCCGGGAACTGTTTCAGCGCGTTGAAAAAGACCTCACGAGCCGAGTCGGCATTGTTATGGGTGAGCAAGAGCTGGCCTAGCTGAAGGTGGTGAGCTTCCTTGGCAGGGTCGAGATCTAGCGCTGTCTCGGCCTCGGAGGCTGCGCGCGCGGGTTGCTCGAGTCCGTCGAAGACCTTGGAGGCAAGAAAATGCCAATGAGCGCTTCGCCTGGAAATAGCTTCGAGGGCGGCCAACGCCTGATTGTATTTCCCATGCGCTATGAGCCCTTCGATTTCCGAAATGGTTGGTGCTGCCGTGTAGACGAGGGCCGGCCCTAGAAGGATCGACGCTGCGAGAACGCTTCTGATACGGTAACCGTCCAGTACAGCGCGGTCCAGACGCATCTATCGAATCCCTTAGGCCTATCAGTTTAATTGATAGCCCCAATGATGCCTTTTGGGATCGTCACCAGCCCAAGAGGTAATCTTGGCGAAGTGCAGCAACTTACTTCACTAATGGTTGGATCGTGCGGAAAGCAGGGTGAATCGGGACCTGGCCCATTCGTTCGCCCCCTTGCCTGCTGCTTCGGTGTGGATTCAGTGGCTTGAGGTGTAGGCTGGCATTCGCGATTCCCGGAGCATGCGGTCACGCTGCGACCGGACGGTCAAGCGAGGATATCGTTGTGCACGAGTCCCACCACGTTCGTCAGGCGGAAGTTGCGGCCCGAGAAATGGTAGGTCAGCTTCTCGTGGTCCATGCCCAGCGCGTGCAGCAGCGTTGCGTGGAGGTCATGGATGTGCGTCCGGTTTTCGGCTGCGTGGTACCCGGTCTCATCGGTGGCGCCGTAACGGAAGCCCTTCTTAACTCCCGCACCGGCCATTCAGAAGGTACAGCCGTACGGGTCATGATCACGACCATCCCCTCCTTGGCTGACCGGCGTACGTCCAATCTCTCTCGCCCAAACCATCAGTGTGTCCTCCAGCATGCCGCGGGACTTCAGATCCTTGAGTAGCCCGGCAATCGGCTTGTCTACCTAGGCCGCATTCCTTCTGCGCCTGTCGAACTGGTCGGTGTGCTGGTCCCCGCGCATTGCACGAATCGCACGTTGCGCTCGCTGAGGCGCCTCGCTAGCATGCACTGCCAGCCGAAATCGGATGTGACCGAATCGTCGAGTCCGTACAGGTGCCCTCGGACAGCCGTAGGCCGGAATTCGCCCGGACCAGCTCGACGGTGCGGCGCAGAGCGAGCATCTGGGCCACCGGCAGGTTGCAGATGAAAGCCTGCAGCCCGCTGCCATACTGCCGCGGCCCGGGCAGGCTGGCGGGGAACTCTGCCTTGCAACGGACCCGGCAGTCAGTGTAGTGCTTGACCTCGGCCTCGACGTGATGCTCGACCACCTCGAACACGATGTCGTACCGGACCCGGATTTCGCGGTCGCTCGGAGCGACCCCCGACAGATCGACGCCACAGCTGTCGCAGTTCGTGACGGTAAGCACTTCCTCGGTGGTCACGGTCCGTAGAGTGGAGTCGCCGCGCTCGTTGGCCGGATGAGCCTTGCGGCGCGGCTTGGGCCGCTGCCCGGTGTCGTCCTTGTCCACCAGCGAGGGCGGGATGGAGGAGTTACTGCTGTTCTTGCGGGTGGTCTCTTCCAGCAAGACTGCCAGCAGCCGTGTCAGCAAGGGCATCAGCATCCGGAAACGGCGTCGGCTCCTGGCGGCACCTTGCCGGTCTTGCGCAGAACCTCGACCTGCTCCTTGGCAGACCGCAGTTGCTCGCACAGGGACTGGCCGTCGACCGTCGGCATCACTCGGCCTCGACCGCCATCAGGGCGGCCAGCACCGCCAGGCGGTCGCCCGGCTCCACGGCCGCAAAGCGCTCGGCCCAGTTGGCGGCCTTGCGCTTGATGCACTGGCGCTGTGTGAAGTTCTGGCCCGCCTAGCGGTGCCAGTGGGGGTGCCCCGGTGGGAAGTTGCACCAGGCCTTCTCGGTCACCATCCCGGCCTGGTTTAGCACCTGCCGGGACAGGCTGTGCCAGCCGCGTAGCGCCCGCTCGTACAGAGCCGAGGGGTAGCCAGAGAGAATCACCGCACAGGGCAGGCCAGACAGCAACGCCAGCAGCTCGGCGCGATTGGCCTGCGTGTAGTCATAGCGGTAGCGGCGCTGCGACCTGTGCGTGCCGAGCAGATAGAGCGGGTCGCTGTAGACCAACTCGTCGCTCGCAATCGGGAACTCGGACAGAAAGCGGTGGCAGCGGCCGTGCACCAGTTCCACCGGGTACTCGCAGCGGAACGCCCGGATCGAGCGGGCGTTGCGATCGATGCCGATGTTCCTCAGCGCCAGCGGCTTGCGCTGCATGAACGCGCCGCCACCGAGATGGGTCTCAATATGGGTGGTGTGCGGCGGTATCGCCGCGATCAGAGGCTGGCACAGACCCAAGGTCGCCTTCGATCCGTACCATGCACCCATCGCCGCGTTCTGAGTCGAAGGCTCCCTAGCCAGTGGCAAAGGCAGCCCCCGCTAGTTTGTCAAGCCCGCTCATCGCCGGGTGCGGCATCCCGCCGCTTGCCGGTCAGCAGGGGTCCCGCCCAGTGACAGGTCGAGCCCCGCACAACCGTTCGAAACCTGACCGCATCCCAGCGCAAGTAGGGATGCGCGTGATGTCAGGCGAAAAGACACATGGTCGAAAAGCGGCGTGAGTAGTTACCGGGGTTCGAGTCGGTATTATTCGGCGCGCCCTCGGCGTTGTCGATCGCTCGGCACCGGCAGAAATGCAAGACGTAACCGCTTCACCGCTCGGGCTTGAATCTGTCACATACAGCCTTGAAATCGGGGTCGGTGGATCACTTGAATCCGGTCCAAGCGCTCCTCCACCCGGATCGACTTCCGCTTCCACCGCGACTCGAACGCCTCCGTCCGCTTGTCGAACGTTTCTTCGAAGTGCTTGCCCATGCGCCGTTCGAGAGCCGGATCGCCACCAGAGCCGACGTCCGGTTGAATCCGGATCCATGGATGGTGCCGCTGAAGAAGAAACACAAACGGCCCGCCCCGATCGAAGTGCTCGGCCCAGAGCTCTCCGAGCCCCTGCCTTGGCTCGGCAACCGTCGCTTTGCCTTCGACGGTTCCTCGCGCACTTGATCAGCGCGCTCCCGGAATTAGGCCCAATTTGTGCCGTGAGAATCACTGATGAATCGTCGCAGGTTCTTCTAGCTACCCATCCACGCAGATCTGTATCGGGGTGGGAGTCCTGTTTGGTCGGGTTCGACCTCTATGCAGGGCGCTCTAGGGACACCTTTCAAGCAGCTAACAACCGTCCCGCTGACCGAGAAGGCCCGGGTTTCTCGGCTATTCCGACTTCGAAGTAAGGCAATGAACCGGTACCACCGCCCCAAAGACTTCGACCTCCATTACGGTTGGCGAGTACGTGCGACGTGCGTCATCCGGGCGACCGCAGAACCAATCTTGGTAGGTTTTGATCCACAGCCCTCCAGACGACCTCGAGGTCGATCTCGAAGTAGTCATGCACGAGCACGTTGCGAAAGCCCGCGATCGCACGCCAAGGCGCATTGGGCTCGGTTGCTCCGATGCCATCACTGAGACGCTGCGTGGATTCCGCGATAGTCTGCTGAATTCGGATCACGGCGTCCTGCACCAAGTGTGACTCGTGAACTAGGACCTTTCCCCGCTGTTGAACTCTTCGATGTGGGCAATGCGGCTACGGATGCGCCCCCAGAGCCCCAAGTCGGCCTCGGGATCCATCTTCACACAGGATCCGCGCCTCTCTCAGCACGCGGTTTCGAAGGGCGGGATGCCGGTAGTTCTCGGTCACCACATCGGCTCGTCGTCCCAGCAGATCCTGGATGTCCATCACCATTGCGCCAAGGGCTAAGCCCGTTTTGTCGGCCGGTAAGGTCACCAGTAGATCCACGTCGCCCCGCGCCATCGATCCGAACGCGCGCACGCTATCGAAACCGTGGCGCTCGGCCAGAGCGCGGATTTCGGAACGGTGAGCTTCGATCAGGGCGTGCAGGCACCACTCACTTGCCTGCGCGGCTCTCATGGCCGCCGGACCACGGCGCAGTTCGCGCTCTTGGAACATCCGTGATCGTGGCAGCGGGCCTACGCAACAGAACCGCATGCTTCGGACGAGTCGCGCAGCCAGCACAGGCACGGGAGGCGTCGACGGGGTACCGCCGAGCAACGGATTCGATCCGATCAGACCCTGGCACAGGAATCGTTCCGCTCTCGAGCTGATGCTCGCCGACGTGTCAATCGAGGACGCAAGCGTGCTGGGGGCCCGACCAGCGCGGTGCGGGTGATGCCGCGTTGAATCCCACATTGATTCGTGGGTATCGTCTCGTCTAGGCCCGAAACATCTCACTACGGATTGGTGGGAAAACGGTCGAATCCGGGAGGTGCGGCGAATTCGTACGGTGCCGGTCGTAGCCTCCGAGCGGGAGGTGCCAGGCTTCGAGTCGGATTGGGCCTGGCGTACGAGTCACGCCGCAGTAGAATCAAGCAGACAGCCGCGCTGGACTAATGACTCGGAGAACTGCTCTGCTTACGATGGCTGGTGCTTTGGCGCCGGCAGCCAACATTCCCGGCGAAGACGATTGGAAGGAAGGGATCCGACAATTCACAGCCGAGGATTTCCGGAAGGCTCAGGACGCATTCGAGCGAGCCGTCGAGCAGGATCCGGAGAACTCGACCTATTTCCTTTGGCTGGCCTTGGCCATGGGACGACGCGCTGAGAGGATGACCGGATTGCGCAAGCTTGCCGCAGCACCCTTTGTGCGCCGGATGCGCCGGGAACTTGAGCGCTCTATCGAATTGGACGAAACCAACCTTGACGCCTACGACGCGCTCCAGGCCTTTCATCTGGAAGCCCCCTCGCTTGTCGGAGGAAAAAAGGCCGAAGCGAAGGAGATTGCGATCCGGATTGGGGCCATCGATGCAGCACGAGGCGCGGAGGCTCTGGGTACCTACTACGAGGCCATGCGTGAATTCGACAGCGCCGGCGAGCAGTTGGCCGAGGCACGGAGACTCAACCCGGAAGGCATGAGGCCATTGTTGAAGGAAGCCGCGTTCCTGGCCCGGCGCGGGAAGCACGAGGAAAGCGACAAGCTCTTCGACCTGGCGTTCGCCCGAGACCCTGAAGACCCCATGGTCTGGAGGGCCGCCGCCAAGGCGTGGGTCCTTGCAAAACGGAAATCCCGCTACTCGGAAGCACGTGAGCTGATTGAACGATATCTTGAGACTCCAGACCGAGAGCCTAACCCGGTCCCGAGATCCGAAGTGCGCGACCTGCTCAAAAAGATGTGACCACTGGTTCCGTTGCGGCTCCGCGGGGCTCGTGACGGGTTTTCGGCAGCGGCCCGAAACCTCGGCCTGGCCGACTGGAGCCAACTCGATGGCCGTGGAGTCCGAGACCCCACGGAGCAACGCCTGAAACGAGTAATCCTTTGGGGCGTCGGAGTCTTGGAATTGGCCTTGGTGATGGCCACGGCACTGTAGTTGTACTCCGGCTTGCGCGACCAGCCCGGTGCTTGGTCGGTCACCGCGATCTCGAAATGAGTGCCCGCCTTCCCCGAATTCAACTCTTCCGCTAGGTCGCATTCCAGAAGGAAGTCTCTCAACGCATCGGCTGCTCGCCGTCAACGCTTCGCGTTGCCGAACAATTCTTCGGCCTTGGAGTCTCGTTCCGTGGCGTCTATTCCTCCTCGCCTGATCGTGAATCCATTCCCTCCGGGCTGTGAAGCTCGTGAGAGAGCCCGTGCGACGTCCGCACCCCCTATTGAGGAGACCATCGCCGGTCTCGGGGACTGTCGAACTAACGAACGCACCAACTCTCACCTTGTCACTCCCACCACCCCACTCATCTCGTGGACGAGAGAAAGGACGGTCCGGAGCACTGGATCCCTGCGGGCGGTATCCTGCGGCTCACGGAGGTGTGATGGGAGTTCGACTGTATCGGGTGATCCTGCCCGTGAATGATATTGACCGCGCGGCCCGGTTCTATGGCGAACTGCTCGGCATCGCGGGGGGCCGTGTCTCCCCAGGTCGGCACTACTTCGATTGCGGCGGCACGATCCTCGCCTGCTACGAACCTGTCGCTGACGGGGATCCCGTCGGCGGGGGCTGGCGCTTTCACGCGAATCAGTACTTGTATTTCGCAGTCCAAGACCTGGAAGCCGTGTTCAGTCGGGCGCAGGCGATGGGCTGTCCCGACCTCGACGAGAGCGTTTCCAGCATGCCGTGGGGAGAGCGCCTCTTCTACGCCCGCGATCCCTTCGGGAACCCGGTTTGTTTCGTGGACGAACGCACCCTCTTCACCGGAGGCTGATTGCTGGCCACGCGGCTGCTTGGCGGGCGCGCCTCTAAGACCCGGACTCCTTCAGGTACGCCACGATAGCCTCGACCTCGTCGACCGAGTACACGCTGTCAAGGTCGTCCGGCATCGACGACCACTTGCGGGTGCCCTGCGTCCGGATCTCGCCTTTGGCAATCGACCGCAGAGGGGGCGGCACGGAACCGGCAATGAAGAGGCGGATCCTGGTTTCTGTCTCCTCTGCCAGGACGCCCTCGAGTCGCTCTCCCGAGTGAAGTTGCAGCTGGACTTGCTCGAATCCGAAGGCGATTTCCGCCTGTGGGTCCCGTATGTCACGAAGGAGCTCGGATGCCGTCTTGGAGCGGGCCGCGATCGCGAGACTCGGCCCTATCGCCGTGCCCATCCCGTCCAGTTCATGGCAGACTCCGCAGCGGCTCTGGCGGGTCAGGTCGAAGAACAGTTCCTTCCCGCGAGCGGCCGCCTCCGACAACTCCCTTTCCCGCCCTGGGCCACTCGACACGTCCAATTCCACGACCGCTGCCGCCCCGGAAGGTGGCTCGGTAGACAGGCTCAGTAGGTAGGCAGTCACCGCCCAGATCGTTGTAGGACGCAAGACGTCCTTCCACGCGGGCATGGCCGTTCCGGGTAGACCCTCCGCAGTGACGCGATGGAGATCGCGCGGGTCCCACACCCGGTCCCGCAAGGCGGGTCCTCGGGCGGCCCGCCCCTCCGAGCCGTGGCAGTAGCCGACGGCGCAACTCTTCGCGAACTGGACCGCTCCCTCCCCTATGAGATCCGGCGAGGACAGGTCCAAAGACTGGGCCCCTGTGACCGTGGAGGCCAGGAGCAAGGTGAATGCGGCCCGGGTCATTCACCGTCCTCCGGAAGCGCGAACACGAAAACACTCGACCCTGTGGGGAAGTCCGCCGCTTCTGGCCAGAGCTGGGTCGTCAGGCCCGCGAGCGCCGAGCCCCATCCGCTCGGAGTGGCGATGTACTGGCGCCCGTTGACCGAATAGGTGACGGCCGATCCACGGTGCCCGGAGCCGGTTCGGAAGCTCCAGAGTTCCTCTCCGGTTTCCGCGTCCAGGGCGAAGAAGCGTCCTGTCGCGTCGCCCGTGAAGACCAGCCCTCCTCCGGTTGCGAGTTGGGATGCCAGCAGCGGGTACTTGTGCTCGTACTGCCATTTCCGGTCCCCCGTGACGGGGTCGTAGGCCGACAGATGCGACCACGCCTCACGGCCCTTGGGGTGAGCCATCTCGAATTCACCGCCGAAGAAGGCCATGCCTTCCTGCGGCGATTCCTTCCGCACCGTCAGCGTCTGGCACCATTCCAGTCCTGTCGAGTAGAACCATCCTGTGTCCGGCGAGTACGCTCCGTGGTTCCAACTCCGACCACCTCCGATCGCGGGGCAAATAAAGGACTCTACCCCTGCACGGGGCTCGTTACGGCCGATCAACTCACCTCCTGGCCCGACGCCCTCGATCCAATTCGACGTCTCGACGAGCGGCCACGCAGCCAGGAACTCTCCGTTCGTGCGGTCCAGCAGCCATACGTAGCCCGACTTCGACGGGTTGAGGAGGGTCTTCCGCATCGCGCCGTTCACCTCGAGGTCCAGCAGGACGATTTCGTAGGCCGTGTCGTAGTCCCAGACGTCATGCGGAATCTGTTGGTAGTACCACTTCAGCTCTCCCGTGTCCGGATCGAGTGCCACGACCGAATCCGTGTACAGGTTGTCGCCCTTCCGGTCCTCGCCGTAGAAGTCGGCGGCCGGATTGCCGACCGGCCAATACAGGAGGTCCAGGTCGGGATCGTAGGTCCCTGTGATCCAGGTTGACCCGCCGCCGTACCTCCAGGAATCACCCTCCCAGGTTTCGTGACCTGGTTCGCCGGGCCCCGGAATGGTCCAGAAGCGCCAGCGGTGCCGCCCGGTTCTCGCATCGAAGGCGTTCAGGTAGCCGCGGTGCGCCGAGTCCCCTCCCGTGACCCCAGTAATGACCAAGTCCTTCACGACCAGCGGTGCCGACGTTATGTTGCAGCCGCACTGGTTGGCATTCTCGACCTCGACCCGCCAGACCTCCTCTCCGGTCGCCCGGTCCAGCGCGACGACATGGTTGTCGAGGGTCCCGATGAAGACCAGCCCGTACGCAACTGCGACGCCCCGGCTCCAGGGGCCGTACAAGACCGGAAAGTTCTCGGGCTTCGGGTACTCGTAGCGCCAGATCTGGTCGCCGCTCGCGGCATCGAGTGCGAAGACATGGTTCCATGCGGTCGCGACGTACATCACGCCGTCGACGATTACGGGAGCGGATTGCATGCCGCCGTCGCTGATTCCACTCTCGAACGCCCACTCGGCGCGGAGGCTCCTTATGTTGGAGCGATTCACCTGATCCAAGGGACTGTAGCGCCAACTGCGGTATGCGCCGTAGTAGGTCAGCCAATTCTCCGGTTCCTCATGCGCACGGTTGAGCCGCTCCGAGTTCACCTCGGCTGCCATCACGACTGCAGCGCCCGTGAGTGCCGCAAGCAGGATTCGTAACATGGTCCTACCGTACCCACCTTTGATTGCCTGCATCATCTGCGGACTTTCTTACCGGCAACTCGGCTAGGCCAACTGCCCGTAACGTCAGGGATCATTCCGATTCCCCGTTCGGTACGAAGGCTATGGCTCGTGTGGGACTGCCGGACTGGTCAACGATCTTCAGAGGCAGGGCGACATAGTAGGCCCCGCGGGTGGGAAGTTCTCCCAGATTGGTCAGCTGTTCCTCCCAGCTCATGCCGTGCTGCAGTCCCGCAAGATGTGTTGGCTGGCCCCCCTCGACGGGTCCCATAGAGGCTCCGTCGGTGCCAAGGTGCCAGACCCCCTTGCCCTGCAGGTAAGTGACTGCCTCTGGCGTTGGGGCAGGCCAGCCGGGGGCTGTCTTGAGTACGAGCGGGTCGAAGGTCAGTCGGTTTCCCTCGGGTAGCGGCTTGTAATATGCGTCTGTGTAACCGCTATAGAACAGCACGACTTCCCCGGGCTGGATCTCGCCATTCTGGGCTTCCCATGCCTGAATGCGTTCGACGGTGATCGGAGCCGACAGTCCCGGCTCGGCTGCGTCCCGGATGTCCGTCACGTTGATCACGACCGCAGGTCCCATCATGCGATCTAGCGGGTATCGGTCACCGGTCACGTCTCCCATCGGACCGGCGTGCGGCAAGCCGCTGTCGGGCGGGGGCACGAAGTGGGCGGGGAAGTCGGTCTGGGTTCCAGTGTGCTCGTCGATTACGTAGCGCTGGGAATAGTAGGGTGCGGCGCTCGGTGTGAACGGCGTACCGTAGTCGTTCTCAAGCGTCTCGAACCAGTTGTTCGTCCAGCGAGCGAACGGGGGATTGGACGCCCAATGGGCGGGCAACGTCTCGGATACCAGGACTGTCAGGTCGACGACCCGGGACCCGGCAGCGATGGCAGCGATATCCGCGTCGACAGAACTGGCGACGATCGACTCTTCAGTCGCTTCCGGCGCAACAGACGCAGGCGCGCATCCTATCAGAATCGGGATGAGAAGGCAGGAAAGGGCTGTTCGCGGCATGCAACGCCTCCGTTCGCGGTCCAGGGCCTGGTCGTCGTGCGAGCCCGGTCCAACGGACTCGCTTCACCGGTACCCTAGTCGGTGACGGGTATCACTGTAGCAGTGATGGACGATCCGGCTGGCTGGCCTGCCGAGCCGCACGATGAGCGCCGAGGCAACATCGTGTTCCGGCTGAGCCTGTCTGACGGATCCGGAGACCACGCACTCCGATGGGAATCATCCGTGGTCGGAATCGCTCTGCCGGGAGCCACTCCTCGGCCCCGCCGGCGGTGCTGGCAGTGCCCAACCGTGATCGGGTCCAAGCGGGTCGGCGCTACCATAACGGTATCGGCCTGTTCCGGAAGCTTGCCGGAACGGTGGCCGATTCCACCGTGACTGACTCGAACCAGTTGCCCCGTCTATGGGCTGCGTGCATCCTGACGGCTGTTTCTGCCGCCGGCCTCGTTTGGGCCGTCCGCACTGCTCCGGCGTTGGCCGCGGAGGCCGTTGACTCGGAAACCGAGGCATCCTTCGAGCGGGTCACGGGGCCGTTCCTGCGGCAGAACTGCATCGTTTGCCATAACGCCGACCTAGCGACCTCCGGCATACGCCTCGATCAGTTGGACGGCACTCTGGAGGAGCGCCGTCTCCGGCTCTGGGAGGTCGTCCAGCATCAGATTGACAGCGGAGCGATGCCGCCGGAGGGCTTCCCGGAGCCCGAGAGTGAAGTCAGGGCGGCAGTGACCGCATGGATTGAGCAGGCCCTGAACGTTGCTCGGGCCCGCCCGACTCCCAAGAACGGGAACGTGCGCCGCCTGACCGTCTCGCAGTACAGAAACACCTTGCAGTCGCTGTTGCTGCTGGAGGACGACCTCACCGACATTCTTCCGCCCGACGCCGTGTCCGAGGATGGGTTCGTCAACAATTCCGAGACGCTAGAGGTCTCCCCGCTCCTAATGGAGGCCTACCTTGAGATTGCTGGCGAAGCGTTGCGTCGATCCATTGTGGATCCGGATTCCAAGCCGTCGATCCAGAATTTCCGTGTCGATCTGGGGACTTCGATCAATCCGGAGCCGCTCTCCGAGGAGCTGATTCTGGGGGCTAACAGCATGCTCCTCCGGAACGAGGATTACTTAGTCGCCCAGCCGATCCCCTCCAAGCCCTTCGCATTCGAGCCCTACCGCATGCGAACCAAGTACCGCTTCAACGAAGGCTACCGGGGAAACGCCACGGTGCGGGGCTGGAGGGACTTCGACAGTATTTACCACGCGGTGTTCGCCTGTATGCGGGGCAGCCGGGGCTACCCCAAAGGGAGTCCGTACAGCACTGTGCCGAAGGGACTCTTGCTCCGGCCCGCGATCCCGACGGATGAGATCTTCCGGAGTGACGGCACCTTCGGCCCCAAGGCCAATTTCAAGATCTCGGTGCGCGAGTTGCCGGATTTCGGGCGCTTCCGTGTGACCGTGACGGCGGCGAAATACAACGACGGCCTTCTGCTGGATCGGGGCGAAAGCCCTCAGGGACCGGCCGTTGCGCAGATCGTACACCTTCCAGAGTCGGGTTCGCCAACGACGGTGGAATTGGATGCTGCGGGCATCTACCAAGTCGATGTCCACGAGAGCGACCAGAACTGGCTGCCGGAACCCGCGCCCGTCTCGCGCCTGCTGGAGGGGGTTGTGGGACCGTGGCCTGCGGAGGAGGGTTCTCCCGGTCGCCTGGAGGGGGATGCACGGTATGTCGACTCCCCGCTCGGACGGGCGGTTTCCTTCGACGGGGATGGCGACTCCATGGTGGTGCCCTGGATCGACTCGATGGATGTAGGGGATGGGGACTTCACCGTCGCAGCTTGGGTTTACCCGGATCGTCTCAGAAGGTCCGCGTTGCTCGGGATCGGGGCCTTTCAATACACGCAGGGCTGGTACTTGGAGATGGCCAACAACAGGGGTCTCCTGCGCCTGCAGACGACGGGTCCGGATCGGGAATCGAACGGTAACGTGAATTCGCGGCAATCTGTGCTCCGCGCCCGGGATTGGCAGCACATCGCTGCTGTTGTGCGGCGCGGCAAGGACGGGGTGACGCTATATGTCAACGGATACCCGGTCACCACGGGAACGATTGGGGCCAAGAAACTCGGCAATCCGGCGGCCGACCTCCATATCGGCCGTGTGCCAGGGGCCGAGGACTTCCGAGGTGACATTCGGGACGTGCGGATCTATCGGCGGGCACTCGATCTTGCCGAAGTGCAGACCCTGGTCGAGCCCGGACGGGAGCTTGCCTTGCCACCGCCGATGGAGGCGAAGGAACTCACTCTAGTGCTAGGAGGTCGCGAGTTCTCAAGGGAACTTGTCCAGCCTGCGTTCATGGCGGTGCGGCTGCCCGAAGGCAGTTCGCCGTTGGCGGTGCGGTATGACGGCAAGAGGCCGGTAAGCCACGTGTCGTTCACGCGGCTTTCGGACGATCATCCCATTGCTCGTCGCTTCAGAGCATTCGAGAAGCGGTTGCCCCGGGTCGGTGTCCATCTCGGCTTGCGCCGGGATTGCGGCAGCACGTTCGCCCCCGTCGGTTCTCCTCAGACCGTTTCCGGCGAGAAGCTCACGAAGTACATCTTTGAAGGGGCGATCCGCGACTTCCCCAGTCCGGACGTGGAGAAGAACAACGTCAACTACTTGGCGGGGGTTCGAGAGATCGCGGTCCGTAGCGAGTACACCGACGGCCGCGACATGCCGCGGCTGCTGATCCGGTCCGTGGAATTCGAGGGGCCGCTCTACGAGACCTGGCCGCCACGCTCTCACCAGAGCATCTTCATCGACTCCGACCGCAAGTCGGACTCCCGGGCCTACGCGCGTGAAATCGTCCGCAGCTTTGGCGGCCGCGCTTTCCGGCGCCCGCTCGAGGAATCCGAGGAGGAAGCCCTGCTGGGGGTGTTCGATCGCTCCATGAGTGCCGGCCGCGGATTTCGCGACAGCGTTGCCGAGAGCCTTCAGGTTGCCTTGACGTCACCGCAGTTCCTATTCCTCGTGGAGAGTAGTTCCACGCCGGAGCCGGAAGCGGTTGACGGGTCCGAACTGGCGTCCAAGCTTTCGTATTTCCTATGGAACGGTCCTCCCGACGGCGTCTTGCTCGACCTCGCGACCCGGGGGCACCTTCGTGCCCGGCTGGAATCGGAAGTCGACCGGATGATCGACGACCCTCGTTTTTCGCGATTCGCGGACGAGTTCGCGTACCGGTGGCTGAGCCTGGACAAGTTTGATGTGCTCGAGTCCGACTCCGAACAGTTCCCCAGGCTCACTCGGGACGTGCGAGCCCAGTTGCGGAAGGAGCCGTCGGCACTGCTGCAGCACCTGATCCGGAACAACCTGCCAGCCCGGCACCTGATTGCTTCGGACTTCGTGATGGCGAACGAGGCGGTGGCCGCTTACTACGGACTGGGGGACTTGGTCGAGAGCGGCTTCCGGTTCGAGCCGATTCGCCACAGGCGCCCGGAACTCGGGGGCCTGCTGACCCAGGCGGCGATCATGGCCGGGCTGTCGGACGGCCGTGAGTCGAATCCCGTGAAGCGCGGTGCGTGGCTGGCGCGGAAGATCATCGCGGAGCCCCCAGATCCTCCGCCCCCGAACGTGCCGGACCTCGCAGCGGACACCGAGGGACTGCCCCTCCGCGAACGGCTCGCGATGCATCGCGACCAGCCCGGTTGCGCGCAGTGTCACACCAAGATCGATCCGTGGGGTCTGCCACTAGAGGAACTCGATGCGGGTGGACGCTTGAAATCGACGCTTCCCGATGCCGGATCTACCTTGCCGGACGGTACCGAGGTGGCCGGGCTGGAGGACTTGAAGCGCTATCTCGTCGAGGACCGGATTGACCAAGTGGCCTTCAGTGTCCTCCAGCACCTCATGACCTACGCGAACGGCCGAAGCCTTACCTACAATGAGCTAAACTATCTGAGACAGGATGGCTCGAACCTCGGGGTTGGCGGCTACCGGATGCGGGACATGGTCCGGTACGTGGCGACCAGCCGGTTGTTCCTTGAAAAGTAGGGCATAGCGAGCCTGTACCTGCGGAGTAACGTATGAGCACTCGCCCCAAGATGGATCGACGAGCGTTCCTGCATGGATTGGGAGGGGCGGCCCTCGCGCTACCCGTACTCGACGCCATGGGGGCCGAGGTGGCCGAGCAGATTCCGCGACGGTTCTGCGCCCTGTATACCGCGAACGGCATGTCCCTGCCGAGAGTCGAGAACGAGCTGGACGAGTGGAGTTGGTTCCCGCGAGCGGAAAAAGACGGGGAGTTCGCCTTCGGTCAGTCCACCGAGCCTCTCAGCCCGTTCCGCCAGAAGCTCAGCTTCATGGGCGGACTGTATCACCCGAGCGGCCCCAAGGCCGATCCCCATACGTGCTCCGACATGTGGCTGACCGGAGCCCCGCTGCATAATCCCAAGCCGGGCACGTACAACACGGTCGGACTGGATCAGGTGGTCGCTCTGCATACCAAGCAGCATTGCCGCCAGCCGTCGCTCGTGCTGTCGATTGATGCGGGCACCGGCTACTTGTCAAGAACCGGAACCATCTCCTACAGCCTCGAGGGCAGGCCGATTCCTGCGGAGAACAATCCGCGCAGGGTGTTCAACCGCCTCTTTCGGGGTGACCGAGCGTCGCTTGAGTCCGAGCGCGAGATGCTCCAGCGGCGCATCAAGCTCGTGGATGCCGTTGCCGAGAGCGCGCGTGCTCTGGACAGGGAGCTCGGATCGTCCGACCGGGTCCGTATGGACCAGTACCTGACTTCGCTCAACGAAGTGGAATCACGGCTCATCGCTTCCGAGCGCTGGATCGATGTCCCGCTCAAGAAGCAGGACTATTCCCACCTGAACCTCGACGCGACATCCGAGGGCGAGCCCGCGGACTTCTACCGCACGATGTTCGACCTCATTGCTCTGGCCTTCGATGCGGACATTACACGGTCGGTCGCGTTCATGCTGAACCGAGAGGATGGCATGGGCATCAGCGATACCTTCCCCTTGAAGCTGGGACTGGACCGAACGCACCATAAGCTCTCCCATGCGACTGACAAGGAAGGGCAGTTGCAGTTCGCCAAGTACGACCGCTTCCTCAGCCAGCAGGTGGCGCATTTCTTCGGGCAACTGTCCGAATACAGGGACCGCAACAGCACGGTACTGGACAACACGATCGTGCTGTTCGGGAGCGGCGCCAGCACCACGCACAACCCGACCAACCTGCCGACCCTGGTCGCCGGAGGCGCCAGCATGGGGCTGAAGCACGGGACCTACTGGCGGAACGGCGAGTCGAGGATGGCCAACATGTACCTGAGCATCCTCCACTCGCTCGGCGTCGATGAAGAGTCGTTCGCCGATAGCACAGGCACGCTCAGCGGCTCGATCTTCAGCCGCGTCTAACCGCTGCCCTCGTCCAGGCTGGCGGCTCGGTGTTCATGATCCGGGATATCCCCGTGGGTCGTGGGCGGTTTGGCGTGCCGAACCCGCTCCGGAAAGCACGGTGCGGAGGCCGGATCCGCTACCCGAGTTCGTTTCGGCGGGCGGCCTCGACCAGGAACTCGCAGGCCCGAACGGTGTTGGCCATCATGGTCAAGGTCGGGTTGACCGACCCGAGGCTGGGGAATGCCGCTCCGTCGGTGACGAAGAGGTTCGGGATGTCGTGGGCTTGGCAGTACTGGTTGAGCACGGAGCGCTTCGCGTCCCGGCCCATCCGGGCCGTTCCCACCTCATGAATTCCATCTCCCGGAGTCTTCGGTGTCGCGGACGTCCGGATGTTGACAGCTCCTGCCGCTTCAAGCATGTCGGCTCCCTGTGCGATGCAGTCGCAGAACAGGGCCCTTTCGTTGGCGCCCCATTCCATATGGATGCGGAGGACGGGTATGCCCCAGGCATCGACGACGTTCGGGTCGAGTTCGACGAAGTTGTTGTAACTGGGCAGTCCCTCGCAGAAGCCGTGCAGCCCGGCCTGCCAGTACGCTTCGTCATGAACTGCCTGCTTGAAGCCCTTGCCGAAGCCCCGGGCACTCATGGCAAACTGCGGCGTCGCGCTTCCCTGGTAGCTGTATCCGCGGATCACGCCGTTCGTATGCCTTCGGGTCACATTGCGGAAGCGCGGAATGAAGA
Source organism: uncultured Bryobacterales bacterium (assembly GCA_964461235.1). GTDB lineage: Bacteria > Acidobacteriota > Terriglobia > Bryobacterales > UBA6623 > VXMF01. The sequence continues at coordinate 667 of CAYWUV010000080.1, read as the reverse complement.
TTCCGTTGGGGCGTCGCGGAGGGCCGTGCCAGGGCTTGGCCGTGCCAAGTTCCGGCAGCCGGCCGCTGACAGCGGCCCCGTACATGTGGTCCATGAGGTAGTGGCCCAAGGTCCCGCTGGAGTTAGCCAGCCCACCCGGGGCCGAGTTCAGGAGGATCCGCGTGGACTCCAGCGTGGATGCGCAAAGCAGCACGACCTTGGCTCGGACTTCCCTGGGAGCACGGGTTGTTCGCTCGATGTAGGCGAGACCCGATGCCAGCCCCGTGACGCGGTCCGTGGTCACGTGGGAGACCACTGAATCGGTCATGAGGGTCAGTCGTCCGGTCTGCCTGGCTGCCTCCAGTGTCGTGAACGGACTTGAGAAGTACGAGTACGTGATGCAGCCACGGTTGCACGGGCCACAGTAGTGGCACACCGGTCTGCCGTGGTGGTCCGCTGTAATCACGGCGGAGCGCCCGATTGTCACTGGACGACCGAAGTGCCCCTCAATACCACGCTTCAGGATCCGTTCGCCGCACGTGAAGCCCATCGGAGGCAGGTAGTCGCCGTCCGGGAAATGCTCCAAGCCCTCCTTGCGTCCGCTGATTCCGATGAAGTGTTCCACCTTCGAGTAGATGGACTAAACCGCTGCGCGGTATCGGTGGCTAATCGATAGCGCGTTACCCCC
>CAYWUV010000079.1:0-27468 GCA_964461235.1 uncultured Bryobacterales bacterium | reverse complement strand
TGCGGTTCCCGCCGCGCTCCACGCCGAACACCACCTGCACGTCCGGCCGCAGCCAGGCCGTGTTGTCGCCGCGCTGGTAGTAGACCACCAGTTCCATGGCCGCCAGCACGTCCTCGCGGTCCCGGAAGTGGTTGCCCAACGCGTCCGTGGCCTGCCGGACCGCGTGCCCGTGCCAGACGCTCTGCGCGATCCATTGGCGTTCCGGGTACTCGACGGAGTCGGGTTCCCGCACCGCCGCCTCGTTGGCCGCGGGGGCCACAGCGGCCAGTGCCGTCGGTGTATTGGCCTTGAGCGACATCCCGGATCCCAGTCCTCGCCACCGTCTTTCCTTCGTGATTATTAGGGCTGCCAGGCCGACCGGGCGCAGTGCCTTGGCGCCGAGACAAGGAGTCTAGCTGTCGCAGAGAGCGGCAAGGTCGTCCGGCGAGTAGCCGAGAACCATTGAGTCGCCACGTACGGCAACCGGACGCTTGATCAGGTTCGGGTTCTCTGACATGAGGAGTAGTGCCTCATCACGAGACGGAGGTTTGGCCTTCAGCTCCAGTTGCCGGTACAGCACGTTCCTCGTATTCAGAAAGGACAGGTGATCCCGCGAACCGATCAGTTCATCCAATTGCTTGAAGGTGAGTCCCTTGTTGAGATCGACAAATTCCAAGTCGGCACCACGTTCGGCCAGGAAACTCCGGGCCCTCCGGCAGCTTGTTCAACTCGGCTTGTGAAAGAAACGAATTGAGGCCATTGACGCTATCCTATCGCGGTATCCTAGCAGGGCGTGAAGTGGTTCCTGCGACGGAGCGTCCCTCCGATTGAGCGGTTCTTGCTCGTCGAGAGCGGACCGCGCACCGATGCCGAACAACTGGTGCCCCAGTTGCGCGAGCTGGTGTGCGGAAACGCGCCGATCGACTTGTTCACGTGCCTTGCAGGTGAACCGCTGGGCTTGGGCGGAGGCAGTCGGACATGGCGGTCCTACGACGCCAAGAACCATTCCCAAAGGTGGAGTCTGCTGCGCGTCTTGCGACGCGAGCGGCACGCCGCCGCGGCGATTCTAGTGGGTGAGAGTCCCTTGCTGGGAACCTGGAAGATCGCGCTGGCCGGGCTGCTGCCGGCCAAGATCCTACTGGTGGACCCGCGCGAGGGGCTGGTGTGGATGGATCGGGCGCACTGGCGGCAGGTTCTTCGCATCGGCATCTCCCGCAGCGGCGTCCTCACCCCGGATTTCCTGCGCAAGGCGGCCCATGTGGCGGCCCTGCCAGTGTCGCTGGCGGTGCTCCTAGCGTTCGCGGCGAAAGTCCACCTAGCAAGGACGATCCGAGCGACTCGCTTTACCGGTAGACCGGAAGCATCTCTCTAGGGCTGCCAGCCCCATACGATGAAGACTATGCGCTGGCGGCCGCCGCTCGCTCTCACGGCCTTGCTCGTGACCGCGTTTCCGGTCGAAGCCTATGTCGGGCCAGGCGCGGGCTTCGCCTTCGTCGGCTCGTTGTTCAGCTTGCTTGCTGCCTTCGTAGCGGGTGCTGTCGCATTCCTAGCCCTGCCGTTCCGCATGGCCTGGCGGGCGTTGCGGGGAGCGCAGGGATACCGCAAGGCGAGAATCCGCAAGCTGATTTTCCTGGGGCTGGACGGCCTGGAGCCCGAGTTGGTCGAAAGGTACCTCGAGGAGGGCAGACTGCCAAATCTCGCAGCGCTGCGCGACCAAGGCCGCTACAGCAGACTGCGAACGACGTTTCCGCCCCTCTCACCCGTCGCTTGGGCGACGTTCGCTACAGGCTCGAATCCAGGCAAGCACAATCTCTTCGACTTCCTGAACCGCAATCTCCGCTCGTATCTGCCCGAACTCTCGTCCTCGCGCGTGCACCCGCCTGCAAGGGTCCTCAAGCTCGGAAGATGGAAAATCCCTCTCTCCCGGCCAACGGTGGAGATGCGCCGGAAGAGCAGGCCCTTCTGGTCCCTGCTCGGCGACAACCACATCACCTCCACGATCCTGCGAGTCCCGATCACGTTTCCGCCGGAACCGTTCGAAGGCCGGTCGCTGTCTGCCATGTGCACGCCCGACCTGCTCGGCACGCAGGGAAGCTTCCAAATGTTCACTGACGCACAGGGCGGGGCGGAATTCGAGGAAGCGGGCGCATGCTACCCCTTGAGCGGGCACGGAGACACCTTCTCGGGGGAAATCCACGGACCGGACAACGGGCTCCGGGAGGGTGGAGGGGAGCTGCGAATCCCTTTCCGGCTGACGCTCTCGCGGCAGTCGAAGGGAGGACGGCTGGAGATTGACGGCAATACGTACGAGCTGCGCTCCGATCGGTTCACGCCTTGGATCCGACTCACCTTCCGGGCGGGCCTGGGCATCAAGGTCCGGGGCATCGCGCAGTTCCGACTGGCGGCCATAGAGCCGCACGTGCGCCTCTACCTGTCGCCGATCGCGATTGATCCCGAGAATCCGGCGCTGCCGATCTCCCATCCTCCCTTCTACGCACCATACCTAGCCAAGCTCCTGGGCGATTTCTCCACGCTGGGGCTAGCTGAGGACACCTGGGCCTTGAATGAGCGCGTCATCGACGAGGACTCGTTCCTGGAACAGGCGGACCAGCTTTGCGCGGAACGGGAGTCGATGTTCGAATCCGCGCTCGAACGCACCACCAAGGGTGTGGTCGCCTGCGTGTTCGACACTCCGGACCGTGTCCAGCACATGTTCTACCGCTACCTGGAGCCCGAACACCCCGCCCACGCGGCGAACGGGAACTCGATCCAGCGCTACGCCGCAACGATCGAACGGCTCTATGAGCGCATGGACCGAATCGTGGGCAAGGCAATGAGCCACGTCGACGAGCGCACCGTGCTGTTCGTTCTCTCGGACCACGGCTTCAAGTCGTTCCAGAGAGGCGTCAACCTGAACGCCTGGTTGGAGCGCGAGGGCTACCTCACAGTGAAGGAGGGGGCCCGGGGCGAGGGGTACCTGCGCGGAATCGACTGGAGCCGGACGCGCGCCTACAGCTTCGGGCTGGCAGGCATCTACCTTAACGTGGCAGGACGGGAGAGGAACGGGATCGTTCCCAGAGAGGATGCCGACCGGTTGTCCGAAGAGATCTCGTCCCAGATCACCGGGCTTGTTGACCCCGACCGCGAAGCCGTAGCGGTGAATCGCGGCTACCCGAAGCGGGCCGTTTACGCTGGTCCGTACGTTTCCGCTGCGCCGGACATCGTCGTGGGGTACAACCCCGGCTACCGCAGCTCCTGGGGCGTCGCGATCGGCAGCGTGGGCGGCCCGGTCTTCGAGGACAACGTGAAGGCCTGGAGCGGCGACCACTGCGTCGACCCGCCCCTGATTCCCGGCGTCGTGTTCTGCAACCGGGACTTTGCGGCGGAACACCCAGGTATCGAGGACCTTGCTCCCACAGCGTTGCGGCTGTTCGGCTACGCGCCCCCGGCCCACATGGACGGCAAGGATATCGGTGTCCACGCCCCGGCGCCCTGAGCCGGTTCGCCGAGAGCAGCGGTACCTCGCTCCCGAGAACGCGGATCCGCGACCAGACGACCTGCGGTGCTCGCTTGGCACGGCCGGGGTCGCTGGAGGCATCAGAACAACGTCGCCAGACGGTTGCTATAGTCCGAACATGGAGTCCGGAAGGCCTCCGCAGATCGTCATCGTCGGACGGCAGAACGTAGGGAAATCCACCCTTTTCAACCGGATCACCGGGTCCCGGCGATCGATCGTCGGGGACCACCCCGGAATGACCCGCGACCGCATAAGGATGCCTGCTGACTGGAAGGGCAGGCCGTTCGAAGTGACGGACACAGGGGGGATGATCTTCTTCGCCAAGGAGGGCATATCGGCCCTGGTGGGCGAGCAGGTCCTGGCCGCGATCGAGTCGGCAGACCACGTTCTGTTCGTCGTCGACGGTCGTAGCGAGCTCACACCAACAGACCACGAGATGGCTGCGCTGCTACACCGGACAGAGTGCCCGGTGACAGTCGCTGTCAACAAATGCGACACGCCGGCACTGGACTCGCTCGCGGTCGCCTTCGGCGAGCTCGGTTTCGAAGCCGTGGTCGGCATCTCGGCCGAGCACGGCCGGGGGATAGACACGCTGCTGAAGCATGTCACAGCCACCTTCGAACCAAGCGGCAACTCGCGGCCTCCAGCAAGCTCACGACCAATCCGCGTTGCCATCCTAGGACGTCCCAACGTAGGCAAGTCCACTCTCCTCAACCGCGTCACGGGCGAAGAGCATTCCATCGTGTCGTCCGTGCCCGGAACGACGCGGGACGCCGTGGATGCCATCGTGGAGTACCGGAACCGGCAATTCCAGTTCGTCGACACGGCGGGCATCCGGCGCAAGGGAAAGACCCGGGAAATGGCAGAGAAGCTAAGCGTCGTTATGGCCCAGCGCCATCTGCGCATGGCCGATGTAGCTTTGCTCCTCGTGGATCCCAGCGAAGGCGTTACCTCCCAAGACACCCACATTGCGGGCTACGCCCACGAGGCCGGCAAGGCCTGCATCGTGGTGGTCAATAAGTGGGACCTCTCCGCGGAATCCAAAGCGGACTTCGGGGAGCATGTCCGCGAGGAACTCAAGATGCTCCAATACGCTCCGGTGGCGTTCGTGTCCGCCCGAACCGGGGAGCGGGTGGCGAGCCTGTTCCCGTTGATCACCAAGGTCGACCGATCTGCGAGAACTCGAATCCCGACCAGCGAACTCAACCGATTCCTGGCGGAACTGGACATGGACCGCGTAACGGTGCCGGGCCCTCGGAAGCCGAAGCTCTCTTACGTCACGCAGGTGCGGACGCGCCCGCCGACGTTCCTCTTCTTCGGCAGCCGGAAGGCTCCCTTCCACTTCGGACTGGAGCGGTACCTGATGAACCAGCTCCGCTCCCGGTTCGGTTTCGAGGGAACGCCCCTCGTCGTGCAATCACGAGCCCGGCGACGAAAATAGAGCGCGCAATTGTCGCGGGACGCCACCCGGGGCGAATTCAGGACGCTTTCGAAGCCCGAACGGCTCCAGAAGTATTATCTGCGGCGTGAACGGGCTTCCGCTGGTCGGAGGCGGGCTCAAGCTGCCGGATGAGGTCGGAAATGCACAAGGTGATGATCGGCAGCGTGGCTTCCTTGAGCCGGCCGACGATCCGCTGCGCCGAGTTCTCCACGTAGACGTCCTCTCCGTCAGTGAGCAGGAAGACGTCGCTGCCACTCCGATGCAGGTCCAGAAACAGCCCGCCGTTGTCTTGCCCGAGTCTCCCGAGGACGCGGCGTATCTTCTGCAAGGACATGCCCTTACGGCGCAGACCCATGATCAGCGAGACCTGCAGGACCTCGAAGGTGTTGTACAGCCGTCGGTGGCCCTTCTGCATCGGCGTAACGACGCCTTGCTCGTCCCACCACTGCAACTGGCGCAGGCTCACTCCAGTCAGGGTCGTCACGTCCAAGCTGCTGTAAACCGGTTCCGGCATCGGTTTCTGGGCGCTATCTGTCAATCCGATCACAACTCTACTCCGCAACACTCCTGTAACAGACCAAGCTTACCAGTCGGGAAAGCCTAGCCCAAGACTTTTCCTAGCCCAGAGCACATAACTCTCTAGCCGCCGCCCACGAAATGCACGACTTCGACTCGGTCTCCGTCCCGTAGTAGGGTCCGTAGCCACTGGGGTCGGCGGACGATCTCGCAATTGCGTTCGACCGCGACCGCGTCACCGTTCAGCCCGAGGTTGTCGATCAGACTCCGAATAGAGGTCGGCGCAGGGAATGTGCGCTGCTCGCCATTCAGCATGATCCGCACGGCTTGCGTCATGTGATCCGGTCCGGGCATTATAACCAAACTCGCGGGCGGCATTCGAATCCGCAGTCGTTGAATTGTTGACAGTTCAGAACCTTGGCCGCCGGGACAGCACTTCCTAGTACGTAGGCCTCGATTGGCGTTACAATGAAGGGCGTCGCAGGCGAGGGTTCCGACCCATCGCACCCCTTGGGCGGCATGCTCCCTTTCCAGTCCAGGAGATTCGGCCTTCCGGCTATTCGTCCGTTCGGAGTATCCGTCCCGAGACCTAGCGGACGAGGTGGGGAACAAGTCGCGAAGTGGTCGCCGACAAAGGCGGGGGCGGCGCGGGTCCGGGCGTCGATGGCGGGCTGGCGGCCCTGAGATTGCGATCAACGCCAGACTCAGATCCGTCAGGGCACGAGAGGCAAATGGGGGTTCATAGGATTCGCAAGGGGCTGGACCTACCCATCCGGGGCCGCCCGGCGCAGGAGATTGACCGCGCCCCGGTTCCCGGACAGGTGGCGCTGCTGGCGGACGACTACGTTGGCATGAAGCCGACGATGTTCGTGACGGCAGGGGATTCCGTCCGGCGCGGGCAGGCGCTGTTCGAGGACAAGAAGACTTCTGGCGTGCGCTACACGGCGCCGGCGGGCGGTACTGTGACGGCGATCAATCGCGGGGACCGGCGTGCCCTGCAATCGGTAGTACTGCAACTGGATGCGACTGAACTGGCGGGCGGCGACGACTGCGTCCGGTTCGAGTCCTTCAGCGGACGCCATCCTTCCGAGCTGTCCGCCGACAGCGTCCGCGAACTGCTGGTGGAATCCGGACTGTGGTCGGCGTTGCGAGCCAGGCCCTTCGGGCGCGTGCCCGCGCCCGGTTCCACACCGCACTCGATTTTCGTCACCGCGTCTGACACCGAGCCTCTGGCCCCGTCGGTGGACACCGTCCTGCGCGGCCGGGAAGAGCACTTCGCACGGGGGGTGATCGCTCTCCGCCAGCTGGCAGGCAATGCACCGGTCTATGTGTGCAAGACGAAGGGCTCTGCCGTCGAGGCTCCGCAGGAGCGGGGGGTCAACATCGAGGAATTCGACGGCCCGCACCCGAGCGGGACGGCGGGCCTGCACATCCACCTTCTGGATCCGGTCGACCGAGGCAAACAGGTCTGGCAGGTGGGTTACCAGGACACGGTCGCGATCGGGGAACTGTTCGGCTCGGGCAAGCTGCCGGTGGACCGAGTGGTATCCCTGGCAGGGCCGGCGGTCCGGCGGCCCCGGCTTCTCCGCACTCGGATCGGGGCATCAACGCACACCCTGACGCATCTCGAACTGGAAGAGGGTCCCAATCGGGTCATCTCCGGCTCGGTGCTGTCGGGACGGCGGGCCGAGGGTGACGTGTTCGGATATCTCGGCCGATTCCATAACCAGGTCAGCGTGCTGCCCGAAGACACGGAGCGCCGCCTGCTGGGGTGGATGTCTCCGGGCATCAGCACGTTTTCCGTCATGCGCGTCTTCCTGAGCAAGTGGCTGCCAGTGAACAATTACCGGTTCACAACGACAACGAACGGGTCTGTGCGGGCGATGGTTCCGGTGGGCGTCTACGAAAAGGTGATGCCGATGAACATCCTTCCGGCTCCGCTTCTGCGGTCCCTGCTCATCGCCAATCCCGAACGGGCAGAGGAACTCGGTGCCTTGGAACTGCTCGAGGAGGACTTGGCGCTGTGCTCTTTCGTCTCTCCCGAGAAGGCCGAGTTCGGCTCCCTGCTAAGGGACGTGCTGACCACGCTCGAGAAGGAAGGCTAGCCGGTCCGCAGAGCGAACGGCACGACCGACTGATCATGCGCGCAATCCTGGACAAGCTGGAAACGCACTTCAAGCCCGGCGGCCGGCTCGAACGCCTCTACCCGCTGTACGAGGCGGCCGACACGTTCCTGTACACCCCTGGTGTATCGACCCGGGGCGCGTCTCACGTTCGGGACGGTCTGGACGTGAAGCGGATGATGGTGACGGTGGTGATCGCCCTGCTTCCGTGCGTCGCGATGGCCCTGTACAACACCGGCTACCAAGCGAACCTAGCTATTTCGATGGGTGCCCGACCGCTCGACACGTGGCAGACCGCGCTGCTGGAACATCTCGGGTTCGCTTCGTTCGACCCGACCGACATCCTGGGCTGCATGCTGCACGGCGCGTTGTACTACCTGCCTGTCCTAGTGGTCACCTTCGCTGTGGGCGGGAACTGCGAGGCGTTGTTCTCGGTCATCCGCAAGCACGAGATCAACGAGGGATTCCTCGTCACTGGGATGCTCTTCCCCCTGGTGTTGCCCCCCACGATTCCCTTGTGGCAGGTTGCGGTTGGAATCGCGTTCGGCGTCATCGTGGGAAAGGAGATCTTCGGCGGCACGGGGATGAACATCTTCAACCCGGCCCTCATGTCGCGCGCGTTCCTTTTCTTCGCCTATCCCGCGCAGATCTCAGGGGACCAGGTCTGGATCGCCGCGGACACCGCCGTCGACGGGACGAGCGGCGCGACCTGGCTCGCGAATGCGGCCGTTGACGGACCGGATGTCCTAGCCGGGGGCGGGGTGACATGGCTGGACGCGTTCCTCGGGCTTGTCCCCGGGTCCATGGGGGAAACCTCGACACTGGCGTGCCTGATCGGGGCGGGGATCTTAGTGGCTTCTGGAATCGGCTCCTGGCGCATCATGGTAGCGGGCACCGTAGGGTCGTTCGCGATGGTCCAGCTTCTCAATTCGGTCGGATCGACGACCAACCCCTTAATGAACGTCCCGTTCGAGTGGCACCTGGTGCTGGGCGGCTGGGCATTCGGGCTGGTCTTCATGGCGACCGACCCGGTCTCCGCAGCCCATACTAACAAGGGCCGCTACGTGTACGGCTTCCTGATCGGAGTGCTGGCGATCCTGATCCGGGTGATCAACCCCGCGTTCCCGGAAGGCATGATGCTGGCGATCCTGTTCATGAACATGTTCGCCTCGCTGATCGATCACTTCGTGATTCAATCCAACATCAACCGGAGGAGAGCGCGCTATGCGGCATAACGCCCTGTACACGATCCTGTTCTCCGGAGCGGTTTGCGTGGTCTGCGCAGTGCTCGTGTCGTCTGCCGCGGTGTCTCTGAAGGAGCACCAGTTGCGGAACGCGGCACTGGACAAGCAACGCAATGTGCTGTTCGCCGCCGGACTTGCGCAACCCGGAGACAGGGTGGGAGCGGATGAGGTCCAGCGCCTCTTCGAGAACATCCGGTCCGTGGTGATCGATCTGGAGACCGGGGAAGTGACAGACATTGATCCGATCACGTTCGACCAGTCCAAGGCCGCCAGCAATCCCGAAACGAGCCGCGAGGCGCCGCCGAACCGCGCCTTGGTCAAGCGGCTCCCCGAGCATGCGCTGGTGTACGAGGTACTGGAGGACGGGAAGCCGTCGATGGCAGTTGTACCGATCGAAGGCTACGGGTTGTGGTCGACCCTGTACGGGTTCCTCGCCGTGGACCGCGACGGCAACACGATCCGGGGCATCACCTACTACCAGCACGGGGAGACCCCGGGCCTGGGCGGCGAGGTGGACAATCCGAACTGGAAGGCCATCTGGCCCGGCCGCAAGATCTACGACGGTGACGGCACGCCGGCAATTCGCGTCATCAAGGGAGCGGCAGCCCCGCCCCAGCAGGCACCTTACGAGGTGGACGGCCTGAGCGGGGCGACCATCACCAGCAATGGCGTCACGTCGATGCTCGCCTTCTGGCTGGGCGAGCACGGATTCGAGAACTACCTGCAACGTTTCAAGGAGGGACAGACCGAATGAGCCTCCAACATTCCAAGACGCTGCTTGACCCACTGTTCGAGAGCAACCCCATCGCGCTCCAAGTGCTGGGCATCTGCTCGGCGCTGGCAGTGACATCGAAGATGGAGACTGCCGTCGTGATGTGCGCTGCCGTGATCAGCGTCCTCGCGCTGTCGAACCTTTCGATCAGCCTGCTGCGGAACTTCATTCCCGGGAACGTGCGGATCATCGTCCAGCTGACAATCATCGCGTCGCTGGTGATCATCACCGACCAAGTGCTGAAAGCGTACGTCTACGAAATCAGCAAGCAGCTCTCGGTATTCGTAGGGCTGATCATCACGAACTGCATCATCATGGGCCGGGCCGAGGCCTACGCCATGCAGAACGGGCCCCTCGACAGCCTGCTGGACGGCATCGGCAACGGACTGGGGTACAGCGCGGTCCTGATGGCAACGGCGTTTCTCCGCGAGTTGCTGGCCCAGGGGACGGTCTTCGGAACGGTGATCCTGCCCAAGGTCAGCGATGGCGGCTGGTACAACCCGAACGGCATCCTGGGGCTCTCGGCGGGAGCCTTTTTCCTAATCGGATTCTTCATCTGGGCGCTCAGGAGTTGGAAGACCGATCAGGTCGAGGCGGAGGGCTAGCAGCGTGGAACACTACCTCAACCTCGCAATCAAGGTCATCTTTGTCGAGAACCTGGCGCTGGCGTTCTTCCTGGGCATGTGCTCGTTCCTCGCCTGCTCGAAGAAGGTCAACACCGCCCTGGGACTGGGCGCAGCCGTGATCTTTGTCCAGTCGGTGACCATGCCGGTCAACAACATCATCTACAACCGATTCCTCAAGGAAGGGGCCATGGCGTGGATCTCGCCGGAACTGGCCGAGTACGACCTTTCGTTCGTCGGATTCCTCTGCTACATCGGCACGATCGCCGCGATGGTGCAGATCGTAGAGATGACACTGGACCGCTTCTTCCCTGCCCTGTATGCGGCGCTCGGCGTGTTCCTTCCGCTAATCGCGGTGAACTGCGCGATCCTCGGGGGCTCACTGCTGATGGTGGAACGCACCTACACCCTCGCGGAGAGCGCGGTCTTCGGCGTCGGGTCGGGCATTGGCTGGGCGCTGGCGATCGTCGCGCTGGCATCCATCCGCGAGCGCCTGCAGTACAGCAACATTCCTATGGGTCTGCGCGGTCTCGGCATGACATTCGTCCTGTCGGGTCTCATGGCAATCGGATTCATGGCATTCGGCGGAATCCAGCTCTAGGCGGTACCCGGCAGCAAGCAAGGAGCCACGATGATCACCGTTCTGCTCGGCGTCGCGATGTTCACCGGCGTCATTGTGTCTCTGGTCGCCATATTGATGGTGGCCAAGAACAAGCTCGTCTCCGGCGGCGAGGTCCGGATCGGCATCAACGGCGACGAAGACAACGCGTTGACTGTGCCCGCCGGCGGCACGCTCCTCAACACGCTTGCCGAGAGGAAGATCTTCATAGCCTCCGCGTGCGGCGGAAAAGGCAGCTGCGGTGTCTGCAAGGTCACGGTCTGTGATGGCGGCGGCGCCATGCTTCCGACCGAAGCCAGCCATATCAACAGGGGCGAGGCGCGCGAGGGCGTACGGCTCTCGTGCCAGGTGAAGGTGAAGCAGGATATGGAGATCCGCGTGCCGGACGAGGTCTTCTCGGTGCGCCGGTGGAACTGCCGGGTGCGGTCCAACGACAACGTGGCCACCTTCATCAAGGAACTCGTGCTCGAACTGCCCGAGGGCGAGTCCGTCCCGTTCCGGGCGGGCGGGTACATCCAGATCAGCTGCCCGCCTCACACCATTGAATACAAGGACTTCGAGGTCGACGACGAATACCGCCCGGATTGGGACAAGTTCAATCTGTGGCGCTACGTCTCGACAGTCGAGGAACCCGTGGAGCGCGCCTACTCGATGGCGAACTACCCGGAAGAGCTCGGCATGATCATGCTGAACGTCCGGGTGGCGTCCCCGCCGCCCCGCGCCCCGGAAGGCACGCCGCCCGGCAAGATGTCGTCCTATATCTTCAGCCTCAAGCCGGGGGACGACGTAGAGATCGCGGGCCCTTTCGGGGAGTTCTTTGCGAGGGATACAGACACGGAGATGGTGTTCATCGGCGGAGGGGCGGGCATGGCCCCGATGCGGTCCCATATCTTCGACCAGTTCCGTAGGATCCGGACCAAGCGCAAGGTGACGTTCTGGTACGGGGCCCGCAGCCTGCGCGAGGCCTTCTACCAGGAGGATTTCGACATGATCCAGCGGGAGAACCCGAATTTCAAGTGGTATCTCGCCCTTTCGGATCCGCTGGAGGAAGACAACTGGACCGGCTACACCGGGTTCATCCACCAGGTCCTGTATGACAACTACCTGAAGGACCACCCGGCCCCGGAGGATTGCGAGTACTACATCTGCGGGCCGCCGCCCATGATGACCGCCTGCTTCGGCATGCTCGACAGCCTGGGAGTGGAGCCGGAGAACATCATGTTCGACGACTTCGGTGGCTAGCGGAGACCTGAGCACTCCCGGCATCCGTCCAGCGAAGGCGGCGCTGATCCTCGCGGTCGCCCTCGCCTGGACCGCTGCCTGCCATTCCGGAGAAGAGCTTCCCGGCGCCGTGGTGCTTGACGGCACCACGATGGGAACGTCCTACCGGATCAGCGTGCCCGGTGCCGGTCCGGCCGACACGGCGGGAATCGCGGCCGTGATTCAGGGGGAACTCGACCGGGTGGACTCCCGGATGTCGACGTACCGGCCGGAGTCCGAGCTCTCACACTTCAACCGGCACCGTTCGACCGACCCCTTTCCCCTGTCCCGCGCGACGATCGAGGTACTGGAACTGGCCCAGTCGGTCAGCGAAGCGACGGAGGGCGCGTTCGATGTCACGGTCGCTCCGCTCGTCGACGCTTGGGGTTTCGGGCCGCGCGAGGCAGGCCGATCCCCTTCGGAGGAAAGCCTTGACCGGCTACTAGCGGCGACGGGCTGGACGAAACTCGAGGTGGACGGCGTCCGCGGAACTGCCTCCAAGTCAGCTCCCGAACTGCAATGCGACCTGTCGGGCATCGCTAAGGGATACGCGGTCGACCGGATCGCCGACATCCTGGCCAGGCTCGGCTTCGAAGACCATCTCGTCGAGATCGGCGGCGAGATCCGCGCCGGCGGCTCCAATCCGGGCGGAGTGCCGTGGCGGCTGGGCATCGAGCGACCGGACGAGGCCGGACGGCTGGTCCAGCGGATCGTGCAGGTCAGCAAGAGCGGTCTGGCGACCTCCGGGGACTACAGGAACTTCCGGGTGATCGACGGCAAGCGACTCAGCCACGTCATCGATCCCCGCACAGGACGGCCCGCGGCCAGCCGCGTTGCATCGGCCACAGTCCTAGACCCGAGTGCCGCCCGGGCGGATGCGCTAGCGACCGCAATGCTCGTCCTGGGAGAGCAAGACGGGCTGGAGCTGGCGGAACGTGAGAGCCTAGCGGCACTGCTGATTGTCCGCGACGGGGAATCGCGGCTGCGGGAGGTGGCGTCGAGCCGGTTCCGTGCAAGAATGAGAGCCGTACAAGGCGATGCTGACGACCTTCCTGCTAGCGCTCGGAGCGGTCGCGGTCGCGATGGGCATCATGGCCGTCGGGCTGCTCTCGCGGAACCGCTGCCTGCGGGGCTCCTGCGGCGGACCGGACGTGCTGGACGCCAACGGGGAGTCGCTGCGTTGCGGGGCCTGTCCGCGCAATGACGAGGCTGGCGCCGAAGGGGGCGATCAGACGACGCTGCCACCGGTCACGAGAACGACCGAGCCCGTAACGTAGTCAGACAGCGGAGAGGCGAGGAAGAGCACGGGACCCGCAGCGTCTTCGGGCGTGCCGTATCGCTGCAACGGAATGTGCCGGACGGCCATGTCCCGCTGGACCTGAGGGATCCCCAATGCCACGCCCGCGGAAGTCTTCTCCCCGAGTTCCTTGGCCTGGGTCAAGCGCGACTCGATAAAGCCGTAGGCGACCGCATTGCAGCAAACATTGAAGCGGCCCCACTCCTTGGCAATCGTCTTGGTCATTCCGACGATGCCCATCTTGCCCGCCGCATAGTTGATCTGCCCGGCGTTGCCGGCGACTCCGGACGTGGAGCTGACGTTGACGATCTTGCGGCAAGGGGGCGTTCGACCGGCGGCGAGGTCAACCTTGGCGGAGTCCCTCAGAAAGGGTGCAGCGGCGCGCACCATCCGGAAGGGCGCGCGGAGGTGGACATCGAGCATCGCATCAAACTGCTCATCGCTCATCTTGTGAATGACGCCGTCCCAGGTATAGCCGGCGTTATTGACGATGACGTCGATCGAGCCAAACCCGTCCAGCGCAGCCTGGACAATCCGCCCGGGAACGTCCGGGTCAGTCACGCTCCCGTTACAGACGACCACCTCGCCGCCGCCGGCCCGAATCTCCTCAGCGGTCTCCTCCGCCGGGTCCGGGTCCAAGTCATTGACCACCACTCGTGCATCGTGGTGGGCAAGGAGTCTGGCGACCGCCTTGCCGATACTCCGGCCTGAACCAGTGACGATCGCGGTCTTGCCGCTGAGCAAACCCATCTCGTAGCCATTCTAGAACGAACGCCCCCGCAGCCCGGGTGGGGCTGTCGGGACGTGCTTGGTGGGGGCGAGTTCACCAGGATTCGCCATCGTCCGCCTTTGGGTGTTCCCCGTTCGGAACAGGTGGGAACGCGGGGCTGCCTAGGTCGGGCAGAGGGCGGGAGGTCGCTCCGATCGGCACTGATTTTCGTTTCCATTTGGACCTAAATTCCGAACCGTACGATCAGGCATCAGGGCGTCAACTTCGAGCACAACATTCTTAGGTTCAGTTACTTGGGAGCTCCTTCGCGCCCTCTGTACCCGAGTAGCGGTCCGGTTTTCCCTTGGCTGGATCGGTATCCCAATCCGATGCGGATTCCGGCGAAAATGAACGCTCAATCCGAAGGAAAGAGAACCCGTCGGAGCGAAGCTACGTCGCCGGCCTCAGGATGCGCTACCGCAGGCACCTCCGTCAAGTGGATACCCGTGTACTTGGGGAGGATCGGCCATTATCATCTCGTCTTTCCTTTCTTGTCCGCTACGAACGGTGAGGGGGTGTGCCTTGCGGCGGACCGGCTGCCTGTTCCAGGTTCGGGCAGGCACTGCCGGGTGCGTGGTGGCGCCTGTGCTGCCAGTAGTCATCGCAACGCCCGAGATTGATTTCCAGGTGTTGGCACTAGGCAGCTGGGAAGCGCTCCCGCTGGACTTCGCGAAGCAGAGGTTCGAAGTAGGCCAGGCTTCGTACCGGCGGCGCGGAGGGCCGCTCGAGCAATGACATGGACTTGCGTACGCAGCCGAGCAGGATCGCTCGGTGCACCGTCTCCAAGGGCACGCCCGAGGCGTGCCAGTCGGCGGCCCGACACTCGTCGGCGGGGTCGAATCCTGCCTGGACGCAAGCGGGTCCGTGGAAGGCCTCTCGCACGGCCTCGACGTAGGTCCTGCCCTCACCCTCCGGGAGGGCTGGGGGCGGGGCACTCGCCCTGCGATAGGGCCAGTATGCGTCCGCACGGCCAGCACCGAGCCGCAGTGCTGGTTGGGAGCCGTCTCCAAGTCGCAGACGCCAGCGCGGTCCAGTTTTTGCAGATGGCGTTTCAAGGCGCTGCGGCTCTTGCCCAGGCGGTGCGCCAGATCGAAGCGGTCGAAGGCCAGCCTGCCGCTGACGCGTTCCGCCTGCAAGTAGACGTAGGCGTAGAGCTTGAACGCACCGTCGCCGAGTTCCCCGAGCGCCCGCTCGCATTCCGCCCCGGCGCTTGAGGCGGTAACCCGCGCTCATGCCGGTCCCTCTTCCGTGGCCGTGATCTCGGCCCGGCCTCGGACCTTCCGCAACGACTCGCCCTCCAACTCGAAGCGGTGCGCGTGATGCACCATGCGGTCCAGAATCGAGTCTGCCACGGTCGGGTCGCTGATCGGTCCGTGCCAGCGATCGGTCGGCAGTTGCGAGGTCAGGATCGTCGAGCGCAGTCGGTGGCGGTCGTCGCAGATGTCGAGAAAGTCACGACGCTCCAGTTCGCTCATGGGCGCGAGGGCGAAGTCATCGACGACCAAGGCGTCGACCCGGGCCAGTTTCGCCGGCAGACGCGACAGGCTGCCCTCGGCGCGCGCTGCGTGCAGTTCCCGGAACAGTTGCGGCGCGCGAGTGTAGAGGGCGCTGAAGCCATCCCGGCAGGCCTGTGCGCCAAGCACGCCAGAGAACTTTGCCCGTGCGGTTCCCATCCGACCGCGCGCCTCAGCGCCCTTGTCCACCCTGCCGGCTCGGCCCCTGGTGCCCTTTCACGCGACTCCCGCGCCCCAAGACACGCCCCTACAAGCTGTCTACCATCAACATTGAATTTGCCTGGGTCGTATACGGGGGGCCGGCTTTTCCGGCATCGCGTAAGAACTGCTGATAATTCCGAAGCTTGTCCTCCGCGCCGGGCAACCCATGGACGATCACAGGATCGCAGTGCAGGCGGATGACGTTAAAGTTGAGCAAACGGATGCCGCGCTCTTCCATGCGGTCCTTGAGACGGGCCATCGAATCGTAATTGACTTCTCCAAGGCGCCCTAGAACACTGCTGTGTTCGATGCCTGTTGAGCGGTAGAGATCAAAGACCTCTTCCCCGGGTTGCGGAGGGAACGGGTGGCCGATGCCAATGCCGGCGCCGGGCCCGAAATGGTTCGCAGGCGCGAGCTTCAATGGCTTTGTATCCGGCGCTTCCATTCGCTCAGCCGCCGCCGGTTCCGTCACACCCGGAACCAGGGGCTCCCAGCGGCTTTGCTGGGCGGAGGCTTCCCGCACCAGTTGAGCGGCTGAGCTCGCAATTGTGCCCCGCCCTAGGTCTCGCCTCGTAAGTTCCATGGCTTCACCCTGCTTGTTCGACCTCTTCCGCTCGAGGGTCGTCGGTCTGCTTAGTCCAGGGGACCAAGTCCAGGTGTAGATTTCTCCTTTCGTCTGAACCGATCACTCGTGGATCAGGTTCATGGTGTCACCGGGGTCGTCCTGCAGGTTGTAGAGCTGTGAGTCGCCAATGGAATGGTAGCTGTACTTCCGTTGTTGGGTCCGGATGAGTCTTTGGAAGTGACGTTGTCCCTCTGTACCCCAGACGGCCCGGTCGCGTTCGGCGAGAATCGGTCGATCCAGATCCTCACCGCCTTCGATGAATTCTCTGAGGCTTACGCTGGCCATGCCGCCCAGAGCGGGCAGCCCGAGATAGTCCAGAATGGTGGGTGAGACGTCACAGCTTCCGAACTGGGTCCGAACTGTCTTGCCCTGAGGAATGCGCCCCGGATACCGCAGCAGCAGCGGAACCCGAGTGGTCCCTTCGTACATCGAATAGCTCGTCTTGTCGTACATACCGTGGCCGCCCTGCATGTCGCCGTGATCGACAGTGAGAATTACCAGGGTGTCGTCCTAACGGTCCAAGCGGCGCAGCTCATCCAGAATGCGGCCCAGATTGGCTTCAATCACCGAGACCATGCCGTAGTAGACGCCTAGGTATTCGCGCATGCCCTCACGGCCGAGAAGCTGCCCGAAACGCCAAGCCGACGTCTGACGGTCTGGGTCTTGCACGGAATCTCGGTTGGCCGGCAACGGGATCTCAGGCCGCGGATGCAGGCTGTAATAGGGCTCGTTGATAACCCACAAGGCGTGCGGGGCTGGAAAGCTGACCGGCAGAAAGAACCGTATGCCGGCAAGCCGACCGAGCGCCTCGATCGCTCGGTCGGCGATCCAGGCTTCCTCCGTATGCTCCACCGGAACGTCCGTGCGCCCGACCCAGGTGTTCGAGGGCCCTTTGCCGTCATACTGGGTGTTTACGTTCCGAACGGCCTCGGTCGCGAATAGTCGGTCGCCCTACCCGGCTGATCGGGCCATTGGCAGGTTTGCGCATCCGCGCTGCGATCGATCCGAAGTGGTCTCGGTACCGGAGCTCGGGGTCGTCGGCGTAGGCAGGTATACGAGTTTTCTCGCCTAGGTGCCACTTACCGAACTGGCGAGCCGCGTAGCCCGTTTCGAACAGCGTCTGCTCGGCGGTGTGCAGGCTACGGTCCACGCTTGGGTTGTCCGCCGGGAGATTCCTGATGATGCCGTATGAGTTCCCCGCAGGTCAGCTTGCGACGCCCCAAGACGGGCTGTCCGCGGCTCAAGTCGTCCGATTGGTGGTGCGAAGGCCGGTAGTCTCAACGAACCTGCGTCCTACGTTTCGCCCGCTCGATCAAGCTAGCCAAAAACGCCCGGTTTTGGTCTGGGGCCACGAAGGGATTCGGGTCCCCCGCTTCCCGTAAGGCGAGCCGGGCCGCCCGTCCAAACTGGTTCTCCAGAAACGGATGAGGCAGGACGAGCACTTCAGCATCGTCGATTCGTTGTAGGCATCGCACGCTGTCCATAAACGCGCCGAGGTCCTGTGCATTTACTCCAGGGCCCCCGAAGAACAGCGCCTTGCGCGGCGTCCCGTCGTCGTACACCGTCCACTCCAGAGAAATTGTGCCGGGCGTGTGACCGGGCGTCAGGTGGACCTGCAACTTTGTGTCACCGAGGGTGATCTCGTCGCCGTCCTTCAGTCTCAGGTCCGGGGTGACACCCGGGAACGGGAAGGTCCCTCCCTCACTTCCCCGGGCGAGAGTCTCCGCGTCGCCCTCTCCGATGGCGATCTTCGCTCCTGTCACCTGCTGAATTCGCCGAGCTCCTCCAGCGTGATCATTGTGGCCGTGAGAGATCAAGATATACCGAATCTCGCCCGGGTCAAAGCCCAGCGTACGAACGTTTTCCAGGACTTGGTTCGCCAGGTGGTCGTATGTCGCATCCAGAAGAATCAACCCTTCGGTCGTCGTAATGAGGTGCGCGCCGACCCGCTGGACGCCCACGTAGTACAGGTTGTCGAACATCTTGAAAGGCTCGCGCCGCTGTGCCTCGACATCGGCGTAGTCGATCTGGGTGAGATCGGTCTGCGCGATGACGAAGACGCTCGATGAAGTCAGCAAGACCGGCAGCAGCGCGAGTAACACACTTCGAGTCATGGGGCTCCAGGTCGGACGCGTCACGATGAGGGCGGCCTACGCCAGCGGCTCAAGTCCGCTCATGGTCCCGCTGATTGACGCAAACTCATCCGTCTCGATGCCTAGGCGTTGCAGCATCGATACAAAGAGCTTCGGCAGGGGGTAGTTATTCACTTCGTCGAAGGCCACGTGCTGACCGTGCTTGAAGCCGCCTCCGGCCAGCAGCATCGGCATGTTGCGAGTATCGTGGTTTGACGCATTGCCCAAGTTGCTGCCATACATCACCATCGTCCGGTCGAGCAACGTTTCACCGCCTTCTTTCGAAGCCTCAAGTTTTGTGAGGAAATCTCGGAGCGCGTGCATGTGCTCGGTTTCGATGATCGCTAGCTGATCGATCTTTTCTTGGCTCCGTCCATGGTGTGTCAGCGTGTGATACCCCTGGGTGACGCCCTCGATTGGGGGAACGCCATAGACGGAGTAGCCTTCGACGAGTAGGGTCACGATTCTCGTCGAGTCGGTTTGAAGCGCAAGCTGGATCAAGTCGAGCATCAGCCGCGTGCGTCCGATCACATCGGCTTCATCGCTAATGTCCTCGGGAAGGTTGGCGTTGACCTTCGGCTTGGGTTTGCGCTCCCACTCCTGCCTGCGGACGAGTTGTTTCTCTACATCGCGAACGGAGGTCACATACTCGTCGAACTTCTCGCGGTCCGCGGTTCCTAGATTGTGCTCCAGGGCTCGTGCCTGATCGAGGACGACGTCCATGATGCTCCGGCCTTGCCTTAGTTTGCGGATCTGCTGTTCGACTTCGTTCTTGCCCCCGGAAACGAACAGCTTCTTGAATACACCCGAGGGTCGCATCTGAGCCGGGATCGGCACGCCTGCGCGAGTCCACGACAATGATTGGTTGCCTTTCGTGGCTAGGACGAGCGACGGATAGCGTGTGTCTTCTCCGACAAATTGAACAGCGTACTGATCAAGCGAAACGCTGTTCTTGAAGTTGTTTCGTCCGGGATGGGGAGCGGCCGTCAGGAAAGATTTGTCTGAAATATGGAAGCCGTCCACTTCGGGGTGCGAGACGCCCGAAAAAACCGTGAAGCGGTCCCGAAGCTCTTCGAGCGCCTTTAGGTAGAGGGTGGACTGGTAGCCCTTCCCAGCAAGCTCGGGCGTGAAGTAGGGCGCGTGCAGGCCGAGGTTGTTGCATACGCATACCATTCGCCGCGGGACGCCATCTAGAGAGTACCCTGGGCCCCTTGTGATCGACGCCGCAACCGGCTGCGGCCTCAGAGCATCCAGCAAGGGCAGCGCGAAGGTGACGCCGGCACCCCGCAAAAACTGTCGCCGAGAGTTATCTTTCATGTCGAGATCCCCTTTCCGTTGGTAGTGTCTCATTTCCTGTGGAACGCCTCGCTGAGGACGACCTCGCGAAGGATCGTCCTGGCCCCGAAGCCGCCCGCCTGGGCTGCAGCAACGATGCGCTCGATCTCGCGGCGATCGGCAAATGAAGTTCGCGCGCCTGTGGCATAGATGAGCAGCTTATCGGCAAAGCCCCCTGGAGCCTTGTCGAAATCTTCGAGCAGAAGCTGCTTGAGCCCGATGACATCTTCGAAGGATTGACCGTCAGCGAGCTCAGAGGAAGCGTCCACGGGTGCTCCAATCAGGTAGCGGGCGGCTGGAGGCGCATCCGGCCGATATCCGAACAATTCGTGCTGGAGCTTGGACTCCGGCGTAGCTTTCTGGGGGTCGACCACTCGGTAGGCCGCGCGCCATCGGCCGATGACATCGAAGGCCTCCAGCGCCATCCCGGGCGGATCGAATTTCGCATGGCACGAAGCGCATTCCTGTTGGGAGCGATGCGCTTCAAGCTGTTCGCGGACCGTGGATGCACCCCGGATGTCCGGTTCGATGGCAGGAATGTTCGGCGGAGGAGGAGGCGGCGGATCCCCCAGAATGCGGTCCGTCACCCAAGCGCCCCGTAGTACCGGTGAAGTCGTTGTGCCGTTCGCAGTAACCTTCAGTATCGAGCCGTGCGTCAATATGCCGCCTCGAATCGAGTCCTCCGGCAGGGCAACGCGCCGAACGCGGGCGCCTTTGACCGGCGGCAGGGCGTAGTGCTCCGCAAGTCGGCTATTGATGAATGCGAAATCAGAATCGATCAGATTGCGCAAACTGAGATCCTTGTCGATCAACTCCCGCATGAAGGCCCTTGTTTCCTGCAACATCGACCACTCCAGGAATGGATCGAATTCAGGATAGAGATCGGGATCAGGCGTCGTGGAGTTGATCAATCGCAGATCGAGCCACTGATCTAAGAAGTGCTCGATGAAACGGTCTGATTTCGGGTCGGCCAGCAACCGATCAACTTCCGCGGCTAGGCCTTCGTCGCGACCCAGTGCTCCAGAGCCGGCTTTCTCGAGCAGGGCCGCGTCAGGCGCGGAGTTCCAAAGAAAGAACGACAGCCGCTCGGCCAGCTCATAGTCATTCAGCCGGTTGTCGTCGGAAGGTAGGGATGCGGCATGGTAGAGGAAGTCGGGCGAGGTCAGCACTGCCTTGTAGGCGGTGCGCATAGCTTCTTCGAATGTCGCTCCGCGCTCGAGCCATTGTCGGGCCAGAGCAACAAAGGGCGCAGCATCCCCTGCTGTTGTGGGACGCCGGTAAGTACGAGCGACGAAGTCGTTCAAGAGGCGTGCGGCGTCGGTCGCCGGCGAAGCGGGAGCGAGCTCGAGCGTTGGAGCAATGGGTGCCGGAATCGGCGCTACCTCGTCAGGCTCCTCCATCCTGTCCTGGGATTCCTCGGCGGAAAGATCAAGATGGGCGTTCGGGTGTGGCTGCGGGACGGCGTCAGGCCGCGTTCTTATCGGCACGTCACGCCACAGCGCCTGGTGCGAGGCGGGCGGCCATTCATCGTAGATCGGACCGTCCACCTCAATCTGCTGCAAGAACAAGCCAGGCCCTTGATAGGTCGCCTGCATGCCGGCGAATCCTTTGTTAAAGCGGATGATCCGAAGCGTGGCTGGGTAAATGTGAAAGAACTCGCCGCGCTCGAGCCAGCCCTCCCACTCAAAGGTTTGGGGCTCACCACGCTCGACGGTGAAGTAGCCAAGGAGCCGGCGAGGCACATGATTGCTTTCCTTGTAACCGGTCCCGCCGGTCCGCAGCGTCATCACGATCGGGTCAGGCGAGCGTCGAGCAGCTGCTGTGATTCGAATACGATAGCGAGCAGGAAAGGGAACGGTGTACTGGTGCAGAGTGGCGTCGAGGCGCGCAAAGCTCTCGGTGCCCAAGAACTCAATTCCGTTTTCGCGAAAAACGTACGCCTTGTCCGTGCCCTGCTTTTTGATGTCCAGATAGCTCAGCTTCCGGAGCTTGCGCTCGGGGCGCTCGTAGAGCGTCGTTGCTTTGTCGAAAGCCTGATCCAGCCCTTCGAGGTACGCCTCCAACTGTACCGACGAAACATTTAACGCTGCTCCGACGGTGTCGAATCCTTCGCCCCGGCCGTCCTCGGGGAGTTTCGACCGGATGTCGAGAGGAATTCGCAGGAGGTCGCTAAGGGTCGTCTCGTACTCGATGCGATTCAACCTACGCACGCGGCCCCGACCTTCTCGGCGTTGCCGGCCCAGATCAGCGGCCGTGAGCGACTCTTCCAAGGTCGCAAGGAAATCCCTCACCGCCTGCCCATCGGGTTGAGGGACAGAAGCGGGGGGCATTTCTCCTTTGGAGACGCGGTCGTAGACTTTGATCCAGATGTCGGCGTTTGCGGAATCGGAAGTGTGGAGCTCGAGCTCTGCCAAGTCAAGTTTGGCGGCGGCGTTGGCTCCCGAGTGACAGGCCCTGCAGTTCGCCTCAGCAAACGCATTCGTGGGCGATGAAGCCGGCGCAGCTGCCAAGCCTCCCGTGGACAGCGCGGCGATTGCAACTGCACCGATGAAGGGGAGACGCACCGGCTTCCTGGCCTCGGCGTAGCATTTGCGCGAGCGGCGGAAAGACGCGGCTGTCTTCGATCTCATCTGTGTGTCAGTTCCTGCGGTCTAGGTTGATCAGCCTACCCGCTCTCCTCCACCTGCCGCATCAGCCCTTGCATGTACCCAACCGAGTGCGCCCAAGACGCCGTTAGATCGGTATCACCTTCGATCCTCGGTACGTGATCAGGGTAGAGCAGCTTGTCATAGCCGACCTCGTACAGCGCGTTCATGGCTTCCAGCATGTCCACCTCGCCTTCGTCTAAGAAGACCTCCCGATACTTCAAGCCGGGCTGCTCTGTTATGACATTGCGGAAGTGGACGTGGTTGATCTGTTCGCGACGGCCAAACCACCGGATCAGATCCGGCGGCGTGTGCCCCCACTCGCCCATGACTCCGGTATCAAACGTGATGCCATTCGCCGGGCTGGGAATGGTGTTCACCAATCGCTTCAGCCCCTCGAGATTACCGATGATCTGCGGCACTCCCCGATAGATTGGGGCTGGGGGATCATTCGGATGTACAGCGAGCACTACTCCGGATTCCTCTGCCACCGGAACGACAGCTCTCAGGAAGTGCTCGTAGCGTTCCCACAATTGCTCGGCCGCGATCTCGCCGATGTCGGGCAACGGTGGCAGATTCTCGACGCGGCTGTAGTCGTATGACGCGTAGGATGCACCCGCGCGGCCGGGCGACCGATAGTAGCCTCCTTGCGCCCGGAGAGCATAGAAGTTGTACTCAACCACAGGCAAGCCAACGCGCCCCGCCACTTGTATTGAGGTTCGTACTCGATCGATCGCTTCGTCCCGACCTGGTCGCCCCAAGATCACGTCCCGGAAGTCGTGGAGCATCATTGTGCTGAGGCGAAGTCCCTGCCGTTCCACGCGCTCTTTGATGGCGCGCAGATCGGACTCCTTCCAGGGGCCTTGCGGAGGAGCGGTGTCGCCTTGGCGCGGAATCACCCGTCCCTCGGGGGAGTATGTCGGAGCGCCCGGCCCCCACATAAACAGGGACCGGACGCCGATCTGTCGCATAAAGCGCAACCGCGCATCACTGATATCGAACGAATTCATCCCCATGCACAGCTGGGGGCCGGTCTTCGCTCCGTCGACGCTGGCCGCACTCGGCCATGGCCGAGTTACGGCCAACACGCCCGTCCCGACTATCAGTTGCCGCCGAGTAGTCCTTCGCAACCGGATCCTCCCAGTCAGAACCTGATCTTCAGGCCCAACTGCACCTGTCGTGGCGTCCCGTTAGTGCGGCTCACCGTGCCAAACGCATTCGATCCGATATTCGTGTTTGGATTGTCAAACATGGGCGTGTTCGTCACGTTGAACAGCTCGCCTCTAAACTGCACGTTGACGCGCTCCGCGAAGCGGAAGTTCTTGAACAGGCCCAGATGCATGTGTTGGTTTCCGGTCTGGCGTACGGTCGGCACCCAGCGCGACCCACTGCCGATCTCGAACGTCCCTGGCTGGAGAACCGCTTCCGTGTTGAACCACCGCTCGGGAGATGGGTTCGCAAGTTTGAGGTCGTCCACGCTGGTGAAGTTCGGCCGCTGCACGGGGAAGCCGTACGGCCGGAGCGTGTTTCTCGCTGTCATGCCCACGGGGATGCCGCTGCTAAGCCGCAGCACTGTGGAGAATTGCCAACCGCCTAGAATCGCGTCAACAGCCCCGGACCAATCGCGCCCGAATGTTTTTCCGCGGCCAAATGGCAGATGATAGACCGCCTGGGTGACGAAGCTGTGTGGTACGTCATGCGCGCTGACGGACCAGTCGATGGCGGGATCGAAGAAGTTGCGGAGGGCCGTTCTGCCGCCCTCCGGGCCGCCATTGGCCGAAGCGTTGTCCTCCGACCTGGAATACTGATAGCTCGTGTTGAGCATGAGGGCTTCGCCAAGTCGAATGTTGAACCGAGTGAACAGTGAATTGTAGGTGGAACTGGCCCCCTTCTCATTGACCACGCCTCGGACATTAGTGAAGTGAGGATGCGCGCGCAGCAGCCGATGCTGTGGCACTGTCTCGCCAGACAAAGGCCCGGATTCGATCACGCCAAAGAAGGGATTCGGCACTTGCTTGTTGAGCTCCGACCCCAACCCAAGCTGCGCGGGATGTAGCTGATTCACGTCGCGACTTTGCCCGTACATGAGCTTCCGGCCCACATTACCCGAGTAGCCGATCTCGAACATGGCGTTCGGGCTGATTTGATACTGCACGTCCAAGCTGTAGTTCTGGAGGTAAGGCGTCGGAGTGAATCGGCGCCAGGCGTTGACAACGCTGCCGACCTGCGTGAGCATCCCCAACTCTCTACCGGTCGGTTGAAACAGGCCGTCCGGATAGGGGTCGCGCAACAGATTCAGCGGCCGGAGCCCATCGTTGCCGACGCTGTGCACCCAGTCCGTGTCCGTTGAGAATCCGTCCACGCCGATTGGGAAGGTCATGTTGTAGGTGCGCGCGTACATCATGCCGTAGCCGCCCCGCAGCACGAGCTTGTTCGTTAGCTTGTAGGCGAACCCAAAGCGCGGCGCAATATCGGACCAGTCCTGCTCGTTGAGGCCGCGATTGTCGGCACCCGTGAAGACGAAGCCCCCCAACAGAGGTAGGCCGACCTCGTCGCCGAGGGGGTTGGGCCTGTTAAACTCGAACCAATTTTGGCGATCGTAGCGTTCCGTTCGCGGGCGCTGCAGTTCGTAGCGCAACCCCAGATTCAGGGTAAGTCTGGTGTTCACTCGCCAGCTGTCCTGCAGGTACCAACCGAAGTAGTTTTGGGTGACGGCCGGCGCGACGCGGAGTGGCGTGGTGCCCCCCGAGCCGGTCCCGAGCAAAAACGACGCAATAGAGTTGCCCGAAACACTACTACTGACGACCGCTGTCGGCCCGGCGGTCATCCCGCGACTGAAGCTGAATCGAGGCGACCTCTCGTCGATGAAGTTATGCTTGGCGCTTTCGAAGAGGAAGCCGAACTTGAGGCTGTGGCTGTTCAACTCTTTCGCCGCATTGACCGTCAGCGAACGAGTGTCCTTGACATTGTAGAAGATTCGCTCCTGGCCGATGCTTGTATAGTCGGCGAAATCCCACTGGCCGGTAGCTAGGGTTTGCAGTTGGTTTGTGAGCGAACTGGGCAAGCCGAAACTAGTAAAGTCGGGGCCTTCGATGACTCCCGGCGGTATAGCGGTTCGCGCCCAACGACCAAAGCCCGCGATGATGCTGATCACCCAGGTCGGCTTGGGAATGATCGTGTTGGAGATCGTGAACATATCACGGGGGAACTTGTTGTCCAACACGTTGTCGAGTGCGTTGCCCAGCACTCTACCCGCGAGGTTGCCTTGGCGAGCGACATGAGTGAATCGACCATAAAGAGAGTGTTTGTCGCTGCGACCCCAATCGACCCGACCGTCGATGCGATCGTCCCAGGACTTGCTGGGCCCCTGTCCGAAGAAGTTTCGTGCGTTGGTAACCGGATCGCCCGTCGTTGTTGGGGCCGGCACCCTATCGAGAAAGTTCACGGCGACCGGATCGAAGCGGGATGATGGGATGCGGTTGTGGGGATACGGGTCCCGAACCAGCCCCGTGCCGTCTGCGCTGGGCCGCGCAGAAAAGGGATCGAAGATCTGCTGCAGCGACTGGTTCCGATTGAAGCTCTGAGTGAAATCTCCCTGCCGCTCCAGCATTGTCGGCAGCGTGGCGGTCAACGTGCGTTGACCGGGCACGCGAGTGCCCTCGTAGCTCCCGAAGAAGTAGATCTTCTTATCGCGCGAGATGGGCCCCGCGAAGTTGCCACCGAACTGGTTGCGCTTCGACTCGGCTCGAGGCCTGCCGTTGCGGTTGTTGGCCCAAGTGTTCGCATCGAGGTTGTCGTTGCGGAAGAACTCCCAAGCAGTACCATGAAACTGCTGCGAGCCGCCCTTGCTTACGATGCTGACCACGCCCCCGCCGGTTCGACCGTATTCGGCGTCATAGGAGTTTCGCTGAACCTGCACTTCTTGGGTCGAATCGACCGCCGGATTGGCGAACAGTCCACCCCAATCAGCCGCTGTAGCTACGACGCCGTCGATCATGATCAACGAACTCATGCTGCGGCCGCCGTTGATACCGAAGCGGTTCCGGTTCTGATCGCCGCCGCTTTCCTGGCCGTAGCTGACTTCCGTCACCCCGGCCATGTTATGGATGAGGGCGAGCGGGTTCCGCCGATTGACGGGCATGTCGAGAACGTCCGTTTGGTTGTAGGTGACGCTCTGATTGGCGCTTTGCGTGTCGATCGTGACGACCGAGGCAGTCACCTCGACGATTTCGGTGACTTGGCCCAGCTCGAGCTCGAAGTTGATCTCGGCGGCTTGCCCGCCGCTCAGTGGTATTGCCGATCGAACAGCCCGCCTGAAACCGTCGGCTTGGGCGGAAGCTTGGTACGGGCCGGGCGCCAGGCGGGACACGGTGAATCGGCCTCGCGGCCCCGTCTGGACCGTCCTGGTCTGATTCGTGTCTTGGTTTTGGACCGTGACGGTCGCCCCCGGGACGACCGCGCCGTTCGGATCGGTAACGACGCCCGTCATGCTAGCTGAATAGATCTGGGCCGCCGCTTGACTTGCAAGCAGAAGTGCCAAGACGGAGAGATATCGCGCGGACCAGATGGTTGCCACGCATCGGGACAGATACTTTGACATCAGAGGCCTCCTGAACCCTAGGAGCATTCTAGTTGCGA
Source organism: uncultured Bryobacterales bacterium (assembly GCA_964461235.1). Lineage (GTDB taxonomy): Bacteria > Acidobacteriota > Terriglobia > Bryobacterales > UBA6623 > VXMF01. The sequence continues at coordinate 218 of CAYWUV010000079.1, read as the reverse complement.
ACGACGGCGAGCAACCATGGGTAACACAGTAAATTTCACTGTGAATGGGCACGCGACTGTCCGGTGCGATGTACTTGAAAAAGAAAGAGTTATCACAAAGGCACTCTCTGAACGCGCTAGTCCGTGCTTCCGGACGGCATTGCGTGCCATGGCACCGTAATCGCCCAGGAATTCTAAAAGTAGCGGTCGTGGATGGTTCGGGTGGGATTGGCGGAGTG
>CAYWUV010000078.1:0-28580 GCA_964461235.1 uncultured Bryobacterales bacterium | reverse complement strand
TTCAGCTCATTCGCATCCTCCCTGCCAGGGCTTTCCCTGGCGCACTATAATCCCCATCTGAATGGGAATGGTGGTGATGACCCCCGAGTGATCGATCCGGCGCACCCTGTCGTTCCCGGAGTCGACCACGAAGATCTCGCCCACCGCGTTCAGTGCGATTCCCTTCGGCGAATTTAACTCCGCTTCCGTCGCCGGGCCGCCGTCCCCGGCGAGGCCGCGCTCGCCCGTGCCCGCGACCGTTGTGATGACACCCGAAGGGTCGATCTTGCGCACGCGGTGGTTGGAGGAGTCCGCTACGTACAGGTTTCGTTTCGAGCCCATGGCCAACCCGGACGGGTTGAAGAGCATGGAAGAGATCGCCGCGACCCCGTCAGCCACATCGACGGATCCCGATACGGTGCGAATGGTGTACTGGGCCAGCCTCCACCGTGCACCGGTCCATTCGAGAAGGTATTCCATGCCATCCTCGACGTGCCGGTATCCATTGCGCACCTGCTCGAGACCGATTCTCCAGACATCATCCTCGCCGTTCCAGAGAGAAACGGAGCCTCCGTCTACTAAGGGAACCGACTGCCGAACCGGGCGATAGATGGCGAAAATAGAACCGGACGCGGACTGTGAGATTGCGTACGTCTTGCCTTTGCGGGTCGTGACCTCGAAGCCGTTCACTAGGGGCTGACCGTACAGTTTCACAGTCCCACTCCCGGCGACCGTAAGTGAGACCTGCTCGCCACTCGAACCCAGGACCAGACTGAAGCGTGCTTGCTGATCGGTCGGCTCCAGTACCCGGACTCGGTAGCCGTAAGCCTCGGTCACGTAGAGCTTACCGGTGGGGTCCACGGCAATCGCGCTCGGCCGGTCGAGGGCGGCGTCAACCGCCAAGCCCTTGTCGCCCGAGGAACGCTGCTCGCCTGTACCCGCGATCGTCGTGATGATGCCCTCAGAATCAACCTTCCGCATCCGGCCTGCCCAATATTCGGTCAGGAACAGGTTCCCTTCAGCGTCCAGTGCGATTCCAGATGGAGTGGTGATCTCAGCCTCGGTGGCGGGACCGCCATCCCCCGCCCATCCTTGAACCCCCGTTCCTACGACTGTAGTAATCGTGCCGGAGTAGTCCACCTTTCGGACTCTGGCCGTGTTCAGGTCGGTGAAGTAAAGGTTGCCCGCTGCATCCACCGCCAGATCGCCCACGAAATCAAGCTGGGCCTGCGTTGCGGGGCCGCCGTCTCCGCCGAATCCCTGTATCCCGTTGCCAGCAATTGTCGTGATGATTCCGGAACGGTCAATCTTGCGGATCCGCCTGCCCCCGTATTCGGCGACGTATAGGTTGCCTTTTCCATCAACCTCCAGGGAATTCGGGCCATTCAGCTGCGCGACGGTCGCCGGACCGCCGTCTCCCCCGTACCCTTCCTCGCCTGTGCCCGCAATTGTCGTGATTCGGCCCGTTGCATCGATCTTGCGGACGCGATGAGCCCTAGATTCAGCGATGTAGATGCTACCGTCTGCGTCGAGCGCTATTGCTCCGGGCCCTACGAGCCGTGCGTTGACCGCCGGTCCTCCGTCCCCGGAAGGCCCGGTAGGGCGGCGCACTCCGGTGCCGGCGATGGTGGAGATCGCTCCCGAGGAGTCGACCCTGCGCACCCGACCGTTCTTCGGGTCGGCCACATATACGTTCCCCTCCGAATCAAGTTCGACATCGTATAGCCCTCTGAAACTGGCCTGCGTGGCAAGTTCCCCGTCGCCTGCGTATCCTTCCTCTCCGGTACCAGCGAAGGTATCTATGACGTAGGCTGCCTCCAAGACGGCGCCGGGAGGCAGAACAGGATTGCCGCCTTCGTCAAGAGGAAGCGATATGAAGTCTTGCGAGACTGCGGAGCCGGCAAGGAGCACGGCAACCCAGGCAATTCGAACGATCTGGCCAACCAAGCGAGCTAACGGTCCGAGACCTCTTACCGCGACGGCATCGCGACGTACGATCGGCGCTGGGCGGCTAGCAATAACGTCGCGCGGATCGAGGCAAGGAATGCGGGTGCAAGCTCGTAAAGAGCTCGGTTTTGATGGTGGCATGAAGCAAACGCAGATTAGACAGTAGACGACCGGAGATCGATTGCGGATCTCCTGAGCGGGATCCGATTCCTCTCGGCGAATCGCGAGAATCGATGCCGTTCGCTGCCACCCGGACGCGGAAATCGACGGACTTCAAGGCGGCAGACCGATGAACGCCGGATGGTATCGGACGAGCTCCGCCATGATTTGCCCGGATGCAAAGGGCACTCATCGGTTTGGGTCGCCACGGCGCGGCTGTGCCCGATGGCAGGTTTGGCATGACGCATCGGGCGGGAAGCTGAAGTCTTGCGTTGCGTATTCCGAGCTTGAAGACTTCCGGTGAAGACTCACAGTACCAAAGCACGGCCGGCAGCACCCCTATGGCCACTGTGAGCGGAAATAGGGCTGAGTTCCGGGCTCCGGCCAGTGCCAAGATACTGTCATGCGTAAGCTGACTCGACGTGCCATGCTGGCCCAGCTCGCCTGCTTGGGCTGCCAGCCTATTCCCGACACAACCGACGCTCTGTCCAACGAAGGGGCTCCGTGGAAGTTCGCGATCGGTCTGAACGGATTCGGCTCTTCCGAGACCCACCACGGCAAGAGATACGTGTATGAGGAGATTCTTGAATTCGCCCAGAACGAGGGCTTCGAGGGCATCGAACTGTGGAGGAACTGGCGCCAGGGCTACCCGGACCCCGACGACGACGAAGCCATCCTCAAGTCCCGGCGGAAGATCGAGTCGTACGGACTGCAGGTGTTCTCCATCCAGGCGGGAGTCCGCGGAGTCAACCCAGTCTCGGCCGACGAAGCAGAGCGCACCGAGTACACGTCCCGGCTGAACCGACAGGTCGACTTGGCCGTAAAGTTCGGATGCGACGCAATGGGCCTCTGGTCGGCCGGGCGGGAGCCGGACGGCCTGTCCGAGGACGGGCTGCTCGAGCGGTTCGCCGCTGTCGTCCGGCCCGTCGTCCGCTATGCGGTGGAGAACGGCATCGTCCTAGCCATCGAAGGGGAGCCGCCCCTCCTCATCAACTCGGTCAGTCGCTACCACAAGCTATTCGACGCAGTCGGCATGGACGAATTCAAGGCGATCTTCGACCCGTCGCACTTTGACGTGCTCAACGGAGCCCAAGGACGTCCAGAGGACCTGCTTCTGGACCTAGGTGTGAGCCGGATTGGCTACGTGCAGTTCTGCGACGGCGACTCGACTCTCCGGCCCTTCCCGAACGGAGGGGCCGGCACGTCGCGGCACCTACCCTGCGGCGAAGGCGTCTATGACATTCCCAAGCTGTGCTCGATCCTGTACGAAGGTGGGTTCCGTGGCTGGTTTCAGATGGACAGTTGGGGCACACAGGATGCATATCACACGTCAGCGTCGTGCCTGCAGTTGGTCTCAGACCATTTGCGCAGCGTCGTGCCAGAACCATGAACTACCTGACACCAATTGCTGAGCGCGCGCGAGAGTGCCAAGACAATGAGCCGCACCCCTCTCTTCGACGGGCCCAGCGCGAGCCCCCGGACGGCCGCTGCCAATCAACCAGCACTAGCAGGTAGAACCGCACCGGCAGCGACCGCCTCATCTCGCCGAGTTGCGTCTATCGGAGCGGACCGCTGGGGAATGCAGGGGGAAGCGGATGGTAGGCCCGAGCGGACTCGAACCGCTGACCTCTACCGTGTCAAGGTAGCGCTCTAACCAAAACTGAGCTACGGGCCTGTCTTAGCGCACCCGTCATCGTTTGGCGGGCATTCCGGGATCCGGGGCGGACGGTCCGTACCACAGGAATCCCTGATTCTCTCGGATGATAGCACAGCGGGTGGTGGCGGAATCCCGGCCAGGGGTGGGCTCTCTCTTAGGGTCATCCGTGCTGTCTGAGGAGGCCTTTCGTGTTGTATGTTTGAGGCAACGCCTTGGCGTCAGCGAGTTCGTCTCGCCCGCTGCCAGCCGCTTCCAAATCCATGAAACAACTACGCTTCCGTCGACCCAAGTGGGGCGCGCACCTCTTCGCGTCAGTGCTGCTAGTCGCCGGATCGGCTGCAAGCGCAGCTTCGATACCTGCCGATGCCGAAGGTGCCGTCGACGCCCTCAACAGCTCCCCCAGACACGGAGAATGGGTCGACATCACCGAAGGCCGAGGTGCCGCAGAGAGGTGGGGGGACACGGTCCGTGCCTGGGTCGTTTATCCAGAGCGCGCGACGCGAGCGCCGGTCGTCATCGTGATCCACGAGATCTTCGGTCTGACCGACTGGATCCGGGCGGTCGCCGACCAGTTGGCCGCCGAAGGCTTCATCGCGATTGCGCCGGACCTGCTCTCAGGACTTGGTCCCGACGGCGGGGGGACACCCGCCGACCGGCAGCAGGCCGTCGCGCTCGTCCGCTCGCTCCGCGTCGAGGACACGACGCGCCGGTTATCGGCAGTGGCCCGCTACGGGCTATCGCTGCCGGCAGCTAATGGCCGGTTCGGGGCGATCGGGTTCTGCTGGGGAGGCAGCACGAGCTTCAATTTCGCGGCCAACGAAGCCGACCTGGAGGCCGCCGTGGTGTATTACGGCAGTTCACCTTCTGCCACGATGCTCGGACGGATCCAAGCTCCCGTCTTGGGACTCTACGGAGGCGACGACGCTCGCGTGAACGCCACGATACCGGACGCCGTGCGCGAGATGCGGCGGCTCGGCAAGTTCTACGAGCCGCACCAGTTCGAAGGAGCTGGCCACGGCTTCGTGCGGCAGCAGAGCGGACGGGACGGCGCGAACTCGGCGGCAACGAACGAGGCTTGGCCTGTAACGGTCTCCTTCTTCCGCCAGCACTTGGAAGAATGAAGCCCCTGGGGGCTACGATGCCAAGCAGTTCCCCCCACATGACTCGAACCTGCCTGCTACTGCTTCTCTCTTCGGTGGCCGCCCAGGCGCAGCCTTCACCGTGCCTGGCGGACGCGTTTCTGGACGTTTCCGACGCTTCGCGCGCAGGGCCGAAATACCCCCGCCCCCGTGTCGAGGCCGCTTGCGAGGGGGGAGACCTGGTCGTCCGCTCGGACGGCATCCCGCACTACGAGTTCGTGCAGGTCACTCCCAACCCGCTTAAGGAGCAGGACTACGTCTTCCGGCTGCCGGCCAAAACCCGGTTCGCGAGCGAGCCGATCCCGCTACTCGGAGACATCGGTCTCGCGGTGAACGGCATCGTCATTTTCGGGCCGAATGAAGGTCCCGTGCCGGCCGAGGTGCAGTTCGGGGATCCCAATTTCAACGCCATCATCTACACCTGCATGGGCACACCCCTCTTGAGTATCACTACCACGCATTGGTGCAGCGATGCCTGAGCACCGGCGTGGAAGACGGCGACCGCTCGTCCGTCCTCGGATTCGGCTTCGACGGCATTCCGATCCGGGGCCCGTAGGGATGCGTGGATGGGGAGTGCAGCGAGGTGGTGCGCTTTCGCAGCAGCTGGGAAAAGGTCCGGGAGCCGCACCAGGACTCCTGGGACGCGTACGAATTCGTCAATAAAGAGGGTGCCGGATACCTTGTAACGGACATACCGGCCCCTCTGGCAATCACCATTACCACGTCACCGAGACCTGGCCGTACATCCTGGGGTGTTACTCCGGAACGCCGGTCCCCAGAGGGGAAAGGGGCCGTAGGCCGCTGCTAGCGTCCTGGAGAAGGATCCGCAATCCGTCGCCAAGGCTCCTCGCGTGGAGCCCGGCAGCGTGAAGCCCGTCAACCTAGATGCGTCCGCACGGGTAGACCGGGAGCCGGCGCGCCGGCAGCGGCCGCAACGCCGCCCGCTCCCGCTCCTGCCGACGGCTGTTCCGCTGCTCCGCGATCTCGCCCAGCATCTGCCGGTAGCGCTCGACCGAGCCGAAGTCCCGCGTCCCGCTCAGCCTCAGCCGCTGCTCCACCGCCGTCTTGAAATGCCCGTGCGCCGAGTCCACGTCCCCGTTCTCGTGCGCGTTCCCCGGCCCGTTTCGGCTCGCCTCCAGTCCGTAGTGCGCCAGGAACTCCTCATACACCCGGTTGAAGGCCCGCCGGCCCGTCTGGCGCAGCTCGTGCGTCGTCGCCGACAGGTTGTCCGTGCGATGCTCGCACCGCACCCCGCCCAGCCTCCCCAGGCTCTCCTGCAGACCCCCGGCCAGCGCCTCGAACGTTTCCGGTCCGGCGACCTCCACGTGCTCCCAGTTCGAGTACGCCAGCACGAATCGATACACCAAATGCTTGTACATCTCGCCCCGGATCGTCACTCCCAACTTGCCCATGTCGGTGCAGTCCGACTGGCACTGCACCCCCGGATCCCTCTCCAGCAGCTCCTCCGCTTCCGGCACAGCTCCTCGAACGGATCCTGACGTGTCCGCCACTCGCGCTCCCGCTCGACCTCGCTCGGCAGCTTCCCGCTATCGCGCCACTTGCGAGCTGTTCGCTCGCTCATGCCCGATTTCGCCGCCGCTGTGACCAGCGGCGTCTTCTTTCTCAGTTCCTTCACCAATAGCCTCACTTGTTGGTCCTTGATCACGACCTCCCCCTCCCCAAGGAAGGGAACGCACAGCCACCAACCGTGAGGCTAAGCCGGAAATTCTAGTTGTCGCCACCCGGCAATTCCAATTGTCGTTAGACAAACGAATCCAAGGTCTCTGCCTCGTACGAAGAGGATCTTGCAGATCCGTCGAGGCACTTCCTGGAGACCCGCACCGTCACGGATCCCGAATACTGCCTGGCTCACTACCTGGTTTCGCAGCCCACCGGGACCGGTCCCGAGGCCCTCGCAATCGACATTACAGGCACATGGAGCCGTTCGGAGCCTGCGGGCCTGCGGGTTTCCGCATCCGATCGGCCGCCGCCTACGGCCGGATTCTCGGCTTGGAAACGTCCTCCGGAACGGCGATTAGCCGTCGGCTCATCGTCGGCGGAATCGACCTGACGATCCGGCGTTCCCTGGCGATCATGTTCGCCGGTATCGACTTCAGGAGCGAGTCCGATGCGCATGGGCAAAGAGTCATGCGGAGCCTCGTGTCGAACACGGGGATCCTGATCGCCGGCAACTGAAGGCTGATTGCCGCACCGATTGATTCCACTCAAGAGACTCTCCGGCGAAGGGCCTCGGCCGGATTGGCGACGAGCGGCTTCGTGCTAACTTGTTCGCCTATGGCAGCGCGATTCTTGACGGTAGCGACCCTGGCACTCGTGTGCTGTGGGGCGGCGAAAACGGAACGGCCGAACATCGTGTTCGCGATCGCGGACGACTGGGGCTGGCCCCACGCCAGCGCGTACGGGGACAAGGGAGTCTCGACTCCTACCTTCGACCGGCTGGCTCGGGAGGGAGTGCTGGTCGAGCACGCCTACATTTCCTCGCCCTCGTGCACGCCGAGCCGCGGCGCGATCATCACCGGACAGCAGTTCTGGCGCCTCGGGCCGGCCGGCAACCTGTGGAGCGTCTGGCCATCGACGTTCCCCGAATACCCGAAGCTGCTGGCCGCCGAAGGTTACTTCGTCGGCAGCTACCGCAAGGGCTGGGGGCCCGGGATCCACCCCGGCACGGATGTCGCCCCGGCTGGTCGGATCTACAGGAGCGTGGAGGCGTTCTTCGACGCAAGGCCGGAGGACATGCCGTTCTGCTTCTGGTTCGGGGCGAGCGACCCCCACCGCCCATACAGAGCAGGCTCCGGCATCGAAAGCGGCATCAAGCTCGAGCAAGTGCACCTGTTCGAGCACTTCCCCGACGCCGAGGAGGTCCGTAGCGACGTTGCCGACTACTATTTCGAGGTCCAGAGATTCGATCGCGAGGTAGGAGAACTGGTGGAGTTGCTGGAGCGGGCGGGCGAATTGGACAACACGCTGATCGTAATGACCGGCGACCACGGCATGCCGTTCCCCCGCGGCAAGGGGAATCTCTACGATTCCGGAACTCGCGTGCCGATGGCGATCCGCTGGGCGGACGCGATTCCGGGAGACCGGACCGTTACTGACTTCGTGTCGACGACTGACATCGCCCCGACCTTCCTCGATGCGGCAGGGCTAACGGTTCCGTCCGAGATGACGGGACGCTCTCTGCTGCCGATCCTCAAGTCCGAAAAGTCGGGCCGCGTGTCGGCGGAAAGGGGCTTCATTGTCTTCGGCAGGGAGCGTCACGTGGTCGCCCAAGAAGCGCCAGAACTCGGAGGATACCCGTCCCGCGGCATTCGAACGGACGAGTATCTCTACATCCGCAACTACGAGCCCGATCGCTGGCCGGCCGGAACGCCGGACTACGAGAGAGCGCAGGGACCCAACGCCTGGCTCGCGGACTGCGACAACGGCCCGACAAAGTGGTTTCTCTGGGCGAACCGCAACGAGCCAATGTACCGGGAGTATTACGAACTCGCGTTCGCCAAGCGGCCGGCGGAAGAGCTCTACGATCTCAGTAAGGATCCGGGCCAAGTGGTCAACGTCGCCGGAGAGCCGGAGCACCTACGAACCCGCAAGGACCTCGCCGTGCGATTGGCGCGGGTGTTGCTAGAGACCGGAGATCCCAGGATCGAGGGTCGGGGATCGCTCTTTGACGCGCAACCCTACTTGGGCGGCTCGCCCTCATATCCACGACGGTGAACACGGGATTGCTGGAGTCTGCGCTTCATCCAGCCCATTCATCCCGCGTCGGCCAACTCCAGCACGAGGTCTCACGGCGATTGTGATCGGCACATGGCCAAGAACGGCCCCTTTCAGGCCGCCGCTCGCTCTGCGGCCCTCCCCCTGCTGGTCTCGCCACCTTACGGACTGAGTGCCGAAACCGGCCGGTTCTACCTCTTCCGGCGCACGCTAGTGCCGATTTGGCGTTGGTATCTCGACCGTCGCCGACTTGTGCGACTACACGGCGTTCCGTTATCCGGAAACGACGATGAAGACAGCGACGCGTGCCGAATCCTGAAATTTCATGATCTATCATGATACGCTGGATCCAGTGTAATCGGGTGCATTGGAAAGAGGTGGGGCATGCCCAAGACACGTGAGAAATTCGCAACCCAAGTCAGCCCCGAGATCCTGGCCTCGATTCGGAGGATCGCGGAGGAAGAGAGTTGCCAGATTCAAGCTCTGGTAGACGAGGCTCTCACTGACTTGGTCGAGAAGCGTAAGCGGACCCGGCCGCGGCCGCATGTCATGGCAGCTTATGCCAGCAGCCATGGCACTTATGCGGAACTTTACAAGAAGCTCGCGAAGTGAGCGACTTTCTCACGATGGCCGAAGTTCTCGCGATTCACGCGGATCAGATCGACCTGTATGGAGGTCAGCCAGGAGTCAGGGACGCGGGGGCCTTGGAGTCGGTCTTGTATCGGCCGCAGACTGGCTACTACGCCGATCTGATCGAAGAGGCTGCTGCCCTTTGGGAAGGCCTGTCCCAGAATCACCCGTTCATCGACGGCAACAAGCGCACTGCGTTTGCCGCGACGTACTCCTTCTTGGCGATCAACGGCGCATACCTGACGGCGGACGCCAAAGAGGCATACAACTTCATCTCAGGGCGTCACGAATCCGGGGCGTTTCGCTTCGACCAGCTAGAGCCGTGGCTTCGGCGCAACGTCAAGTTGATTCCGGCGTGAGCTCGTCCCGTCACCTGATCGCCCCCTCCGGAGTCCAACTGACCCGGTGGCGAATCGGAGGTGTCGGGGCGCCCTGAGACTGCTTGGCTCGCAGCCTGCGGGTCACCAGCAAGAAAATGCTCTCTCGAAGCTCCGGCCCCCCAGCACCCTCGCCAGACAGGTATTGCCAATTCGATGGTGCGCACCCAGTGATTGAGGAGCGAAGAGAATCGCATTCCGAGTTTTGAGCCGGAGGGATATTAAGCGCGCGCGGCCGACAAACTAGCCATTCGCCGTCTGAGCAAACACCCGAAGAAGCCGGAGCGATTCAGGCGGGCTCTACCTTCGCGGAGCGGGTGATTGGCATCGAGCCATTTCACGCAGAGGGCTGGAAAAGGGCCCTATGGCTTCCGCGCACGTCGATAGATCAGCGAGTTCCCGGACCTTCCGCAGATCTCGCAGACGCCTGCTTCACGGAAGCAGAACGCCGCCTGCTGACCCAGCCGACGCGACGAATTCATGGCCCTCGCGATGTCGCTGGTGCTGAACTGCCCCGGCAATTCAGCGTCAACCAAGGCGAATAGGTCGGCCATCGATGCAATGGTATGAGTTTCGACCACCTCGAGAAGTCGTCGGTCCAAACTCATCCAACCGCGGCGTCGGCGACGGCCCTGCTTGACTGCGCGGAGTTCCTCTTCGACCGTCATGATGATCTCCAAATTCAGGTTCGGGTGCGACAGAAGAGTGGGGATGCTGGTGAGCGCCGAGAAGACGTGAAACACTGACCTGTGTTTCGGCGATTTGCGTCGCGCCGCCGGGGTTTCGGTGTCGGCCGACACCTTGACGATGTACCGATCGCGAGCGATGGGATACACCAAAGTGACCGGATGCCGCTCCAGCAACCGCGGCAGCTTTCTCTTCAGAGGCGAGAAGCCGCCGGTGTGGATCTCCACGATCCGATCGCCGATGACCACGTCGGCAACGAATCCGTCGATCGCCTGTTCCGTGTCGCTGCCAGTGACGGCGTAGCGGGCCTTTAAAGCCCGGTGCAGCGATCTTTCATTCAGTTCGCCGATGCGAGTTCCGCTGTCCAAGAGCCGTTTGCTCCTCGGTCAATCCGGGATAGAGAATCTCCGTCACATGTGATGTCGCCGCCGGGCCTCGGACGCTGGACGGCCACATTCCTGAATCAGTCCCAGTGCGGACTCGACATGCGGTGCCGGTCCCCAAGGTCATGCGAAAACCCGACCCTCAGCTGACTGGGGGCGGGCCAGCCTTCCCAATCGCACCCCTTGAGCGGAACCAGGACGTTCGATCAACCGGGACTCCCTTTCCGCGGCAATAGGGCAATACAAGCTGCACCGGCCATGCCGATCGCAAACACAACCGCTAGAGCGGCACCGTAGTTGCCCGCGCTGTCATGCATGGTGCCAACGAGGAACGGCAGAGTGGCCTGTCCAACCTGGCCGAAAGGCCAAACGATGCCCATGACTCGCGCCAGGGCGCCGGTTCCGAACAATTCCGCGGCCATCAGCGGAATCAGCATGTAGTTCGCACCGAGGCCGAAGCCGAATGCCACACCGAACAGATACGTCATCGAAGGCTGGTCGATGACATACAGGAGCGGAACAGGCAGGGATACCAGAAGATAGGCGGCGACCATGACGCGTTTCTTGCTGAAGCGATCCGCCAGCCATCCGGTGATGACGCGTCCTGCCAGTCCCGAGGCCAGGATCACGAACGTAGTGTCTGCGACGAGGGTCGCGGGCAGTTCGGCATCCAGGAACAGCAGCTTCATGTGCTGGTTGACAGAGCCAATCGCCGCGATGCTGAGAAACGAGCCCACCGCGATCAACCAGAACGGCCAGAGGCCCAGCAGTGCACCGAATGTCAGGGACTCGGATGTCGCCTCGCGCACGACATCGGACGCGGGTTCCGGGGCCAGTCCCTTGTCCGACGGCCTGTCTCGCAGGACGAACAGCGCGACCGGCACCACCAGCAGAATGAGCAGACCCATGATTTGCAGGGCGGCTCGCCACCCGTATGCGTCGATCAGGGGCCCCGCAACAAACTTCTGGGACATCGCTCCCCCGATGCCGAGTCCGAGGTAGGCCAACGCCATGGCCTTGCCACGGTTCCGGTTGAACCAGTTGGCCAGCAGAACCTGGCTTGGGACGGGCCCGGAGTACACGAATCCCACCATCAGCAGGCACCATGCGACGCGGTAAGACGCTAGCGAGCCTTGCATCAGCCCCAGGCAGTTGAGTGCGATAGCGAACGACACAGCGCCGAACACGATGAGCTTGCGCGGGCTGAAGCGGTGCACAAGCAGTCCCCCCAGAGGCAGGACAAGAAGAGTCGAAATGAAGAAGCCAGAGGTCGTCTCAGCCCGGTCCCAGCCGAACTCCTCGATGTAGTGGTCATAGAAGAACGGCATGGCATACATCGGCATGCCTACGGTCATCGCAAGGATGAAGAAACAGGAAGCGGCGATGAACCAGCCGTAATACGGGCGGTCTTGCATGCGTGGGCTCCCCCCTAGCCCCTCTCGGCCGGCCGCTGCGAAGCAGCAGCCCCGACTACGAACAGTGCAGGAAAGGAGGCCTCATGCGGGACGTAGGCTGGCACGGGCCTAGGCTAGCCCGCCCGCCTGGAGGGCGGGCTCCGGGACAGAAGACTCGGCCCGTCGCTTAGACGAGTAGGCCTGCAGCATCCTCATGAACTCCGGCATGTACAGGTGCTGATCGAACCAGCCCCGGCCGCTGACCATGTTCCCGGATCGCACGCAGCCCTCGTCGACAAACGTCGCGCCGCAAACCTCCACATCGAATTTGCACTTCGGGATCGTCGCCATGCGCTTGCCTGCAATCACGTTCGCGGTTGCGACGATCTCCGCGCCGTGGCACACCACCGCGACCGGCTTGTCGTGCTCGAAGAAGTGGCGAACGATGCGGATCAAATCCTGGTCATAGCGAATGTACTCGGGCGCTCGACCGCCGGTCAGAAACAGCCCGTCAAAGTCATCCGGGTCCACGTCTCGAAATGCCACCGTAGCTTCGAGGTGATAGCTGGGCTGCTCCCGGGTGATGTCCCATCCTGGTGGAATCTCGTGCATCACCAGGGGATAGACGCGGGCATCAGGACCGGCCACGACCGCTTCGTAGCCATCTTCCTGGACACGGTATACCGGATACAGCGTGTCCATAGCCTCGGCGGCGTCTCCGATCGTGATCAATACTCTCGCCATCGTGGGCCTCCATGCGCCAGCGGGCCGAGTCCCCGGCACTAGGCCGGTGGCCGCGGATCGAGCGACCGCTGTTCGAGCGACATTCTTGCACACTCCCGCGGTCGGGAACCCGGGCAACCCGATGGCGCGCTAGTCGGCGAGGGCCTGATAGACCAGCGCCCGCAGCCTTGAGTGATCGTCGAGGCCGCCAGCGGGTATCAGCTGGGTCATGTAGACCACGACTAGCTTCTCCGCAGGATCGACCCAGTACGTGGAGTGGTATGCGCCGCCCCATCCGAATTCTCCGACCGTCCCGGGCGCTCCGCGTGCTCCCACGTCCTTGATCACGTAGAACCCCAGCCCGAAGCCCTGGCCCGGCCGGAAGTCAATGCCGTCCAGATGGTCCGATGTCATCAGCTCGACCGTCTTCCGGCTCAGGATCCTCCGACCGTCCAGGGTGCCTCCGTTGAGCATCATTTGGAGGAACCGGGCGTAGTCGCGGGCCGTGGACAGGAATCCGGCCCCGCCCGAGAAGCTGGTCCGGGGCCCCTTCAGGTAGTGCCCTTGGCCGACCATATGCCCGGGATCCGGAGCACGCTCAAGACCGTTGTCCGCGGCGGAGTAGACCGTCGTCAGCCGACTGGCCTTGCTCTCGGGCAGGTAAAAGTGGGTGTCCTTCATTCCCAGCGGCTGCAAGATGTTCTCGCTAAGGAACTCGTCCAACGCCTGGCCACTGGCGCGCTCCACGACCGCTCCGAGGATGTCGGTGTTGTATCCGTAGACCCATCGCTCCCCGGGATGGGCCTCGAAGGGCAGCGACGCCATCCTCGCCACTGTGGCCCCGACCGGTTCTTCGCGATCCGCGAAGTACCAGCCCTGGATGCCAGCGGCCTCCCAGCGGTCCTTGGCCGTTCCCGTTCCATAGCTGATTCCTGCGGTGTGCGTGAGCAGGTCCCGCAGCGTAATCGCCCTCCGACTGGGCTCAATATCGTACCCGCCTTCGTCGTTCTTGACAGCCACGGTGGTGGTTGCGAACTCGGGAATGTACTTGTCGAGGGGGTCGCTGATGAGCAGCTTGCCCTGCTCCTGCAACACCATCACCCCGGTACTCACCAAGGCCTTGCTCTGCGATGCGATGCGGAAGATGGCGTTCTTCTTCATCGAGGCCCCGGACTCCACGTCGCTCTTGCCGAACGCCTTGTGATAGACCACCCGGCCCTTTCGAGCGACGAGAACGACAGCACCGGCCAAGCGGTCCCGAACGACGTAGTCCTGCATGGCGGCGTCGAGCCGCTGCAGGCGCTGGGAAGAGACCTTGACGGACTCCGGCACTCCTGGAATCAGGTCTTGCGCTGCCGCGAGCGACACCGCCCCAAGGGCAAGGGCCAAGCTGGCAGCAGCGAAGAGTGATGGCGTCCCTGATCTACGCATGCCTAATGGTATCGGAGGGCAGGCGCCTCGGCCCAAACATCCGGCGGCGCGAGCAAATCGCATCGTCGCGGGCTTACCTAGGTGCGACAATGTGCGCGGAGAGGCGCTGACAATGACTCAATCGAGAAGGTCCTTTCTCGCGGCGGCCGCTGGCACAGCGGCTGCTGGCTGCTCGCAGCCGGAACCCGGCGAGCCCGAGCAGAGCGCCCCGGAGGCAGGGATGAAGCTGTCCCTCTCTGTACGGGTCGCCGAGTCCTTTTCGGACAAGCGCAACTCGACCATGAGTATCGACGAACTGGTCGCGATGGCCCAGCGCTACGGTTACGAGGCGCTCTGCATGCGAGCCTCGCAGCTCGGGACCCACACGCCCGCAGAGCAGGTAGCCGAGGCCCGCGCGAAGATGGACGTGGCCGGCCTCAGGGTCTCCATGGTTACGGGCGACTTCGCCGTGCCAAGCAACAACGAGGAGGGGCCGATGCTGCTGCGCGACATCACGCCCTACCTTGACCTAGCGGATGCGCTCCGCTCTGATCTCATTCGGGTCTGCATGAAGAAGGACGAGGACATCGCCTTTGCGCAGAGGTCCGCCGACGAGGCGGCCGAAAGGGGCATTCGCCTGGCTCACCAGTCGCACTGCGCGAGCCTCTTCGAGACCGTTGAGGGCTCGTTGCGTGTCCTGCAGGAGGTGGGGCGGCCGAACTTCGGGATCATCTACGAGCCTGCGAACTGGTTCGTCGCCGACGAGGACTACGGCATCGACGCGATCCGCATGATGGAGCCGTACCTCTTCAACTTCTACATCCAGAACCACCGGCTGACCCCGGACGGAGTGACCGACATCACCACCTGGAAGAAAGGACCTGTTCCGGTGGACCACATCGGTGTCTGGGAGCCGGGTGGAATCGATGTCGACGCAGTGTTCGACGCCATGCACGAGGTCGGGTACGAAGGGTATCTCACCATTCATCAAGCATTCGGCGACGTAATGCCCGTGGAGGAGGCAGTTCGCAAGAGCTACGAGCACCTCAAGCCGCTTACGATGCGGAGGACAGCCTGAAAGGGCCTGGCAGGACGGCGAGATGCGGTCTGTCATTAAGGAGGCAAAGCGATGTCAATCGATCGCAGGAGATTCCTGATCTCGTCCGGTGCGGCCATGGCCGCAGCCGGCGCGGCCAAAGGCGCGGAGAGCAAGATCCGCGCGGCCGTCCTAGGTACGCAGCACAGCCACGTGCGCGGCAAGCTCCAAGCGATGCTCGATTCGCCCGACTACGAAGTCGTATGCATCTGCGAGCATGATCCCGCTGTGCAGAAGAGGCAGGCGGCGGACCCTCTGTACCAAGGTCAGACCTGGGTTTCGGAGGGCGAACTACTCAGCGACAAGTCGATCGATTTCGTGGTCGTTGAGTGCAAGCCGTGGCAAGCCATCCCGTGGGGCCACAAGGTGATCGACGCAGGCAAGCACCTGCACCTCGAGAAGCCGGCGGGAGACACGTACGAGCCCTTCAAGGAACTGGTGGATTCGGCCCGTTCCAAGAATCTGCTGCTGCAGAAGGGATGGGTGCTTCGTGGCCAGGCCGGAATCAACGCTGCGGTAGAGGCAGCCAAGCAGGGATGGCTAGGGCATGTCCACCTCATTCGGGCCACCATGAATTCGGACCGTGGCCAGCAACAGCGCGATCTGGAGGCACGCTACCCCGGAGGGGCGCTGTTTGAGCTCCTCGGCCACGTGATCGACCGCGTACTTGAGTTCACCGGCCGCCCGGAGAAAATCCACTCCTGGCTCCGGCACGACACCGGTATCGATGACGACCTCAAGGACAACACGCTTGCGGTACTCGAATACTCGGGCGGCTTGGCGCTGGTGTCGACGACGGCCAGAATGTACGGGTCCGGCGACCACCGGTCGTTCGAGGTAATCGGCACGGACGGGACATTCATGATCCAGCCGCTCAGCGGCAATTCCAAGATGAAGGTGGCCATGCGCCAGGCTCGCGGCCCGTACAAGGAGGGCTGGCAGACCATCGAGCTCGGCCCGCAGCGGCGGTACACAGCCGACATGGCTGAGTTCGCCCGGGCCTTCAAGACCAAGACCCCGCTGAAGTACTCGTACGATCACGAACTGCTTGTTCACGAGACGCTTCTTAGGGCGTCCGACATGATGGGCTGACCCGAACAGACAAGGAGACCAACCATGAGGGACTCAGACTTCACATCTCGGAGGACAGTGCTGCAGACTGCGGCGATTGCGCTTCCATTAGCAGCCGTGCGAGGTACTGCCGCCAATTCGGCCCCGTCCGTCGGCTTGATCGGTTGCGGGGGACGCGGCGGCTCGCTGGCCGCAGCCCTCCTCCAGGCCACCGACGCTCCGCTGGTCGCGATGTGCGACCTGTTCGATGAGCAGATCTCCAGAACGAAAGAGCGGATCGGCACGCGATCCCCGAAGGAATTCAACGACCTGAACGAGTTGCTCGCCAGCGACGTGGACGCCGTGATCATCGCGACACCCCCCTTCGTGCACGCCGAGCACTTCGAGGCGGCAGTCAAAGCGGGCAAGCACATCTACATCGAGAAACCGGCCGCCGTGACGGTGGAAGACTGCAAGCGGATCATGACGGCAGCGGACTCGGCGGACCGGAAGATCAACATCACCATGGGCTTCCAGCGACGCTACGCCAAGACCTACAAAAAGGCAAAGCAGGTGCACGATTCGGGAGCGATCGGGACCATCCGGATGGCCCACGC
The DNA here is from genome assembly GCA_964461235.1 of uncultured Bryobacterales bacterium. Classification (GTDB taxonomy): domain Bacteria; phylum Acidobacteriota; class Terriglobia; order Bryobacterales; family UBA6623; genus VXMF01. Next base: position 11,597 of record CAYWUV010000078.1, on the reverse strand, counting down.
CCACTTCCTCAAGTCCGGCTCGAGTGCGAGGAGTTCCTCGGAGAGAGTGCCGCCCAAGACCGACCTGGAGAAAATCAAGCGCTGGCACATCTGGAGGGATCTCGCGGGGGACCTGATCGTTGAGAACAACATCCACTGCATCGACATCCTGAACTGGTTCCTCGGGGGGCACCCGCTCACCGCCATCGGCTGCGGGGCTCGGACTGCGGGCCGCGCGGGCGACATGCGCGACAACAACAACGTCGTGTACGAGTACGACGACGCAGTCCTGGCGTCGCTCGCGGGCTCTACTCTCGGAACGAACAACTACCGCGAGGTCCACGAGCAATTCTTCGGGACCAACGGGATGATCGAGACGTCGGAACTGCACTGGCGGCACTACCGAGGCCGGGGTGACGAGGTACTTGAGAAGTCTGTGCGCGGGAACACGCTTGATTCCATGGAGGCGTTCGTTCAGCGGATCGCAGAAGGCAAGCCGGAGAACACCGGCGTCCGGGGAGCCGAGAGCACTCTCACCGCGATTCTCGGCCAGATGGCGATGGACGCTCGAGGTGAAGTGACCTGGGACGAAATGATGAAGGGATAGGATCGATTAGCGAGCAGTTGCACAGCAACCTAGGCGAGCGATGCGGAGGAGGGACTTCATCGGGACGATTGCGGGGGCGGGACCGTTCCTGGCGGCCTGCGACGAGGCACCGCAGACTGAAACCAAGGGCCTGAACCTCTCGGTCACATGCGACATGTTCCGGGGCAACCAACGGGGCCTTCCCGTCGATACGGGGGACGGCAAGGATCCTCGGCCGGACCCCGAGGTCAGCTACACACCCGACGAAGCCCTGGCTCTCGCCAGCAGGCTCGGTTACGAGGGCTTCGAGATGTTCGACTGGCGCCATGGCGCCGAGAGCGCTGCCTACATGTCGGCGATGCGCCAGTACGGCCTGGAACCGGTGTGCATCACGGCCAACAAGGGCGTGCGGGCACCGGGGTGCAGCCTCACGGACCCATCCGAGCGAGAGGGATTCCTGGCGGAAATCGCGGACGCCACCGCAGCCGCGACCGAGTTCGGTTGCAAGAGGCTGGTCGTTCTCACCGGTTTCGAGCGCGAGGGGATCCCGCGGGCGGAACAGGCGGACAGCTGCGTACAGGGCTTGCGCGAAGCCGCGCCGGGGCTGGAGAAGGCGGGCGTGACGATCGTGATGGAACCGATCAACACCCTCGTTACACGGCCCGGCTATTTTCTGGCCGGGGCTCGCGAGGGCTTTGAGATCCTGCGGCGGGTCGACTCGCCGAAGGTGAAACTCCTGTTCGACATCTATCACGTGCAGGTCACGGACGGCGACCTGATCGGCCAGATCCGCAACAACATCGATCTGATCGGCCACTTCCAGATCGGAGACCACCCGGGCCGCATGCAACCGGGCACGGGCGAGATCAACTACCGAAACGTTTTCCGCGCGATCTACGAACTCCAGGAAGCCGGTGAGTTCGATGGCTACGCAGGCCTGGAGTACCACCCAAACGTGACGCTTCCGCAGACGATGGCAGAGGTGCGGGAACTCGCGAACTTCAGCTGACACCAAGGCAGCACGAGGTCGAGACAACCGCAGCAGACTTCAAGTCGGATCAGCACCTGCTGGCCTGCACACCGAGCAGGCTTGTACCCGGTTGGGGTCTCCAGCAAGGCACCCGCATAGACTGTCCTCCCCTAGCTCAGGTGTGGCCGGGCCCGCCCGTCAGGCGAAGTCCGCTCTCCAGACCTGCGCCGCGAGCCGTGCGAGACGCTCTTGCCGACTGGCAACGAGTTCCTCCGTCCATTCCTCGGGTGCCATTTCGAGAATTCCTTTGGTCAGCGCATATCGGCTCTTCCTGTGCGCATCGAGTTTGCCGCGATAGTCCTTGCTGCCTGCTTCGCTGTTCAAGCCGCTTTCAAGCAGCGTCAGGTTCCCCAGTCGATATGCTCCTTGCTCCCATCGATCACTGGAATAGGTCTCCTCCCACGCTTCGCCGGGGTTTTCTGGCAGCACGTGCTCAATCGTCGCCGGATCGGTGTCTGGGTCGCACGCACGACTGCTGATCCTCTCCTCGAGCTTCGCGAGGATGTACTTCGCAAGCCTCTTGCCTCGCCCTCTGGTGTCAATCACGAGCAAAGCGAAGTCCTGACGCATTTTCTCGTCGTCGACGTATACTTGCCGAGCACATTCGAACACTCTCGCCAAGGTGTTGGCATCACCGTCGATCACTGCCTTGGCAGCACGATGGTAGGCAGGCTCCAACGCATTGGTGTTGAGTCGGCTTACCGTCACGAACCGAAACGAGACAACACTCACCAGTTTGAGTACGCGAACGAAATCCCGTTCCGAGAATTGCTCCCACGCGGCAAAGAGCAATGGCATGGGCTGCCGAACTCCGAAGAGCTTGAGTTCGGCGACATGCTTCTTGGCACTTGGCAAGTTCACCCAATAGCCGTGACTTGGATCCAGCATGGCGGCGTACAGTTCTCCTCTCTGCTCAAGAGCATCGAGAAGGGCAAAAACATCTTCGGCCGTTCGCGTTCGGTCGCGTACAAGCTTGAAGAGTCGCTGGCTTCGAATCTTCGGCTGCTCGCAGAGCAAGTGATAGCGCAGGAATTCCGGAAACCTGGCCTGACCCACTGTCTCAATGAGAGACTGCCAGCGCCGCTGGAGGGAGTGCAGGTCGGCGGAGATCCTAACTTTGGAGAACAGGGAGTTCTTCAGCAAGTCCGTCGTTGTCAATTCCAGCCCACGCGCGTTGAGAGTCTCAAACACGGTATAGGCATTTAGCTCATCATCCACAGTGATCAAGATGAAAAGGAGTTGACGGGCGAGGACTTCCGAGAGAAGGCTTGCCACGGCGAGCCCATCAGTCTGGAGGTCACCGAGCCGGTTGACAAAGTACGAGTAGCAGCCCCAAAGCTGTTGGTTCGATTTGGGCAGCCTTCGAAAATTCAAGGGCTCCTTCAACTGGATCAGGCGATCCTGATAGAAGGCGTTGTCCGTGTCGTTCAGGTGGAGTCGACTGCGCTCGACAAGCGAAGCAGGGTCCTTCTCGCCTAGAAACCGGTTACGGAGTTCGCGACTACGCTCGGTGTTGTTCTCCGGATCGATGCCATCCCTGGCCATCGATTCCAGCGTGGCCACCACGGCAAGCGCCAGGAGGCTCAAGCTGGCGAGTCGCTGCTGGCCGTCGATGATCAGGAACTCGCGGTCATCCCTCGCTTCAACGACCAGAGCACCCAGGTAGTGACGCTCGTCACGGTCCGATCGAAGTTGAAGGATGTCGTTCCAAAGATCCTCCCACTGTTCTTCTCTCCAGGAATAGTCGCGCTGGTACGAGGGGACCCGGTACTGCTTGCCGTTGCCAATCAGTTCCAAGTAGTTATCGTCCGGGTGTTCAGCAGGTTTGACTTCGCCATTTGGAATGCCCTTGAGACGCAGTAGGCGCTCACGTCGGAACCGACTGGAGAGACTCGTTCGCATTGGTCACGTCGCCCGGATTCGACACCTCCAGGATCGTCCAGCCCATTGCCGGATCAACGCCTTGTACCGGCACGGCTACGTCCTGCTGAAAGTCGGGGGACCGGACAATTGCCGGGTAACGACTAAACTTGCTCGCCAACGCGCCCGTCTTTTACTCCTCGTTTCCACCTGACAACGCACAGACTGGATCAAACTCCCCAGTTCGGCTGGGGTGCCTGGATTCCGAGGAGCATCCTACAAGACAGGGTCGCGAACGTCGCGAAGGGCGGTTGCCGGGAGCGGCCTAGCAGTCGTTCGTCGCAGGGCGCTGCGTTGGCCGAGTGGAGCGCGAACATGTTCGGCTCAAGCGACGATACTGGGGGCTGCACCATGCATAGGAGACGACGGTTTCGCCGGTGGCAGCGGACGCTCCGGTTCGAGCCCTTCCCGGGCGAAGGGATTGCGACGGTCGCCACGACGGCCGCACCTGCACAGCCTTGATGAACGGATCCTCGATTGTCTTGTTTCGGCGCGACCTGCGTGTCGAAGACAACCCGGCACTGTCGGCCGCCATGGCCGAAGGCCTCGCGATAGCCGTGTATGTTCTCGACTCCGAAGCGGATGGACGGCCCCTTGGAGGAGCAGCCCGTTGGTGGCTACACCACGCTTTGATCCGTTTGCAAGCCGAGCTCGCGGCTTTGGGCGTACCGCTGGTCCTGCGACGAGGCAAGCAGGACGCGGAGGTGATGGGGATCGTCGAGGGGGAGAGAGCCCGGGCCGTGTTCTGGAACCGACGCTACACCCCGTGGGGGATCGCAGCAGACAGGGCTCTCATGGACAGCCTTCGGGCGAACAGGATTGCGGCCAGGAGTTTCGCGGGCGCTTATCTGCGCGAGCCGTCGGAGGTTCGATCCAAACAAGGGGGCTGGCTCAGGGTCTTCACCCCGTTCTATCGGGCTTCCCTGGCAATGGGAGAGCCGCCGGAGGCCATCGAGGCCCCTCCGCAGCAATCCGTACCCTTCGTCACTTCACGGACCGAGGATCTCGCTGCACTCAAGCTGACCCCTACCGCGCCTGACTGGGCGGGCGGCCTGCGCGAAGCCTGGCTGGGCACTCTCGAATCACCCGGGGAGAGGCTGAGAGTCTTCCTGCAGAACTCGATCACGGACTACGGGGGGAATCGAGATCGGCCGGATCTCGATGCCACTTCTGAACTGTCCCCCTATTTGGCATTCGGAGAGCTGTCAGCGCGCCAAGCCTGGCATGCGGCTCGCCGCGTCCGGGAATCCGATTCTGGTGCCAAAGCCGGTGTCGAGGCGTTCCAGCGGCAACTCGTGTGGCGGGATTTCTGCGCAAACCTCCTCTACCATTTCCCGGATCTCGCCACCAAGCCGTTTCAGTCGAAGTTCGACGGTTTTCCGTGGGCCAACGATCGAGCCTCGCTGCGAGCCTGGCGGAGGGGCGAGACCGGTTACCCGTGGATCGACGCGGGAATGCGGCAGCTGTGGGAGACAGGCTGGATGCACAACCGGGTCCGCATGGCCGTGGCATCGTTCCTGACCAAGCACCTGCTCGTCCCTTGGCAATCTGGAGAGGCCTGGTTCTGGGACACGTTGGTTGACGCCGACCCGGCCCAGAACCTCGCCAATTGGCAGTGGGTGGCCGGCTGCGGAGCCGACGCGGCACCCTACTTCCGCATCTTCAATCCGATCACGCAGGGCCCCAAATTCGACAGGGCGGGACGCTACCTGCGCAAGTGGCAGCCCGCCGCATCCGACTACGAACCGGGCTCAGCCGGCATCGCCCCCATCGTTGGCCACAAGGAAGGCCGTGCAAGAGCGCTCGCGGCATTCCGTTCCGTTTCAGGGGCGTAGGCGCTGCACTGGCCCGCCCCTTGGGTGGGTCCGATTGCACCAGCCGGCAGCGGTCAGGCCAGCATCTTGCCCACAACATGTCCTGACACGTCGGTCAGGCGGAAGTCCCGGCCCATGTGGCGATACGTCAGGCGCTCGTGGTCCAGACCCATCAAGTGCAGAATCGTTGCCTGCAAGTCGTGCACGTGAACCGGATCGTCTTCCGCCTTCAGTGCCAGCTCGTCCGTCGAGCCGATGACCTGGCCGCCCTTGATTCCTCCGCCCGCGAGCCACATCGAAAACCCGTTCGGGTGGTGGTCCCGGCCGACCTTGTCCCCGACATGTTTCAGCTGTCCCAGTGAGGTGCGGCCGAACTCGCCGCCCCACACAACCAGGGTTTCGTCGAACAGGCCCCGCTGCTTGAGGTCCTCGATGAGCGCAGCAACCGGCTTGTCCGTGATGTTGCAGTTCTTCTTCAGGCCCTCGTCAAGGTTGGTGTGGTCGTCCCAGGACGCATGGATCAGCATGACGACCCGTACGCCTCGCTCGACCATCCTGCGGGCCATCAGGCAGTTGGTGCCGTAGGCGCTGGTCGGCTCCCGATCGATGCCGTAGCGGTCCTTCGTGGCCTGAGACTCGCTGGAGAGCTCGATCAGTTCGGGAGCCGAGGCCTGCATGCGGAACGCCAGTTCGTAGTTCGACATGCGCGAAGCGATCTGCTGGTCCCCGGTTCGGCGGAAGTTCTCCTCGTTCAACCGCTTCAGCGTCTCCAATGTCAGGCGCTGAGAATCCCGGGAAACACCGCCCGGGCTGGACAGATAGAGGATCGGATCACCGGTCTTGCGGAACGGCACGCCGGCGTGGGTCGAGGGCAGGAAGCCGCTGGCGAAGTTCGAGGATCCGCCGCTCGCCCCCCGTCCGGAACTCAGGACTACGAAGCCCGGCAGGTTCTGTGCCTCGCTCCCGAGCCCGTACGTCAGCCAAGCCCCGATAGTCGGCCGCCCCACCAAGGGGCTGCCGCTCATCAGCATCGACTGGCCCGGGTGATGGTTGACCTGATCGGTCTGCATGGACCGGACCAGGCAGATGTCGTCGGCCACTCGTTGAAGATTCGGCAGGTAGTCGCTGATCTCCATCCCGCTCTGACCGCAGCGCGAGAATTCTCTCGGGCTGGCCAGAACCTTGGCGGTCGGCTTGATGAAGGCCAGTCTCAGGTCGGCCGTCATCGACGATGGCAGCGGCTGCCCGTGCCACTTCTGCAGGCCCGGTTTCGGATCGAACACGTCCATCTGGCTGGGGGCGCCCGCCATGAACAGGAAGATCAGGTTCTTCGCCTTCGGGGCGAAGTGCGGCTTCCGCTCCGCACTCTCCCCTGCCGCAGCTGCAAGGAGGCCGTCCAGTCCCATGAGGTGGGCTAGGCCGAGCGTTCCGATCCCGGCGGCGCAGGAATCGAGAAAACCGCGGCGCGTCCGAACAGCCCGGTACGTCTGCGTCATCATCGCTGATTACTCCCGCGTCATGAACTCGTCCATGTTGAGCAGAATCCGGCTAATGCCCACCCAAGCGGCTAGGGAGGTGGGATCTTCGGACTCCCGGAACCGGCCCGTCTCGAACGGATACCACTCGCGAGCCGTCGGCTCGTTCTCCTCCAGCATCGTGCGTTGTCGGACGAAGTAGTCGTGCATCGCATCGCGCTCGAAACCACTGGGGCCGCGAGCCAGGCAAAGCTCGAGGGCCCGGTCGAGGCGGTCATCAAAGCCCTGGCCGGGCGTCTCGTTCACCACGCGGAACGCCAGTCCGCGCGCCATCTCGAAGAAGACCGGGTCGTTCAGCAGGTTCAGCGCCTGGAGGGGAGTGTTGGAGCGGTTCCTGCTGCAGAGCGTCACGTTCCTTTCCGGCAGGTCGAAGTTCGCAAGAAACGGATACGGCGTCGTCCGTTGGTAGTGGATGTAGATTCCCCTCCGGTAGCGGTCGCTGCCGTCGCTCTCGTCCCACTTCACCGAACCCCCGTAGCTCAGGTCGGTCACCCCTTCGGGCTGGCTAGGCCGGAGACTCGGGCCGCCGACTTCGGGGTTCAACAGGCCCGATACAGTGAGCGCCGCGTCCCGAAGGGTCTCCGCAGGCAGGCGCAAACGCAGCTGGCGTCCCAGCAAGCGGTTCGAAGGATCCCTCTCCGCCAGGTCCGTCCGCGATTGCGAGGCTTGCCGGTATGTCGCCGACGTCACGATCAAGCGATGGACATGCTTGAGACTCCAACCGGAGTCAATGAATTCCGCGGCTAGCCAGTCCAGCAGGTCCGGGTGCGAGGGGGCCTCGCCCCGCAGGCCAAAATTGTCGGCAGTCGCGACCAGCCCGGCTCCGAAATACTCCTGCCAGATGCGGTTCACTGCCACCCGCGCGGTGAGCGGATTGTCCTGAGAAGTGAGCCAGCGGGCAAGGTCCAGCCTTGTCGGGGCGGGTCCGGACGGATCGAGAGGAGGCAGGACCGCTGGGGTGTCGGCAGACACCTGCTCGCCGAGGTCGTCCCAGGAACCCGAAGGATGGACATGCGACGTTATCGGTTCTTCGAAAGCCTGTATCGCCCTCGCCCGGCTGACGTCAGGGAACCCGGCAACGAGATCGTGCACTTCCTTTACAGCATCCTTGAAGCCCGTGGACTCGTACTCCTCCTTGCTCGTGACACGGCTGTAGTTCCGCAGGAACCACTCGGTCAGAACGTAGTCCTCGCGCCAATGGCGTTCACTAGGCGGGGTCCGCAGAATCCGCTGGCCGTCGTCCACGTACAGCGCCAGGATGTCCCAGGTCGTATCCCACTCGTGTTCAACTCCCGGGTTGTCGGACGCCCAGAGCATCTTTTTCGTCCACGGGCCCCTGAGTTCCTTGACGCGGTATCGGTCATAGATCTCGCGGAGCCGACGGTGGAACTCCGGTCTGGCAGCCAGGTACGGGCCGGTCTCGCCGGGAAGCGGAGCGTCGATGTCGACTTCGTCGAGCTCGTTGAAGAACGCGAACATCCGGTAGTAGTCCTTCTGCGTCACCGGATCGTACTTGTGGTCGTGGCAGCGGGCACACTCCATGGACAGGCCCAGCCAGACGGTCGCGACGGTATTGGTGCGATCCACGACCTCTTCGAACCGGAACTCCTCCACGTTCACGCCGCCCTCCCGGTTCTTCAGCGTGTTCCGGTAGAAGCCGGTAGCGACCCGGTGGTCCGTGGTCGCGTCCGGAAGCATGTCCCCCGCGACCTGGTGGGTCGTGAATCGGTCGAACGGCATGTCCGCGTTCAGCGCCTGGATCACCCAGTGGCGGTACCGCCAGGCGTGCGGGCGTTCCGAGTCCTTCTCGTATCCGTCGGAATCGGCGTACCGTACCTGGTCGAGCCATGCAGAAGCCCACTTCTCCCCGAAGTGCTCGGACCCGAGCAGATGTTCGACTGCACCTTCGTAGTCCGAGGGTGCGGCGAGGTCCCGCGGCACTGGCGGGAGGCCGGTCAGGTCGAGGAACACCCTGCGCAAGAGGGTATGCGGGGCAGCCTCGGGGGACGGCTCCAGGCCCTCTGCCTCAAGCCTCGCCAGAACGAATGCATCGATGGGATTGCGGATCCAGTCAGAGTTGCGGGTCCTGGGAATCCCCGGGCGGCGGTTGGGACGAAAAGCCCAGTGCCCGCCACCACTCGACTCGGTCGCTTTGACGACTTGCCGCGAATTCCACGGGGCTCCGGCCTCGATCCACGAACGGAACGCGCCGATCGCCTCGGCCGGGAGGGGAGCGACGGGCGGCATCCTCTGCAATCCGTCCAGTCCCTCCAGGCGCTTGACGAGGGCACTGGCGCTCGCGTCCCCGGGGACGATCACCCGGCCCGACTCGCCTCCGCGCATCGCGTCGGACCGGCTGTCGAGGCGCAACCCGTTCTGCTGCAAGACCTCTCCGTGACAGGTGATGCAGTGCTGGCGGAGAAGAGGCTCGATGTCGCGAGAGAACGAGACCTCCCCCGGAGCAAGGGATGGGAATACCGCTACCAAGACTCCCAAGAACCAAGCCTTGGCTGGCATGCCCGCATTATCCTTCAGAGCCCCCTATTCTTCAAGGCCTGAAGCGATCTGTCGCATGCGGCCCTTCAGAGCCGCATCCAGTTCGGCCAGTGCCTGTTGCGTCCGCTGGCTGCCCTCATGGATCAGGTTGCGATGCTCGGCGGGGTCGGTGCTGAGGTCGTACAGCTCGTCCTTGCCGGGCCGCCTGTCCCGGACGAGCTTCCAGCGGGGAGTCCGCCACATGCGCTGGTCCACGCGTTCCTGGTGCAGCTGGACGTATTCGCCGTAGAACGAGCTCCGCCAGGGAATCTCTCCGCCTTCCAGCAGCGGCAGGAAGTTCCGGCCGCGGAGGAGCACACCGTCGGGCACGTCCAGGCCGGCCATCGCAAGGATCGTGGGGAACCAGTCGAGGTTTAGGAGAACCTGGTCGACTTCGGTCCCAGCCTGCAGCCTAGAAGGCCAGCGCACGACGGCGGGGACGCGGATAGAGTGGTCGTACATGTTGGCCCGATAGCCGCGGTCGTGCTGGAGCAGCCACCGGCCGTTGCCCTTGTGCCAGATGCCGTTATGGCCCATGTTGAATCCGTGGTCGCTGGTGAAGATCACCACGGTGTCGTCGTCGATTCCCAGTTCCCCGATTGCGGTGAGGAGCAGGCCCACGTTCCGGTCAACGCTCGCAACAGCGCCGAGGTATTCGGCGAGCATCCGCCGTGCCCGAGGCACATCGAGGCCGGGGTAGTCGGGCTCGGGCAGGGCGACGTCGAGGTTCCTGAACGGCCCCCAATCGGCTTCGCTGAGCGGCAGCCAAGTGCGGTCCCCGTCCGGGGTCCGGTTGGCCGTGTTGGCGTGCGGAGCCCAGAAGTGAAGGCTCACCAGGAAGGGCACGCTGCCGGCCTTGGCGCGCATGAAGCGGATTGCCTCGCTGGTGAGGATGTCAGGCGTGTAGCCGCGAACAACCCTGACCGCGCCGGCCCACTCCACTTTCGGATCCCTGGAGATCCCCGCGCCGTGGCGAAAGCCATAAAAGGAGTCGTATCCGTTGTTGGACGGCAGGTGCCGGTCTAGCCCGCCGACGTGCCACTTGCCCACAAAGGCCGTTTTGTACCCGGCCTGCTGCAGTTGCCTGGGCCATGTCGGCAGACCGGGGTCCAGTCCCTTGTCAGGCTCCGCCGACGAATTGAGGTAGTCGGTGATGCCGATCTCGGTGCCGTACCGGCTCGCGAGCAAGCCGGCCCTGGAAGGGCTGCAGACCGGAGTCGTCGTGAATGCATTCGTCAGGCCGACCCCTTCGCTGTAGAGCCTGTCTATGTTCGGGGTCCTCGCGTCGGGACTGCCGAGGGCGCCGATGGCCCATGCAGCCAAGTCGTCAGCGTAGAGAAAGACGATGTTGGGCCTATCCGAGGATCGCAGAGGAACGGGGAGCAGCAGCATCGCAAGAATGGCCGCCCCGACTGCGGGAAACCGCTGCCAAGAGAGGTGCGGACTGCGCGGAATCTCGGTCAAGCCCTCGCCTGGCTCGCGAGCCAGCGAGTCGATTGTACCGGTCCGCCGAACCGGAATGGCACGAACCGGAATGATGCTTGCCGGATTCCCGGCAACATCGCCTCAAGACAGCGATACGACCTCGCCGGGCGAAGAGCGGTGCGTTCGTGCCATCCACGGACGCGGCAAGACGATTGACCCGCATATTCGACCAATCGTGACGAGGATCGGGCCTTGGTTCCTCGGGACCGGAGAGTGAGCTATCGGGAGTGGGCTCGCCCGTTGAGTCCGAGCAGGTCGGTCAGCACACCGCCCAGCCGCAGCCCGTCGTGGTCGAGTGCCTGCTGCAGGCGGTTGCGCACCCCGGGCCCGGTCGGCCACCAGCTTGCGCCGGTAGCGGCACAGCTGGCGCAGCTCGGTGAACTCGCGGGTGGGTACGTAGCTGGGTCGGGCAAGGCCGAACTGGCACACGCGCGCCAGCCAGACTGAATCGTTGAGGTCCCGGTCTTCCTGCCCTTGATCTGCTTCACGTGCTGGGAGTGGACCAGTTCGGCGCGGATTCCGGCGTCCTCCAGCGCCCGGAACGGGGCGATCCAATAGACTCCCGTTCCTTCCATCGTGGCGGCCTCGACCTCGAGGCCGGTCAGCTGTTCGCCGCCGAGGAGCTCGGGGAACGAACGTGCACGCGGGATCCGGTGGTGGCGGCGGAGCCGTCGGCCAGCGCGAAGCGGAAGAAGGCCACGCGGCGGGCCGCG
>CAYWUV010000077.1:0-28981 GCA_964461235.1 uncultured Bryobacterales bacterium | reverse complement strand
AGGGGTGTTGTGGAACGCCGCTGCCCGGTGGCCTATCGAAAATGCCCTGTTTCGACCGGCTGGAAGTTGGGGTTAACCAATTTCATTCTTGAGTCCTACTCCTCTTCCGCGATGAAGACACGCGGTGTTTCGAAGACGAAGAGCAGCACGAAATATCAGCTTGGGTTCAGCGGCAGCGCCTCGTCGATGCGGAAGCTGGGAATCCCGCCAACGTCGGGCGACCAGCTTCGATTCCGGGTCGGAGGCTTCTCCGAAAAGGGAGCCGTTCATCCGCTCAAGGAGAAGCGCGGACCCGTCAGCCTCGTCGAAGGGCCGTACGCACCTCGGCATCGCACCCGCGCTAGGACCGAGCCAACTCAATTGCAGTGACAGTAAAGGGCCGGCCCAGCCCCCATCCATTGCTACACGGTCAGCCGAATCGCCGAGCGAGTTGCAAGCGAGCGTGGCGCGAGGGACGCCCGATTGGAGGCGATTTCCGCCAACCGGAACTCGTGAATCAATTCGAAGGTGTTCCGGAGCACGTTGACCACCTGAGTCCAATCTCGGATTTCACGTCATAGATTGCAGAGCCAGCCGCATCTCCCAACTCCCATTGAGCCAATGGCTGACTCGCGCTTTCGAATTGTAGGACGGCGGATCGTCTACCGATTTGCCGAGTGCCTCGGCCGCCAATACTCGAGCGCCCCGAAGAATGCCGCCCAACGAAACCTCAGGTCGGCCGGAACGCGACTGACTTGCTCCTCCGGCCGAGAATGCGGCTTCAAAGTGGATGCCAGCGCGGGCGGGGCCAGATTCTTGACGACTCACCTCGAGTCTCGGGAATCTTCTCCCCCGTCCTCGGCATCGAATCTAGGGCCTCGCGCAGCTTGGCCCGCACAGAGTTCGAAGCCTCCTCGCCATCCGGCAGCGGGTGAGTCTCGTGAGGGTCGGCGCGGACATCGAAGAGCTTTCCGTCAGCGTACAGCTTGTAGCGCTTGTCGCGAACGTAGAGCACTTCAGGATGGGTGTACGGGCTGTTGAACTCCGTTGCGAACGGACGCGGGAAGTAGTAGGTAAACAGCCACTCCCGAGGATTCCCGGGCCTACCCTGCAGTCGGTCCCAGAAGCTCCGCCCGTCGATCCGGTCCGAAACGGGAAAGTCGAGTCCAGCGGCTTGGGCGAGGGTTGGCAGAAAGTCTGCGAAATCAATGAGGTCATCCAGGACCCGGCCTCCCGCGATCATCCCCGGTGCGTTGACGATCAGCGGCACGTGCGTGCCCGCATCTGTCGTGGAGCCCTTGTCCCCGAGGATCGTCGTCCCATGCAGGTCGGAAGACAGCGTGTGGTGCGTTCCGTTGTCGGAAGTGAACACGAAGACCGTGCTCCGCAGGAGGCCCAGTTCCTCGAGCTTGTCCTGGAAGCGGCCGACGATGAAGTCGGTGTACTCCACCATGTCCACGAAGTTGGCTTGGCGGTCCTTCGATTCCCGGTCCGTGGAGTGGGGGGTCGGCTCGAACGGGGAATGGACGAGGATCATCGGATAGTACACGAAGAATGGCCTGTTCCAGTTCTCCTCAACGAACCGCAGCAGGAAATCCGTTACGACGTCGGGACCGTAGTCGTCTTCGCCCGATTCCAGGATTTGACCGTCGCTCTCTAAGGAGGGATTCCAGTAGCGTTTGCGACCGGTGTTCCCGGTGTTCCAGAGGCAGTAGGCGTCGAACCCGCGGCCGGCCTCGACCCCTGCTGCGTTGTTCCCGCCTTGCAGCTGCCACTTGCCACCGACGGCCGTCGCGTATCCCGAGTCGCGGAAGAGGTCAGCGATGCTGTAATCGCGGGGGTCGAGCACCCCGAAGTCGACATAGTTGCGCGCGTTGCTCATGCCGGTCATGAGCGCCACGCGGCTGGGGGTGCAGAGCGGGGTTGAGTAGCAGTTCGTGAAACGGACGCCGCCATCGGCCAGCTTGTCGATCCGGGGAGTCCGGTACTGCCGGCTGCCGTAGGCGCCGAAGCACTCGTAGCCCACGTCGTCGGCCATCACCAGCACGACGTTCGGCGGCCTGGTAGCGTCCTGAGCGAAACAGGACCCCGCAGCAGCAAGGAACAAGGGGATCAGGTAACGCATTTGTGGAAACCAAGGAGTAGGACCGGCACTCGTCCGGGTCGGCCGGACACAACCTTACTCTGGCTCGGGTTCGTCCTCCGGCAACGGCTCGAGATCGTCGATCTCTTCGAAGGTGATCGTGGCCTCCGCAGTGAACCTGCGGTACAGCCGGAACTCGAGGTCGTTACGGGTAAGCAGCCGGCCGCTCCGAACGTAAGCCTGCGCCTTCAGCGGCAGGAGGAATTCCTGCCCGCTCAACTCGATGAAGTCGAAATCGAGACGGCTGCGAGCCTCCTGCATGGGGAAGCTGGGCGGGATGCTCTCCGCCTCCATGACGATGCGGAGAACCCGGCCTGACTCCTTGCCGATGTACACCAGCCCGGTGTACCCGGCTCGGATCCGGCGCATTTTCGTGTTCTTGCCGTAGTCGCTGTCCGACGACAGCGTCCAATTCGAGCGGGATTGCGGGACCTCCAAATGGAACACGTAAACACGCTTGCCGCGGAGCAGCGAGTGACGGGCCCATCGGAACTGTGCGTCGGTTTCCGGGGCGAACAGGCTATCCAGGATCGAGCCGAACTCACCCGTGCTCGTCGTCCCCCCGAGGTCGGAGAACCCCTTCGTCGACACAACGTCGTTCACACTAAGCGTCTCGTAGTTCTCTTGGCCGTCGTAGTAGCTCAGCCTGGTCTTGATTTCGTCATGCTTGAGCCAGTCCATCTCCAGGCCGGTCGGATCGAAGAACCGGCGGGTGACCTGCAGGCAGACATAGTTGGGCAATTCCTCCGTGTAGACCTCGGCTTGCCGGCGCGCCTCCTCGATGATGCGGCGCTGCTCCTCCTCGGTGGGCGGCGGGGGCTGACGCGGCGCGGTGTTCGGCTTAGCCTTGGTCTCAAGGACTGGCTCCGGAAGACCGACTGTGGAGGACTGAAGGGTTTCGAGCGCCTTGAGCGTGCGGGGACCGATGCCCCATCCCACGAACTCCTCAATCAGCCGGTCGGTGATTGCGAACCGAACGAGCTGCTTCTTGAGGTAGTTGGCGACCTCTTTGTCCTTGAGCTTCTGCTCAACCGACGACTTGATGAACTGCCGAAGCTGGGCGTAGCTTAGGCCAGCCTGTGCCAGCAGCCCTACCGCCGCGCATAGCACGACCAGCAGCCTCCCTGCGGCGCGCATGAGTCCATTCTATGCTCCTCGCGATAGCAATGGCTCCGGCGGATGCCTGTGACCGTACCGGAAGTTCGCACTGCGACCGTGGCGGGGCCAAAAGGAATCCTCCATCAAAAGCCGATGGTGAAGCTGGTGTAGCCGACGTGAGACCGAAACCCACGCACTCCGGTGATGGTCTCCGCGTAACCGTAGTACTGCCATCCGAAGTTCCACGCCAACTGCTGGCGAAGCGCCCACGACAGCCAAACCTGGGGAGAGTGGTAGGACATGGGCAGCCGCGTCATAAGGATCCCGTCCCCGAGCGAGAAAGAAGACCCGCTCATAGGGTTCGGTTGGTGGTTCCCGCCGGGGTCGCGTGTGAGGTTGTAGCTCGCGTGCAGTGTCACCTGTTGAACTGGAGATGAGCGAACGGCAAGATTCAGACTGTGGATGCTGGCGGCATACACACTCCGTAGCGGCTCGGGCTGGCCCACGGCTTCAAACAGGTTCAGAATCCCCGTGGAAACGTCCATCTTCAGCCAGTTGTAGCCTCCATCGAGCACGAGCCCTCCGCCGGGATGCGCCCAGGACACGTGGGCGCCCTGACTGCGGCTTCTGGAACTGTAGGCGAGCAGTTCGGTCGGGTTGTCGTTGGCACGGTTCTTGAAATATCCGCTTACGGTCAGGTCCTGGCGCCGCCAGCTGATCCTTGCGGATTGGTTGTGGAACTGCCGTTCGCTTGTCGGAGCCAGGGGGCGGTCGGCACGCCCCACCTCGATATCGAGGGAGGCCCGCAGGTTGCGGCCCGGGATCCACCGCACTCCAACCGCTCCGGATCGGACCTTGTTGTCAACCCCCTCCAGTTCGTTCTCGAACCCAAAGTCCGGATACCGCAGGGCATCAGAGGAACGAGCCCGGCGGTCGGAGAGGCGGTAAGCCCCGTAGAGGCCCACGGGCCGTGCAGGCCGGAAGCTCACTTCGGTTGCGTTGGAAATCCGACGGATTCCCAAGTGCTCGAAACGCAAGTACTCGTCGCGGAAGAAGCCGAGTTCGACGAACGACGCACTGCCGTCGATGCGCGTGTTGTGGAAGGCGGTGGTGTTCGTAATCGTCCAGCGAGGAGATGGCAGCAGCACGATCGTCGCCTCGCCGGACGCCTGTTCCCTGTCGGCGTCCCCGACAATCAGGGCCTCCCGGAAGCCGGCCGCGGTCGTTGCCGAGTCAGGCACGGAAACGCTGTCCATCAGGGTGGAGTTCCTGGAACCGCTCGCATACACGAAACGGGAATGGAACCCGATTGGTCGGTCCTCCCGGGCTCGCAGGGCGACGGTTGTGATCGGCGTTCGCCCGTGGAACGGCTCTGAGCGGCGGAAGCTGTCAACCGGCTGCACGTTCGCTGCCAAAGACTGGATCCCGGATGCATCGGTCTGGGGCCCCTCCTCTTCGTAGAGGTCAACCGCATGGACCGCGGTCAGGGCCAAGCCGGGCAGCCTAGCCGTGAAACCCGCGCGGTACTGCCGATTGGTCTGACGAAGATCCGCCTGGTACCGCAAGAAGTTTCTCGCGTCCAGCACACCGAAAATGTCGGTAGTGCCGACCGATGCGAAACCGGGTCCCGTGCGAGCGTTGCGGTCATAACCCAGCACCAATTCCAGCTTCGAATCCGGGAGCAATTTGATTTCGTGGTTCTGCATTGTCCGCTGGACAGTCAGACCGTGCTCGCCGCTCCAAAGCGCTGGCAGCCGATTGTGATATTGGACCAACCGGTACTGCATGTCGTAGCGGTACAGGCCATTCCTGCCCGCGCGGATCCGGAGGGTCTGGTAAGGATCGCCGGCCAATCCCGATGAACGAATCGAGAGTTCGTCGAGAGCGGGGCCCTTCCCATCGGTAGAGTGCAGCCGCAACCTGCCTTGGAAGAGGCGCAACCCGTTCCCGTAGTTCACGCTTGCCCGGTACAGGTCGTGATTCCCTCCGATCCTTGCGAAGCGGTATCCGACATCGAAGGCGTTCGACACGGTGTATCGGCCGATTTCCCGTGAGAGGCCTGACGCGTCTGTCGAGTACACCACCGGCTGTTGCGCGACGGCGATCGCGCAGACTGCCAGCAGGAACAGGAAACGGCCCTTCATCGTCGGAACTTGGAATCTGCGTTGGAGCCGTGGATGCGGGAGTGGCAGACCACGCAGTCTCGGAACGCAGGATCGGCGAGGTTATGGAACCAGGGGGCCGGACTCGGTATGCCGTTCCCGGCCAACCCGAACCCGCCGACATCGTTGTGGCATTCCAGACAGAGCACGAACGCAGTAGGCCGGTTCAGGAGCCGCGCGTTCACGCTGCCGTGGGGATTGTGACAGGCAGGACAGCCCTCAACTCGCACGGGAGGATGCTCGTGGAGAAAGGGTCCGCGCTTGTCCGAGTGACACCTCGTGCAAGGAATGTCATTGCCCAGGGCCTGGGAGACCATCCGCGGAGCGTGCGCCGTGCGCCACGTAGAAACCGCCGCGCCGTGCGGGTTGTGGCAGTCCGTGCATTCCATCGCCCCCTCGTTGACGCGATGCTTGAACGGCATGTTGAACCGTGCCTCGACCTCCCGGTGGCAGTCGTAGCAGACTTCGCGCTCGTTTCCGGAGAGCAGTGGCCCGGACTCATGCGGGCTGTGGATCGAATGGCAGCTTGTGCAGCCGATCTCCCCCGTCAGATGCACGGACCTGCGGATGTGCATCTTGCCGATGTCCTCGCTGTGACACCGCAAGCAGACATCCTGCGCTTGGCTCGGCCCGATCTCGGCGAACTTCACGATGCTGGCATTGCTCGGATCGATAACGTGCAACCCTGAAGGGCCGTGGCAACCCTCGCAACCCGTTCTGCCGGGCGGCTGGCCGTCTCGGGCAACCGACCGAAAATGCGGGTTGCTCGGAAAGGTGTCCCAAACCCCGGGATGGCATCCCTGGCAGATCTGGTTGCCGAGGTACTGTTGGCCCGGAGGCCAGTATGTTTCGTTGAAGGCTCGCGCGGCTTGACGCGCTGGGGGCCATTCGGCCTGTGCGAAGGCTCCGCATGCTCCTACGAGCGCCGCCACGGCAGCACCCACCATTGCCGCTACGGCCCGCGACCTGGCCCTCGAGAACCTGGCCCTCCCCTCGGGCATCCCGCCGACGGCAACCGGCCACCGCGTCCCATTGACCGCCGGCATTCCCCCTTACTATACAGGTCGGCTGAGCAGCTGGTCCAAGCAGAACACAACATATAGGCCTCCCTTCCGGGATGAATACTTCTTGTGGAATTCGGACGTGTGTCGTCCATCGCTCGGTGTCATGCCCGTGAGGTATGGGAGTCGCTCGAAAACTGCTGTGGACACCGCCAGCAGTGGTGTTCGAAGCTGAGAAGGGGTCCGGCTTGCTATACTTCAGTCAGGCCAAGCGAAATCGGAAAAGGAAGGAGGCCTGAATCGGGTATGCCACTCGGGACCCAGGCAAAGAAAGAGATCGCCAAGACGTACGGAGTTCACGCAGACGACGTCGGTTCCTCGCAGGTTCAGATAGCGACTCTGACGCACCGGATTGCGGAACTCACTGAGCACCTCAAGACCCACAGGAAGGACTTTTCGTCCCGGCGAGGTCTTCTGAAGATGGTCAGCAGGCGCCGAAGCCTGCTTCGCTACCTCAGCAGGAAAAACCCTGGAGAATACGTGCGGGTTGTGGAGTCGTTGGGACTCCGCGGCTGATCCACAAACCATCGCGATTACGCATGTCGCATCCCAAAGAGGATATCCGCAGGCGAGACCAGATACCCCCTTGCCGTTGCTGGAAAGGCCAGCAACTAGTCCGCAAGGTTCGGATTGAACGCACGAAGCAGCACAGCCTGCCGGAACGCACGAATCTCCCCTAGACCGATCCTCCGTAAGGCCGTGAAGAGGCATCCCGCCAAGTCAGGCGGGAGCATAGTAGGGGTACATCAAAATCATGAAGCACATCGTTGATTTCGAATTGGACGGGAAAACCGTCTCGCTCGAAAGCGGTCGCCTCGCCAAACAGGCGGGTGGCGCAGTCGTCGTCCGTTGCGGCGACACACAGGTACTGGTATCCGCCACGTCAGCCGCGGACCCCCGGGAGGGGATCGACTTCTTTCCGCTGACCGTGGACTACAGGGAGTACACTTACTCCGCCGGTAGGTTTCCCGGGGGGTATATCAAGCGCGAAGGGCGCCCGACCGAGAAGGAGACCGTCACGTGCCGGATGATCGACCGGCCTCTGCGTCCTCTCTTCCCGGACGGCTTTCGGAACGAGACGCAGGTGATCGCGTTCGTCCTGTCTGCGGACCCGGGTCACGATCCCAGCATCTACGCAATGATCGGGGCGTCCGCCGCCGTCGCCGTCTCGGACATTCCGGTCGTGCTGACCACCGGTTCCGTCAGGGTCGCTCGATTGGGTGAGGACGAATGGGTCCTCAACCCCACCTACGATCAAGTGGCCGATGCCAACATCCATATCACCGTGGCTGCTGCGAAGGACGGCATCGTGATGGTCGAAGCGGACGCGAACGAGGCCGAGGAGAGCGCAATGCTGGAGGCCATCCGCCGGGGACACGAGGGCTGCAAAGCGGTGATCGGGGCCATTGAGGAACTGGTGGAGAAGGCCGGCAAGCCCAAGCGCGAGTTCCCTGCCCCCGAAATCGACCAAGCAGTTCGCGACGAGATCGAAGCCACGTGGGGAGAGCGGGCGGAGGAGGCGCTGGACACGAGTCGCCATCCCAAGCTGGAGAGCTATGCCCTTTTCCGCGCCATCAAGAAGGAGATCAAGGCCGCCCGAACCGACGACGACAAATGGCAGGCCCAGGCGTCTTCCTTCTTCGAGCCTTGGCAGGAGAAGATGTTCCGGAAACAGGTGTTCGACCTCAAGCGCCGACCGGACCACCGGGCACCGGACGAGATTCGGTCGATCACTTGCGAGGTGAGCGAACTCGCCCGGGCTCACGGCTCCGCTGTTTTCACCCGCGGGGAGACCCAAGCGCTGGTCACGGCCACCCTTGGCACCAAGACCGATGGGCAGCGCCAAGAGCGGATCGAGGATGCAGACTATGAAAAATACTTCATGGTTCACTACAATTTCCCACCGTTCAGCGTTGGTGAAACAGGGTTTATGCGTGGTGCGGGCCGCCGGGAGATCGGGCACGGTCTCCTCGCCGAACGAGCGCTTACACCCGTCATTCCCGACCAGGAGAAGTTCCCCTACACCATCCGGTTGGTTAGCGACATCCTCGAGTCGAACGGCTCGAGTTCAATGGCCACGGTGTGCGGGGGAACGTTGGCGCTAATGGACGCTGGCGTCCCGATCAAGGCGCCTGTCGCCGGCATCGCCATGGGGCTTGTCACGCAGGATGACGACTTCGCGGTCCTGACGGATATCGCCGGTGCCGAGGACCACTACGGAGACATGGACTTCAAGGTGGCCGGCACCGAGGACGGGATCACCGCCCTCCAAATGGACATCAAGCAGCCGAAGGTCAGCCTGGAAGTGCTCTCGAAGGCCCTGCAACAGGCTCGAAAGGCCCGCCTCGAGATTCTCGACAAGATGCTCGATACGCTTGGCGCTCCCCGCAAGGAGCTCGCCGAGCACGCTCCCCAGATCACCCAGATCCAGATCCCTGAAAGCAAGATCCGCGACCTGATCGGGCCGGGCGGCAAGGTGATCAAGGGACTCCAGGAAGAGACGGGGGCGAAGATCGATGTCCAGGACGACGGCACTGTAAGCGTTGCCTCCTCGGACCGCACCAAGGGGCAGGAGGCTATCGAGCGCATCAAGGCCCTCACCGCATCCCCGGAGGTTGGCAAGGAGTACTTGGGCACCGTCACGAAGATCGCCACGTTCGGGGCGTTCGTCGAGATCTTTCCCGGCACCGAAGGCCTGCTTCATATCAGCGAAATTTCCGAGCAGCGCGTCCGGGAGGTCAGCGACGAACTCAACGAAGGAGACCAGGTCCTGGTCAAGTGCCTGGCCCTCGAAGGCAACCGCATCAGGCTGAGCCGTCGCGCGGTGCTCCAGGAACGGCGGGGCTCGTTCCGCGGACGCGAGCGCTCCTCAGGCCGCGATCGGTCCTCGGACCGCGATCGAGGTCCCGGCGACAAGCCCAATCGCGGGCGGTCCGGCCGTGGAAGGCGACAAGGTCGGAGCCGGCACAGCCATTCGGAGGACAAGGGCGCGTCCTGACCGTCAGCCCGTTGTAGCGAGTGCGCGTCAATCCGGACGGACACTGCCGGCGAGCCGCGCACTCTCTCGTTTCAGTCTCTCTTCCAGAATCATCCCTGGGTGGAATCCCCGGATCCTCAGCCGGGCCGGGTCGGGGCCGAGGCCGGACCTGGGAACCAGTCCGACCAACTCGCTGCCAAGAACCTTCACGCCAAGGCTGGCGGCTCGTCTGCACACGGTATCGAACGCGGCGAAGACCGGGGTTTCGTCGAGGTTCGTGAGATTCATGGAGACCTGCGCCATGCGGGCGGACGCTAGGAACATGCCCAAGGCTTTCACTCCCGGCAATCCGCCGCTGGATTCTCTGACCGCGGACGCGATCATCCGCGCCGCCCGGGCGTCACTGGCGTCGATCTGCACGTTGAAGGCTGCCATGGGAGCACGGACCCCAACGAAGCAGGCACCAGCCGAAGGATGCAGGGCCGGGCCGCCAACGTCAGGGGTCACTTCGCCTTGGCGCGCCCGTTCCCTGAGCCTCTCAAAACCCAACTTGCGGATTGACTCGAGCCTCTCTCGCTCTGGCGTCCTCGCGGCCTTGCCGTAGTAGTAGACAGGGATTCGCAGGGAACTCCACAGCCGCTCTCCAATTTCTCTGGCCGATTCGACGCATGCCCGCTCGGAGACATCCTCCAACGGAACGATCGGAACGACGTCGATTGCGCCAACCCTGGGATGGGTTCCGCGGTGGTTCGTGAGATCGATCCTGTCGACCGCGAGCCGCGAGGCTGCCAGCACGGCCAACTGGATTGCCGGCAACGAACCAGCGGCCGTGTAGACGGACCTATGGTGGTCCGGGTCGGCGTGACGGTCCAACAGAGCCGCGCGAGGTACTTGCAGGGCCTCGCCCAGGCCAGCTAGGAGGCTCGCGTCGCGTCCCTCCGAGAAATTCGGCACGCATTCGGCTAGCTCCACCGTCCTCCTCCAACATCATTGTCGCGTCGGATGCCGGAGGCAGGGCGGGCGCAGTCCGCTCAACGGACGCGCGCTCCGGTACACTCGAAACAGGCAGGGGGACTTGATGCGCTCAGCAGTTCCTTGGCCGCTGGCATTAGCGACGGCGCTATTCCTGCTGGCGTCCATGTACCTGATCTTCCTGTGGGTGCCCACGGAGGCATCCATGGGAATCGTCCAGAGAATCTTCTACATTCACGTCTCGTCCGCGGCTGTCGCATTCGCCGGGTTCTTCCTCGGGGGCTTCGCAGCCATCGGGTACCTGAGCAAGCGGACCGGAGGCAGGGACGACCTGTCCGTCGCATGCAACGAAGTGGGCCTGCTGTTCGCTTGCGTCAACTTGATCACAGGGTGCCTCTGGGCCAAGCCTATCTGGGGAGTGTACTGGGCGTGGGACGCACGTTTGACGTCAATGCTGCTGCTGGCCCTGATCTACGCAGCCTATCTCATTCTTCGCGAATCAATTTCGGAGCCCGGCCAGCGTGCTGTGGTCTGCGCAGTGGTATCAATCTTCGGCATGGTCGACGTGCCGATCGTGTACATGGCGAATCGTTGGTGGCGAACGCAGCATCCGGCTCCAGTTCTGGGGGGAGGGGGCTCGCTCGACCCGCGGATGACGTTCGTCCTGGTCTTCACGATGTTCTCGCTCGGGCTGCTTTATTGGTGCCTAGTGCGGCAGCGAAGACGGCTGGAGGCACTTCGCAAGAAGGCTGACGCCCTCCGCCGGCAGGTCCAGTCCTACGCCTGAGGCAACGGAGAGCAACACAATGGAAGAGAACTTGAAGTGGCTCTGGGCCGCATTCAGCATCGCTTGGCTCCTGCATGTCGGATACGTTTCGCTGCTCTCCGCGAGAACCAAGAGACTGGAGCGCGAAATCGCGACACTCGACTCCCAGGTCAAAGAAAACGAGCGTCCGCCCGGATAGTTCAGGGCCGCAAAGCGGCAGGGGGCACCGGCCGCCAGTCGGTTTGCGGGTGTTTGCGATTCGCGTTTCCGATGTTCGCATAGGCCGGATCGTCGACCCAACTGGATTCGGAACAGCCATTCCGGGTGTGGAGGACGGCTCAAAGCAGGTCCGCGCTCGGGAGTTCAACGAGGAACGCGAGCCCGGATCCGGTGGCGTTCCAGTCCTCTCGCAGCATGTTACTCTCAGAGCGAACGTCGCCAGTCAGAGTCCACCGGCGACGAGGAGGATCCCCATGAGAGACTTGGCATACCTAGTCCTTTCCATGCTTCTCGTGCTGACACCCGCCTTTGGCGGGGACAGTTCGACGGCGCAGTTGCAGAAGAGCTTTGAGACCGCTGTGGCAGCGCTGAACGCGGGGAACCTTGACGGGTTTCTCGCGAATGTCCACGAAAAGGCCCTGTCCTTCTACTCCTGTGGACCCACTTCCGGCAAGGAAGGCAAGGCTGCCTGTCAGTTGGACTGGGAGCGATTCTTCGGAAAGACCGCTGCGGCAAGGTTCGAGCCGAGGGATATGCAATACCGAGTGATCGGAAACACCGGAGTTGCGTGGGGCAACTATGACGTGGTCGTAAAGGCAAACAACGGAAGGGAAATGCGGCATCAAGGCCGCTACACCATGACGTATACCCTCGAGGACGACGAGTGGAAGCTGGTGATGCAGCACAATACTCCTGCCGCTGACGGACCGGCCGGTCCCCGGGAGCGGAGCCCTCGGGCGAGCCCTTCGGGATCTTAGGGCCGGGCGACAGCTCGTCGCCGCCTGACCAAACTCGGGCTGGGCAGTCTCGCCCGGAGTCACTCCGCGGCCTGGCACCGCGGATCACTGACCGGCTAGCATGAAGTGCCTCAATTACTGGAGCGCCAGCAGAGCGGAGATTCTCGCCAAGATCCAACGGGTCAGGCCAGCCCTCGAAAAGAGCGCAAGCCCATCATCCGCAGCTGCAATGCAAGGCAAGAGACGGGGACCCCGGAACCTCGCCGGACGCGACCCCGAGCCAACCGTCCCTATAATTCAATTGTCGCGTGAGAGCTCTGTCGGCCATTGTCTTGGTTGCGGCGGCTTGGGCCGCCGAGCCACCCGCTCCCAGCATGCGAGGAGAGGATGCCTCTCCGCCTTTCTCCATGGGCGATCCGAAGGCCATCCAAGCGGGCGAGGAATCCTATCAGCTCGTATGCAGCGGGTGCCATGGCGCCACGGGCGAAGGCGGGCGCGGACCGAATCTGGTCACGGCAGCCGGAGTTAGGAAGGCCTCGGACGAGGAATTGTTTTCCGTGCTCAAGAACGGTATCCCGGGAAGCGATATGCCTCCGTCTCCGCTGGAGGAAGAGAAGATCTGGGAGCTTGCCGCCTACGTGCGGAGCCTTTCCGCTCCCGCGTTCCAGCAGAATGTTCCCGGCGACAGCGATGCGGGTCGGACGCTCTTCTATGGCGAGGCTGGCTGCACGACGTGCCATATGATCCGGGGCGAGGGCGGCTACCTCGGACCGGACCTCACCAATCTGGGCGTGACGCTCAATCTGGCGCGGATTCGCGAAGGCTTGCTCGACCCCAACAAGCGTTTCGCGAAGGGATTCGATCCGGTTGCCGTGACCCTGCCTGACGGGACTCGAGTCGAAGGCGTGGCCAAGAACTACTCCAACTACGCATTGCAGATTCTTGACCGCGAGGGCAGGCTGCATTTCCTCGCCACCCATGAGACAACGGCGATTGAGTTTCTCGATGATTCCTGGATGCCTGCCGACTACTCGTACCGGCTGAGCGACGAGGCGATTCAGAACATCCTTGCATTTCTCAGCCGCCTCAGCCTCAATTCCGACCCAACGCTGTCAGCAGGTGAGCCGCAATGATACGCGCCGCATGGAGCCTGCTCGCGGCATGGCTTTTGGCCACACCCCTAGCTTCCCAGGTGCGCTACGAGGATATTCTCGCGGCACCCGGCGAGGACTGGCTGACGTTCATGGGCGACTATTCCGCAAACCGTCACAGCCCTCTTCGCGAGATCGACAAGTCGAACGTTGCCAGCCTCGTCGCCAAGTGGGTCTATCACGTGCCCGGGTCGACATCCCTAAGTTCCTATCCGATTGTCCACGACGGCCTGATGTATGTGACGAACTCCAACGAGGTGCACGCGCTCGAGGCGACCACCGGCCGGCCGCTCTGGGTCTACTCGCACCCCGGCGTGGAGATGAAGCGCAAGAACCGGGGTGCCGCGATCCTCGGAGAGCGCATCTATTTCGTTACCAGCGACTGCCAGTTGGTCGCTGTCAATCGGATTACGGGCGCGGCCATCTTCGCTCGCCGCTATGCCGACCCCGCGGACGGGTACTTCTGTTCGGTCGCACCCGTGGCGATCAGGGACCGGCTGATCGTCGGTGTCTCGGGCGGTGACTCGGGAATCCGCGGATTCCTCGCAGCGCATTCGGCGGAGAGCGGAGAGCAGATCTGGAAACTCTGGACGATTCCGGCCGAAGGCGAATTCGGGGCTGACACATGGGGTCCCAAGACGCTCCCCTGGGGCGGTGCAGGCACCTGGATGCCCGGCAGCTACGATCCCGAGCTGAACTGGATCTTCTGGCCAACCGGGAACCCCTGGCCCGATCTGTACGGCGGCGACCGCCCGGGCGACAACTTGTACTCGGATTCGTTGATTGCCGTCGATCTTGAGACCGGCGAGATGAAGTGGTACTTCCAGTTCACTCCCCACGACGTCTGGGACTGGGACGGCCAGGAGCCTCCGCTCCTACTCGAACTCGAGATTGATGGCAGGAAGCGGAAGGTCATCGTCCAGGCGAACCGGAACGGCTTCTACTACGTGCTGGACCGCCTGACAGGGGAGTTCATCCGCGGCAACGCGTTCGTCGACAAGCTGACGTGGGCCTCCGGACTCGACGGCGACGGCCGCCCGATCAAGATTCCCGGGATGGAGCCCTCTCCGGACGGCAAGCTCGTCTGCCCGACCATGTGGGGCGCGGCCAATTGGATGGCCGACTCCTACAATCCGAGCACCGGGCTGCACTACGTGATGACGATGGAGGCTTGCGACATCTACACCTCCTCGGCCAAAGAACCGATACCCAAGATCGGCTTCGCGGGAACCGGGGCCGAGCGACAACCGCGCCTCGACGGGCAGTTCGTCATCCGCGCCTTCGATCCGGCGACAGGGAGGCGAGTGTGGGAGTATCCCTTGACCGGGCCAACTGCCTCTTGGGCGGGCACTCTCTCTACGGCCGGAGGCATCCTGTTTTCCGGAGACGACGACAAGCACCTGATCGCTCTTGACGCGGCGAACGGCAAGTACCTGTGGCACTTCAACGTTGGCCAAACCGTCGACGCCTCGCCGATCACATGGGCCCGGAACGGCACCCAGTACGTGACGATCGTCACCCAAACCGACGTGTTCACATTCGGCCTGTTCACGCCGACGCAGTCATCGGGTACACCCGAAGGGCTTCACCGACGGTGAGAAACGTGCCGGGCAGGCGTCCCCTCAGCGCCGCCATCCCGGGTCCGAAGGCTCTGCGGCACGAAGGCAGGCGCAGCCTCAATCAGTAGTGCACGCTCCGGCGAATCCGAGCGATTCGCTGGGTTCTTGGCCCGAGATCCGCGCGCTACCCAGAACAAAGAGTGGATGCTTCCTGAGCCTGCGCACTATCTCGCATCCACGACCGCAGTACCGGATCGCAATCAACCTGAAGGCGCCGAGTGGCCAGCATCAGTTGCAGGACACGATACTGGGCCAGGATTTTGGGCTCTGTAATCAGACCTGTTCCGGAACCACCCAAGGGTCGCGGTAATCGCGCGACAGAAGAGTGTCGGCCCCGAAGTTCCCCACGAATCGCTCCTGCTCCGCATCGAACAGCAGCTTGTCCCCAGTCCGATAGGAGATGTTGGCGAGGTGGCACAGAGCAGCGGACAGGTGTCCCTCAAGCACGTCGCAGTTCAAGTCGCTCACCCGGCGGCTCATGACGGCGTTGCGGAAATTCTCGAAATGAAGCGCAGTCGTGTTCTCGCGCGCAGATCCCATGCTCGGACCCGAAAGGCGCTTCTCTCCGAGATAGGTCTTGTACCCGTCGTTGGAGATGGACAGGAATCCGTCGCTGCCGAAGAACAGGACTCCGATCGTGTGGGCTCCGTTGCCAGAGTCCTCCAGCAACCGGCACTCGCCACCCGTGATGAGGCCGCGAACTTCGAACTGGAGCATGCGCCGGCCGTAGTCGAATACTGCGTGCTGGGTGTTCGGGGTCTCCTGGTCGTCGTCGTAGACGTAATGCCCGCCCGCCGAATGAGCGTGTTGCGGCAGGTGATCCAGGCCCAGCCCCCAGCGGGCCACGTCCATCTGATGAACCCCTTGGTTCCCGATGTCGCCGTTACCGAAGGCCCAGTGCCAATGCCAGTTGTAGTGAAACCGGTTCTGCTTGAACTCGTAAGGCTGCGCCGGGCCGAGCCAAATGTCGTAGTCCACTCCGGGAGGCACCGCGCTGACCTGCGTTGATCCGATGGACTTGCGCCTCTTGTAGCAAAGGCCCTTCGCCATGTAGACGTCGCCGATGACACCCTCCCGCAACTGCCTGATCGCCTCGATCACAAACGGTGTCGAACGCGCCTGGTGACCGATCTGGACGATCCGCTTGTACTTTCGCGCGGCCTCGACCATCTTCCGGCCCTCCCATATGTTGTGGCTCGCCGGCTTTTCGCAGTACACGTCCTTGCCGGCCTGAGCCGACCAGATGGTCGACAGCGCGTGCCAATGATTCGTGGTGGCGACCGTAACAACGTCAATGTCCTTGTTTCCGAGCATGTCCCTGAGATCGCGGTACTCATTGGGTGTCTCAGGCTGGTACTGCTTCGTATACGCTGCTGCCTTTTCGGCGACGGCCTGATCGATGTCGACCACCGCAGCTACCTGCATGCCCGGACTCTCGGCCGCCGCCCGAATGTGGGACCTTCCGCGACCGTTGACGCCGATCACCGCGGCCTGGAGCCTGTCGTTGGCGCCCAGCACTCGCGAGTATTGGGCTGCCGTCAGAACCGCTGCCGTCGAACCGGTAGCGGAGAGGAACTTGCGTCGATTCATGGGGCCTCCTTGGATCGGTATCCTCGATTGTAGGTCACCTGACGCAAGACTTGGCGCACCCGGCGGCCTCACACGAGTTCGGAACAATGCCGGCCGAACTCCATTCACGATAGCGGCACGTCAAAGTACTCCAAGGCCCATTCACGCATGAAGCGCACACGTTGCGGGCGGATCCGGTAGAGCATGAACTCGGTGTTGTCGATCGAACCGAGAAATCCACGCAGGAGCGGATTGCTGTCCCAGATCCGCTGCCGAACCGATCCGTCGGTGACCAATTCAGCCATGCCCTCGATCCGAACCTGGTCGTGACCCTCGTCGAGGTAGCAGAGTTCCACGGCAGGATTGGCCGCAATCTCGCCGGTCTTGTGGGAACTCCGCAACGACGCGACGTACACGGTGAAACCGTCGACAGCAACGGGAGAGACCGGGCGAAGCCGTGGTCTGTCCTCATCCACGCTGGCCAGCATCGGAAAACGGGCCCGCGCCATCGTTTCCTGGGCCAGTTCCACCAGCCTGGAAGTGTCCACGGGAGCGGGTTCGGGCCTCATGGCCGTAGTCTAGCGACGAAGGATCGGGGCCGCCGTACCAGCGATCCTGTGCCCGGCTGACGTGTTGGATGCGGCTTGGAATCCGGGGAAGTCCGGTGACTTGTGGCGACTGGGACGTGGCTGACACGCAGTCGCAAGCATTGGTTGGGACCGTTCCGCAACGATGCCCTCCATCGGAGGCCACGAATCGCCTTTCCAATGCTGGAGCAACGCCCCCAACGCCGGCCCGTCCGCACCCAAACGGGCCGGCTGGGCACCAAGCGGCTCGCGGCGACGGGTGTCGGGCAAGATCTAGTCGACCTTCCGCTGCCGCCTCTTATCGAGGGCCTCTTGCAACGGCTGTCGGAGTGTCTGGAACTCCACGTTTTGCCTTCCACTGGTTGCTTCGGATCCCATAGCTGCCGTTACAGCCCATTCAGATGGAACACCGTGCCGATTCGCTCAACCTAACCCTTCGCCCGCGCCTCCAGTTCGGAGTGACCGATGCCAGCGTTCACGAAATGGCGCCGACCTTGCGCCCTGTGATGTCCGAATGGACAAGATGAGCCTTTCGCAGAATTCCTGACGCAGCGGATTCTCGGGGTTGAGGGGGCTGCGGTGCTGGGCTAGTTCGCAAGTGGAAACAAGTTCACTCTCTGTTGGATGATGGAAGTTCCCCACACGGCCATCTCGGGAATGGAGAGCGAACTTGTCCCTTCCGGCAGACCCTGTTCCCGCAGCTGGCCGAGGAACGCGGCCCGCCCAGCGAACGGCACAAGCGCTTCGTGGAGGTCCTGGAATTGGTGCCCGTGGACACGGCGCCGCCCGGCAGGCAGGGAAGTGGACGGGGCCGCCCGCTCGAGAGCCGGGCGGCCTTGGCGCGGGCCTTTCTGGCGAAGGCCGTGTTCGATTTACCGACGACCCGTGCGCTGGTCGAGCGGCTGCGAGCCGACCCGCCTCTGCGGCTGGGAGAGCGCCTGCGCGGTGCCCAGCGAGGGGACCTTTTCGCGAGCCTTCGCGGGCTGCGCGGCGAGCGAGTTGGCCGGACGGCTGCTGCACGAGGCTTTGGTCGGGCGGCTGCTGGAGGGCCGCCTGGCGGGGTACGTGTCGCGGGACTCGACGGCAATTCCGGCACACGAGCAGCCGGTTTGCAAGTCCAAGAAGGCCCAGCCGAAACGGAAGCGAGGCCGGCCGCGCAAGGGGGAGGAGCGTGCGCCGGAGCCGACGCGTCTGCGGCGGCAGGGGTCGATGACGCTGGAAGCGATGCCGGAGGATCTGCCCACCGTGTGCGACACGGGGTGAAGCGCCACGCGAAGGGCTACCGGGAGAGTTGGAACGGGTACAAGCTGCACATCGACGCGATCGCCGGAGGGATTCCGGTGAGTTGCCTGCTGACGTCGACGTCGCTGCATGACAGCCAGGTGGCGATTCCGCTGGCGCAGTCGACAGCGGGCGGGTCAACGGGCGTCTCGGGAACGAGTTCGGACGGCGGCACGTGAGGGTGAGGGGCCACGGGAAAATACTCGGCCACCTGATTGTCGGCATCGTCGCGCTGACGGTCAACCAGTTGATGCGCCTGACGCTGTGAGCGCAGCGTCGGGAACCAGGAACTAGGACGGAATAGCGTGGGAGGGAAGGCTGGGACAGGAAAACTGCGTCTGCCTACGCCACAAATCCATCAGACCGCACTGAAGGCCTGCCACTCCTTAACGATTCCATTACAGATGCCACTAGGTGTGAGCACGTTTCCGTCGCCAGCTTCAGGCCGGTGCGGAAGGGAGCGCATGCGAGAAGTCGAGAGCCGAAATTGAGATCGTAATCGTGGGCTGTCCCGAGCGCATTGGCATCCAAACCGTGTCCCGGCAGTCGCCCACCCGCATCGCATGAGAGGCGGAGGCGGTTGTGGCGGACTCCGCAGCATCACTGATCAGGAGCGCGACCGCACGGGACCATTCCGTTCCTGCGCCAACCCGGCCTGCGGTTCCTGGACCGGACTCGCCGGGGCTTACGGTCTCCACCAGAGTCGAGTCACTCGACCTCGGCCAGTCAGGATTTTCCCGTCCCGGATGGTTGGATTCTCGCCCATGGTTGAAATCAATCGCTATAACCCGAAAGCGCTCCCGCACTCATCGGCAAGCCCAAGGCGTTTCCCGCCGCGATCATCCGCTTGTCCAGGCTGTAGATCGCATCCGCTCCGCGGTTGCCCGCCACGGCGAGGTGCAGCGCATCCCCAGCCCGGAGACCGGTATCGGAGTGTCCGAGCCAGTCGCTAGCGCGATCGAAGTCGTTTCGGTTCGGCACCAAGTCGACAAAGGACCTCTCGACCATCGTCTCGAATCGTGAACTCGCACCACGCGCTGCTGCGGCACCCAGACCACCAATGCGAACTTCGCGGGCGAGCAGCGAGGCGAATTCGACCCGCGTCCAATGGCTGACCACGAGATCACCCCCCGGGAGGTCCTCCGTAAACTCGGCAATCCGTTCGCTGGTGGCCTCGCGAAGGATGAGGGGCGCGAGGAAACTGGTGTCGAAATACCGCATCGGAGCCGTCGCCCAGTCTCACCACCCCTCGTCCCTCATCTCGCGCAACAGTTCGGCAACGGGATGTCGCAATCGAGGCATGGAAGCCCGAAACCCGGCGAGTTCCTCGAGCGGCAGCGGCTTCTTGGGGTCGGCGGCGGCCGACAGGTAGGCGACAGCCTTGCCAACTCGGGTAATCAGCACTTCCTGACCGGTCTCCACCTTGTCGAGAAGTTCGCTGAGACGCGCTTTAGCCTGAGCTAGATTCACGGCGACCATGCCAACCTCCTATGGTCACGAATCTGCGCACATCGTAGCGGGTTTCGCACGAACGGATGAGACGCCTTCAGGCTTGCCGACGAGACTTCATCCACTGATCGGCCCATGATTCCCGGATTCCGGCCTAGATCGAACCGCTGGGGTGATGAGGTGCCGCATCGCACACGACCAGCAGGTCTTCGTACAGTTCGCGATGGATTGTGCGTAGAACCTGACCTCGCAATACACGCAATCGGTCACCTCGAACAGTGATTCGCATTGGGAGTCGCATTTGGGCCGCTTCAAGGACTTTGCGGGCGCCCCTGAAGGTGGATCGGACTCGTCGCCTTGGCCCCGCATTCCGGTGAAGGGGAAAGACGTCGCTCGACTTGGGCGGTGATTTCGGGCGAGAAGCGCTCGAGAGTAGGAGGCTTGCCGATGCCGAAGCTCTGTGCTACCTGGCGCACGAGGTGGGCCGCCGTGATTCCTCGCTCCGTAGCCTATTCTGCGATGCCATCCGAATCGGAATCGGTGATCCAGCGGGGCGGTAACAGTGGGTCCGGGCCCGCCTTTGGCGGATCGGGAGCGAAGCAATACGCTGGCGCGGTGCCGGCTGGTGAGCCGAAAGGAAGAAGGGACGCCGTGAGGAGGGTCGCGGCGCCCCCGAGGTACTGACCGCCGAGGGTGGCTTGGCCTACCAGAACCCGCCCGAGGGATTCGGGAGGACTTCAGGAACAGAACGATTGAAGGGAAGCGCTGTGGAGAACGATGAGTCCTGCGAACACGTCCACGATTCGTAGCTGTCCAGCTTCAATCCCGCACCGGGCGCATCCACTACCGAAATCCGACGCACCAGGTGGCCGGAAGCCCAGAGGAACGCCAATGCGAACTCGTGGCGGACAGGAAGGACGAGGCTTCCCGGCACATGTGAACGCCTAGAATGGGATGCTCGCATGGGATTGCTGGGAATACTCTTCGCACTGGCCGTCGCCTACGCGCTCTCTTCGAATCGCTCGGCAGTCCGGCGACAGATCATCGTCTGGGGCCTCGGATTTCAAGTCCTACTGGCGCTACTGGTGCTCCGGACGCCGTTCGGGCGAGTCGTCGAGGCCCTCGGGCATGGCTTCAACCGTTTCATTCTCCTTTCCGAGGAAGGCACCCAGTTCGTCTTCGGCGATCTCGGACGGTCCGAGAGCGGTGTCATCTTCGCCTTCCAAGTCCTTCCAATCATCATCCTGGTGTCGAGCATTTCGGCGATCCTGTACCACATCGGCGTTATGCAGCGGGTCGTGGCCGGACTGGCTCTCGTCATGCAGCGAGGCATGCGCGCCAGCGGCGCGGAGTCCCTGACTGTCGCAGCCAACGTCTTCCTCGGACAGGCCGAGGCTCCCTTGACGATCCGGCCGTACCTGGAAAAGATGACCCGCTCCGAACTCATGACGGTGATGGTGGGCGGCATGGCGACCGTTTCCGGTGCCATGCTGGTCGCCTACGTACAGATCGGCGGGGCGACGCCCGAGAACCTGGTGACAGCCGTGGTAATGACTGCGCCGGCGTGCGTGATGCTGGCGAAGATCATCGAACCCGAAACAGGAACTCCCGAGACCCTGGGCCGGATTCCCCGGCAGTCCGTGTCCGCCGACCGGAATGTCATCGACGCGGCAACCCGAGGAGCGAGCGAGGGGCTCAACATCGCCCTCCAGGTGGGAGCGCTAGTGCTGACGTTCGTAGCATTGATCGCTGTCCTGAACGGCATGATGGCCGGAATCAAGGGCCTGCTGGGCTGGTCATGGTTTCCCGCCAGCGTTCAAGCCATCATCGGGCCCGTTCTGGCGCCCGTGGCGTGGCTGATGGGCGTCCCGTGGCAGGACGCTCCCGCAATCGGGAACCTGCTCGGAACCCGCATGGTTCTTAACGAGTTCATCAGCTACGCCGAACTCTCCGCCATCAAGGAGACGCTTCAGCCGCGCTCCTTCCTGGTGGCGAACTACGCCCTCTGCGGCTTCGCGAACATCGGCTCGATCGGGATCCTGATCGGCGCCCTGGGGGCGATCCTGCCCAAACGTCGCGCAGAACTCGCCATGCTGGGCCTGCGGGCGATGATCGCAGCCACACTTTCCAACTTCACAACCGCCTCGATCGCCGGCCTGATCGCCTACATCCCCCTGCTCTGAACGGGACCCAAACCATGCAGATCG
Organism: uncultured Bryobacterales bacterium; assembly: GCA_964461235.1. Lineage (GTDB taxonomy): Bacteria > Acidobacteriota > Terriglobia > Bryobacterales > UBA6623 > VXMF01. The sequence goes on along the minus strand of CAYWUV010000077.1, from coordinate 7,004 downwards.
ATTTAAACCTCCTGCTTCACCTCCTCGCGGCCTTCCTCATCGGCTCGATCCCCTTCTCTGTCATCGCGATGTGGGGGTCGGGCACGGACATCCGCAGCATCGGCTCTGGAAACCCGGGCTTCAACAACGTCCTACGTTTCAGTAAGAGGCGGGCTCTGGTCGCCCTGGTTGGAGACGTCGGTAAAGGCTTCATGCCGGTTTGGCTCTTCTACGCGCCAGACTATTTCGTCAACTTCGCTTGGCTTTTCGCCCTCTGCGCCGTGTTCGGTCATTGCTACTCGCCCTGGCTGAAATTCCAGGGTGGGAAGGGCATCGCCACGTCGGCGGGCGCCATGCTCGGAATCGGCATGTACGCATGGCCAGCTGTTTCGGCCTTGGCCTTCTTCGTGGTCGTTCGGCTGCTGGGCAGCAAGTTCAAGCTGCACGAGCGCGGTGCCTGGGCGTCGATGCTGACGTGGGTCTATTTCACGGTCCTGATCCATTTCTTGTACGGCATGCCCCACACGAAGTACTCCGCGCTGATGACGCTGTTCCTGGTCTGGCGGCACAAGTCCAACATCAGCCGCATGTTGCAGTACAGGGCTTCGTCTGCGGCCTGAGCCACCGACGTCTGGTATCCTTCCGATCTGATGGCGCAACAGCGAAACCACTGGCTCGTCAAGACCGAGCCGAATGCCTACTCATGGGACGACCTCGTCAACGACGGTTGGACCTACTGGGACGGAGTCCGCAACTACGAATCCCGGAACAACATGCGCAAGATGGCGACGGGCGACCAGCTCCTCTACTACCACTCCGGAAAGGAAATGGCGGTCGTTGGGGTCGCCGAGGTCATCCGTGAGCATTACCAGGATCCGACTACGGACGACCACCGGTGGAGCGCGGTCGACATCAAGCCAATCCAACGACTGCCGCAGTCCGTTGCGCTGAAGACGATCAAGGACGACCCCCGGCTCGAGAACATGCAACTGGTTCGGAGGGGACGCCTGTCGGTTACCCCGGTGACAGAGGCCGAGTACGGAATCGTGTTGGCGATGAGCGGATTGGGCTCATCCGACGCGTAGAGTGGGAATCCTGCCCGCGAAATCGAGCGTGCCGGATCGCAGCTGCGGGGTGGTCAATGGACCACGAAGCGCTGGCCGCCGTAGAGCGTTCCGATCTCTTCGCTCTTGAGACGGACCTCCACGTGATGGGCGCTGAGTTGCTCGTCTACTGCTTTCGGATAGTAGCCGACCACGTACTCAGTTTCGGCCAGAGTCGACAGGGAACCAAGGATCTGGCGAATCACCTTGTTGTTGATGACGGGAAGGTCGTAGCTGCGCCCGCCGGTCTTCGGCCCGAGTTCGGCGAATATTCTCTGCAACGATTCCTGATTGCGTGCGTTCGATTGCCGATTCAACGTGTTCTGCGGCCGGGCCCGCGGACTGAATTGCGGCTCCCCGGGACGCTCGCCTTGCTGGTTTCCGCCTCCGAGGCCTGCAGGGTTCGGCTGGCGGTGCCCACCGGCGCCCCCGCCGAATCCGCCGCCGTACGCAGCACCGCCGCCGACTAGTCCTTGTGCGCGCTTTGCGATGCGCTCATGTCCAAGGATCACAGGGTAGAGGGGGATTCCAAAAGCGTTCGCCGAGCGTGAGACCAGTTCCGGATCCAGATTGGTCGTGCTGAGACCGTCTGAGAAAACAACCATCATTCGCGACACGTTTGCACCGCGGTTGGCGGCGTGGCGTGCGGTCTGCATGATCGCTTCGTAGACACGACTTCCTCCGGCCTCGGACTCGAAGGATTGGGTCAAGGCCTTCTGGAGCTTTGCGAGATCGCGCGTTGGTCCGGTAAAGATCTTCAGCTTGTTGGCGAAGCCGTAAACCGATATCTGCACATCCTCTCGAAGCCCTTCCAGCATTGCGCTTCGGATCGTGTGGAAATCCAGCAGCCCCGGTGTCATGACGCTGTAGCTGAAATCAATCAGGAAGATGATCTCCGTGGGAACGGACCGCGGCACGGCGGTGTCTCCCTCCGCCGGGGGCCCCTCCACAAATGCAATGTTCTGCGGCACGCCGTCCTCGAACACTTCGAAGGCCTCGGCGCCAAGCCCGTTGACGGACTTCTTCCTCTGATAGACGTGCAGCGGCGTGACCACCAAGTTCGACTCTGTCGTGATGATCAGCCCCGTGTCTTCCACCGGAGGTTCCGATTGCTGCGCGGAAGCGGCGCCGAACGCCACGAGCGCCAATGCGAGCAACGGAGCGATTCCAAGCAGTACCCTCATGTCGTCACCTCGAGCCCTCCTCCGGGCTGGGACCAGCGCGGATTGCGAACCTCTGGACGGATTCCCAGCCGCATGAGGGTCAGGCAGAGGAAGTATAGCAGAGCGTTCCGCAGGTCCATTCGCGTGAGCGCGAAGGATTCCGGACTCAAGGGAGAATCGGAGCATCTCAGTCCGAGACGGGCTCGCGGATCCCTTAACACCGAAGAGACGCGGTGGGCAGCACGAAGCGGGCCGCAACCGGGTGGGGAGAGGCAGAGAGAATCTGGCGGCGGCTAGATTCTGGAAGCTGACGCTGCGGTACGATGGACAAGTTCTTGCAAAACTCGCGCCCCGGCCAAACGACTTGCTGCAATTGCGACCGCTGAGGCGCTCAACTCTATTCGAGGCAACCATGTCCAAATCGGAACGCGTATCGCGCCGAACCTTCCTGTCCGGAGCGGCATCCACTTCTCTCGGCTTCACCATCGTCCCCGCATCGGTCCTTGCCAAGCCCGCCCCGAGTGACCGTTTGAATTTCGGCCATATCGGGCTTGGGGGCCGCGGTCGGAGATTCCTGCGCCCCCTCGCGCACGTCGACCAGAATGTCGTGCCCTGGGAAAACCTTGGTGGAGCGGGCGATCGATACATGCGACCGGCACTCTCCACGGCCCTCTGCGATGTCGATTCGAGCCGCCTTGACATGTCCGCCACGATGGTGGGAGGCAAACCGAGGCTGTTTAAGGACTTCCGGCGCCTGCTCGAACTGAAGGACCTCGACGCGGTGTTCATCGGGTCACCGGACCATTGGCACGCCCTGATGACCATCATGGCCTGCCAAGCCGGCAAGGACGTTTACGTCGAGAAGCCCGCCGCGAAGACGGTCGAGGAAGGCCGCGCCATGGTAACGGCCGCGGAGCGGTACGGTCGGGTCGTCCAGGTCGGTTCCCAGGGCCGCTCCCAGGAAGCGGCGTACCACGCCAAGAAATACATCAACAACGGCCAGATCGGCACGGTGAGCGAGGTCAAGTGCTGGCACTACGAGAATCCTCGGGGCGACTGGACTCCCGATTCGGAGCCTCCGCCCGGGCTGGACTACGAGAAGTGGCTGGGACCGGCGCGTCGGATTCCGTACAACCGTACGAGGACTCACGGCAGCTTCCGCTGGATGCTGGACTTTGGCGGCGGCCAGATCCGGGACCGGGGCGCTCACGTGATGAGCGTCGCGCAATGGATCATGAATGCGGACCAGACGGGACCAGTCAGCGTCGAAGCGACCGGAGAGCCTCATCACGGCGGGATCTACGACTCCCCCCAGCACATGACGGTGACCTACCAGTACAGGGATCCGGACTGGACGCTGATCTGGGCCCAGCCGGGCGACCCCTCGGAAGAGCTCGACGCACGGTATGGTGCGGTCTACTGGGGAGACAAAGGCCGCCTGACTGTCACCTACGGCGACCGCAACACCACTGACACGGAGCAGCAGGCCAAGGACTACGAGATCCCTTATGGCGGAGTCGAGGTGTTCAAGAGTCCCGGCCACGGCGAGAACTTCGAGGACTGCATCATGTCTCGGGAGAAGCCGATCATGGACATCGAATCGGCACACCGGGTGTCGATCCTGTGCATCCTGGGCAACATCTCCTATCGGCTCCAACGGAAACTGGATTGGGATCCGGTAACCGAACAGGTCCGGAACGACCAGGAAGCAAACCGGATGCTTAGTCGGCCGGGGCGCGGGCCTTGGCACTTGTGACCGGGACCGAGCCAAGCAGAAACCGGCAATTCCAAGCAGGACACTGAACGAGAGGGAGCATCGAACCATGACCAAGCCGGAGACGATCTCGAAACAGGCGCCCACAGGGCGTTCGATCGCTATTGCCGCCACGGCCTTTGCCGCTGCTGGCGCCGCAAGTGCCGCGGAGGCGGAAGACAAGTTCCTTGAAGGGCTCCGTAGCGACGACGAGGACGCGAACTACGCCGCATGGTCCGCAGCCGGAGACGTGGACCCCAGCGTGATTCCAGCGGTGAGCGCGCTGCTGACGTCGAAGAAGCCGAACGTTCGCAAGGCCGCCGAAGAGTCGCTGAAGAACATCGTTCACTCGGTCGGCAAGGCGATCGATCCGCGGAGTCTCGGAGCCAACGCCGGGCGCCCGGACGATCCGGGCCGGATGGACCGCCGCCAACAGGTTGTGATGCAGTTGCGGTCGGTCCTGGACGGCAAGACCCACCAGACGGAGAAGGTCACGGCGATGCGGCACCTGTCGCTGATCGCGACCAGCGACGACGTCCCCAAGATCGCCTCTTTCATTTCCGATCCCGAGTTGCGAGAGGAAGCTGCCTTCTGCCTAGAACGAATCCCCGGCAAGTCCTCCGAAGAAGCTCTACTGGTTGCACTGCAGTCCGCAGCAGAGGACTTCAAGCCAAGGATCCTGGCCGCTCTGGGTCACCGGCGGGCCGACGAAGCTGTCGGAGCCTGCGCCGAGGCCATGTCGTCACCCAACGCCGAGATCGCAATGGCAGGCATGAAGGCATGGGCTCGGATCGGGACGGATCCGGGAACTGAAGTGGACTTCCCGGAACGGGACAGCCTCAGCGGCTGGCAAGACATCGAGTTTGACGACAGCATGCTCCGCTACGCCGACGGCCGCCTCGAGAAGGGGGATCCGGAAGAAGCCGCGAGTATCTACAGGGAAGCCTTGGACCGCGACGAGGAGCATCTCCAATGCGCGGCGATCATCGGCCTCGCCAATATCGGAACGGCCGAGGCCGCAGCCGCAATTTTCCCTAAGCTCCGCAGTGACGACAACACGGTCCGGATCACTGCCCATCAGGCTTGGGAGAGACTCGCCGGCGTTTCTGACAGCGAAGGCTAGTCGGGGAACAGCCGGGCCGGAACAGTGCGGGGCGGCCCCAACGGGTCGAATTCGAATCAAGGGACCCGATGAATTGGTCATGGCCAAGGAGGGCGACTGCGCATCGGACGTTACGGCGGAACTCGCTAGTCGCATCGTCGTTCGGGTCACGCCCCGCGCTAGCAGGAGCCGCATCCTTCCTGATCAGGCACCGGATGGTGTGATCGCGTTCCGTGTGTGGGTGACCGCGGCACCTGAGCGAGGAAAGGCCAACGAGGAGACTCTCCGCCTAGTGGCCAACGAGGTAGGCGTGCCCGTGTCCGGCCTGAAGATCTCCCGGGGCCTTCAAAGCCGAACCAAAACTATCACTGTGCGGAGATAGCCCGGCCCGATCCTGCGCATCCGATGAACCTAATTTCCGCAATCGGGCTGCGGAGCCAACCCGCACTGCTCGCGATCCACATCCGGAGCCCGTCCTGAATGGACTGTGGCTGAGCGCCACGCCTACTGACCCGGATTCAGGGGCGATACTCTAAAAGGGCACCTAGGGGACGTCTGTTGGACTCCCGGAGAGGTGACCTATGGTCGATTGCGTCCTCCGCGAAATGACGCTATCCAGCTTTCGCAGTCTCTTGTTTGAGAAGGCGGAGTTTGAGAATCCGACGTTCATCGTCGGGCGGAATGGATCCGGCAAGAGCAACTTCAGCGATAGTTTTGCCTTCCTCTCCGAGGCCATGGCATCCCCCCTGCAGGCTGTAATCGAGCGACGTGGCGGATTCTCCGCTGCGTCCCATCGCAGATCGGCAAGAGGCCGTCCGGCGAATCTGATGCTAGACGTGACGTTGCAGAACCCGGACGAAAACACCGACAGCGCCCGCTACGCGGTCGAACTGTGCTCCCGGAGAGGCAACGACTTCGAGGTCGCTTACGAAACGTGCGTCGTCGCTAGGTCCGATGGAACCGAAGATTCCTTTCACCGCTGGTCCGACCGAGGATACACCCACTGGAAGAGCAGTACTGAAACCCTGCTACCGGCAATTGAACCTCGTGCCTTGGCCTTGCCCCTGGTTGGTGGGGACAAACGCTTTTCGACGGTGTTTCGTCTTCTAGCGGACATGCGGATCTACCGGATCGAGCCGGCAGCGATTCGGGCCATGCAGGACCCGGACGGTGGCTCGAGCTTGCGGCCAGACGGGCGGAACACTGCCAGCGTGCTGCGTGAGATCAAGCGCAACTCTACTGAGGAAGACTGGACGCTCATCTGCGAATTGCTTGAGAGTGTCGTACCGGGGACGGTCGAGGTCCGGCCGAAGAAGCTCGGCAACAAGCTGACCCTGGAGTTCACGCAGATGCGGGGAGAGGGGAGGCCCATCAAGTTCGAGGCCTTCAGCATGTCCGACGGCACGCTCCGCGTGTTGGGGCTGATGACGGCCGTGTTCCAGCGGCCAAGTCCGTCGCTGCTCGTCATTGAAGAGCCGGAAGCATCCATTCACCCGGGAGCCCTTGGGGCAATCCTCGACGTGCTGCGCCTTGCCAGTCGTTCCATGCAAATCGTCGTCACGACACACAGTCCAGACATACTCGACGCCAAGTGGATCAAAGACCGGCATTTGAGGATCCTGGTCTGGGAGCATGGCTTCACTCGGATCAGCCGAGTTTCGAAGTCTGTTCAGACGGCAATGGATCAGCACATTTTGAGCGCAGGCGAACTGCTCCGGTCCAACGCCCTGACACCCGAACAGCCGGCCGAACCCGGAGGGGAATAGCGCTGCTTCCGATTGCCGCGAGGTCGAAGTGACCATTCAGCCTATCGTGGAAGGCTATGGCGATGTGGACGCACTTCCGGTCCTCCTTTTATGTTGGAGAGGTGCCGCAGAGAGAGGTATGGCCGCCGCTGTTCGGAA
>CAYWUV010000076.1:0-29909 GCA_964461235.1 uncultured Bryobacterales bacterium | reverse complement strand
GGAAGACGGACCGCAACGATTCCGTCTGGCTGGCGCGCGTGTGCCAGTTCGGCCTGGCCCGGCCCAGCTACGTGCCCCCGCGCGAATTCGCCGAGCTGCGCCAGCAGTGCCGCTACCGGCGCAAGCTGGTGGCCGACCGGGCCCGGGTGCGCAACCGCCTGCAGCAGGCACTCGACCACGACGGGCTGCGGCTGGGCGGCGTGCTGACCGACCTGCTCGGACTCAACGGGCGGCGCATTCTCGACGGCCTCGTCCAGGGGCACGCTCCGGAGCGGATCCTGAAGGGTCTCACCCGGCACGTGCGGGACAAGCTCGACCCGCTGGCCCGCACGCTGGAAGCGACCCTCTCGCCCGCCTCGCTGTGGCTGCTGGCGGGCCTGCTGGAGGATTTCGACAGCGCGACCCGCCGGCTGGCCGAACTCGACGAGCGGGTGGAGACCGCCATGGCCCCCTGGCAGCGCCAGCTGGACCTGCTGGAGACGATCCCGGGCATCGCGCGCACCAGCGCGCACGCGATCCTGGCCGAGCTGGGCCCGGAGCCAACCCGGGTCTTTCCCGACGCGGCCAGCCTGGCCGCCTGGGCCGGGGTCTGCCCGGGCAACCACGAAAGCGCCGGCAAGCGCCGTTCCGGGCGGGCCCGGCCCGGCAACCCCACCCTGCGCGCCACCCTGGCCGAATGCGCCCACGGAGCGGCTCGCACCAAGGATGCGCAGTTTCACGGCTACCACCGCGCGATGACCGCCCGCATCGGCTTCAAGCGCGCCATCCTGGCCACCGCCCACAAGCTCCTGCGCACCATCTACGCCATCCTGCGGGACGACCATCCCTACCACGACCCGCAGGTCAACTACGAGCAGCTGCTGGCGCAGCGGAACGGCCCGCGTTGGATCCACACTCTCGCCAAGCACGGCCTGCTCGACGAGCTGCTGGCCCTCGTGCCAGCGGCCTGAGCGCGCACCCGCGCGCGCACTCCAGCTGGAGCGATCCCACCCAACGCCTGTCGGGCCCGCGGCCATAGATCGGGGCTGCCCCGGGACGACACCCAGCGTTGCACGCGGTCCCGCTCCCACCTTGCCGGCCCATCCGATGCGGTTCGCGGCCTCACTACCCGTGCGCCCCCGCGAACACAATGTTTCACGGTAAGTTCGAAGGTCTTGAGCAGTTCGATAAGGTAGCCAATACCTGCCTCTGACGCCTCGTACATGGCCCGGTGGCAATGGTCTCGCACGTCGTCGACTTCGTGGCGGACCGCAGCTTGGTCATCACTTGCAAGTGCCTTCAACAAGTGATGACCTGCGTACCTTAACTGGTTGATTGCAGGGAATGCTATGGCGGATGCACAGAGTTCAACTTCCTTTATGAAGTTCTCTGCGACGCTGAAGCGCTTTAGGGTGTCTTGGAAATTCTCGGCGTCACAGCTATCTCGGCCCATCAACGCTGTAACCCTTCGCAGCCTGCAAACTTGCTTCGATATCCTCCTTGGTGACGTATCGGCCACGCTGAAGATTCACGTTGCCAGTCGCAGTGCGCCTCACGATGCCCCTGGCGATTTCCTGCTTGATGGCCTCGTGGTCTCGGATCTTCTGATCACTCACAGTAGACTGCAGCGCGGTTCTGAAGATCGTGGCAATCCGCCCCATTCATCCCTCTCCTTCCCTCTCACGTGCAAACGCGACACGGAAACACATGCCACGCCCTCATCCTAAACGGTCCAAGACCCTCTTTGCCAACTCCAGGGTTTGCGTTGGGCGCCAAGACTGCAGACCCAATGTTGGGGTGCGGGTACCACCTCCATGAAGCTGTGAGCAGTGTTCAAGAAGCCTTTGAAGGACGGTTGAATTGCCGGGACTCTGGCGGTGGCCCGACGCTCCCGGCGGAGTTAGGGATCATCGTAGCGCGTGACCCAGTTGACATCCTGACTCCAATTAGCGCGAGGAATTGCGGCATGGAGTTGCCCCGCATTAGCCCGGCTTAGTGATTTAGGGCAATGTCTCTCAGCACCAGCCGCAGCCAGTCGGGTGGTCCGTTGCGGTCGAGGCTCTTCAAGGTCCCTTCTCGACGGGCGCTCTGGCCTTAGGACAGGCCTCGCAGCGGCAACTCATTCTCTCCGAGGACGCCATTGCGGACCGCCCTTGACCCCAAGCGATAGGCCAGTCTCAGTCTCTCGTATGACGAAGTACGCAGCGCTGGCGTCGGTCCTAGATCCCATGACCCGAGAGTCGCAAGGTGTCACTCCAGTGCGCCGAACCCGCCGTCGAAATAGGGCGCCTTGAGAACCAGTCGCAACTCCATCAATCGGTCCACAAGGCTAGACCGCAGATCGTTCGACTTGGTCCAGCGAGCATTCGCCGTTACTGGGGTTCGTGACTGCTTTTTTCTTCGACGCCGTTTCCCATGGATCCTCCAGACGCGATCCAGCGTCTCCTCCTGCAGCCGAAGGACCCCCTCGGTCGACTCGAGCCTCCACGGTCCTGGCGTCACTCCCGGCTCGGCAAAGCCGAAACCCTACAGGTCAGGTCGCAGTAGTCCATTCACGTCAATCGTCGATGGACGCTCGCCTTAGCTGTAAGTGACGATGCCGTTCTCACTGGACAGCAGTTCCCCAGCGTCGAGGATCAGCCCTCTCGCATCCATGGCTCGGCGTATTCGATTCAATCAAACGTTTGTTGAACTCGTACGCCGGTAACGCGTAGATCCTAACCGGAGGCGGCCGACTGGTTCGAGGGTCCGGAATGTGCGGTATCAAATAAGCCGTCAGACGCTTGGCAAGGATTTCCGGCACGCTTACACGATAGTGCGGTGAGGACTTCCAGCGACGATGCTATTGGCAACAGGGCTTCTTCGGTTCCGAGGGGAGCGCCGCCTTACCTCATCGCTTCTTTGCCGGCTTCGCAATGTGTCGTTCGAGGCGAGACCTTAATCGAGCGGACAGTCCGCAAGGCGCACCTACGACCTACTCTCCACCCACCGGCTGTGGTTCGATTGGTGGCGAAGCGTCATGGCTCCGCTTGCGTCGCGCGCCGTCGACCATCCACCGGGCCGCCGACCGCAGATCGTCCGCGATCAGGTATAGCGACGGGACTAGGACGAGCGTCACCACGGTTGCGAACAGCACGCCCCAAGCTAGGGCGACGGCCATCGGAATCAGGAACTGCGCCTGCATGCTCTCCTCGAGCATCAGGGGTGTGACTCCGGCCGCAGTCGTCAGCGACGTCAGCCAGATAGCTCGAAAGCGTGTCTCGCCCGCTCGCTGGACGACACCGTGCAGCGACGCTTGACCACGGGTGTTCTGGTTGATCCACGCGACAAGGACCAGACTGTCGTTGACCACCACCCCCGCCAGGGCTACCATTCCGGTCACCGACAGGAAAGTGAGTTCCATACCAAGGATTCCGTGTCCCCAGATCGCGCCCATCATCCCGAACGGGATTGCGCTCAGGATGATTGCTGGTTTCCAGTAGCTCTTTAGCGGGATCGCTAGCATGGCGAACATCACGAAAACGATCACGCCGAAGCCCTTGGCTAGGCCCTGCATCGCGTCGGCCATGGCTGCTTCGTCGCCTTCGAAGGAGTACCCAACGCCGGGGAACCGAGCGATCAGTTGGGGCAGGAACTCCCTCTCCATTGCGCCCGCCACCTCCCCGCCCGTCGTGATGGTTTCGTCGACCGCCGCTTGGACGCTGATCGAGCGACGCCGGTCGATGCGGGTGATCGCCGCCGGCCCGCGCCCGATCGATCCGGCTGCGACTGTCGAGAACGGCACTTCGTAGCCTTCCGGAGTCCGGACGCGCATTTGTTCAAGGTCTCCCAGCGAGCGCCGGTCCTCGTGCGGATAGCGCACCATGACTCGCACGTCGTCCCGGTTGCGCTGAATTCGCTGTGCCTGTTCGCCGAAGAAACCCTGGCGAACCTGTCTGCCGAGGCCTTGAAGTGTCAGGCCCAGTGCCTCTCCCTCGGATTTCAGGGAGAGCTCGACTTCCGGCTTGCCGGCGCGGTAGGTGTCCGTGACATCGACCACCCCGGGATACTCGGCCAGCCTCGCCTTCACGATCTCCGCTATTTCGCGAACCGTGCCGAGATCTGCGCCGCTGAGCTGCAGGTCGATCGCCTTCGCCCCACCGAGCAGATCGTGCTCGACCGAGAGCTCTACAGCACCCGGAATCGAGCCGATCTTGGCGCGCCACCGGCTGGCTATGTCCGCGGCCGTGATCGCTCGCAGTTCGGCTGGCTGCAGCGCAAGATTCACCTCGCCGAGGAAGTCGCCCAAGCCGAGCGCGCTGGTGCCCGTCGGGCCTCGCTGGACTTCCCGGAACGGTTGTTCGCCGACTGAACTCAGAACGTGCTGGACCGGGTCCAGCCCTTGCTCGGCCGTCAGCTCTCTACGCAGGTCGGCGGCGGCCCGGGCGATCCGCGCCACGCCCTCCCTGGTCGATTCTGCCGGTGCATCGGTAGGCATCGTCAGGAATGCGACAACGTTGTCCGATTCCGCGGACGGGGAGAGGGCGACCCGGATGATTCCCGCGCCCATCAATCCGGCCGTCAGGCAGATTGCGAACAAGGCGACCGAAAGGGTCAGGTAGCGCCACTGAAGAGCGTGGCGCAGCAAAGGGCGGTATGCCTTGCAGATAACCCAGTCCATCCCGTTTTCGAATAGGTCAAAGAACCTGTTCCAGAGATGCACTACGGGGTTGCGATTGGTAGTGGCTTTCGCAGGCCGGTAGTGTGCCAAGTGACTGGGCAAGATCAGATTGGACTCGACCAGCGAGAAAAAGAGCGTTGGCAGAATGATCAAAGGAAAGACAGCACTGAGTTTTCCCCAGCTGCCGGAAACGAACAGCAGTGGAGTGAACGCCGCCATCGTTGTCAAAACCCCGAACGACACAGGGACCAGCACTTCGTATGTCGCGCGGATCGCGGAGCTTGTTCCCTTGCCTGTCCGCTTCTGGGTGGTGTAGATGTTCTCTCCAACGACTATCGCGTCGTCAACCACGATGCCGAGAACCAAGATGAACGCGAACAGGGACATCAAGTTGATCGAGACGTCGAAGGCCGGCATCAGGGCGATTGCCCCGAGGAACGACACTGGTATGCCGAGCGTCACCCAGAACGCCAGGCGCAGTCGCATGAAAAGGGCCAGTACAGCGAAGACCAGCAGCAGGCCCGTGACTGCGTTTCTCACGAGCAGGTCGATTCGGCTCTCCAGTACGCGGGCGTTGTCCTGCCAGGGCGATATCTGGATTCCTTCGGGGAACGCCCCGGCGACGCGCCGGACATAGCTGTGGACGGCCTCCGCTACCGAGAGCGCGCTCTGCTCCCCGACTCGGAACACCTTCACCATCACCGCCGGCCTCCCGTCAAACGTCGCGGACACCGACAAGTCCTCGAACCCGTCGACTACCGTCGCGACGTCCTTGAGGTCAATCTTTGTGCCGTCAGGTAGGCTCCGCAGGAGGAGGTTCTCGTATTCCTCACCCGAGTAGGCCTGCCCCTTGGTGCGGAACAGGATCTCCCCGGTCTTCGTCTTTACCGAGCCGCCGGGCAAGTCGACCGAGAACTCCCGAACTGCGTTGGCGACCAAGTCGAACGTAAGGCCCCATCGGCGCATCGCCTCTTCGGACAGCTCGATCGAGATCTCGTAGGGGGGGGCGTTCACCAGTTCAACCTGTGAAATCTCCGGCAGGGCAGTCAGGTCATCGCGGAGTTGCTCTCCGAGTCTCTTCAGGGTTGCGAGACTGGCCTCGCCCGCGATCGCTACGTTAATGACCTGGAAGCGGGAGATCACCTCCTGGACGAGAGGGGTCTCGACGTCCTCGGGAAACGTCTCGATCGCGTCGACGTTCATCTTGACGTCTTCCAGGACCTCCCGCACCTCGTAGCCGGGGAGAAGCTCGAGCGTGACAGTGCCACGGCCCTCGTTGGCCATGGCAGTCATCTTCTTGATCCCGTTGACCCCCTGAAGCGCCTCTTCGACGCGCATGCAGATCGCCTCCTCCACGTCCTCCGGAGAGGCTCCCCGATACTCGGCCGAGATCGTGACCATATCGAGCGAGAATTCGGGAAAGACCTCTTGCTTGAGATCGGTGAGTGTGATGGCGCCGCTAGCGACGATGACCAGCAGGAGGAGATTCGCGGCTACGCTGTTCCGTGCGAACCACCCTATGACTCCCTTCATCTGGCACTCCGTTTTCCGGGGGACCCTGTGGTCTCGGTCGCCCGCATCGCGATACGCTGGACGGCCGCTCTAGGCGTCGGCAAGCGAACAAGCCGACCTTCGTCGATGCCCTGACTGATCTCCATGACGTCTGGTTGGGGCCCAGATCGGGTACCTTGCGCCCTGTCAGCAGTTTCTACCGCTGGCTACAAGACAATGGCTCCTTTTGCGCCCTGCCGGCGGCGGACCGCAGAACTCGGACCCGATGAACAGGACTCCGCGCGAAATCCCCGCACCACTCCAAAGTTACACATCCGGTACAGAATCTGCGAACGCCAACCTGACGCAAAGCCCTTTGGATTCCATCACTCGGGGCACTTGAGTGCCCATCTGCCCGTTACCCTCACTTATCTTGACCAAGCGAATCGCGGATCGCCCTCCAACGTCGTTTTCGCACGCCGGTCTTGCCATCCGACGCAGATTACCCGTCGGCAACGGTCAATCCCAGCAGGCGTCGGTGTGAGAGCATTGGGATCAGGGTGAGAGATCGGGCTCCGGACCTCGTGCTTGTCGGGTGCGTGAAGACCAAACGTCCAACGACGAGCGCGGCGAAGGAGTTATACAACTCACCCCTGTGGCGCTGCCGGCGGGCCTACGCCGAGAGGTTGGGCCGGCCGTGGTTCATCCTCAGCGCAAAGCACGGACTGCTGGACCCCGACGAGCGCATCGATCCGTATGACTTGGCGTTGAAGGATCTTCAGGCAAAGGCCCGACGGGACTGGTCCACTCGCGTGCTCGAGGCCCTAAAGAGTCGGGTTCCATCCCTTCGATACAAGATGATCGAGTTCCACGCCGGTGCAGCCTATGTCGGGTACGGCCTTGAGAGAGGGCTTCGTGATGCCGGGGCCAGCGTATGCCGACCTCTCGCCCGCATTCCAGGAGTCGGTCGGCAGCAGGCTTGGTATCACGAACAGCTTGGAAGAGGTTGGTCGTGACCGGAAACGGCGGTCGCCGCCCTTCAGCTGGCCGCTCCCAGGCCAGTCAAATCGCTCGTCTGGTCGCCGAAGATTTTTTTCGGGGCACGCTTGACCTGGCTTCGCGCAACATGCCTGCCGAGGCTGGGGCCGTGAATCCACGGCCGCCCTCCGGGGCGGGGCACGATTCCCGGGCGGATTCGCCATCCCTGCATAGCGTTCGAACCGCCCAGCGCATCCGCTCGCTTGGCGGTAACGACAGGGTCGTACGCCTCTTCCTGACCTTCATTTGCGCCATGAACCGCGCGCGCGACGCTGCCCAGCTCTGGGGAGCCGGGATGAGGCTGTATGAGGAGGATCCGACAATCTTCGATCCACGGCATGTGGCGGGGCTTGAGTTCGACCGGCTGCGCGACGTTCTCAAGTCCAACCTCGTGAGCCGGAGGCACCGCCCTGAAACGCGGGCCTGGCTTCAGATCGCTACGAGCTTGTCGGCTGTCCCCGAGTCTCCAGTGAGGCGGTTGATCGAAGCCGGTTACGGTGACGCGCGGGAATTGCTGTGCGACCTCAAGACACGGGACGAAACGCACCGCTCCCGCTTTCCGATGCTACGCGGTCCGAAAGTCGGTCCGATGTGGATCCGGATGATGGCGTATCCGGGTCGAGCGGCAATCGATCAGATCAAGACCATCCCGGTCGCGGTTGATGTCCAGGTGCGCCGGGCAACGGAGAATCTCGGAGTTACGGAGACGCGCGGCTGGAAAGGACTACGCAAAGCCAAACCCGTCATCCAGCAAGCTTGGATGGAGGCCGTATCGAACGCGGATATCGGAGGGCCGCCCGGCATCACGGGTACGTGCTCGGCCCTTGACCCGGCGCTGTGGTTCTTCGGCAGGCATGGTTGCGGCCATTGCAAGAAAGCGGGCAGGAGAGTGCGTTTCGGTCGCGCCTGTGACCACTGCACTGCCGACTTTTCGGGCCGTAGCAATCTGCGAGGTGGGTCGCGTTGAGCGGCCGGACAAGTTGTCGAGATCTTGTCGTGAGAACGAAAGACGGTGTGCGGAAGCGATTGGCCGTGGCTCCTGATCGGCTCCGATCGGGATGACTCTTCGGGCCAGTCCACGTTCGGACCGAGGGGCCGGAACACGTGTTCCCGCTCTGCGCCCGACCGACACCGGTGCCGCAGAATTCGTTCGACTTGCTGGAGGTCGCTTTGGCGCGAATTGTTGCCAGTAACCTGACCGGTTGAGGCCCCGCTAGCCCCTGCTTTCTGCATTGGATGCTTCGAGAGAGTCCGTTTTCGGGAGAATGAAGGCCTGACTGGGCTCCATATGCGGCACCTTGCACAGCCGACTCGCTGCGGCGCATGAGCAATTGAGGGCCTCGGCCGAGCCTGATATCCACTCGTTTCTGGCCGCTCGTGGCACGAACAACCATCCCCGGAGGAGAAGGCCTGCGTCAGGCGGCACAGGCACCGGCGCTCGTACCGGGAGCCAAGCTACGCGTCGTAGCTCAGCCGGGTCGAAGCGGCTACGGGTTACCCAGCTTTCACACGATCATGCGCGCAGGTAGACAGCCATGAGGGCCGGCACCAGCAAGAGCAGGAGCGCAGTTGAGATCATGATTCCGACGCCGAGCGACGCGGCGAATGGGACCAGGAACTGCGCTTGAATGGCCCGTTCGAGAATCAATGGCGTAAAGCCGAGAAACGTGGTCACCGACGTCAGCAGGATGGGACGGAACCGTCCCTTGGCGCCCTCAATGATCGCTCTCTTCGGATTGGCACCCTCCCTGAGGCGCTGGTCGATGAAGTCGATCATGACCAGCGAATCGTTGACGATGACCCCGCTGAGCCCGAATAGGCCCAGGAACGATGCGGCACTTATGGGAATTCCCAACACGAAGTGGCCGAGGATGACGCCGATAAGACCGAACGGAATGATGGACATCACGATGAACGGTTTGAGGTACGACTCCAACGGGATGGCCAGCAGCGCGAAAATCACGAGCATGGCAAGCACGAAGCCGCGGTAAAGGGCGTCCAGCGACTCCAGCTGCTGCTGCTGCTCGCCCCCGAAGGAATAGGTCAGTTCGGGGGCAGAGGCGATCAGTTGTGCGAGGATCGTGTTCTCGAGGATGTCGTTGGCTTCGCCGCCGGAAATCGCCTCCTCGTCCACATCCGCTGTGACCGTGACGACGCGCTGACCGTCTTGGCGTCGTATCGACGGCAGCGACCGGCCCATGGTCAGAGCTGCCACGTGACTGAGCGGCACGTCCCCGCCCGACTGACTCCGGATCAGGTAGCCCTCGACGTCTGTGATTGCATCGCGCTCGTCGCCGGGTAGCCGGGAGTAGACCCGGACTTCTTCGCGATTGCGCTGCACCCTGAGGACCTCCACGCCGAAGAACGCCGCCCGCGCCTGTCGTGCCAGCTCCTCAAGCGTGAGACCGAGAGTGCGCGCCTCTGGCCGTAACGCGAGCTGAATCTCACCCACCCCCGGCGTATGGTCGGACTGGATATCGAAGACGCCTGCGACGCTGCGAAGGCCTTTGACAACCGAGTCCGCGACTTCCAACAAGCGCGCCGGGTCGGGATGTGACAATACCACTTCGACGGGACTCCCGAGATCGATGACCTCGCCGCTGAATGCAATCCCCCGAACATAGGGGAGGATCCCCACCTCATCCCTCCAGGCCTGCACGATTGCGATGGTGGACATGTTCCGTTGCTGGGCACCCAATAGCTTGAATTCGATGGTGGCGATGTTTGCTTCCGGGTTCAGCGTCGGGGTCGGGTCCAGCCCTCCGCCCTCGACGCGAGGCCTCTGGCCGACGATTACGCTGACGCCCGACAGCAACGAGGGCGCGTCGGCCGGTCGCTCCCCGTCCAAGCGTTCCAGAACTCGCCGTCCCGCGCGCTCCAGTTCCATTGCCACCTGGTAGGTCCGCTCGGCTGGCGTCCCGTCAGGCATTTCCAGGGTTGCCGTGACGAAGTCTCCCTCCACGACGGGGGCGAAAGTCGTGGGGACGATACCCGCTGGTATCAAGGACAGGCTGACAATCAACAGGCCGACGACTCCCGCGAATACGATGGCGGGTTGTTCCGTTGCGAATCGAAGCGACCGGTCCAGAGGGATGTTCACGAATCCGTCCAGCCCTCGATCCACGTAGTGCCTGGTTCGCGAGAAGAACCGATCCACGATGTTGGTGGGCGTCCATTCTGGTCCGGGTATGTGGGATAGGTGGTTCGGTAGGATCAGGAGCGCTTCAGCCAGGGAAATCAGCAGCATGCCGATGATGATCACTGGCAGCGCGCCCCACACTTCTCCGATGCCTCCGGGAATGAAGAGCAACGGCGTGAACGCAGCTACCGAAGTCATGACAGCGAAGACGAGCGCATTCTTGATCCGGCGGGCGCCCCGAATCGCCGCGACGACTCCTAGCACGCCCTTCTTGCGTTCGTAGTGGATGTGCTCGCCTACGACAATGGCATCGTCGACGATGATTCCAATGGCTAGAACGAACGAAAAGAGGGAAATGGTATTGATCGCAAGGTCGAACACCAGCATCACCGCCAAGGTTCCGATGATGGACGTGACCAGACCTACGATGACCCAGAGCGCGAGCCGTATTTCAAGAAACAAGGCCAGCGAAATGAACACCAGCACAAGTCCCAGAATCCCGTTCTTTCGGAGGATGTCGGCCCGCTCCGAATAGGTCTGGGAGTCGTCATTCCAGGTGGTGATCCCAACTCCATGGGGCAAGGACGGAACTATCGTGTTCGCGGTGTGCGCGTGTACTGCATCAGCGACATCCATCACCTGCTCGCCTTCGGCTAGGTAGACCTCAACGAAGGCCGCCGGCTGGCCTTGGTGCCGGACCATCAGGGCGGAGTCCAGGAAATCATCGCGTACGTCAGCGAGATCTCCGAGGCGTATCGCCGTACCGTCGTTCTGGGCGATAACGACGATCTCCTCGAAGTCGAGCTGATCGTATCTCTGGCCGATGGTGCGGACTCGCACCTCGGCTTCCCGAGTGTCGACGCTACCAGCCGACAGGTCGAGGGAACTGCGGCGGACCGCATCCGCGATATCGTCGAGCGTCAGCCCGTAAGCCCGCAGGCGGGCGAGTGGTACCTCGATCGAGATCTCATACTTCCTCGTCCCGGTCGTCTCGACGCGGGACACGTTCGGCAGCGTGCTCAAACTGTCCTCGACCTGGTGCGCCACCTCCTTCAGCGCGCGCTCGGAAATGTCGCCGAAGACGATGAGGCGAATCATGCTAGTGCTGTTGTTCATTTCCCTGAATTCAGGGCGCTCAGCTGAACCGGGAAACGATTGGATTAGGCCGACGGCCGACTCGATTTCGTCCATCGCCTCGCTAATATCCGCGCCGGTCTTCAGTTCGACTCTGACGGACGCCATCCCCGGGGCTGCCAGGGACTTGACCGCCTTCACATCCTCCAACGCCTCGACTTGCTCCTCGATCTTGACTACGATCGACTCTTCCACCTCCTCGGGCGTGGCCCCGGGATAGGCCACTGACACCTCGACGGTGTTGAAGGGAACCGTGGGCCATGCTTCCCGCTCTAAGGCTCCCAGCGACACGAGACCCGCCGCCAATATGCCGAACATCAACAGGTTGGCGGCAACCGGGTTGCTCGCCATGAAGGCGATCGGCCCGCCGGGTTCAGGCGGTTGTTGGCCGTTCTGGCTCATTGCGCCGAACCGGCTCCGGTCTGTACAGCCATGCCTTCTGTGACGAACTGGAGGCCGCCAGTGACTACCAAGTCCCCGTCTTCGAGCTCACCGGTCACAAAGGCCTGATCGTCAAACCGTTGCAGGACGCGTACGGGGATGATACTCACTGTTTGGCCCGAGCGCACCACCCAGACCACGTTGCCCGTCTGCAACGCGGCCCGAGGCACCCGGAAATAGCCTTCCGGAGCCACCCCCGTAATCTGTACCTCGACGAATTTGCCGACGAGGAGCGGTGGCGGGCCGCCGAGGCTGGGATTCCCGGACGCAGGAACGCTGCCGGAAAAGGGGTTCGGCACCCGCACGATCACGTCAACGGTCCTTGATCTCTCGTCAAGCGACGCTTCAGCCCGGTCTACGTAGCCCTTCCATGCGTAGTTCCCATCCCCGTACTCGGCAATCACGCGCGCTGTCACCCTCCGCCCGGAATCACCCGCCCGAAGACTCCAAAGTCCCGGAATCAGGGTGGCGTCGGCGTCGGACAAGGGAACGACCACCTCCACGGCGTCCGCGGCGATGAGTCGTCCTACGGCCTGGCCGGCGGTGACGAACTGCCCCACATCCACGGACTCCGCTATCACGTGACCGTCAATGGGTGCCGCCACTTCAGTGCGGGCCAGCGCCAGCTTGGCCTCGTCAATCCGAACTTCCGCGCGGCTTACCTCGGCTTGAGCCGCTTTGATCTGGGGCTCTCTCAGCGCCAACGGGCCCAACTCGCCGGGCGCAGCACCCGCCTCGCGCTGCAGGCGGGAGAATTGCTCGAATTCGCTTCGGGCGAAATCCGCCTGCTCGCGGGCCTCGAAGAGCGCCGCCTGGCGGGATTCGAGATCCGCCTCTGCCTCTCGAAGGCGATGGAGGTAGTCCGCCTCTTCGATGCGCAAGATCGTCTGGCCGGCGTCGATCCGCCCGCCGGTTTGAAACCCGGGGTCCAGCCACGTGACCCTGCCGCTCACGAGCGCAGCAATGTCAACTGCGGCACTTGGCCGCACGGTTCCAACTCCGTGGACGGGAATCCCGCCGGATCCGGCCTCAACCCGGCCAGTCTGCACAAACGGGATTTGGGGCGGGAGCTCGCGACGCTCCGGTTCCGGTGGGAGAGACACCAAATAGGCCGCCAGCCAACCGGAGCCAGCGAGGATGGCAACTGCGATCAAGTAGCGTACTAGTCTGCCCATGCTGATTCACTCGGTGGATTCTGAGGTGACTCGCTCGCGCGCACCGGTGGGGGCTCCGCTGGTTTGGACGGTCGCAAGCCCCTGGACAGCGATGTCTTCTGGTGCCGGAATTCGGAAGTCAGGTCCGTTTAGGAACGAGTCCATACTCTGTTCAATGAAGGGCTTAGCGGGTCGGGACGTCTTCGCAATGAGGAGCGGGCGAGTCCCTGAAGCAAACCGTATCACAATGTTCGTTCGCCTTCCAGCAGCGCCCGCTGGAATTCTGGCCGGTCGAGGAGTCCGCGCCGACGCGTCAGCCGGGCCGATTGCTGGCCCACCACGCTGGTGCCGGCGGAGCCTAAGGGGACCGTTCGCTTTGGTCTCCCGTTGCCTCTGGGATCCCTCCGATGCAGCGCATCCCGTACCCTGAGATACGATTGGATCAACAACGCACAGCGCTGTGGTGCCCGCACCTTGGGCCCGAAGAACTGAGGTGGCCAAGCCAGAAGCCTTCTGCATGAACATGCAGCCAAGTCGCCTTGAACGCACGAATACCGAATCGCTTCCTCCGTTTCCCGAGGGCTGGTATTTCGTTGCGACTCGTCGATCCATCCTGAAGTCAAAGCTGATACAGAGGACTTGGCTGGGCCAGGAGATCATCGCTTGGTGCGGCGGTGCCGGACCCGTCTGCGTGGCCCAGGCAGTGTGCCCGCACCTTGGAGCCAACCTCGGGCCCGCTGCCGGAGGACTTGTGCGTGACGGAGTCGTTGTCTGTCCTTTCCATGGCTTCGAGTACGACGTGACGGGCCAGTGCGTTGCCACTCCCTTCGCGGCGGCTCCCAAGTCCGCGAAGCTGAAGGTGTTCCAGACGCGGGAACTCCTCGGACTGGTGTTCGCATGGTGGGGCATCGACGGACGGCCACCGCAATGGAACCTTCCCGCGGACCCGCCGATCGGAGCCGATTGGAGCGACTTGGGGATTCGAACGATCCGGTTTCCGGGTCACCCTCAGGAAACCACCGAAAACTCCGTGGATCTTGCGCATTTGCAGTACGTGCACGGCTACGACAGCGTTAGCCAGGTCGGCCCGGTGTCGGTGGACGGTGTCCACCTCAAGAGCTGCTTTGACTTCAAGCGTGCGAGCACGATTGCAGGAGTTCTTGACTTTTCGTTTGACGTCTCCGCAATCGCCCATGTCTTTGGACTCGGCTACTCGTTGGTCGAGATTCACGAGAGATCCATCGGAATGGACTCGCGTCTGTGGGTGCTCGCAACCCCCGTCGACGGAACGCTCATCGAGGTCGCACTGATTGGGCAGGTACGCAACATCGAAAGGCCCAGGCGGGCCATCGTGGGTCTGCGGTTCCTTCCACCGAGGCTGCGCGCCGCGTTGATGAACGAGATCATCCTGACTGTCCAGAAGCGAGACGTCCTGCAGGATGTGGTGATCTGGGGCCGGAAACAGTACCGATCTCGTCCCCGGCTGTGCAAGTCCGACGGGGAGATCGGCAAGTACCGACGCTATTGCAGGCAGTTCTACCCGGATCAGTTCGAATCTGCCCAGGACGATTGAGAACGGCGGCGCAATTGACTTGAAGCCGGAATCCCATATTCCCCCGCATCGCTCTTCGCCCCCGAGCCGGTATTCGCTGGAGCGCCCGGCACTGGCCGCTCGAAGTAGGCCGCTCTCAGGAGTTCTCCACGTTCGGAAGGTGTGGTCAGGTTGGCGGGTCTCGATAGCAGGCGTGTTGCGGAGCTGCTGGCGTCAGCCACGACGACGTTCCGGCAGCCATGCGGGCGGTCCCGGCCGATCTCCAGGCGTGGTTGGAATACCGGTGTGGCGCCGACCGGCCGAACGGGGCGGTCAAGCTGGAACCCTCGGCCGAGGTTGGAAATGCTCGCAGGATTCGGGGATCCGCTCCCGTGAGCCCCAGCCTCGGAGGGCTGCGTCCTCTCGGGACCTGACCTATGCTAAATCGACCGCCTGTCGATTCCCGTAGCCTTGGTCATGGACGACCGGACATCACTGTTGCTCTCGTCAGATCGGCCATTCGCGATCTGCGGTCCTTGCGTGATCGAGTCCCGCGAGCATGCGCTGTCCCTCGGGCACGCAGTGGCCGCTGCGGCAGCGTCTTCTGGCGTGAGCGTGGCATTCAAGGCGTCCTTCGACAAGGCCAATCGCACGAGCGTGGCTTCCTATCGAGGGCCTGGTATGGAGCGGGGCTTGGAGATCCTCACCGAGATCCGGCTCGCGACCGGACTGCCCGTCCTTACCGACATCCACCATCCCTCCCAGGCAGACCCCGTCGCGGAGGTATGCGACATCCTCCAGATCCCCGCCTTCTTGTGCCGTCAGACCGACCTGCTGACAGCTGCGGGACGCACCGGGCGCACCGTCAACATCAAGAAGGGCCAGTTCCTCGCCCATGCCGACATGCGATTCGTAACGGACAAGGTCGCCTCCACCGGAAACGACCGCATGCTTCTTACGGAGCGCGGGACCAGCTTCGGCTACCGGAACCTGATCGTGGACTTTCGCGGCATGGTACGCATGCGGGAGCTTGGCTACCCGGTCGTCCTGGACGTAACGCACAGCCTCCAGTTGCCCGGGGCGGAGGGTAGCTCGAGCGGGGGCGAGCCGGAGTTCATCGGGACCTTGGCGCGAGCCGGAGCCGCCTGCGGCGTCGACGGGGTGTTTCTCGAAGTGCACGACGACCCGCCAAGAGCCCTGTCGGACGGCACGACAGCGCTGCGTCTCGACCGCTTGGAGCGTCTGCTCGCTGAGGTCGCTTCGATCCGGCGGCTGGTCGCTTCCTATGATGACCCTTCCGCTTGAGACAGCCGGCCCTTACTTCAGTCCGAGACCGCCATCTACCGCAAGGACTTGGCCGGTTACGAACGACGGCCCCTCCAGCAGCAGCCGCACGGCTTCCGCGATGTCGTTGCCAGATCCGTGGCGCTGCATCGGAGTGACCCGGACGAGATGGGCGATTTGTGCCGGCATCTCCTCCTCGAAATGGATCACGCCGGGCGCGATTGCGTTGACGGAGATACGCGGCGCCAGTGCCTTGGCGAAGGCCTGTGTCAGCATGACGACCCCCGCCTTGGAAACGCAGTAGGGCACGTGATTGGACCACGGTCTCAGCCCTCCCAGCGAGGCGATGTTGACAATGCGGCCCCCCCCGGACTGGAGCATCAGCCGGGCTGCCTGCTGGCAGCAGAAGTAGGACCCCTTGAGGTTGACGTCGTGGATGGCGTCCCAGTCCTCTTCGGTGGCCTTGAGCGGGTCCACTGACCGGAAGACTGCAGCATTGTTGACCAGACCGTCCAGCCGACCGTAGGTCTCGCCGATCTCATCGAAGAGGCGGCGGATCTGGCCTACCCGTGCGAGGTCGGCGCGAAATGCGCGCCCGCCGCACTCGCGAGCGGTCTCGGTGGCATCGGCAGCGGAATTCAGGTAGTGGATGGCAACGCGAGCGCCGCGTTGCGCGAGTTCCAGTGCGACCGCTCGACCAGTCCGCCTGGCGGCGCCTGTCACGGCCACGACTTTTCCGTCGAGCGCGTTCATTCGATCCCGGCCCCCGAGCCTGCCCCGATCTGTCGTATTACCATAACGTTACGGCGGCGTTTCGGTGTGTAGCGCGGCTCCGTAGGTCTTGACGCCGTAACCCCATGAACAAGTTCATCATGATCGGCCCGCAGGGCGCGGGCAAGGGTACCCAGTCCAAGCTCTTGGCCGAGAGGTTCGGCTTCGTTCACATCTCGGTCGGGGAGATCTTCCGCTGGAACGTGAAGAATCACACGAAGCTTGGATCGCGCATCACTCGCATCACCGAAGCGGGACGTCTCGTCTCTGACGACATTGTCGAGAGAGTCGTGCACGACCGGCTCGAGATGCACGATTGGAGATACGGATTCATCCTGGATGGCTTTCCTCGCACTCCGTCGCAAGCGGCGTACCTCTTCGAGAACTGGAACCTGGACCGAGCGATCTACTTGGACTTGGATGACGCGACCGTGTACCAGCGCGTCATGTCGAGAGCGAGAATTGGCGAAGGCAGCGGTTTCACCAAGCGAGCCGATGACAACCCCGCGGCCTTGAGTCGGCGGTTGGCCGACTATCACGAAAAGACCCAACCCTTGCTGAAGATGTTCGAGGAGCGGGACATTCTCCTGCGTGTCAACGCCGCGGGGTCGATTCCAGACGTCTTTCGCGATGTCGTGAAGGGATTGCAGCTGAGTCCGAATGGCATCGAATTGCCCGATGTGGCGGTTTGAGGGGCTGCATCCCGTAGCCCGAGCCGCTCGGTCGTCCGCAGTTCGGGCGCCGCATGCGACGTGGTGCGCGCGCCGAGAACGGGCCGGTCAACGCCCTGCGGGTTCATCCGCGGCAGTCGGGCATCGGCGTGGACCGCTGGGCTGCCAAGAGGGCAAGGGATCCGTCCTTGACAGCGGTGTAACTTGATCCGGCGCCGCCGTTGGTGCGAAACTCCGGCTAGCCGTTCAGGTACGCCTAGATGAAGAGCAGTTCCCAAACCATGGCGATCGCGCTAGCCGTGGCCGCACTGGGAGCGTGGCTGTCCGTGGCGCCAGCCGCGGCCCAGACCGCCGGAACGGAGCCGCATGCCACGGCAGGTCGTACGGTGACGTCCGAGCAGGAGTGGATCCTCCCACGCACCGCTTGGGGAGATCCGGACTTGCGGGGCACTTGGTCTTATGCCTCGCTGACCCCTCTCCAACGGCCGGGCAAGGTTGCGGACAGGGAGTTCTTCTCGCCACAGGAAGCTGCCGCGCGAACCGCGGCGGCCTGGGCCGAGAGCCCTCGAGTACCTGGAGTCGTCGGTTCCTATAACGCGCACTGGTTTGACAAGGGCGAAGTCGACCCGAGCCTCCGGACGTCCCTGATCGTCGATCCCCCCAACGGCAGGCTCCCACCGCTGACCCAGGCCGGAAAGGCCCGAGCGCGGGCCAGGTCCCAGAGGGTGGCAGGGCGGCCCGATTCCTGGCTGAACTTCACGGCCTGGACACGCTGCATCACCTACCATGGTGTGCCGCCGGTTTCAACCGGCTACAACAACACCTACTTGATCGTCCAGACTCCCGACCACGTGGCGATCCTGGTCGAGAACATTCACGATGTCCGCATCATCCCCTTGGATGGCCGGCAGCCTCTCGATCCTCGCATCCGTCAGTGGAACGGCGACTCCCGCGGGCGCTGGGAGGGCGACACGCTGGTGGTGGAAACCTCCAATTTCTCCGACAAGACGGAGCACCGCTTCCCCTCCTCCAGGCATCTGCGGGCCGTGGAGCGCTTCACACGGGTTGACGAGAACACCATTCGCAACGAGTTCACGATCGAGGATCCGACCACGTACACGAGACCCTGGACCGCCTTGCGGGCGATGCCGCGCCTTGTCGATTACCGAATCTTCGAATACGCTTGCCACGAAGGGAACTACTCGATGGTCAACGCCCTCAGCGGGGCGCGGGCCGACGACCGAGCGGAGGCCGCCGCGAGATCCGGCGGACCCTAGTCTGGAATCCAGCGTTGGTGTTTTCTCGAGGTCTCGACCCGGGAACTGTGAGGTCGCGTATTCACTCAGAGGGTTCGCTCACCGCGAGGACCTGATTGGCGCGAACGTCCCGGATCATCTGCGTAATTCCGCTGGGCCATGTGATCTCCACGACGCTCGCCAGCAGCGAGGAGCCGAGGCCGAAATGGGCGCGTCCGTCTGCCGAGGAGAGGTAGCTGCCCGCCGACGAGACGGTCAGGTGCTGCTCGCCCCCGGACTCGGCGACGAGCCGGATTCGCGTTCCGATGGCGTCGCGGTTGCTGCGCGATCCCGTCAAGTCCAGCGCCAGCCAGTTGTTGCCATTGCCTTCATTGCGCAGTACCAGCGCTGGCTGGTCCCGGCAGTTTACTGCGATATCCAGAAAGCCGTCGTTGTCCAGGTCCGCGATGGCCGCTCCTCTCGCAGCGCGGCGTTTCTGGAAGACCGCACCGCTCTCCGACGAGACGTCCGTAAATCTCTCGCCGGAATTCCGCATCAGGACCAGTGGCTCCTCGTAGCTGACGTCAGGCTGCGTCAGTTCGATGTTGTCCATCACGTGCCCTTGGGCGACGAACAGGTCCTTGAGACCGTCGTTGTCAAAGTCGAGGAACTTCGCGCCCCAGCCGGAGTGAAGCGAGGTGATCCCGCTCACTCCGGTCGGTCCGGAAACGTACTCGAACAGCGTTCCCTCGTTGCGGAACAGGGCGTATCGCTGGTGAGCCAAGGCGTTGATGAATACGTCAGGATGGCCATCGTTGTTGTAGTCGCCGAAGTCCGCTCCCATACCTGCAAAGGTGCGGCCGTTCTCGTCGTACGCCATTCCGGACAACAGCGCCACCTCATCGAAGCCGCGGCCCTCGAGGTTGCGGAAGAGTTGCTGGGGGAAGGAGTCGTTCGCGACCAGGACGTCAGGCCACCCGTCTCGGTCGTAGTCATCGAACGCGATGCCGAGGCCCTTGCCGGGTACCGCTCCGAATCCGCTCGAATCAGTGACATCCTCGAAAGTCCCGTCCCCCCTGTTGCGGTAGACGAGATGGGAGACGGGCGGGAAGTGTCTTGGATGGCAATACGACCTGTACCCTGGCTTGCGTTCACCGCACCAAGGGTTGTCCTCAAACGACCATTCAACGTAGCGGGTCACGAAGAGGTCGAGGTGCCCGTCGCGGTCGAAGTCCAGGAAGCCGGCTCCCGCCGACCAGCCACCGCCCTTCACGCCGGCCTGCTGCGTGACATCCTCGAACGTACCGTTGCCGAGATTCCGGTAGAGGGTGTTGCCTCCAAAGCTGGCCAGGTACAGGTCCGCGTGCCCGTCGTTGTCGTAGTCCCCGGTTGCAACCCCTTGCCCGTAGCGACTCCCTCGCGTTCCGGAGGGTTCCGTCACATCCGTGAACTTCCAGTTGCCGTCATTGCGGTACAGGCGGTTCCAGTACCTGGGGTCCCTCTTGTCGGGAGTCGCGCCTCCCTGCATCGGATCGTCTAGCGCGGCCCCATTCACGAAGTACAGGTCGGTCAGCCCATCCGTGTTGAAATCGAAGGCTGCGACACCGCCTACCATGGACTCGAGCAGGTACTTCTGGGAAGTGGCGGACGAGTCGTTCCGGAAGTCCACGCCGGACACCTCCGTCATGTCCGTGAAGACCGGCAGGACCCGGTCCGCATTCTCGGCCACTGCGCAGGGTTGCGCAGCCAGCCACAGGGCGAGCAGGCTCGTCCGGGACCGGTTGTGATCTGGCGTCCCGCTGCCCATGGCCTCCCGCGTGTGAATCCTACCTCGCCACGAAGTTCACCAGCCTGTCGGGAATCTCGATGACCTTGCGGATCGTCTTGCCGTCCAGCAGGGCGCGGATCTTGTCAGTTTCCCTGGCCCGGGCCGAAAGCTGGTCCTTCGGGAGTCCTTTGGGGACCGTGAGGCGATCCCGCAGCTTGCCGTTGACCTGGATCACGACCTGCACGCTCTCCTCGCTCGCCAGATTGGGGTCGGAGCGCGGCCATCCCGCTTCGAGGATCGGCCCCTGCTGCCCGAGCATCTGCCAGAGTTCCTCCGCCAGATGCGGGGAGAACGGACTCAGTAACAGGGCTACTCCCCGCAACGACTCCTGCATGGCCCCGGGGGACAAGTCCGACTCGAGAGAGTAGAGCTCGTTCGTCAATTCCATGATCAATGCGATCGACGTGTTGAAGTGCCAGCGGGTCTCGAAGTCGGCCGTTACCCGCGCAATCGTCTGGTGCAGCTTTCGGAGGGCCGTCCGGTCCGCTTGGTTGCGCGGTTCCGCGCTGGCTGGGATCTCCGTGCTGCCAGCCCTTCCGACCAGCCGGTGGACCCTCGACAGGAACCGCCACATGCCCTCCACCCCTTCGTCCTGCCAGTCCAGATCGCGGTCCGGCGGGGCCGCGAACAGCGAGAACATCCGAGCCGTGTCGGACCCGTACTTCGACACGATGTCCTCGGGGCTGACTACGTTGCCCAGGTTCTTCGACATTTTCCGTCCGTCGCGGATCACCATCCCTTGCGTGAACAGTCGCCGGACCGGTTCGTTCCAGGACAGCAGGTCCAGGTCTCGCATGACCTTGGTAAAGAAGCGGCAGTAAATGAGATGGAGCACGGCGTGCTCGACACCGCCGATGTACTGGTCAATGGGGAACCACGCGGCGACTCTCCCAGGCCGGAACGGAGCCTCGTCACACTTGGCATCCGCATAGCGGTAGAAATACCAGCTTGAGTCGACGAAGGTGTCCATCGTGTCGGTCTCCCGCTCGGCCTTGCCGCCGCAGGCGGGACAGTCGACCCCGACGAATTCCGGCACCATACGCAAGGGCGACTCGCCGGTGCCGGTCAGTTCGACGCGATCGGGCAGCAGCACCGGGAGGTCCCTGTCGGGGACAGGGACTTCGCCGCACCTCGGGCACAGCACCATAGGGATCGGCGTGCCCCAGAAGCGCTGTCGCGAAACCCCCCAGTCCCGCAGCCGGAACGTCACCGCAGCCTTGCCGAAGCCGTCGGCCTCGGCCCGTGCACTCATCCGCTCGATGGCGTCGTGGCTGGCGAGCCCGCTGAAGTCTCCCGAATTCTCAACGACGCCGTAATCGGCGAACGCTTCCGTCATCGATTCCGCGTTGGCCAGCGGGCCGTCGGCGGGCCGGATCACCGGACGTACTTCGATGCCGTGCTTGCGGCAGAACTCGAAATCGCGCTGGTCATGGGCCGGCACGGCCATGATCGCTCCCGTTCCGTAGGTCATGACGACGAAGTTGCCGACCCAAATTGGCACGCGCTCACCGCTGTAGGGATTGAGTGCGTAGCGCCCCGTGAAGAACCCCACTTTCTCCAGATCGTCCGGGCTCTTGGTCGCTGCTGCGGTCGCCATCTCCTGGCCCCGGTCGGAGAAGCCGAACTGCGCCACCAGCGGGTGGAGCGGGGCTAGGATGATGCAGGTTGCCCCGAAGATCGTGTCGACGCGCGTCGTGAAGACTCGGATTCTCTCACCGGAACCCTCGACCGCGAAGTCGGCCTCGGTACCGGTGGAGCGGCCGATCCAGTTGCGCTGCATGGTCAGCACGCGGTCGGGCCAGCCAGCCTGGAGGTCCGCCAGCGACTCCAGCAGTTCGTCGGCGTACGCTGTAGTCCGGAAGAACCACTGCTCGCGTTCCTGCTGCTCGACGGGCGTGTCCTCGTGCCGCCAGCAGCAGCCGTTCACGACCTGTTCATTTGCAAGGACCGTGGCGCAGTCCGGGCACCAGTTCACCGCTGCCTTCTTCCGGTACGCGAGACCCTTTTCCCACATCCGTAGGAAGAACCACTGGTTCCAGCGGTAGTATTCCGGCTCGCAGCTGGAGATCTCGCAGTCCCAGTCGTAGCTGAAACCGAACGTACGGAGCTGGCGCTTCATCGCTGCGATGTTCGAGCGGGTCCAGTCCCTCGGATCGCGCTTGTTCTTGATCGCGGCGTTTTCGGCCGGCAGTCCGAACGAGTCCCAGCCCATCGGGTGCAGGACCCGGAAACCCCGCATTCGCTTGTATCTGGCCAAGGCGTCGCCGATGGTGTAGTTGCGCACGTGTCCCATGTGGAGTACGCCGGACGGGTACGGCAGCATCTCAAGCACGTAGTACTTCGGCCGGTCCAGGTCGGAACTGGTGCCGTAGACGCCGGTCCGCTCCCAGTACTCCTGCCACTTCGGCTCGATTTCGCCCGGCCGGTACGGCTTCCCCACCATGCATTCAGGGTAGCCGTGTTCGCGCGAGGCGACGGCAGCGGCCAATGCCCTACCGCAGCATCCGTTCGGAATCGTGACCTTCCGGGCACCCGCAGCTTGCGGTGGCGGGCCGGTCCTCGGCGGTTCGGCCCGGCCCGGCCGGACCTGCGGTGGGCGCAGTTCCTCGGTACCGCCGGAGTCCTGACGCGCCTTCGACCGGTAGGATGGTCGGTTGGGTCCGGTGGCCGTAGAGCGAACGGACCCATTGCCGATGAAGGACAAGGCCGGAAATCGAACCCGCGGCTCGATGCTGTTGCGTGACGCAACGGAAGCGGACATGGCCGCCGTACACGCACTGAACGAGATGTCCGTTCCGGCGGTGAACAGCCTCTCCCGGGAGCGTCTGGAATGGCTCGCGCGAGAGTGCGAGTACTTCCGCGTGGCAGAGTTCGGCCGGGACGTCGCGGGGTTCCTGATGTGCCTGGCCCCCGGAGCCCCGTACGACAGCCCGAATTTCGGTTGGCTCAAGGCTCGCTACGAGGACTTCCTCTATATCGATCGCGTCGCGGTTTCGAGCCTGTACCACCGTCGCGGAGTCGCGGCCGCCCTGTACCGCGACGCAGCCTCGTCTGCCGGCGAGCGCTTCCGTCTGCTGGCGGCGGAGGTGAACACGAGGCCGCGCAACGAACCCTCACTCCGGTTCCACGCGAGGATGGGCTTCGAGGCCGTGGGCTCCCGGGACCACGGAAACGTCGAGGTCCAGTACGTCGTCCGGCCCTTGCCGCTGTAGGCGATCCGCCGCAGATCTCTCCGCCGCCGAATTCACCTAGGGGCTGACCCGCGAGCCCATCCAGCGAACAGCGTTCTCGAGGATCCTCATCACGTTCGGGTCCTTGAACACGGGGAACGTCTCATGGCCCGGGCGAATGTAGAGCACGGTGCCCTTCCCAAGATTCCAGAGCAATCCGCCCCGGAAGCGGCCGCCTCCCGCCAGTCCTCGCGGAACAGCACCGCATCGGGTTCCGGGACGTGGAACGGCTCGTCGTACATCTCGGTCGCCGCGATTGCGAACTGGGAGGGAAGTCCTGCCATGATTGGATGCTGGGGCATCGTGACGGTCACGTTGCTCGGCCTTCCGTGGGCGTTGACGTCGGGGAACACGCAGTTCGGCAGGTCGACCCGCACTTGCGCCACCGCCCCGCCCCGCAACAGCGCGCAACAGGCCGGCGTCACGATGGAGTCGTAGGTCGGCGGGAAACGGCCGGCCGGGGGCACGAACTCGATTTTGGTCTTGGGGTCGGGAAACCGCCGCCTCGCGTCGTCACGGGTCCGGGCGTACATGGCCTCCATGAACGGTACGGACCAATGGGCCTAGTGCAGCGAAATCAGAGCGAGCTTCCCAGAACGAACTCGCTCGACGATGCGCCGGCGGACGTCAACCGGCACTTCCGGGTGCCGTACGTGCCCCCACCAGACCAGGACGTGTTGCTCCTCCAGCGATTTCAGCCCGAGCCCCGGGTCATCGAGACCGACCGACTCGACCTTGAGGCCGGGTCGGTCGCTCAGCCGTGCTGCGACCTCATTGCCTAGAAAGTTGTCGTAGGCTTCGGCCTGCCGGGGTTGGCGCTCGTCCCACACCAGCACTTTGACAGTTTCCGCTGCCTGCAGGGCGAGCCCGCAGGCGAGCAAGATGAGTAGTTCTCGCATTGCCCTCAAAGGCTAGTATCCCGGCTGGCAGCCACGCAAGCCCGTGGCGCGGATCCGGCAATCTCAGATGTTGCCTGTCTTCATTTCTTCGGCCAGGTAGTCGGTCGCCCGCCACGCAAGGGCCAGGATCGTCAGGGTCGGATTCTTCTCCGTCGGCGTCGGGAAGGCGCTTCCGTCCGTCACGAACAAGTTCGGCACTTCGTGCATCTGCATGAACCCGTTCAGCGCGGATCGCTTTGGGTCGTCCCCCATCCGGCAGGTTCCGTGCTCGTGGATCGCGGCGCCGAGTTCGTCGAGGTCTCCGCGGGTGTAGGGAAGCGGCTCCGCCTTCATCGAGTGAAGGATCTCCTCGACCACGTCGTACATGCGAGGAATCATCTTCCGCTCGTTCTCCCCGAGCTTGTACTCGATCCGGATCGTCGGAACGCCGAACCGGTCCGGCGGCGTTCCCTCGACGCTGACGCGGTTGTGCCGGTACGGCAGGACCTCCCCGTACGGGTGCATCTGGATCAGGGCTGGGTATCGCCGCCGAACGTCCTGCTTGAAGTCCAGTCCGAAGCCGGACAGTCTCTTCGCGAATTGGGCGTTGTTGCCGCAGCCGATGCCCCATAGCTGGATGCCGAAGCCGCGCAGGTAGTCCCGTTTCTCCTCGGGGCTCTCGAATCGCGGGATGTAGATGTGCCCGCCTGAGATTCCGTCGTCGTTCGTCGCGGCCCGGCCGTACAGCTGCGGGGCGAAGGCGTACACGTGGAAGCGGAACTGCTCGCAAAGGTAGCGGCCGATCACGCCGGAACCGTTGCCGATTCCGTTCGGGTACGCGGATGACCTGGAATTGAGCAGGATGCGGGTCGAGTCCACGCTGGAAGCGGCGAGCACGACCCGCTTGGCTGGTACGGTTCGCTCCTCGCCCGTCAGCCGCTTGAAGTAGCGGACGCCGCTCGCCTTGCCCTCGTCGTCGGCAAGGATGTGCGATACGATCGCGTTCTCCGTGAGGGTGAGATTCCCGGTCTCGTAGGCGTCTGCCAGCAGGTAGTCCGCCGAGTTGAAGAACGCGCCGATATCGCACCCTCGACCGCAGGCTCCGCAGTAATGGCACTTGGCGCGCCCGTTGTGGTCTTCCGTCAGCACGGCGCGCCGGCCCCGCACCACAGTGTGGCCCGCCCTTTCGGCACCCTTCCGCAAGAGAACCTCCCCGCAGCGCAAATTCGGAGGCGGGAGGTGGTGCTGAGATCCCGGCAGGAACGGGGAGTCGTCGTCCCCGCCGCACACACCGATCAGCTTCTCGACGCTGTCGTAATAAGGCGCGATCTCCTTGTAGCGGATCGGCCACGGGGTCTCCCAGCCGTCGATGGCGGGTTCGGTGAAGTTCAGGTCCCCGTACCGCAACGATACCCGGCCCCAGATGTTGGTCTTGCCGCCAACACCCCAGACACGTCGGAGCAGGAAGCTGTGCCCCTCAAGGGTCTGGTAGGGGCTCTCCCTCAGCGGAAGGGACTCAAAGCCCGGGCTCCGTTCGCCGCGTTGTCGTCGCTCGCGGGCTTCCCAAGGCTTGACGTGCGACCAGAAGCTCGACCGCTCGAACTTCGTGCCGGCCTCGAGCACCAGAACCTTGGCACCCTTGCGAGTGAGATTCCAAGCCGCCATGCCCCCGCCGGCGCCGCTTCCCACGATCACGACGTCGTATTCGGCAGCCGCCATCAGTCAGCGTCCTCCAGTTCGTGCTCGTGAGTGCAGCCGGGAAACTCGGTCAGATAGGTGTTGCCTTGATAGCCCAGCTCGTCCACCAGGCCTATCTCCGTCGAGTAGTAGGCGTCGATGGTTAGGCCCTTCAGCGTGTCGAAGAATGTCCGCTCCGCTCCCTCGGCCTCGCTGTAGCGGGTGAGCAGAGCGATCCTTTGGTCCGGAGGCATCCCCTC
Organism: uncultured Bryobacterales bacterium; assembly: GCA_964461235.1. Classification (GTDB taxonomy): domain Bacteria; phylum Acidobacteriota; class Terriglobia; order Bryobacterales; family UBA6623; genus VXMF01. Next base: position 3,508 of record CAYWUV010000076.1, on the reverse strand, counting down.
GAAGCCGCTGTCGCGCAGTTTCTTCATGCCGTCGCGCAAGACGGTGACGATGTCGCCTTGCGTGGCGAGATCCTCGTCGAGCATCGCGTGGACGCCGACATCGCGTGCCCCCGGGGTTTCGGATGCTGGCAGGATCATGTCGACGAGCGAGCCGAGCAGACCGTAGTCCTCGGGCGAGAACGTCTTCGGAACGTACTGATTCTGCGCTGCCAACGAACTGGCGGATAGCCCGGCAGCGATCGTGACGAGCGCCTGACGACGGGTTGTCAGGGGCATGCGAATCTGATTATACGGCGAGCCGTTCCGGGCACTGTATCATTGCGGGGTGCTAGAGCCTGGCCTTAGTTTCGAGCAGAAGCGGGTCGTCCGACGCGACGACTGCATCACTTTCCTAGGTGCGGACGTCCGGCCGTCACTGGCCACGCCTTCGATGATCCGCTGGATGGAGTTCTGCTGCCGCGACGGGATCCTGCCGCACTTGGGCGACGGAAGCGACAGCGTCGGAGTCAGCGTCAGCGTCGAGCATTTGGCGGCGACGCCGATGGGCCATGAGGTGACGTATTCGGCAACGGTCGCCGAGGTTGACGGGCGCAGGATAACCTTCAGCGTGGAGGCGTCCGACGCTACGGAGGTAGTCGGACGCGGCGCGCACGTGCGCTTCGTCGTCGACGTGGAACGGTTCGCTGCGCGAATGCGCAAGAAGTTCGGGTAGACCCCCAGCTAGTACGCTGGCAGGTCGCTGGACCCGGTCAGGTCGATGTCGATCGCCCGGGCCGCCTTTCGGCCTTCTGCGATCGCCCAGACCACCAGGGACTGGCCTCGCCGCACATCGCCGGCAGCGAAGACCTTCGGCACGGACGTCCGGAACTCTCCGAAGCCGGCCTGGACGTTGCCGCGGCCATCCTTCTCCACACCGAGTTGCTCGACCACGCCCTCGTGGACGGGATGCACGAAGCCCATCGCGAGCAGGACAAGATCCGCCGGCACTTCGAACTCCGAACCTGGAATGTCCTCGAACCTGAACGGCCGACGGCCGGTGATCGGATCGGGAGCGGGCCAGCGCAGGCGCACTGCTCTCAGCGCCTTCACGTTTCCATTGCCGTCGGCGATGAACTCCTTGGTATTGACGGCGTAGTCCCGGACGTCGCCTTCCTCGTGAGAGCTCTCGACCTTGAAGGTGAAGGGCCAATTGGGCCAGGGCATCGCCCCGGGCTCGTCGCGGGTCGCCGGCGGCTTGGGCAGCAGTTCGAACTGGTGGATGCGGATCGCGCCTTGGCGACGCGACGTGCCGAGGCAGTCCGCCCCCGTGTCGCCGCCCCCGATGATGACGACGTTCTTACCCTTGGCGCTGAGGTCGTAGGTGGGGTCGACGGGCCGACCCGCGACCCGTCGGTTCTGCTGGGGCAGGAAATTCATCGCGAAGTGAACCCCGTTCAGGTTGCGGCCCGGGATCGGCAAATCGCGCGGCTGCTCCGACCCGATGCAAAGCAGGACTGCGTCGTGCTCTGCCAGGAGCTTTCCGCCCTCCACCGACTGTCCGACGTGCTCGCCGCAGCGGAATTCGATGCCTTCCGCTTCCATCTGATCGACGCGTCGGGAGACCAGGTGCTTCTCCATCTTGAAGTCCGGGATTCCGAGTACCAGCAGGCCTCCGGGCACCTCGTTCTTCTCGTAGACCGTGACGTTGTGGCCGGCCCGGTTGAGCTGCTGAGCGGCTGCGAGCCCCGCCGGCCCGGACCCGACGACCGCAACGCGGAAGCCGGTGCGGCGGGGTGGCGGCTCAGGCTTGATCCAGCCTTCGTGCCAACCGCGATCGGCGATCGCCTTCTCGATGGACTTAATTGAGACCGGGTCGCTGTTGATGCCGAGAACGCAGGCCGCCTCGCAAGGGGCCGGGCAGATGCGCCCGGTGAACTCCGGGAAATTGTTCGTCGAATGCAGGACCCGTAGCGCTTCGGCCCAGCGTCCGCGGTAGACGAGGTCGTTCCAGTCGGGAATGATGTTGTTGATGGGGCAACCGGTGTGGCAGAAGGGGATGCCGCAATCCATGCAGCGGGCGCCTTGGACCTTGAGCTGAGGCTCGTCGAGCTGGTCCATGACCTCCTTCCAGTCCTGGACCCGCTCCCCGACCGAGCGATACGGGGTCGCCCGGCGCTCGAATTCCATGAAACCTGTAACTTTGCCCATCTTGATGTCTCCCGGCTCGCGACTCGACGCAGCAACGAGGCCCGGCGGGCATTGCTGCGCGGTCAGAGATTCGTGCCGGTTGGGAGACGCGACCGGTGGCTGCCGTTTGGAAACCCCGCCTCCGCAGACGTCTTGAGGGAACGCCCGCCCCTAAACTAGAATACCGACTCGATAGCGGACTTGCCAGTGCGGCCGGATCGCCGGTCGCACCTTGGATCCCGTTGCCGGTGGTCTGGAAGCAATTGGTTGGAGGACCGAATGAGGTTGATTCGGGTTGCGGGCTGGAGTGTAACGTTTCTGTTGGCCCTCGTCATCGCCGCGAGTTTTCACCCTGCTGTCCGAAACGTGTATCGTGCGTTCCGGCCGAGCACTCACTACGACACGGAGCCGCCGGCCGTTCCGGACTTGGCAGCTCCTGCCATGCTCGTTTTCACGAAGACCAACGGATTCCGTCACGTCGAAGGGATCGCGGCGGGCGTCGACGCGCTCCGGGCAATCGCGAACCGAAGAGGCTGGTCGATGTTCCATACCGAGAACGGGGCTGTTTTCGATCCCGGCACGCTTGCCAGATTCCGTGTGGTGGTATGGCTCTGCACCAGCGGGGCTCCGCTGGATTCCCGCCAACGAGAAGGGCTCCGCAACTGGATCGAAGGCGGCGGGGGCTTCGTCGGCGTCCACGCGGCGCTCGACAGCTCTCACGCCTCCTGGGAGTGGTACGCGAAGAAGGTCGTCGGCGTGGACTTCACCGGACACCCAATCGAGCACCAGACTGCGACCGTGCGGGTCGAACGGTCCGACCATCCGGCCATGCTAGGAGCGGCGGAGACCTGGGAGCACCTGGACGAGTGGTACTCGTTCGACCGCAGTGTCCGGGGCTATCCGGGAGTCCAGGTGCTTGCCTCTGTCGACGAAGCGACCTACGACCAGCAACTCCGGCTTCTGTGGATCGACCAGAGTCTCTCGATGGGCGATCACCCGGTCATCTGGGTCCGACCGGTGGGAGTCGGGCGCGCGTTCCTTTCCGCGCTAGGCCATCGCGCCTCTGCGTACAATGACCCGAATCACCTGGCCATTCTTGAGAGCGCCATCGAGTGGGCGGGCGCATTCGGCGAACCGCTGAGTGACTCGGAATAGGGCTGGCGCGCAGGCAAAGCCCCAATCGGTAGCCATGCGGCCGCAGGATTGCGACGGTGACTGGCGGCCCTGTCGCGAATGCGGTAATCCACGAATCCAGTAATCCAGTTCCAGTTGACCAGGAATTCTAACAGTAGCGGTCGTGGATGGTTCGGGTGGGATTGGCGGAGTGATTGGAAGGCGGGCA
>CAYWUV010000075.1:0-29998 GCA_964461235.1 uncultured Bryobacterales bacterium | reverse complement strand
GCGGTTCGCGGCCTCACTACCCGTGCGCCCCCGCGAACACAATGTTTCACGGTAATGGGCACGGAAACTGGCGTGGGTTCACTATTCCGATATCCGTGTTGCATCCGAATCTCCAGGAATCGAAGCCGCCCGGCAATCGGTCGAGCGATACGTGCGGATGATGGAACTCGATGGCGGGAACCCCTTCTGGGCTAGCCTCCGCAGTGCTGCGAAGGCAGCGTTGGTTGCAAAAGATCTCGACAAGGCTCGGTACTTTGCCGAGGTGATGGTCAACGGTGACGAGTCGGGGTGGAGTTACGAGAGTAACCTCCATTACGGCAACATCACCCTCGGCAGGATCGCGCTAGCCGAGGGTGACGTAAAGCAAGCTCGGTCCTACCTGCTCAGAGCGGGCGCAGTCCCCGGATCACGCTACCTCGAGCTTGTTGGGCCTGACACCGCACTTGCCAAGTAGCTTCTTGAGAGGGGAGCGCGAAGAGCAGTGCTCCGATACCTTGACCTGTGTGCCAAGTTCTGGACCGGGGGCAAGGCCACGCTGGATGAGTGGAAAGTCCTCGTCAGGGCAGGCAGGATACCGGTCTCAACCAGATTCGGGCGCTGATTGTCGGTCGTGAGGTCGACCAGACCGGCAAGCGGCCAAGCCGAACCCAAGTCGAACAGCATGGCCCGACACCATCGGGATTGCAAGTCGCCTTGCAGATCCGGAGTGGTGCTCATCGATCCGCCAAGTCGCGCATTGAGCGATCGGACGACTCATTGCCGGGCCCACCGTACTTCGGTAGGCGGGCACCCGGGTTGCTGACCGGCGCACTCTACGGTTGCCCCGAAACGGATGGGGATCATAGTCCACACCGCTAGTTCCGGACCAAGCGGAGCGTCGCGTACAGGTACGGATAGCCCTCGCGGAACCAGTTCCGGAACGTCCTTCGGAGCAATGGCAGCGCGGTCCGTTGCGACCCGCCCTTCAGCACGTAGTGCGTGTCGTCGAAGAACGCCGCCGAGTAGTCCGGATAGAACGGATACGGCTCGAACCCCGGAAAGGGCCGGAGCGGATCGGACGTCCACTCCCATCCGTTGCCTACCAGTTGTGACACGCCGAAGGCGCTGTCTCCGCCCGGCGAGGCCGTCACCGGGCAGGGGTCCCACCGGGCGAAATTGACATTGCCGTGGCGCATTCCCGGGGGCTCGGGCCCCCACGGGAACCTGGCCTCGGGCATTCGTGACAAGCCGAACGCAGCGCGATCCCATTGCGCCTCCGTCGGCAGCGCAGAGCCACATCGCAGGGCGAACTCCCGTGCCTCTTTGTGGGTGACGTAGACCGGCCAGTCCAGAGGCAACGGAATCTCGCCAGACATCGTCCGCAGCAGCCAGCCCCGGCCGTCACTCCGCCAATAGTGCGGTGCCGGTCCTCCTTCATCGACGTAGGCGAGGTACTCCCCGTTAGTGACCTTGTGCTGGCGGATGGAGAATTCGGCCACATCCACCCACAGTTCCCCGAACTCGTTGTCCCACCCGAACCCGGTCCCGCGTGCCCGCCCGAGCCTGGCCGCTCCTCGGGAAATCTCGATCCACCGCTCTTCGGCAGGCGACGACTTCGGAGCTGTCCCGGGTCTGCCGTCGGCCTCGATCAGCTTGCACGCCGGATCGAGATTGTGCAACAGGTAGCACAGGGTCTCCGCATGCATGAGGCGGTGCTCGATGCAGACGCGGGCAACGTCTTCCGGCACGGAGTCGAGCACTTCGTCGACCGTTTGGCGGACCCGCTGGCAGTATGCGCGGGTCTCCTGCAGGCTCGGCCAGTCTTCCGGCTCGTCGGACGGCAAGTCGCTCGAATCCGGATCAATGCCGAACGCGAACAAGGCGTCAAAGTCGGCGTTGAACGGATCCATACCCAGCGTATGGCCACAGATCATGTTCGCGTCGAAGGCCTCGACGTGCCCGATGTAGAAATTGAGCCGATGGCGTTCCGGAACCGGCCGGGAGTACAGCGAATCGGGCCGGACGAGGGCGAACAATTCGTCGGTTCGCGCCCTCGCTTCGTGAAGGCTGCCTCGCAGTCGGGCCGTGGTACTCACTACCTCCATTGTCCGCGATCCCGGTCCAGCCCCCGGATACGGCGGGCCGTGCTATAACCGGCCTGATGGACAACGGTCGCCCCCTCCGGGCCGCCTTCGCACGCGACGTACGGACCGGCCTTTGCGATGGAAGCCGCAAGTGCCTTCCTGCCAAGTACTTGTACGACGATGTCGGGGCGGCCCTGTTCGAAGCGATTACCCATCTGCCCGAATACGGATTGGCGAGAGCGGACGAGCGAGTCCTCGCTCGCTGCACGGCGGAGATTCCGTCGTACATCGCCGCATCCCGCGTGATCGTCGCCGAACTGGGCAGCGGGAGCGGCTCGAAGACACGCCGAGTGCTGGAAGCGTTCCCGCAAGGCCAGGTCCTCGAGTACCGTCCCATCGACATTTCGCGCGAGTCCCTCGATCTTTGCCGTCGCCAGCTTGACGGTTTCGTGCGGGTGATTCCGTTCCACGGGCCCTATTCGGACGGCCTCGCCGAGCTGCGCCGGTTCCGGCCTCAGGATGCTCCGGTCCTGCTGCTGTTCTTGGGAAGCAGCATCGGCAACTTTGATCCCAGTGAACGCTCGGCCTTCCTAGCCGGCCTGCGCGCGCACTTGCTGCCGGGAGACTCGGTGTTGCTCGGGTTCGATCTGATGACGCGGCGCGATCGTCTCCTGCAGGCCTATGACGATCCGGCTGGGGTCACGGCTGCCTTCAACCGCAATGTGCTCGGTCGAGTCAATCGTGAACTCGGGGGCAACTTCGACATTGGTTCCTTCTCTCACGTCGTCCACTACGACGAAACCGAGCTTCGAGTCGAGATGCACCTGCGATCGAATCGGGACCAGGAGGTCACCATTCCGGGTGCCGGAGCGACCTGCCGGTTGCGCCAAGGCGAGACAATCTGGACCGAGAGCTCGCACAAGTTCCTTCCCGCGGACGTGCACCGGGAACTGGCAAGCGCAGGATTCGTGCCTGTCGACGAATGGGTCGACGATGAATGGCCCGTCCTGCAAGGGTTGTGGACCGTCCGCGCCTGATCGGCCGACCCGACTCCCGAATCAGACCAGAATCTCGGGAATTCGCCTTCCACGCATTTCGCCACCCGGAACGCCGAGTAGCGCCGTCGCGGTGGCGGCGATGTCGACGTGCGCGATCGGACGGTCCGTCTCGCCGCGGTCCAGCCCAGATCCCAAGGCCAGCATCCAGACGTTCCGGCAGGAGGGGTCGCCGCTACGGTGGTTGAGAAAGCCGTTGGCAGTGTCCTGGTCCCCATCCCGTCCGAGCTCGGGCAGGATCAGCAGGGTCGTGCGGTCCTTGTAGGCGGGGTTCGACTGCACCTCGTCCCAGAGCATGCCGCACAGTCGGTCCGTCTTCGTGACGGCTTGCAGATAAAGCGAATACGCGCCCCAGTGCGCCACGTCCATATCCCAGAAATTCACGAGTATCAGTCGCGGGGCGAATTCGCGCATGACCTCCCGCGCAACGAAGAACGTCAGCTCGTCGCCCGAATTCGGAGCCTCCGGCCCGTATATGTACTCCACCAGGCCGCGCTTGAGCGTCTCCTTGACCTGCCGGTCCAGTTGCCGGCCCGCCCGGAAGATCGTCCACCCGATTCCCTCGTAGCCGGCGTTGAGGATGCCTTCCAGCTGCTGCAGCACGTTCTCGCGATCCGCCACGCCCTGGTCGAGGTCCCGCTTGATGACCTCGTCTACGGCCTCGAGCAGCAACTGCTTCGGCAGGACGACGTTCGCACCGAGGTCCTCTCCGTACCCCCGGACCCTCGTCGCTCCCATCGAGGCGAAGCTCTTGTTGGTGCAGATGGCCCACGCGTCGGTCGCGGGACGGGCCGTGCCCTTGCGGTAGTGCTCGAAGATCGTCGGGCTCGCCGCCCGATCAAAGCCGAAGTCGTCGACGCGCTGCCAGTTGCCGGTCACGATGCTGGAGGTTGAGTTGTAGTGCGACAGCACCCCGCTGTTAACGCAATTCGCGAAGAAACGCCCTTGGGACTTGAGCCCGGCAAGGCGGGGGATGTTGCGGAGCCCCTCGGGAGTGAAGGTCTCCTGGTATCGGCACCCGCCGCCGAACGTGACCACGATGAGCTTGCGGTCGGCGGCCGGAGGCTCCGAAGGCTGGGCGCGGAGCCAAGGAGGCACCAGCTTCTCGGCGATGGCGAGGCCCGCTAGCTTGAGAAAGTCCCGCTTCGGAAGCCGGAGCATCAGTACTGGACGATCTCTCCGCCCACGATCTTCCGGCGCTCGTTCGGCCCGATGTCCAGCGGGTGGTCGTAGCCGGGAAGGATTTCTCCCGAAGGCGAGTAGTACGGGCCGATGTCACAGGCCATCGACCCTCCGCCCTTGTCGACGAACGTGATCTTGGTGATGAGCTTTGCGGACTTGTAGCCGTACTTCGAAGGCGCCAACAGCCGTAGCGGCGCACCGTGCTGGTCGGTCAGCGGTCGGCCCGCCATTTCCAGGCACAGCATGACGCCGGGTTCGGCCATCTCCGCGAGGGACATGTACTCGTACCACTTGTCCGCGCAATCGATGCGCACATCGGTTGCTCCCGCCAGTGGCTTGGCATTCTCGACCAGGGCTTCGAACCGGAAGCCCCCCCAGGTCGTTCTGGCAGACCAGCACTGCACGCACTTCAAGCGCGTCGACTGCTTGACCCGTGGGTAGCCGTTCAGGTCGGAGACCGTCAGGGACAGCGGCCTCTCCACCATGCCCCCGACCTCGAGCCGGTACGAACCCTTGTCGATCGGCGGCACGGGGTTGTACCACATGATCCGGAAACCCAGTTCGTCGGGCGTGTCGGTCGGCAGCAGCACGCGGCGCTCCCCGGTCGCTCGGGAGCCCGCCGCCAAGGCGGCCGAGGCAGCCAGGAATCTCCGTCGGTCCATGCCTGCCCTGAGTCTAGCAGCAGCCAGAGGCCGCTATTCGGGATCGAAAATGTACCCGAGCCCGTGACGGGTGACAATCCAGCGCGGCTTCTTGGGATCCTCCTCGATCTTGTGGCGCAGCCAGCCGACGTGGACATCCACGGTGCGAGTGGACAGCCCGGCCCTGTACTTCCAGACCTCGCGCAGCAGGACGTCTCGTGTCAGGGTCTCCCTGGGGTGCCGCACGAAGTACAGCAGCAGTTGGAACTCCTTGGCCGACAGCTGGAGTCGATTCCCGTCCCTGAACACGGCGGACTGTATCGCGTCCACGACTGTGTCGCCGAACCGGAAGGTCCGATTTCGGCTCGAACCAGCGCTCGCCCGGTCGCGGCGCAGGATCGCCTCTACCCGCGCGACCAGTTCCAGCATCTCGAACGGCTTCACCAGGTAATCGTCCGCACCGGTCCGCAAGCCCTTCACTCGGTCGGTCAGCTGCCCCTTGGCCGTCAACATCAGGAGCGGAGTCGCGACGCCCTTGTCCCGCAGCTGCTTGCAGACTTCGAGTCCGGGCTTTTTCGGCAGCATCAAGTCGAGCACGATCAAGTCGACCCCGCCTGCCAGGGCGCGCTCGTAGCCCCGCAGGCCATCCTCGGCCGTCTCCACCTCGTAGCCCTCCGCCCTCAGACGGTCCTCCACGGTAATGCGGATGCCGACCTCGTCCTCGATCAACAGTACTCGCGGCATCCTGTCGCCCCGCGCTCAGGCAATCTGGTCGACCGGCAGGTAGAGGGTAAACACGCTGCCCTTGCCGACCTCGCTTCGGAAATCAAGATTGCCTCCCATTCTGACAGCCAGATCCCGGGCCAGCTTGAGACCCAGACCGGAGCCCTGAATACTGGCCTCGCTGGCTCCGGCCCCTCGAAAGTAGGGCTCAAAGATCCGGCCCGCCTCGTCCTCCGGGATCCCCATCCCGCGGTCCAAGACACTGACTCGCACGCGCGGCTTGTGGCCGCTCTCGTCCAGGCACGTCTCGACCCGCATCCATCGGCCCGGCTTCCCGTACTTGATCGCATTGCCGACCAGGTTCCCGAGAATCTGCTGCACGGCCTGCTCGTCCGCTCTCACGGCCGGCACCGCACTGTCGGCATCCCGCTCGACGGTGAAGCCGGCTTGCGAGATGATCGGTCCCGCCCGCTCCAGAACATCCTCCACGACCTTGCTCACGTCGAGCGGCTCAAGCCGGAACGGCCGCTTGTCCGCATCGATAGCGGCGAATTGGAGCGTCTGCTCGACCATCTCGCTCAACCTCAGCCCCTGGTCCCGGACGAGCTCTCCATACTTCCTCACGCGCCGGTCGGGTGTCACGACACCGTCCGCGATGTTCTCTCCCGCCGACCGGATCACGGCCAGCGGGGTCCGCAATTCGTGCGTCACACCGGCAATGAACTGGACCTGCATCTCGGCCAGCTGCTGGGCCCTGCGGGCGGTCACGACCACTGCCGCCACGGCAAACGCAAGAATCGCCAGCACCCCCAGACCCACCGTGAGGCTGCGCGCCCGTTGGAGCTGCACCGCGGTGGACAGGGATCCGGATACATGCGTGGCCGCGACTTCCAGCGCCAGGGGAGACTGGATCCCTGCTACGAAGATGCGTGGACGCCCCATCCCCTCGGTCGGGCGCCTAGTCGCACCTGGACCTCTGGCTCCGAACGACCGGTCGTTTGTATCGCTCCCGGGCCGTAACTGGCGATCAGGGTTATCGATGATCCGCTCCCGCAGCCCTCCTCGCCCTCGAGGCAGAGTGGGCATGAGAAGTCGGAAGCGTCTCCGGCTGTCGGCAGCCGCGAGCCATGCCTGCCGGATGGATGGCTCCGACCGGTACAGGAAATGGGGCCCGGTACTCGCCACGACGGCCACTTCGTATAGCCTGTCCCCGTCCGGACCGCTGAACATGCGATCCACGAGCCCGGGCAGAACATGGTCGCGGATATAGTCCCAGTCCAGGACCAGGATCAGATAGCCGGCCGATCCCGTACGGGGGGCGCTATCCGGTTCGAATTCCGGACGAACAATCGCCCTCTCCTCCGGAAAGAACGTCCACGAAGGCAGTCTCTGGTCCGGCGTTGTGCCCGGCCCGGCTCTGAACCGGTCGAGGCGCTCTTGCAGGCTGGAGACGTCGGTGTCCCTAGCAGCCATCCAGACTTCGCCTTCGCCTAGAGGAAGTTCCCGGAGCATCTGCGAACCGTCTGGCTCCGCCGAGTACAGGAGAATTCGGCTGAGGATCTGCGGGTGCGATGTGGTCTGGGACCAGATGGCGTAGCTCTGGGCATAGGAGGCGGGGTCTTGCCGGGGACGGCCACGGACCCGTTGCTGGAAAAGCAGCATCAAGAAGGTCAGCTCGCGTTGCACGGCCTGCTCGAACTGGCGCATCGAGTTCTCGAGCGCGTTCTGCATCATCGATTCCTCGGCCCTGCTGAGCTGGCCCGTCCAGTGGAACTGGAGACCCGCGAGCACGACCAGCATGCATGCGCCGAGGGCGATGACAAGAAACGGCCAGTACTTACGTAGCTTGTGGGCTTCCACGGGCTAGTCTGATTATTGCCGATCGCCACCGAAGGCGAAACTCCCCCGTTAGACCTTTCAAGCCGCCAGCCCGGCTGTGGTCTCCCGGTGTAGGCGGACCCGGGATAGAATCCTGAATATGCCCTCGACCGCATTGCTGGTTCCCGAAGCCTCCCTGCTCCACGTGACTCCGCACGGCCACCCGGAGCGTACCGAGCGATTCCACGCAGTCACGCGCGTCCTCGAAGAAACAGGGCTCGAAGCGCTCATGCACCGCCGCTCGTCAGCGGAAGCCGACACGGACACCCTGCGGCTGTGTCATGGCTCCGCGTATATCGACTTGGTCGAGGACGAGATCACCGGGGGCAGGAGGATGCTGTCAACAGGAGACACCCACGTCGGGCCCGGCTCTCTGACCGCCGCACGCGCAGCGGTCGGCGCGGTATGCGCGGCGGTCGACGCCGTGACCAGCGGGGCAGCCAGCCAAGCTCTGTGCGTGCTCCGGCCTCCGGGCCATCATGCCCGACCGGACCACGGAATGGGCTTCTGCATCTTCAACAACATCGCCATTGCGGCCCGGTACGCGATCCAGAGAAAGGGCCTCGGCCGCGTGCTGATCGCGGACTGGGACGTCCATCACGGCAACGGGACCCAAGACATCTTCTACGAGGATCCGGACGTCCTTTTCTTCAGCACGCACCAATCTCCGTGGTACCCCGGAACCGGTGCGGCCGCCGAAACCGGCAATGGCGCCGGCGCGGGCTCGACGATCAACTGCCCGTTCCCCGCGGGGTCCGGCCGGGCGGAAATCCTGGGAGTGTTCCGTGAGAGGCTGCTGCCAGCCGCGGAAGCCTTCCAGCCGGACCTCGTGATGGTTTCGGCCGGGTTCGACTCCCGGCTCGGAGACCCGCTCGGGCGCTTCCGGCTCGAGGACGAGGACTTCCGCGAAATGACCCTGCTGCTGCGCGAGGTCGCGGACAAGCACGCACAAGGACGCTTGGTGTCCGCTCTGGAAGGCGGCTACAGCCTCGAAGGCCTGGCCGCCGGCGTGGCGAGCCACGCGGCAGCCCTGCTGGAATAGCAGCGCCTGGGTGGTCAGTCCACCTGGATGGAGACGATCCTCGAGGTCGTCACCGTTTCGTGCCGGGGATGCCGGAACTCCATTTGCATTCCCAAGCCGAGGTAGGCCCGTCGCAGCATCGACCCGCCCCAACTGGATCCCCGTACGCAGACAGGGACGGGTAGCGGGCAGAATTCCGGATGCCCCGAGATCCAGGTCTTGCCCTCGCGAATCCGGATCTCGTATCTGCGGTTGACAGTCTCGACGAATACGCGGCTGCCTTCACCGAGCCCGGCTAGGCGTAGCCCACCCTCGAACTCCGAGCGAACCATCCGTCGCCGAATCGCCTCGGCCAGCCCGCGACCTGAAGGCAGGGCAACAGCTTCCAGCCTTCCAGTCCTGTTCTGTTCCGCCATGGTACCTAGCGTCGACGGGTCGAACGGCCCGGACCGTGCGCTAGCGCGCCGCTCCCAGCTTCCGATAGTATTCCGCGACCGCCTCCCGGTATGGTTCCGGCACGGTTTCCCCGACGATCACCCGGACCTCCTCCTTGTCGTCGAGTTCGACCTGCCTGCGGAGCTTCACCTCGAGCTGCTCCAGCAGGGCGAGCATGTTCCGGTATTCCTCTTCCAGCAGCTCGGGGTTCCCGCGGAACCTGCCGTCCCCGAGTTCCCGGGCGAAGCGTCGGAGGTCGGCGATGTCACTGGGATCGAACTCCACTTGCCGCCGGGCCTCCTGGGTCAGGCGGGGCACTGCCGCGATGCCATCCTCCAAGGCCTGCTCCATCTGCTCGCGAACCGCCGGATCGTCAGCGCGCGGAAGGTAGCCGCCAAGCCGCGGACGATCAACCGGGCCGCCCCAGTTGCCCCATCCTCCACGTCTGTCACCGGCGGCGGTCCGACCCGGCCCGCCGGGACCGGCCTCGCCGGAATCGCGTTCCCCCGCTTGCTCGCCCTGCCCGCGGGAGGGCTGTCCCTGCCGGGCCCGGCCCGGTTCTTGGCCCGGACGTTCGCCGGATCCCGGGCGCTGTGCCCGCGAAGGGGCATTCGGATCGTCTTCGGACTGGCCCGCCGCCTGTTCGAGGCCGCGCCGCAGCCTCTCGACGTCCGAGAGCAGCCGGGCGAGCCCGCGGTCGGAGCCCTGCCGGTTCTGCTGGGCGACCTCGCCGGCGTCCCGAATGCTGTCGCGCAGCCGCCGCAAGGCCCTCGAGACGGCCTCCTCATTACTGGCCGCGTAGGGTGCCAGCCCCCTGCGAACCAGATCCTCCGCAGCCCGGATCAGCATCGACGCTTCGGATTGCTGCAGTTCCATCACCGCATTCAGCAACGCCCTGGAAGCCTCGTCATTGCGCCCGCGAAGCGTGCGCGCCTGCCTTTGCAGCCCTTTCTCGACCCCGGCAAGCCCGTCCCCGATCTCGCCCTTCCGATTCGCGAGGTCGACTTCTTCCTGTCTCGTCAGGCCGGTCGGCAAGGGCCCGTTCTGCCGGCCCCCCTGCCTCTTGAGCTGTTCGAGGGCGACCCTGAGCGATCTCTGCAACTGGGCGGCGGTTGCCTCCTGCTCTTCGACCAGACGGGAGGATTCGCGGGACAGTTCCTCAAGGGCGGAAGCGCTTTGCTCCTCCTGCCGCTGGCGGAGCGCCTCCACCGCCCTCTGGAGTTCCTGCGAGGCGCTGGCTGTGGACGCGCGCGGATCCCTGTCCCGGCTGCTCTGATCCATGTCCCTGGCAGCTCGTTCCAGCTGCTGGATTGCCTGTTCGAGTTGCTGCCGGGTGCCGGAACCGCCGCTCGACGCCCCTTGGCTCTGTCCCTGGGATCCCTGGCTGGCCTGGCCTCCGGCCCTCTGCTGGGACTCGCCCTGCCGGCGCTGGAGCTGCTCCAGGCGGCGCTGGAGGTCCTCCGCCTCACGTCGCAGCATCTCCTGGCGCCACCGCTGCTCGAAGCTCGCCCGGTTCCGTTCCTGCGACTGCTCGGCGAGCTGTTCCTGACGCCGGGCAAGCTCCTCCAGCTTCTTCATCGCCTCGTCAATTTCCTGATCCATCCGCTCCCCGGAGGCTCCTCCGCCGGTCTCGTACTGGTTCTTCTCCAGATCCATTTCGAGCTCGAACATTTCTGCCAGGTCGCGCGAGGCTCCCCCTCCGCCTCCGGCACCGCCGCGGCCCATGGTGATCTGGATGTCGGTGAACAGGTTCTCGGCACGCAGCAGATGCTGGAGCGCCTGCTGCTCGGGACCGACCGCATCATCGAGTTGGTAGTTGGCGAGGGCCTCCGCAGCCGGCTCCATGTAGGAGGCCGCCTGCTCGAGGAACTCAGTGAATAGCCGGAACTTCGGATCCGTTTCGGTCAGCTGCCGTGCCCGGGTTCTCTGCACCAGGGTCTGGGCCTGCTGCATCAGAGTCCCCTGGAGCTCGGACAGCATCGTGGCGCTCTCGCGCAGCTTGCCTTCTTCCCGGCCGTCGTCTGAGTCCCTTTCGCTGATCAAGTTCCAGGTGGCGAGGATGATCTCCTTCTGCCGGCGAGAGATCTCATCCTGCTGCTGTCCCTGCTGGCCGCCCTGGCCGCCCGCCTGCTGCGACTGCGAGAACCGTCGCTCGTACGGTTGGACGTTAATGAAGTACATGTCGCTGCGGACCTCGCGCTTGGCATCCTTCGCGACTACGTAGTAGCTGACGAGGTCTCCGGCCATGAGGCTTGCCTCGGGAGCCGGAGGCGGGAGCGGATCCGCTTCCTCGCCGATGGGCAGGATCGTGACGCCACCGGGCGGCCCCAGATCCTCAAGGTAGAAGAGATGCTCGCGGGAGGCCCTCTGCGTGCCGGCCCGGCCCATCAGGGGCACGGTTTGCACCTCCGCTCCGTTCACCGAGTAGCGGAGTTCCAGCCCGCGCAGCCCGAAGTCGTCAGCGGCCTCGATGCTGACGGCCACCTCCTCGATGCTGCTGGCCCGCCAGTCGCGGCCAGGCTTGCGGATCTTCACGGTCGGCTTCTCGTCCGGAATGGCGGTGATGAAGAAGTCCTCTGTCAGGCGGACCCGCTCGCCCTGGTACCTGGCGGCGATGTGGTAGACCGAGTCCTCCTCGACCTCGATCTGTGCTCGGTTGTCCGCGAGGGGGGTGGCGGCCTCCCCGACCACGAGCAGGCCGTTGTTCAGGTCCATGTCGGTCGTCAGGATGATCGAGACACGAGTGCCCGGAACCGCCGCGATGTCGCCCCCGGGATCCTGGACCACGGGATCCAGTCCGCTCCAAGCCGGGTACTGGTACTCCAGGCGGATGTTCTCGACAATGGGCATCTCGACAACGTCCACCTCGAACTCGCGGGTCCGGAGCCGTCCGGCCGTGACGTAGTAGCGGAGAGGCTCTCGCACCATAGAGAAGGAGAAGGCGTACCCCGCCCCCTGCAGTTGGGGGCCCATCGGAGCCCGCTCCCAGTCCACACTGCTCTCGAACTTGGCGTGAATCTCCACGCTGCCGGGCTCGAATCCCGTCACCTCGGCAGTCACGTCGAGCCGGCCGCCCTGCCGGATGGTGGTGTCACCAGGCTCGACCAGCAATTCATACAGCGGCTCGTCCTGAGCGACGAACCAGCCCGCCCAGAGCCTCGCGGTCCCGTACTGCCAGTACCCGGGTCCTGACGTTCCAAGCCAGACCAAGGATCCGAG
Organism: uncultured Bryobacterales bacterium; assembly: GCA_964461235.1. Classification (GTDB taxonomy): domain Bacteria; phylum Acidobacteriota; class Terriglobia; order Bryobacterales; family UBA6623; genus VXMF01. The sequence continues at coordinate 17,781 of CAYWUV010000075.1, read as the reverse complement.
GCCAAGAACCGCGGTCGCGACGAAGCCCACGGACAGCCACCGGCTGACGACGGCTTCCAAAGGCACGGCGGCGGCGGCCTCCTCCGTCTCGCGGGCCAGCAAGCCGAGCAGCGGGCTCGGCTCCCGACCGCCTGCCGTCGACCGGGCCCGCTCGTCCGCCCAGGTGCGGAGCCGCCCGTCGAAGTCGGGCGATCGGCGCTCGGCCTCGTCGGCAGCCCGTTGGAGGCGCGGGCTGAGCAGGAGCTTGCGCAACGGAAGGACAAGGAGGGCGGCGGCCGTGAGGGCGAGCGTCACTCCGACGAACAGCCGGGAACCAACGATGCTGGCGTCCGAGAACGCGGCCCTGTTGGCGAGATACACGCAGACTGCCGTCGCGACCAAGGCCGACAGCGACACGGCACCTGCGCCCCGGGTGGCCACAGTGGCCCGAAGGCGGCTGGAGATGGATCCCAGATACTCGTCAAGGCTGGCACTCGATCGCTTCGATTCGCCGAACAGCATCCGCTCAGTCCCCCCTGACGGCATCCAAGTGCCGATTTCCCACGGTTGATTCTACCAGCGCCGCGAGCAGGAGCAAAGCGAGCAGCAAACGCCATATGCGCCACGGGGGCGTGCCGACAGGTGCGACGCCCGCCACCTCGGGTCCAGCGGCCGGGTCGCGTCCCGTGGACCGCCAGATCGCGAGCGTGTCCTCCTCGATCCTGGCAAGGCTGGATTCCCTCGGGTCCGGGTTGACGGCAACGAGTTCCGACCGGCTGTCTCCGCGGATCTCGTAGAATCCGAGCGACTCGAGCGCGATCGTTTCCCGGCTCACCGAGTCGGAAAGGCTGAGGACGGATTCCCCCGCCGGGTTGATGACTTGTACGGTCGCGCCAGCCCCTCGCCGCATACCCAGTTCGAGTACGTCACCGAGCACGGCGCTGCCCCGCATGACTCCGGCCCCGGTGAGATTCCGTGCGGCCTCGGTGACGAACGGAACGAAGACCGGAGTGAGGGGCAGGTCGTTCCACACATTGTCCAGGGACGAGGCGAACACCAGGACGCGTCCACTGCCGACAGCCCGCTCAACCAAGATGGGGTCGCCGTTGCCCAAGCGCATGGGCACGGTGTCCCCTTCCTCCGGCCGGACGCGGGCATACAAGAAGAACTTGACCGGGCGGAGACCCTCGGCCGCGCTCACCACGGAGTGCGAGCGGTCCGCCTCGCCCGCGACCTGGAAGGCGCGGCCCCCTCGCTCGGACGACAGGGGCTGGTCCACAACATGGCCCGTCAGCGCCGCCCGCCTCTCAAGAGCGCTGTTCGGGCCGAGGGCGACAAAGGCCGCGCCACCGGCCTCGACCCACGACTGCAGGCGCGCCTCGAATCCGCGTGCCAGCCGCGGGACGTCGGAGAGCACGACCAGCGCGTAGCCTCCCGGCTCCAGCCGGCCAGCCTCTCCCGGCGAGGCGCTCTCGAGAACATATCGCTTGGCCACGCTGGCCTCGATCGCAGAGCGGAAATACAGCACGTCCCGCCTGCGAGCGTCTTGGGTCACGAACAGAATCCGGTCCGGGTCGGAGTTGTCCAGCGCGATCCGCCGCACGTCGTCCACATCAAGCCGATCCGAGGGCTCAAGTCGGAACTCCGCCCGGCTGAAGCCCCGCGGCGGATCAGCGATCTCGAACGAATACGTTGCGCGGCCCCCGGCGGGAACCTCGCGGCGGTCGCTGCCAGCGGGCCGGCCTTCGATCCACAAAGAGACGGTGCGGTCCGCGGCCGCTTCGCCGAAGTTCGCGACCGTCACCTCGAGCCGCGGGCGTTCCTCCCCGAATAGCCGCGCAGACCCCTTGATGCTGTCGATGGCCCAGTTGGCCGACTCGCCGCCCGCCACGTCGTGCACGGTCAGTTCCGCCGAGCCCGGCAACACAAGGTCCTGAAAGCGGGCAGGCATGGCGGAACTCTGCAAGTCCGTCACAAGATGCACCTCGACGCCGGCCGTCTCGCTCCCGGCCAGCGTGCGGACGGCCTCGATCACGTCACCGTAGTTGTTCCGGGCATCGGTGGGCTGCAGGCCTTCCAGGGCGCTTTCAAGCGCGGCGATGTCGCCGGTCGCATCCGTCAGGACCCTGATCGACGGGCCGTTGGCGAGGATCTGGGCCCGGTCGCCCTGTCGCAACGAATCGACCACGTCTCGGGCCGCATCGATGGCGGCGTCCCACCGTGTCCCGTACTGCATGCTCATCGAGGTGTCCAAAGCCACGATGTGGAGTTTCGGAATATCCCCCGCGATCCCCGCCGGGGGCCGCTCCCAAATCGGACCGGCGAACGCCAGGGCCAGCAGCAGGAGCAGGGCCAGGCGCAAAGCAAGCAGCAGCAGGTACTGCAGCCGGCGCTCGCGAACGGTCGTCTCGGTCCGCTTGCGGAAGAACATCAGGGAGCTGAACTCCAGGCGGACGGGATTCTGCCGCCGCATCAGGTGCAGCCAGAGGGGCAGGCCTACCGCCAGCCCGCCAGCCAGGAACCAGGGCGACAGCAAGTCCATGGGGTCAGCGCCTCCGCTGGCGGAACAGCAGGTACTCGCGCAACGCGAGATCCAGCGGCTCGGCGGTGTTCAGCAGGACGTAGTCGGCACCCTCGCCGCCGACCCGCCGCCTCATTTCCGTGACGTGCGCGTCGATCAGGCTCGGATAGATTCGGCGAGCGTATTCGGAGGAAACCTCCATCCGCTCGCCGGTCTCCATGTCCTCCATCAGGGCGGCCGAGGACAGCGAAGGTTTCAGTTCCTCCGGGTCGAGGACATGCAGGAACAGCAGGTCCTGCCCCTGATAGGCGACGGCGCGCATCGACTGGACGATCTCGTCGGCGTCAACGAAGAAATCCGAGATCATGGCCACGAGTCCACGACGGCGGAGCAGGCGCCCCATGGCCTGAAGAGGAACGTGCAGGTCGGTCCCGGTCGTCGCCTCGGCCTTCTCCAGCGTGTGCAGGATACTCTGCAGGTGGCGCGGGCGGAAGACGGCCGGCCGCACCTCCCGGATCGCCTCGTCGAACAGCACGAGTCCCACCGCGTCGTGCTGGCGCGTCGACAGGTACGCGAGGGCGGCGGCCAGGTAGCGAGCGTAGTCCAGCTTGGTCACCTCGCCCGAGCCGTAGCCCATGGAGGCGCTACAGTCCAGCAGGATCATGAGGTGGGTATTGGTCTCCCCCAGGAACCGCTTGACGTAGACCCGGTCCGTGCGCGAGAGCACGTTCCAGTCGATGTACCTCGGGTCATCGCCCTCGGTGTACATCCGGTACTCGGCGAATTCCTGGCTGAACCCGAACAAGGGCGAGCGGTGCCCGCCGTGCAGGAACCCGTCGACGACGGTCTTGGCTACAAGTTCGATGTTCGCGAGGCGCTGCAGGATTGAGGGATCGAGCAACTGCTGGTCGGCCATCGCCATCGGGTCAGGCTCCCCGCCCGTTTCCCGGCCCGGACGCGTCCCGCTCGCCCATCCCGGCTAGTCCTGGGCCGGAGCCGGCTTGGCGTCCAGCATCTCCTGCAGCACGTCGTCCACGGTCGTCTTGTCGGACTCGGCGTAGAAGTTCGTGAGCACCCGGTGCCGCATGATCGGAAGCGTCAGGGCCTTGAGGTCGTCGGCCGTGACATGGTAGCGGCCGGCAAGCAGGGCCCTGGCCTTGGCGGCCAGCACGAGAAACTGGGTCGCCCGCACGCTGGCCCCGTAATTCACGTATTTCTTGACGATTTCCGGGGCCTCCGGGTCGGTCGGCCGAGTCGAGCGGATCAGAGACACGGCATAGCGGGCAATCGGCTCCGATACGGGTACCTGCCGGACGAGCCACTGGAACTGCAGAATGTCCTCCGCAGTGGTCACCGGCTCCACCTTGGGCAGCGGCGTACCGGCCGTGTTGCGGTCGACGACCTCGCCCTCCTGCTCGGCCGAAAGGTAGTCCAGTACGACGTTGAACAGGAAACGGTCGAGCTGTGCTTCGGGCAGCGGGTACGTGCCTTCGAGTTCGATCGGGTTCTGGGTCGCCAGCACGAAGAACGGCAGGTTCAGCTGGTAGCTGTTGCCCCGCACGGTGACGGAGTGCTCCTGCATGGCCTCCAGCAGCGCCGCCTGCGTCTTGGGAGGCGTGCGGTTCACCTCATCGGCCAGCAGCACGTTCGTGAACAGGGGACCTTGCACGAAGGTCCAGCTGCGCCGGCCCGTCACCGAGTTCTCCTCCAGGATGTCGGTGCCGGTGATGTCGGTGGGCATCAGGTCCGGGGTGAACTGGATCCGTTTGAAGGTCAGCCCGAGCGCCGAGGCCAGCGTGCTGACAAGCAGGGTCTTGGCCGTTCCGGGCATGCCGGTGATCAGGCAGTGCCCGCCCACGAGCAGGGTGACTAAGAGATTGTCGATCACCTCGTCCTGACCGACGATGATCAGCCGGACCTGCTCCCGGATCCGGTCCATCGAAGCCCGGAACGACTGAACCAGTTCATCGGTCCCAGCGGTATCTTCAGAGAGCAAGGTTGCGTCCATCGGTATTCCTATCGCTTCACCTGCGTGAGCAGTTGCAAGGCCGGCCGGTAGGTCGGAGCGCGTTCGAGGGCCCGGAGCACGTGCAGGCGCGCATTGGCGGAATCGCCCATCTTAACGTAGGCCCTGGCCAGGTTGTATTCGGCCGCGGCCCTGTCCAGGGGATCGAGCGCCAGAACGGCCTCGAACTCCCTCTTTGCCAGCGCGTGCTCGCCCGATTCGAGCAGCAGGTCGCCTAGCCGGGCATGGACCTCCTCGTCCTGCGGCCAGTTGTAGATCAGCCCGTCGTAGGTGTAGATCGCCTCGGCGTCACGCCCCGCTTCCTCGAGCCACCGGCCGAGCTTCTTGAGGGTCTCGGGCTGGCGCCCGCCACGCCGCTCGTATTCGAGCAGGTCCTCGATCGCCGCCTCACGATCTCCCATCTTGTCGTGCGCCATGGCGAGAAGGCCGTACGCGCTCCCCGCGCCGACGTGCTGGGGATAGGCATCCCTGGCGGCTCGTGCAGGATCCAAGACCGCCTCCCAGTCCTCGTTCCTGAAGGCCTCCAGAGCGCGCTTGAGATTGCGCTGCCAACGGGGCATCCCGTCGAGCGCCGCTCCCAGGAACTGCTTGATGTGGGCAAGGAAGCGCTTGTCGAATTCCTCGGGTCCAACCCCGAGCACATCCTGGATGTTGGACGAGGTCGTCACCTCGCTGTCACCGAACCCGCGCAGGAGTTCGACGAGCTTCGACTCGCCCCAGCTTTCGGCGATGAATCGGCAGACGTAGCCGGCCTGCAGGTACGACACCGCCACTTGGCCCGGGTACCGCGGACGGATGAACCCGCGGTCCAGGTCGGCGACCGGAAGCAGCTCGTCCTTCCGAAGCGCCGAGATGAACTCCGGGGTAACGGACTCACCCCAGCGCGGATCGGCCATCCACTCCTCGTACATGGAGATCCCTTCCGAATACCAGCGGGGTACCAAGTGGTCGGTGGATTCCAGGGTGAAGACGTGCGCGAGTTCGTGCCACAGGGTCGTGCCCCAGTGGAAGCCGCCCGGTTCACGCCCGGATGGGCTGTCCATCGCAACGACGTATCCGAAGGTCACGCCCAACAGGCCGATGCCCGGCATGGCCAGGGTCCGAACCGCGAAGTCATCGTGGTTCGGATAGAGTTCGACCCGCACCGGGCGTTGCAGTTCGAATGCGTACTTCCGGGTGAATGCGTCGATGGCGCGTTCAGTGAGGTCGAGGACGTAGGGAAGCAGAAGTGCTGATTCGTCCTGGTCGAGGCGGATCAGGGCCCGGGGCTCGTCGTGACCGGCACGCACTTCGCCCGGAAACGTCTCGAAGCGGTCGTAGGTATCGAGCAAGCGCAGGGTGTTGACTGTCTTGGCACTGTAAGGGTCCCCTTCGTAGGCGATCTCGAGGTGACGGGCACCCTCTTCGTCGAGCCCCTCACGCATCAGGTTGACGCCCAGCTCCGCATGGGCGCGCCAGAGCCGGGGGTTGACCCGGATCGCCTTCCGCAGACGCTCGGTCGCCTCGCGGTAACGCCTGGTGATCACGTAGAAGTGGGCTTGCTCTGCGTAGACCTCGCCGTACCGCGGGTTGTACTCCAGAGCCCTGCCGACCCACTCGTTGTCCCGTGTGCCTTCGAGCATCTCGAGCGAGGCGAGCAGCGCGTACGCCTCAAGCGGGGCGATCTTCAGCTGCAGCGACTCGCGCAGCGCAGCGTCGAGACTCTCGCGGGCCTCGTCCAGACTGCCCTCCTCGAGCGCCATGCGCCCCAGCAGCAGGTGCCCCTCCGCCTGCCGTGGATGGTCGTCCAGCGTCGCTTGAGCCAGCTCGATTGCCTTGCCGTCGAAGCGAGTGGCCAGCACCCGGGCCATGCCGAGACGCGCGGGGACGTGCTCCTCCTCGATTTCCAGGGCTTCGTCGAACAGCTTGGCTGCTTCCTGGTCTTGGTGCGAATCGATATACAGGTAGCCCCATCGCACCCGTAGGTCCGGGCTCTCGGGCGTTAGCCGGACAGCCTCCCGGAATCTCTCGTTGGCGGCCTTGAGGTCGCCCAGCATCCAGTACGCCTCGGCCTGCTCTCCGGGCGATCCGTCTCGTGCGATCCGTCGGTAGCACGCGGAGGCCTCGCCGATCCGCCCGCGGTCGTGGAGCGCATCACAAGGCTCGAGGCTGGCAGAGCGGGCCCCACGCTCCTGGCTGCGCTGGCCCCAGGCGGCAGGAACGGAGGCGAGCAGGGAAAAAACCGCGAGCGCCGCCCCGACTCGGCGAATCACAGCGTCCCCCCATCGGGAGGGCGCTCGCTGTCGACGAGGCGTTCCTGAAGCTCCGCCAGTTCCAGCAGGAGCGCCTGCAGCACATCGAGATACTCGTCCTCGGCCATGTCGTCCTTACGGGCCGTCAACTCCGCGATCTTGCGTTCCAGCTCTTCGCGCTGGAGCAGGAGCGGCCGCATGGAGGGATCGCTGGCCAGTGCAGCAGCCTGGCCGAGGCGGGCCAGCAAGAAGCCGTCGGCCCGTTCCCCCTGGATCTGCGGATGCTCCGTAGCCAGCCGCTTCGCATCCTCGAAGTGCGCCTTGACCTTGCTCTCGGCGTAGCGGAACGCCTCGAGCGCCGAAATGCTCTCGTTCTTGTCGGTGTCGGCATCCGGAGCGGCGAAAGCCTCGGCCCAGTACCGGCCGAAAACCGTAGCATTGCGCTCGCGGCCGTTCTTGGTGGCCGTGATGACGATCCGGCGGGGCCCTTTCAGTGTCTCGAGGGCACCGCCGCTCGAGCTGGTCGTGCTCACCACGAGCTGGCGGGCTGCCGGCACCGAGTCGAGCCAGCCCTTCAACTGTCGGTCCGTTATGTCCGGGCCCGGGATGTTGAATTTGTAATGGCTCCCGTCATGGGATCCATGCCCCACTAGGAAGACGGCGAGCGAGTCGCCCGGAGCGACCGCCACCGCGAGTTCGCCGAACTCGGCCTCGATCCGCTGCGAGGTCGCTTGGGTTCCCGCGACCACGCGCACCAGCGCATCGCCCCCTGCCATGCGCCGGAGGGCGGGCAGCACCTTCCGGACCTGTTCCCTGAACGCCTGCGCGTAGTCTCGTGTGCCGCCTAACCCTTCGATCACCAGGAAGTGCGTGGCAGGCTGCGCCGACGGCACCAGCGCGGTCGCCACCGCCAGCGCCCGGAAGCACCTCAACCACCAACCGGCCCCCCTCACACGACACCCCATCGCTTCCTCAGCACCCATTCGGCACCACGCAAGACAATCAGCAGGAAGAACAGGGCTGGCATGTCCCAGAGATCGAGGATCTCGCGGGTCGTAATGCCGGCTTCCGAGAATCGAATCTCGCCAGGCAGGGCGTCCAGCTCACCGAGTTCCCAGTACCGCCCTCCCGTCTGGCGCGCCAGCTGTGACAGCAGGTTCGCATCCCGCTCGGGGTGAAAGTACTCCGCCACGCCGCCCTCGCGGCGGACATGGAGCGAATCGGCCCCCAGACGCTCGTCCCCAAGATGGGCAACGGCCTCGATCCGGTACACGCCGAGTCCGGCGGCGTCCACCTCCTCCTCGTACACTCCCGGCTCGGCGGAAGAGGGGCGCAGTTCGACCGTCAAGGGGGGTCCGTCCTCGGGCGTCACGACGGCTCTCACCTGGGCGTTATTGGCATAGGTGTAGTCTCCAGCCCGGACTTCGGCACGCAGTTGCACCCTGGACTCGTCAGCATAGTTTGACCGGTTGCTGGTCAGCCGGACGGTACCCTGCGTGCCTGCCACCAAACTGCGCAGCAGCTGGCGCCAGAACGTGTCGTGGCGCGGGTCGTCGCTCGGCAGCCGCATGCGCCAGCGCCAACTGCCCCCTGTCGCGAAGATCATGGCGCGGCCGTGTCCGTAGTTCTGGCGCACCAGCAGCGGCAGGGCATCGCGACCGAAGCGCGCGTTCATCAGAGTTACGGCGGCCGGCTTGAGACTGCCGAGCATCTGGAAGTCGGCCAGTTCGGGCATCTCGTCCCACAGCTCGGAGTTTCTGGCCGGGTCGGAATCCAGGCGGCAGACCAGCGAGTCCCGCCCCTGAGACGACAGCTCGGCCTTGACTCGCTCGCGGCGGAAGGACGACTCCCCCGCCGCCAACTCCGCGGGCAGCACGTCGACGATCTCCGAATGCTGCCATCCGCCGGCCCCGAGGCCGTTGCGCCCGCCCAGCATCAGCAGCGTGCCGCCCCTGCGGCTGACGAACTCGCGAATCGCGACCTGCTGCTTCGGCGAGAAGAACGCGGCCTCGAAGCTCCCGATGATCAGCGCATCGTACCCGAACAGGTCCTCTTCCTCGGACGGGAAGCCGTCTTCCAGTTCCTCCGGGGTATCGACGCCCTGGCGATAGAACTTGTTGGCGGAGGTACGCAGCATCGTCACCAACTGCACGCTGGCATCGTTGTGAACCGCCCGGCGCATGAACTTGTATTGCCAGCGGGGCTCGCCCTCGACGTACAGGATCCGGCGGCGTCCCCGAGGTACGTCGAGGGTCCGGCGGCGCAGGTTGTTGCCTTGGATTTCCTCGCCGGCCACCGGCTCGACCGAGAAGGCCAGGTTGCGCACGCCGGCCTCGCCCGCACCGAAATCGATCCACTCGCGCCGCACGGGCTCTCCCGGTCGCAAGATGACCGGCTTGCTGGCGAGAATGCTGGATCCGTCCCGCACCGTGATACGGGTCTGCCTCTCCTCCTGGCCGTCGTGGCGCAGGGTCAGCTGGGCGCTGACTCGCGAGCGCGGCAGCGATTTCGACGCCACCGTGACGGCGGCCAGCTCGATGTCCCCCTCGATTCGCTCCCGGCCCACCCCGATGGTGTGCACCGGGACGTTGAACTTGCGGATCTCGGCCATGGTCTCCCGACCGAACCGCTCGGTGTTGTCCGCTCCGTCGCTGACGAGGAGAATCGCGCCGAGCGGCACCGCGGTGGACTCGCGCAGGACGCTGAGGAGCGATTCGCCGATGCCAGTGCTCGCCCCGGGCGCGGGAAGCGACTCCGGGGCCAAGGACTCGAGCCGCTCCGGTCTGCCCGCGAACCCGAAGAGCCGTACTTGGAACTTCCCGGCGAGCGCCGGCAGCACCTGCTGGGAGAGGGCCTCCGAAGCCTGGGCAAGCCTCGAAACGCCGGAGTGGCCGAACGACATGCTGCGGGAGGTATCCAGCAGCACGGCGACCGCATTCTGGCGGTTCTTCAGGGACTGGATCGCCAGAGCAGGCTGCCAGAGCAGCACGAGGACCAGAGCCACCGCCAGGCACTGCAGCACCCAGACCGTCCACAGGGCCTTGCCCGGCAGGCGGTGCGGCACGCGGCGTACGTGCCAAGCGAGCCCGGCCGCCGCCAGGGCACAGGCCGCCAACAGCAGCCAGACCGGCCAGCCGCTGGCGAACAGGAAGTCGCCCTTGCGGTAGGCGGCCAGCGGATACTTGAAGAAGAACTCGAACACCGCGGCACACTCAATGCGTCATGGCGTATATGACGTAATTGACGGCGAAACGGTACGCCAAGGCTGTCATGTTCTCGGGGTACTGGGGAGTGTCGGCATGCTCCCATGCGTCCCCGAGGTCCATGTTGTAGTTGATGGCGACCATGAGCCGGCCCTCGTCGTCGTAGACGCCGCGCCAGTGCGGGGTGTAACCGTCCTTCTCCCAAGTCGTGCCGGACCAGACGTACTGGATGCCAGGCACCTGGATGCGATGGTCGAGGTCGTACAGGGTGTGCAGAATCGGATCGGTCTCGGGGATCTCGACGATCAACCGGTCCGGGAACACGCGCTTCATGGACGCTTCGAACGCGGCCCATTCGTAGTCCCCGTGGAAGTCGTCGACAACCAGGAACCCTCCGCGGAGCAAGTACTCTCGCAAGCGCGCCGCCTCAACCTCGTCGAGGTACCAGCGCCCCACTTCCACGGCGTAGATCCAGGGGAAGTCGAACAGTTCCTCGTCCATCGGATCAAAGAACTTGCCGCCGTACGCCGTGTCGATCAGCGTCAACCGGCTGATGCCGTTGGTCAGGTGGTACTCGGCGTCGGGCCAATCCGTCCGCCAGCCTCCCCGCCGGCGCCCCCAGCCTCCGTCCTGGCCGGAACCGTAGGCGTACCGGACGAACTGGAACTCGGCGCGGGCGTCCGGGTCGAAGTCCCAAGCCCGAGGATCACCGCCGCCGCGACCGCCCCAGAACTGCAGGGCGGTCAGCAGCGGCACCGCCCCCATGGCGAAAACGCCAGCCACGATTGCCAGCCTTCGGGCCATTCCCAAGACCATTCCGCACCTCCCTCGGCAGGGACGTGCCTGACTGTAGCACAGGTTCAGGAGACCGCCGGGGGACGGCAGGACCCGTGCTGGCTAGGCCGGCAGGAGGCGCCGGAGCTGTTCGATCCGGTCGGGGTCGCGCAGCTTTTCGAGCGCCTTGAGCTCGAGTTGACGGATGCGCTCCCGGGTCAAGCCGAATCGCTCGCCGATCTCCTGCAGCGTGTGCTCGCGGCCGCACCCGATGCCATAACGAAGCTGCAGGATCTCGCGCTCGATCTCCGGCAAGATGTCCAGAACGCCGGCCGTCTCTTGCGGCAGATTTCCCTGCAGGAGGCCGTCCAGCGGGGACGGGGCGCTCTTGTCCTCGATCAACTCCTCCAGGCTGGAGTCGCCGTCGGGGCCCACACGGGTCTCGAGCGAGACCGGAGTGAGCGAGATCAGCCGGAGCATCTCGATCTTCTCGACATCCACGCCGAGGTACTCGGCGACCTGCTGGTTCGTGGGCGCTTGGCCCCGGTCCTTCTCCAGTACGCGGAGGGCCCGGTTAAACTTGTTCAGCTGCTCGTTCATGTGGACTGGAATCCGCACCGTCCTCGACTGGTCGGCCAACGAGCGCATGATGGCCTGCCGGATCCACCAGGTCGCATAGGTCGAGAACTTGAACCCGAGCCTGTAGTCAAACTTCTCGACAGCCCGGGCGAGGCCGATGTTCCCCTCCTGGATCAGGTCCAGGATGTGCAGTCCGCGATTCACGAACTTCTTCGCGATCGACACGACCAGGCGCAGATTCGCCTCGATGAGCGCCTTCTTGGCGTCGTCGGCCTGCCCGCGCGCGACCGTGAGGCGCTTCAGCTGGCGGCGCGCCTCGGCCTGTCCCGTGGGCAGCCACGGGACGCCCAGCGTTTCCGGCGCTCCGACACGCTCGGCGTCGCGGGCGAACCGAGCCGCGTACCCCCGCCACACGTCGCGATCGAGCTTCAGTTCGCGAATCTCCCGCGACGCCTCGATGACGCTTCGCAAGTACTGCCAGCGGCGGGCGCGCCACTCGGCCACGTGCAGGGGCCCAGCCTCGTCAAGCAGCGCCTTCTTGTACTGCACCTCGGCCAGCCGCCCGGCAACCCGGCCCAAGCGTTGCTTCAGCCCGCGGACGTTCCTCGCCACCGTCGCCGCATCCGCACCCGCGCCGCCCTGGACCACGCGCCGGCCCAGTTGCGGCTCCGCCTTCAGGCGCCCCCGCAGGTCGAGCAGCTCACGCCACAGCCAGGACGTCCGGGACAAGTCGCGGCGAATCCGCTCCTCGGCCCTTTCCAATTGCTTGGCGAGGCCCACCTCGCCGTCCCTGTCCAGCAGCGAGACCATGCCGATCTCGGTAAGGTACAGGCGCACGCTGTCCTCTGGAGGGGACGCGCTCGCCCTCTCCGTTGCCCCGCTGGCCTCGCGCGGCTCGAACGCATCCACGGATGCGTCGTCTGGCCGGCCCGCCGCCTGGACGGTCCGACCTCCCGCAAGTGGACTCAGCATTTCAGCTCACTTCCTTTCCTAGAGTCTTTTGACGCAGAAGAAGGGGATTGCGTTCCGTGGATCTATGACAATTTCTTCACAATTCGCCGGCCCCGGCTAGCCGGGCCCGCCAGCGACACCCTTGCGGTCCGGACCGTATAATTGCGTGCAGGTGCGACCGCGAGCGTGCAACGCGGGCCTCGGACTGCTCATGGCAGCCGCGACGACGCTCGGAGCGGCCTCGACCGGTCCCGGACACGCGGCCGAGGCGGAGGGCCAGGCCCGGCGCTTTCTCGAAGTCTTCGGTTTGATGGGTCAGCGTCTAGCCCAGCCGTTTGATGCGGCGGAGGCGATCTATCGCGGGGCTCTTCCGGCGATGCTCTCCACCCTGGATCCGTTCTCGGCGTTCCTCGATCCCCAGCAACTCGAGAGCCTGCGCGAGATGCAGCGCTCGACGGAGAAGGGTTTCGGCAGCGTCGTCAACCTGCTTCCCGGGCGGGTGATCGTGCTGCAGACCCTGCCGGGCAGCCCGTCCGAACGGGCGGGCATCGCGCCGGGGGACGAGATCCTCGTGCTCAACGGGCAGCCGCTCGCCCAGCTTCCGGTCGAGCAACTCGTGCCGATGCTCGCGAGCGCCCGGCAGGGCCGGGCCCAGTTAATGGTCAAGCGCCCCAACTTTCCCAACCTGCTGGACATGGAGCTCGTGCCGGCCGAGATGGCCGACCCTAGCGTCTCGCGCCGTTTCTTGCTGGAACCGGGGATCGCCTACGCGAAGATTCTCAACTTCGAGGCGGCGACCGCCGCCGAGCTGCACGGAGTTCTGACTTCGCTCGGAGGCCGGAGCCTCAATGGCCTGGTACTCGACCTGAGGGGGAACCCGGGCGGGATCATCGAGTCCGCTGTCCAGGTCGCCGCGTTCTTCCTGCGTCCGAAGGACCGTATCCTCTGGATCCGGGGACGGGACGGCGAGAAAGAAGCGCTGCGCGTGCCGCCAGGCTCCAAGCCGTTCTCATTCCCTCTGCGGATCCTGATCGACGGCCGGACGGCGAGCGCGGCGGAACTCGTGGCCGGAGCGCTGCAGGATCACGGGCGGGCGCGACTCGTTGGGCAGCGCAGCTTCGGAAAGGGCCTGGTTCAAAGCGTCTTCGAGCTCAGCGGCGGCACGGCGCTCGCCCTGACCACTGCGTTCTACGAAACGCCGTCCGAGCGTTCCATCCAGCGCTGGACCAGCGCCTGCGGCGAGTTCCAGCTGGCCCCGTGCCGGACGGACGGAGACGAGAGCGGGTTCCGCGGCGGCATCGAGCCCGACCGCGAGGCTGCGCCTCGTCCGCTCTCCCGACTCGAGCAGGTCCTGCTCGCGAGCAACTCGTTTCTGGAGTTCGCACGGGACTACGTCAGCCTGCGGGGCGACATCGACCGGTCGTTCGAGCCCGACAACGAGATGCTCGACGACTTCCAGGTGTATCTGTCACAGCGCCATATCCGGCCTGCCCTAGCTGAGTGGTCGTCGACGCTCGGGTTCGTCCGGTCGATGCTCAAGCAGGAGGTCCTCAACCTGACCGCCGGCGTGGCGGCCGGGGATGAAGTCGAGATTCGGAGGGACCCGGTCGTGGCTGCCGCGCTCGCGGAACTGCGCGCCGAGGCCCGCTAGCGCAGGGCCAGCGGTTTGCCTGCGACACCAGAAAGTTGCAAACTATTGCGTGAGGTGCACAAATGCCCACGAGACGGACGCTTCTTATCAGCTGCATGGCAGCGCTTGCCGCCGGTAGCGGGTGTAACCGGTCCGACACGGTTCGAATCGGAGTCGTGCCCAAGGCGGTCGCCCACGAGTTCTGGGTCGCCGTCCACGCGGGAGCGGACGAGGCCGCACGGGATGCCGGAGTCACGGTCGAGTGGCAGGGACCATCGGCCGAGACCGAGTTCTCGCGCCAGATCGAGATCGTGGACGCGATGATCAATTCCCGGGTCGACGGCATCGTCCTGGCCCCAACCGAAGCCACGGCCCTGGTCGGAGTCGTTGAACGCGCCAAGCGTGAGGGGATACCGGTCACCATATTCGATTCCGGGATCAACACGGATGAATACGTCTCATTCGTTGCGAGCAACAATCGCAAGGCGGGCACGACGGCCGCGCACACGCTGGGGAAGATGCTCGGCGGTCAAGGCCAGATCGCCATGGTCAAGAACGTGCCGGGCTCCGCGTCGACGATGGAGCGCGAGGCAGGCTTCGAGGAGACGCTGGCCAGCGATTATCCGGGAGTCGAGATCGTGGATTACAAGTACTGCCAGTCGGACCGCTCGATCGCGCTGCAGGTTTCCGAGAACATGCTAACGGCGAATCCCGACTTGGACGGGATCTTCGCGTCGGCGGAGCCGGGCACAGTCGGCGCGGCGACGGCCCTGCGGAACCGCGGCATGGTGGAGCAGGTCAAGCTGGTGGGCTTCGACTGGACCTATACCTTGGAAAGGGACTTCCGCGAGGGGGTGATCCGCGCCCTGGTGGTTCAGGACCCGTTCCAGATCGGCCGGACGGCCGTGCAAACCGTTCTGGCCGCGCTGCGCGGCGAAACACCGCCGAAGCGCATCGACACCGACACGCACGTCGTCACGCTGGACAATATCGACGATCCGGAGATCGTCGCGGTCCTCCGCATCGATCTCGGCGACTACATGCCCTAGCGCTGGGGGTCCTTTCAGGCAGCGAACACCGTGCGCAGCCGAGCCAGGGCCCAGTCGAGTTCCTCGCGCTCGATGACCAGCGGGGGGGCAATGCGAATCACGTGGTCGTGCGTCTCCTTGCAGAGGATTCCCAGTTCCACCAAACGCTCGCAATAGGTCCGCGCCGGTACGCGGAGCTCGATGCCCGCCAGCAGTCCGCGACCACGGACGTCAACAATGTCGGGATGCGACAGCCGGCGCAGTTCGTCCAGGAACCACGAGCCCAGTTCTGCCGAGCGGCCCACGAGGTCCTCGTCCTGCATGACCCGGAGGGCCTCCCTCGCAACTGCGCAGCCCAATGGGTTGCCGCCAAAGGTCGAGCCGTGGCTGCCAGCGTCGAAGACCCCGAGGACCTCGCGGCTCGCAATGACCGCCGACACTGGGTAGAAGCCGCCGGAAAGCGCCTTGCCCAGCACGAATACGTCGGGCTGCACGCCCTCGTGTCGGCAGGCGAACAGCTCTCCTGTGCGTCCGAGGCCTGTCTGGATTTCGTCGGCTATGAGCAAGACGTTGCGGGAGCGGCAGATCTCGGCAGCGGCGGCCAGATACCCGGCGGGCGGGAGCAGAATCCCGGCCTCGCACTGGATGGGCTCCACCAAGAACGCGCACGTGCGCTCCGTGATGACAGACTCCAACGCTCCGGCATCGCCGAACGGGACGGTGCGGAAGCCCGGCGTGTACGGCCCGAAGCCCTCCCGCGAGCCGGGGTCGGAGGAGAATCCGATGATCGTCGTGGTCCGTCCGTGGAAGTTGTTCTCGCAGACTACGATCTCGGCACCGCCCGCGGGAATCCCCTTGCGCCGGTAGCCCCACCGGCGCGCGGCCTTGATCGCCGTCTCGACCGCCTCCGCGCCGGAATTCATCGGCAGGACCATTTCCATACCGCAGAGTTGCGCCAACTCCCGGCAGAACAGCGGCAATTGGTCGTTGCGGAAGGCTCGTGATGTGAGCGTGACCTGCTCGGCCTGCGCGAGCATGGCTCGCATGATGCGCGGATGGCAATGGCCCTGATTGACAGCCGAGTAGGCGCTCAGGCAGTCCAGGTATCGCCGGCCTTCGACATCGTAGACCCAAGGCCCTTCGGCTCTCGCGACAACGACTGGAAGCGGGTGGTAGTTCCGGGCACCCCAGCGGTCTTCGAGTGCCAGCATTTCGCTGGTCAGGGAAGCTTCGGCTGGGAGCGGCAAATGCGATACCCTCGCAGGTCCCAGCGTACCACCGCGCCTGCCTTCGAGGCGCCTTGCGCGGCCCCTACTCGGATTCGGGGACGTAGATGACTTCGCCGCTTTCGAGGCGGTAGGCGACGCCGAGCCGCTGGCCCCTGCCGCGGCCCAGCTCGTCGCTGGAGCGGAGGCGCTCGATGCGCTGGCCCTTCTTGACGATCATCTCCATGTCGGGCTGGCCCGGGTTGGTGACAATCGTGATGTCCTGCGTGCTCATGCGGGCCGCAACCTCAGCCAGGCTGGCGCTCCCAGCCAATGCCAAGATGAGGGCGACCACCAGCACCATGCTGGCGTCAAACAGGTTGACGACCCCTCCCAAGGGGTCGCCGTCATCCGGGGACGCCATCGTCTCGTTCACGCGCCGTTGCCATTCCCTACGGGATTTGGCCTTGTCCGGATCCTTCGCCATCCGTCCGTTTCTCCTTTCCGGCCGCTTCCTGCCACGTGTCCACGAGGTAGTGCATCTCGGTCAGGTCCTGGCGGCCCCACTGGCGAACCAGTACGGCCAAGGCATACGAGACACCGCCCACGATCAGCCCGATCACTGTGGTCGTAAAGCCGATCAGAAGGTTCGCCGCCATGGACTGCATGTCACCGGCCGCCAGTCCGGCCAACGCCGGCTGGAGCGGAATCAGGGTGCCAACCAGGCCCAGCATGGGCCCCGTGCGCGCGAGCACCGAAAGACTCTCGGCTCGGCCCCGCAGTTCGTTTCCGAGATCAGCGACCGTCTTGTCCAGTCGCTCGGGATGCTCCCTTGCACCCCGGGCGAAGCGGCCGAGTGCCAGCTTCCAGTCCAGTTCGACAAAGCGGTCGGCACTCGGCTCCCCAGCGTAGTACCGGCGCAGTGCCTCGCGGTTAGCCCGTCGCTCGAGCGCGTCCGAGAGGACTCCGCCCGCAAGATAGATTGTGTAGACGAAGAGCGCCACGATCGCCACCAGCGCCGGCAGCAGGAAGGCGCTCGAAATCCAATAGAGAAGGCTTTGCAGGTGCTCCACGTGGAACCCACCGGCCCGGGCCGTCCCCGGGCGTCAACCGCGCCGTTCTGCCGCCAGAACCTTGTCCAAACGCCGGACGAAGCGCTCTTCAGGCCGGAACCGCGCCCCCAGGAAGGCACTGGCCAGCTCCTCGGCGAGGCTGGCGTCGATGACGCGCCCCCCTAGGCAGAGAACGTTGAGGTCGTCGTGCTCGACGCCCTGCGCCGCCGAATAGGGGTCGTGACAGACGCAGGCACGCACTCCTTTCAGCTTGTTGGCCGCTACGCACGAGCCGACGCCGCTGCCGCAAACAACAATGCCCCGTTCGACCTCTCCGCCGCGCACTTTCTCGCCAACGGCAATCGCGTAGTCAGGATAGTCGTCGTCGGAATCGAGCACGTGGGACCCAACGTCCACCAATTCATGGCCGGCGGACGCCAAGCGCTCGGCGAGCGTCTCCTTGAGGTCGTAGCCAGCGTGGTCGGCCCCTATTGCGACGCGCATCAACCCTCAATGATAGCCCAGGACCGACTACCTCCGAGGAGCACTCAGGAATTCTAAAAGTAGCGGTCGTGGATGGTTCGGGTGGGATTGGCGGAGTG
>CAYWUV010000074.1:0-31218 GCA_964461235.1 uncultured Bryobacterales bacterium | reverse complement strand
TCGCGGACCCGCGGACGGGCGAGGAGTTCGACGGAGCGCTGGAGGAAGCGGAGCGGCGGCGGCGGCTCGCCGAGGACCGGGCCTTCGCCGCCGAGGACCGGGCCTTCGCCGCCGAGGACAGCGCGGCCGCCGAGCGGAAGCGGGCCGATGCCGAGCGGAAGCGGGCGGAGGTCGAGCGGAAGCGGGCGAACGTCGCCGAGGGTCGAGTGACCGCGGAGCGGGAGCGGGCGGACGCCGCGCAGGACCGGGCCGTTGCCGCCGAGGATAGAGTGCGGGAATTGGAGGAACGCCTGCGGATCCTCGCGGGCCGTGCACGGCCGTCGGAGAGAGATTTCTAGCGAGCCCTCTGAGGGTGGCAAACCGGTCCGGCCACACGGTTCCGAACGAGCCACTACCACTCGGCAGAGCGCCCGCCGATTGCCTTGAATCCTCATCCGGGCCCGGCAGACGCTCGTCCAACCAGTCTGCCTGCCTTAGCGCGATGCTGATCGTTGCGTTGCAGGGCTCTACGGCTGCCCTCGTCGGTCTGAGCGAAGCCTCGCTAGTGTTCGCGCTTGGCTGACTGCTGAGCCAGGATCTGCGAATCCTTGCACGAATCCGTCCGAGCCGGTTGGATTCCCGGCAAGCCCCGGTCTGCCAACCAAATATTCGTCCCGAGAATCCGGAAATAACTTTCTTGCGGCCAACAAGACGCGAGTTTTGTCGCAACCACTATCTACGTACAGTTGCACAGCTGAAAGGTCTCCCCTCACGCGATCGCCCCACCGACGCTTGGCAAGGGGCCGATCGCAATCTCAACCCACCTTCGGTCCGAGAGCGGCAACCGAGTAGCTGGTCCCCAGAAGCTTGCCCCAAGAAGGTATGACCGTTGTCATTTCGGCGACGGGTCGCCATTTGGATTGGCGCGAGCTGCGTGCTCCTGATCTTCATTGGAGTCACGCTCTTGCGATGGATCGACGAGGTGAGTGAATCACAGCGGTATCAGGCGCAGCCCTCGCTTAGGGGAGCCTTCAATCTGTCGGTCGAAGATCACCGCTTCAAGACCTGGCTCCTGTTGGGGACGTTCAGGGCAAACCCGGACTTGGATCGATCCAGTCGCGTCAAACACTTCCAGCAGAGCTGCAACTCTTGGCACGAGCTCTCCGTACAAGGGCCGGTTGTCAGGCGCATCCTCTTCTACGACATGTCGTCAAGCAAGACCGGCACCCTCACCGAACTGTTGGTGGAGCCCGGCGGTCTCCAGCCAGCGGTGTGGGACGAGAGCCTTGTCCAGGTGCGCCGCCACATCGAGGGATCCGGATTCCCGCCCGCTCGCGGAGTGCACAAGAGATGGCCTGCCAGATGGATACTCCTGCCGCAAGCCATGGCCCTGTTCCGGCCGGTCGTTTCGCACGTGCCGAGTTACCGGCGCAGACTGGATTGGCCAGCCGTGACGGGCTATCTGATCCTGATGCTCGACTTGGCATAAATCCGCGATCGATTGGCACCCAGCGTCCTTGACCATCACTTCCGGCGGGTCTCGAGGACTGGGCATCGATATGCATTGAAGGTCACTCTGGATGGAGAGAGCCTTTATTCGTACGAACCATCACCCGCCAGCCGGGACCACCCGCCCCGAAACCGCGGTCGGCAATGTGCCCACCCATGCCCTGAGCGGTTCGCCAGGCTGGAGTCAATCTGCCCTTTCCAGCCCCCCTGATCGCAAGGCCCGCCGACTGCTCTTCCAAGCCCCTATTGCAGATACTCTCAAGTGGCGCGGCATGCGCCAGTGAATAACGGTGGGAAGCATCCATGCAACGTCGAACCTTCATAACCTCTCGCTCGTTCCGTCTGAATCGCTGAGTCTCCCCCGACCTCAGCGGCTCTGGCGCGAAGAGCGGCCACCTACGCGTGCTGAGAGCCTCATCCGGCCTGCCGACGCTGTACTCGGGGATCGATAGCCAGGACGAACAATGGATGGAGGCGAGGCACGTCGGAGTTCCGCTGGGTCAGACCGTTAACCGGACGTACCATCGATCCGTGGCTATGGGCATCGTGGTCCTGGCCTTGCTACTGACGGCGATGGCGATGGTCGCGATCACGGGCGACCGCGCGGCCAAACGAGCGGAAACCAAACTACAAGCTGCGGCTAGCCAGACGCATCAACTGCTCACTCCGATAGCGGTGGTGATCGGCTTGGCGGACAGCATGGTGCATGGTGAGCTCGGACGCAACCAGAAGGCATTGCGTTACGGATCGTTGCTCCACGGGCACGGAAAGCGATTGCACAAGATCGTCGACCGCGCGATGCGCGCTTCGGCCATCGAGTTTCTCGACACGCACATTCGTCTCGACCCAGTTGACGTCTCGAAGGTTGCCTCGACGGCTTTGGGGGACTTGCAGCCTCTGATCAGCGCCCGCGGATTCTCGGTCGAGCGATCCTTGGCCGAGGAACATCCGACTGTGCGAGCCGGTCCGGAGGCCCTTCGGCAGTGCATAGGCGATCTGTTGAGCAATGCAATCAAGTACGGTGAGTCCGGCCACTGGGTGAAGAGCGAGACTTGCGATTCCGTTGCCGGCCCGGCCCGCGAGGTGCAGATGCGCGTCCATGATCGGGGAGCGGGCATTCCGGCCCGTGAAGTGCCCCGGATTTTCGAGCCGTACTATCGAGTGTCAAACGCGCAAAGCGCCGCAATCCCGGGTGCGGGGCGGGGCCTCAAGCTCGTGCGCGAAACGATGAAGCGGATGGGCGGCAAGCGACGCTCGAGACCCAGGAAGGCCGCGGGAGCACGTTCATGATCCATCTCCCTGCTGTAGCCTGACGGACATGGGCTTCAACGTCGGGCCGTCTGCGGGCTAGGAGCATCACCACGACGACGGACCCCGGCTGCAAGGGTCCGGCTGAACCTCCAGCTTCCGATCAGTCGCAACACCCTGTTGCCGGCTTGGGCCGATTCCTCGGCCTGCCCACTGAAAAGCTCCATGGTTTCCTCCGCAACCGATTGACAGTCCAGAATCTGGCTGGTAGCCTCGTGGCAGGATTGGGGATAGGACGCGTCCGGGAGGCCTAGGACTCAGAATCCATCCGACAGATTCGGTTGCACGACACGGAGGTGTCCCATGCACTTCAGACTGGTGGCCACTGCTGCGGCCGTCGTTCTTCTTCTGGGAGCTGGAGCCGCGACCATAAGCGGCCAGACATCAAGCGCCCAGGTCTCGGGCCGGATCACGGATCCCACGGACGCCGTCATACCGGGTGTCTCCGTAACCGTCCGAAACGTTGATACCGGCATCGAGCAGATCGTCACCACGAACGAGCTCGGGTACTACACGGTGCCCTTCGTCCAGCCCGGCAACTACCGAATTGATGTGAGTTCGCCCGGGTTCCGGTCGGTCTCCCGCGCCGGCATCAAGATCGACGTGGACCAACAGGCGCGATTCGACTTCCAGCTCGAGGTCGGACAGATCACCGAGGTCATCGAGGTGGTCGAGGCCGCACCGCTGCTGGAATCCGAGACCTCCACTATCGGACAGGTCATCGAGAACAAGTCCGTGGTCGAGATGCCTCTCAACGGCCGTAACGCCTGGTACCTGACGCAGATGGCCGGCGCTACCGTCATGGTGCGAGGGATCGGGGACGCGGCCGAGATCCCGGTCACGACGGTGGCCGGGAGCAGGGCGTTCACGCAGGGCCTGTTCGTGGACGGCGGGTCCGTGCAGAAGACCGGTCTCTCACGCGCCATGGCCGAGATAGCACCGATGGTCGACGCGCTCGAAGAGTTCAAGGTGATCACCAACAACTACGCCGCCGAGTACGGCCGCACTGCCGGCGGGGTCTTCACGGCCGTGACGAAATCCGGAACGAACCAGTTCCACGGCAACCTGTTCGAGTTCCTCCGAAACGATGCACTCGACGCAAGGAACTTCTTTGCCAAGACCCGGGCACCACTCCGGTTCAACCAGTTCGGCGGAACCCTGGGAGGGCCGATCGTGAAGGACCGGACCCATTTCTTCGTCGCGTACGAGGCCACCCGCACGGTCACGGGCCGCCCGATCATCCTCACCGTTCCCACCCAGGACCAGCGGGATGGGGTCTTCACCGGTCTGGTCGACAATCGCGGGCGCTCCATACCGCTTTACGACCCCAACTCGACACGGCCCGATCCGGCCGACGCGACAAAGAAGATTCGCGACCCGTTC
This sequence comes from uncultured Bryobacterales bacterium, assembly GCA_964461235.1. Taxonomy (GTDB): domain Bacteria; phylum Acidobacteriota; class Terriglobia; order Bryobacterales; family UBA6623; genus VXMF01. The sequence continues at coordinate 27,039 of CAYWUV010000074.1, read as the reverse complement.
CAGGACAACGTGATCCCACCGAGCCTGTTCGATCCAATCGGGTCGGCCGCCGCAAGCTACTACCCGCAGGCTAACCAGGCCGGCACCAGGGCCGGCGGCAACAACTTCAATCTCAACCTAGCCCCCTCAAGGGACCAGAATCACACTACCGTGCGGCTCGACCACACCTTCAGCGACCGTGACAAGGTGTTCGGACGGTACCTCGCGCAGCACAACAACACTCCGCAGGAGTCCGCGTTCCCCGAGCCGGCTGCGTCCGGCCTCGGCGGGCTTGCCTCGCGCAACGTGAACAACCTGGCCCACACGGTAATGACCTCCTGGATGCACTCGTTCTCGCCCTCGTGGATCAACGACCTGAAGTTCCACTGGCTGAAGCAGAACCGCGACGTATTGCACGACAGCGTCGACGGCGGCTGGCCAGCCAAGCTAGGCCTGACAGGCGTTAGCGACACGGCCTTTCCGGCGTTCCGGCCGCAAGCCTATAGCCCGGTTGGGGGCGCCACGGCCGTCTTCCGGATTCAGCGCGGCCCGACGTTCGGATTCAGCGATTCGCTGACCTATATCAGCGGCAGGCACACCGTGAAGACGGGGTTCGAGTTCCGCTGGAACGGATCCACCGACACATTCAAGGTCGCGCCGTCCGGGAACTTCGTCTTTTCTCGGCAGGGAACGGGCCTGCAGGCCAACAGGCTTTCTGGAAACGGCTTCGCCACCATGCTGCTGGGCTTCGCTACGCGGGCTCAGATACGCGACTCCCGGCCGCTCACTTTCCGCAACCAGTACTACGGCTGGTACCTGCAGGACGACTGGAAGGTCCTGCCGAACGTCACCCTCAACCTGGGGGTCCGCTACGACGTGGAGACACCGCGAACGTCGCCGGACGACACGTCCAACGGCTTCGACAACACACGCATCCACCCGGTCGGGGGCTTCCCGGGCGTCATTCGCTTCGCGGGTGTGGACGGGGAGCCCCGCACCCCGTTCGACACGGACTTCAACAATCTGGGTCCACGTTTGGGATTCTCGTGGCGGCCGTTCGGAGGGGACACCGTCGTGCGGGGCGGCTACGGCATTTTCTTCGGCAACCTCGACGACCGCGGTTCTGCAGCCGGCCCGCGGGCCGTCCAGGGATTCGCCACCGAGGCTCTGTTCGTCAGCCCGGACCAGAACCAGACGGCGGCGATGCGATTGCGCAACGGGTTCCCGGCGTTCGACCCTCCGAGCGCAGAGAGCCGGACGGATGCGTTCGGCTACCGCGGCCCCGCGCTGTACTTCGAGCGCCCCAGGAAGACCCCGTATTCCCAGCAGTTCAACTTCGGCATCCAGCGCCAGGTGCGACGGGTCTTGCTGGAGGCCCAGTACATCGGCAACCTCGGCCGGAAGCTGACCGCCAATGACCTCAGCCAGAACCAAGTCCCCCCGGAACTGGTCGGGCAGCCCGGCTCGATCCAGTCGAGGAGGCCGTTCCCGCACTTCAGCGCCGTGAACGTGCTGTCGCCGAACCTCGGTTCATCCAGCTATCACGGCCTGCTGCTACGTGCCGAGAAGCGCTACAGCGACGGGCTGCAGTTCCTCTTTACCTACACGTTCTCGAAACTGCTCGACAACGTGGACGCGATCGCCAACGGGGACTTCCGCGGCACGCCCGGGGTCGGGTACCAGGACTTCTACAATCGCCACCTCGACAAGTCCCTGAGCCCACTGGACATCACCCACAACCTGACCTTCAACACGATCTGGGACCTGCCGGCCGGGCCGGGCAGGCGCTACTTGGATTCCGGCCCGCTGAGCCAGGTCATCGGAGGCTGGCAGCTGTCCGTGCTGGGCACGCTGTTCACGGGCCCTGTGTATGGCGTCGTCACCCAGCAGAACACCTGCGAGTGTGCATCCGCCGGTCCGCAGCGGCCAAGTCTCCTGCGGGACCCGGACCTGCCGGCCGGGCAGCGCACCGTCGAGCGGTGGTTCGACACCGAGGCATTCGAGCAGCCGGCCCGGTTCACGTTCGGCAATGCCGCCAGGGCAGTCGGCCGGGCTCCCGGAAGGATCAACTTCGAGATCGGGATCATGAAGAACTTCCCGTTCAAGGACCGCTACAGGCTGCAGTTCCGCGCCGAGCTGTTCAACGCGTTCAACCATCCGAACTTCGGCATCCCAGGGACTACGTTCGGGGCACCGACGTTCGGCATCATCAACAACAGCGCCCCCGGCCGGATCGTGCAGTTCGGACTGAAGCTCTACTTCTAGGCGGAGTCCGACCGGTTCCACACGTCGATCCGCGGACGGCAGCCGGTCAGCGCCGGGCTTCCGGCCCCCCCGCTGCCGGGCGCCGCTGGGTAGCGGGGTTGGCGCGCACAATCCGAGTGCGGCAAACATTCCCGGCCGGGACGGGGCATTGCTATCCCGGCGTGAACCGAATGGCAGGCCGAACATCACTCGCCGCAGCTCTCATCGGCGCCGAGGAGAATCCCGTGCCAAGCGGACAGTTTGGCTTCGTCGGAGAATACCTAATCCGATGGTGGATTACCGGCGAGAGAATCGGCTGCTATTTCATTGGACCAGCCACGGGCTCTGGCCTGTGTGTCGAATCAACTGCCCCATCGCGGCAAGCAGGGGGGACCTAGCGTCGATAGCCTGCCTCCCGCTGGTGGCGCAGGGCCAGCACGGTCACTTGCTCGCCTGCCTGACCGTACAGTGCAACGTAGCCGCTGTCCCCGAATTCGATCAGCAACTCTCGGTATTCCGGCAATTCCTCTACCGGTCTTCCGATCCCGGGATGCTGCCCAAGGGCTCGCACCGCCTCGCTGATGGCCGCCGCGGCGCGGCGCGCGGCGGCGGGACTCTTGGGCTGAAGGAACGCATAGAGACGTTCCAAGTCCGGCACAGCGGCCGGGCTGAAGTTCACTCGTGGCACACGGGAGCCGCCACCTCGGATTCCCCGCCCCATGTGGCGAGCCATGCCAGGACTTCCTCAGCGCTGACGTGCAGCCCAGTCTCGCGGTATTCCAGCCAAGCGTCACGCGCCTGCCGCAAGAACTCGTCGCGAGCCTCTTCTCGTTCGACGTACTGGCGGATCGCGTCGCGCATCAGCCAGTGCTGGGTGCGCTGCCGGCTAGCCGCGAGTCGCTTCATGCGCTCGCGCATTTCCGGTTCAAGCTTGACGGCTACGGAAACGGCTTGGGAGGGCATTGTCTTCGATCCAGGTATCGCTAAGTATTACTATATACTACCTACCTGCCGGACGCTGGCCAGTGAACCCTTCCGCCCTGCCCGAAGCTACCGCTAGGGCGCGCCATGGAATTGCTGCACCAAGATCCAGAAGGCCGCTCGGATCCTATCGAAGTGGCGTTCAGGCGCGCTCCAGGTCCAAGACCAAGGCCCCGTAGTGCCCCTCCATCCAACGATTCCACTTCGACATGATTGCAGCCCGCTCCTGTATGGGCTCATCGTTGCGAGAATCCACTACGCCGCTTCGCGAAGTTGGTGTTTCGTAGTAGCCGCACCAGCCGAAACCGATCAGTTGCGGATGATCGAGGCCAGCTGTCATCAAGCTGCGATAGAGTGCTTCAAACTCTTCGACGTCGCGAGTCATGAAGCCGGCCTTGGTCCACCGCTCGGGATCGTATATCCCCGCTCCCGTGTCGGCGAGGTGAATCGGGCCGTCCCAGTTGAGGGTCACCTGCTGCATGATCTCGTAGAAGATGTCCGCTCCGCCCATCACGTTGATGGAGATGACGTCTACGAAGCGTCCCATGATCTGGATGGCGTATTCGGGCAGCGGAGAGAGATGACTGGTATTGCGGTCGCCAAGGACGAGGTGATTGGGATCGTACCTTCTCACGGCTGAGGTGTAAACGCGGTACCACTCCTCGCAGATGCGCTGCATGAAGGCGATCTTGTCGCGCTGTTCGTTCTTCTTCGATACGTAGCCGCGCAAGGGAGCCGTCATGCCCTTGATTTCGTCGAAGGCCCGAATCGGCACGGCGTAGGTCCTTCGCCAGCGCTCGACTGAACCGTAGATCTGCTGCATCAGCAGGATCCACCGATCAAGTCCCGGGGAGCCAGGCAGCGTGTTGTCGGCGATCCACTGATCGAAACTGGGATTGGTCGAGTGCCAGGGAGGATTGTGGGTGAAGTGATAGCCGACCAGGTCCCGGTTGTCTCGCAAGGGCGCACAGAATTCCCGACAGCGCTGGTCGACCGCGTCGCGGAACGCTTGCGAGAACACGTCCGGCAGACCCTTGCCAGCCATGTACTGCCTGGGATATTCGAGAAAGGCGGTGAATGGATAGCCGAGCGCGGCGAACTCTTCGGCCGGCCACTCGGGAGTGCGTCGGATGTCCACCTGCCACGCCCGGCCACCGGAGTCGGTGCGTACTGGAGGTTTGATCTCGGCGGTCGTCTCCGAAGGGCCGATCGAGGGCCCTAAGTAGTTGAAACCCCAGTCGCGGTGGCGCTCGACGAGGGAGCGCTTCCACGCCTCGACCGTCCCATAGCGGTCACGGAGATTCAGAGGCATATAGGTCCCGTCGCCGTAGTGGTTCATCCCGCGGAGAAAAACGGAACGCCCCCTGGGGTCGCGCACCACCCATTTGTCCGCCACGCGATCGATATGGAAGAAGCCTTGGCGCCCGCGTCCTTCTCGAGGAGTGGCCTGAGGTAGAGCGGGGACAGCGGACAAGGCTGAAGCCACAAAGGTCCGGCGGCGCATGAGGGTTCCGCCGAATAGGATAGCCGCAGTCAGGGCGAAGCTTGAGGTACGCAAGTCTGAAGAAGCCAAGCCTTGGTGTCCCGAACGCCGATTGGAGGTTGTCGGATCCGTGTCACGGCCGTGGCGCTGATTCCGCGTCATTGCCGATGCCGTGCTCGCCACCGGCCAAGGAGGCCAGAGCCTAAGGGAGCCTGGCTGGCAACAGGAGGCAAGTGGGCGGTCTCAGAGACTCGCCGTCCCGCCGAAGCGCGCACGACGCCACGCAATCGCACCTCTGTAGTGCCGGTTACGTCGGCAACAGGCCACTCCGCTTGCGCGGGTACAGAGTTTGTGTGATTGCTGCGAGATGCGCCTCGGGAGGAAACCTACCGCAAGAGGCGGACCAGTCTCCGTTTTGACGGACGGGGCATTGTCAATCTCATTGGTTGCATGTACACACCCGCCGGATCAATCATGTTGACCCCGTTCCTGCCCATATCTCACCTGAAACACCCTCTTCGCACCTCCGACGGACGGCGAGTGGCCGGGAGTGTGGGGTCAGGTATCACCTTTTGCCACTGGGCTCTCGGACACTGGCGAGGGAACCCTTCGGGCCGCCGCTGACATTGGCCCAGCTAGCCAAGCTGTCAGCATAGGCGGAAGTCACACCAAACGCCAAAATGATCCGATAGCTCTGTCCCGTCGGCGGCCGTTTTCTGCCAGATCCCGAGAGAAAGACGCGGCATGTCCGGCGTGTGGGCAATGTGGTCGATCGATAAGCTTGGAGCCCCTGTTAGATTCCCGGAGGTCGCAATCTCGAAACCATCGAACGCTCGCAACAGTCGTTGATACACGCTCCGCGGTGCCCATGTGCGGGGAATCTTCTGGTTGAAGTCCCCCAGCACCACGGTGCCGGTTACGGGGATCCGTGATCGTAGCGCCTCGAATCCCACAAGCCAGGCTTCGTGATCCTGCCACGGCCTGCGGTCCTTGCTGCCGGTTCGCACATGGGCATCACGCCAAGGGATGCAGACGCCGATCACGGTCAGGTCCGTGCCGCAGCTAGTCTGCGTGACACCCTTCAAGAACCTGCCAGGCGGAAGCTCCTCTGAACCCATTGCATCGACGTCCGTCCACGGCTGCCTGCTCCAAAGAATCACCTTTCTGCGACTGTCCCGCACCGTATAGCCCCAATCCGGGTCAGCCTGGACCAGACTCCCTCCTGGCGGCAGAATCGCTGCGAATCCCTCTGTCACGCACAGAACATCGCAGTTGGATGCAGCGAGTTCGTCGCGAATGATCTTGCCCTTCCGGCTGCCTGGACGGGCGAACTCAGTGTTCCACGTGCCGATCCGCACCGTAGCGGGATTGCTTGCGTGAATCGTCGCCATGAACCGCTTCAGGTGCTTCCCAGCTTGGCACAGGCAATCACGATTTTCGGGCCCGGCCGACCGCGCATGCTCTTGACCGCAACTCGCAAGCTAAGCCGAACAAGAAACTCGTCGCAGCCGGCTCCCGGGTATTCACTCCTTCACGCAATTCGCAGTTACCGGCGTGCCGTAACAACGCTCCTTATCCGCAGGTAACTCCGGTGGCCGATCTACGAGTGTCGGACTTCAACGTACCCAGCCGCTGTGAAGTCTCCATTAAACGCCAGCGCTTCGCGAAGCCGCCGTATTCGCATGACCTCGAAACTCACGGCATCGACGAACGAATACACCCGTTCGCCGTGCCGGCGTAACCAGATACGAGCAGCATCCTCTACTCCAGGATCGGCATGGACCACGACGACACGGGGGGATCGCTCAAGTGCGTCCAGAAAGCTTACGGCCACTCCGTGTCCTGCCCGCCGCCGCAGGAACGTCCAAGTCTCCCCGATGACGTGGTTAGTGCACACCAGGGAGCTTGAGTCTTCGTGCCAAATTATGGCTGCTTGGGAGTGATGCGCGTCGCGGGGTACGAGCAAGGCGACCCAAAAGCTCGTGTCAACGAACCTCATTGCCCGTAGACCACATCATCAATGGCTTCGGGATCGATATCGACCGTGCCGATCATGGCCGTCAACGGGTCATTGTCGGGCTGTGATGCCTTGCCGTAACGAGCCGAGACGCACTCTCGGATCAACGAAGCCTTGGACTGCCGGCGGTGGGCCGCTTCAATTTGCAGGATCTCGTCAAGGCCTTCATCAATATAGATTTGTATACGTCGCATGACTGAAGTATACACATGTCTCCGCACCTCGAATCTGCGGTCCTCGCTCCCGGGCGTGTTCACGACGGATAGAGAGTCGCACTGGAGCGAGGGAATCAACCGGTTCCAGGGAGCCCTTTCGGCTAGGCTCTGAGCACCGTCTGCGAACCGCTCGCAACGCCGAGCGGACTGGAATACCGCCTGCATCGGGGGCGCAGGGGCTCGCCCCGAATCGATCCAATTCCGTATGGCGGACTGGGGGCCCATCGTTGCGCCAGTCTGCCGCAGGCGCTAAGCTGTCTGGTGCGAGACGTGTCTGGTCATCGGATCCGTGCTCGGTGAGCCAAGCACTGCGACAGGTCCCGGTCCCGTTTTGCAAGGAGTTCCGGCTTGCGTCACCGCGTCGCGCTGGCAGCCCTGACTGGCACTGCCGCTTTCTTGGGCAGCGCCAGAGCTGACGTGCATCCAGGCACTGAAGTGATTGCGCGACGGTGCGTCCAGTGCCATGGCCACTCGTTGCAGATGGGTAGCCTGGACTTGTCCTCCCGCGAATCCGCCCTAAAGGGAGGAATTCGCGGACCCGCGATCACCCCTGGACACCCGGCCGAAAGCCTCTTGCTGGCGCGCGTCATAGGCGACGAGATGCCGCCGGAATCGCCGCTGTCCGGCGAGGACAAGCAGGTCCTCCGCGACTGGATCGCTGGCGGAGCCGAGTGGCCTGGTTCCCTGTCGGAGCGTCGGGCAGGCCCAGACTGGTGGTCGCTGCAGCCCCTGCGAGAGTCGGCTCCTCCCTCGCCCGGTTCTGTCCCTGGCGAATGGCGGGATTCGCAGGTCGATCGCTGGATCTACGCCGCCCTCAACGCGGAGGGCATCGGACCCGCCCCCGAGGCCGATCGCAGGGACCTCATCCGGCGCGTGTCCTTCGCCCTGACCGGCCTCCCCCCGGAACCCGGGGAAGTGGACTCCTTCGTCGCCGACCCGTCCCCGGTCGCCTACGAGAGGCTGGTCGACCGGCAACTGGCATCCCCGCAATACGGCGAGCGATGGGCCCGGCACTGGCTGGACATCGTTCGCTTCGCCGAGAGCGAGGGGTTCGAGCGGGACGTCCCGAGGGACCATGCGTGGCCGTACCGCGACTACGTCATCCGCAGCTTCAATCAGGACAAGTCCTATCTCCAGTTCGCACGCGAGCAGATCGCTGGGGATGTCATGGAACCGGTGACCCGCGACGGCGTCGCCGCGACCGCGATGCTGACCCTTGGCCCGGTGGACGCCATCGGGCTCACTTCGGCCGTCCCGGAGGAGCGCATGATGGTGCGCGAGGACCTCCTCGAGGAAATGCTGGGAACGGTGACCCAGGCCTTCCTAGGGCTCACCGTGAACTGCGCCCGCTGCCACGATCACAAGTTCGACCCCATCAGCCAGGAAGAATACTACCGCATGAAGGCAGCGTTCCAGGCAGTGTGGCCGCCGACCAAGCCGAACCCAGGCGCGGGCCTCGACGGACTGTTCCCGTACGGACAGCCTCTGCTCTCAGGAGTGGAGCGGCGGGGGCGGGACGCTCGGATCCAGGGGATCCGCGACCGCCTGCGGCAGATCGACGAGGAAGTCGGCCGTCTCTACCGGGCCGCGCAGCCGGCCCGCCCCTTGGGGACGGCTCGCCAGCCCATCGCTCTCTGGGCGTTCGACACGGACGGCCGTGCCGACTACGCCCCCCTCCACCTGACCCTCGTGGGCCGCGCGCAGCTCGCGGGCGGCTCCTTCGGTCTGCCGGCCCCCCCTGTTGATGAGAACGACCGGGACGCCCGGGCAGAAGACGAGGCCCAGACCGGTACGGGCGTGGGTGTCAGCGAGAAACTTGCGGCGGAGATTGGTGAGAAGACTCTTGAGGTCTGGCTGGACGTCCGTTCTGTCCCCGAGAAAGCTGAAACCCTGATGGAGATCCGGAGCCTGAGTGGCTACCGGGGCGCCTCGGTTGACGGAATCCAGTTTGTGGCGGGCGAGGATCCGCACTGGGAGAACTTCTCCATCGGCCGCTTCCGGTCCAAGGATCCCGGAGCCGGGCCTGAGAAGCTGACACTGGGAGAGCGCCTGCATCTGGCCATCTCGTACGCGGCCGACGGGACTATCCAGATCTTCCGCAACGGCGAGCCGTTGGGTGAGCCGTACCGGCCCGATGACGGCGTTCCCGCCGGCCGCCTCCAGATCTACCGGTCCGGTGACGCCCTCGTGCGTTTCCCTGCGAGCCGCCACCTCCGCGTCGCCGAAGCGCGACTGTACAGCGTCTCCCTTTCGCCAAGCGAGATCCAGGCTTCTTTCGAGGCGGGCATCCGGGACATCGCGCCGCAGGACATTCGGGATCGCATGCGTCCCGGACAGCGGGACCGTCTGGCCTCGCTCGAGGACGAGCGGGACCGTCTCGACAAGGAACTCAAGGCCATCCCCAACCCGGAGCTGGTGCATGCCGCGACCATCAGGCCGGGCGAGCCGACGCATGTGCTGATCCGGGGGGACATCCGCCAGCCCGGCAAGCAAGTCCGGGCCTCCGGACTGGAGTGCATTCAGGGCATCCCCTCGGATTTCGGGTTGGGCACCGACTCGCCCGAAGGTGCACAGAGACGGGCAATGGCGGAATGGATCGCGAACAAGGCGAACCCGCTGTTCTCCAGAGTGATCGCTAACCGGGTCTGGCAACGGCATTTCGGCCGCGGTTTCGTCGCCAACCCGAGCGATTTCGGCTATAACGGCGGCCAGCCCAGCCATCCGGAACTTCTAGACTGGCTGGCGGCCGACCTAGTACGGAGCGGCTGGAGCCTGAAGGCCCTGCACAGACGGATCCTGCTGTCCCGGACATACAGGCAGTCGTCGCGGTTCGATAAGAAGGCAGCCTCGGTGGACGCCGACAACCGCCTCCTGTGGCGATTCTCCCCCCGCCGGCTGGAGGCCGAGTCCGTGCGCGACGCCATGCTCGCCGCTAGCGGCGACCTGAATCGCGAAATGCACGGGCCGAGCTTCCGCCCGTTCGAGTTCGGCGAGCGGCGTGGAAGCCTGCGCAGCTACCTGCTCACCCATGACGACTCCCCCCCCCAACGCAGGCGAACGGTCTACCGGATGAACGTGATCACCGGGGGCGATCCGATGCTGGAGTCCTTGGACTGCCCGTTGCCGTCGACCAAGACACCACAGCGGCGCTCCACCACCACTGCCCTGCAAGCCCTGAGCCTGATGAACAACGAGTTCGTTCAACACAGGTCAAGGGGCTTCGCCGCCCGGCTGCAACAGGAGGCTCCGGACGTAGATGTCCAGGTCCGGCTGGCGTTCCAGTTGGCTCTGGGCCGCGAGCCGGCTTCCAGCGAACTGGCGGACAGCCTCGATCTGGTTCGGGTAGGAGGGCTTGAGACCCTATGCTGGGGGCTCTTCAACACAAGCGAGTTCCTGTATGTCCGATAGGTACTCGCGCCGCCAGTTGATCCTCGACGCCGCGGGAGGCTTCGGCTGGATGGCCCTCGCGTCGATGCTTCCGCGAGAGGCACTCGGCGCTCCGGCGAGCAGTACGGAAGGACACCGGGCCTCCCGATTTCGTCCGCGCGCCAAGCGCGTGATCCAGATTTTCGCCATCGGCGGAATGAGCCACCTCGACACCTGGGACTTCAAACCCGAACTCGATCGGCGCGACGGCACGCCGTATTCGATGCCGACGTTCTTCGGGCAGGGAGGAAACCTGCGCGGCCCGGTCTGGCCGTTCCGTCGGCGCGGCGAAAGCGGAATGTGGGTCAGCGACCTGCTGCCGAACCTCGCCCAGCAGGCCGACCGGCTCACTGTGGTCCGCAGCATGGTCTCGAAGAGTGCAAACCACATGCCTGCAGTGGCCCAGATGAATACCGGGTTCATCCTGACGGGCTTCCCCGCCATGGGCGCCTGGGTGACTTACGCACTGGGGTCGGAAAACGAGGACCTGCCCTCGTTCGTCGTCCTCCCCGACCCGAATAGCCACCCATGGGGCGGGTCCGCGCAATGGACTAACGGGTTCCTGCCCGCGACCGTGCAAGGCACGGCATTCCGGACCCATTCCGGAGGTGCACCCGTCCCGGATGTCGCCCCGCCCGACAGCGTGGAACCCCGCGTGCGGCAGGCTGGCCTGTCGTGGCTGCGGGACAGGAACCGCGAGTACGCCTTGACCCATCCGGGAGACTCAAGCCTCGAGGCGCGCATTCGCGGCTACGAGGTGGCTGCCCGGATGCAGGTCAGCATTCCCGAGATTGCCGATCTCGAGCGCGAGCCGGAGGCGACAAGGCGACTCTACGGCTACGGCGAAAAAGATACCGCCAACCTTGCGAGGAACTGCCTGCTGGCGCGCCGTCTGGTCGAACAGGGCGTCCGGTTCGTTCAGATCTACCACGGGGGCTCCGGCAGAAGCTGGGATGCCCATTCGAACCTCGTGAAGAACCACGAGAATATGGCCCGGGAGTACGACAGGCCTGTGGCCGGACTGCTTGAGGACCTGCGCAGTCGAGGCCTGCTGGAGGACACACTCGTAATGGGAGTGACGGAGTTCGGGAGGACACCCGTGGCCCAGGGAACGGGCGAGACGGCCGGTCGGGACCACCACCCCAATTGCTTCTCCTGCTGGATGGCGGGAGGAGGGACTAAGGCTGGCTTCGCATTCGGTGCATCCGATCATCTCGGCTACGAGCCTGCCAGCGATCCGGTCTCGGTCTACGACCTGCATGCCACGGCCCTGCGCCTGCTGGGGCTCGATCACGAGCGGCTGACCTTCTACCACAACGGTATTGACCGCCGGCTCACGGACGTCCACGGCAGGGTAATCGAAGCGCTGATCGCGTAGCTGCCACCGGTGGGTGGCAAGCACCTGGAGATCGCACTCCCATTACTGAGCGAATCGTGGTCGACACCTGCACCGCGTGTCGTTTGGGCCAATCAGCTCCAGAAGCGCCCATGGGCGAGCGGCTGGATCTGAGAAGCCGCGTATCGGGGCGAGCATCGTGGGTGCGTTTCTGCAATCGGCCTGTGACGGTTCCTCGGCTGCTCGCGGCGAAACGGAGAACGGCCTCGCGAGGATGCTCCAGCATCCGGATTTTGAGCAGGTGGTTCTCGGAGCCGCGGAGCACTTCCAAGAGTTGCGTTTCCGGCCGGCGATCATCGAGAAAGACTACTACGTGACAGAGGTGCTGCGCGTCATCGCATGCACTGTCGGAGATGTCACAATCCTCAAGGGCGGTACTGGCCTCTCAAAGGGCTGGAATCTGATCAGGCGATTCTCGGAGGACATAGACGGTTTCCTCGATCCCCTGGCATTCACTCCCGCCCTCGGCAAGCGTGCAATCGACCGCGAACTCAAGGCGCTCCGGGACTCGTTGGCTGCACATCCGGCGTTGACGTTTCGCAGCGACGGTAGCCGTACTATCGGAGGGTTCGGGCGTTCAAGATCGGTTCTTCCATATGCAGCGATTCGGCGGGGCCGGAGAGGTCGCTGGGCATGTGCTCGTGGAAGCCGGTACGGCAAGCGGCCGGGAACCGACGGCGACCGTAGAGCTGCACTCCTATGTAGTGCCTGCGACAAAACCCCCGGATTTTGAGCCGGAAGCCATGGGGATACTATAGCATGTCCTCATTGTGGATCGACCATACAATATGTAGTATTCGTGCTTGACTGACTGCTGAGTTAGGATCTGCGAATGTTTGCACGAATCCGTCCGAACCGGTTGGATTCCCGGCAAACCCCGGTCTGCCAACCAAATATTCGCTCCGGGGATCTGGACATAACTTTCCTGCGACCAACAAGATGCGAGTTCTGTCGCAACCACTACGTAGGGGCGTTCCTTGCTGAACGTGCATTGTCGAAAGGCGCGGTGGATGAGCGCGGGCTTACGATGCGGCTACTGCACTTTCGGGGGACCTTCGTCGAGAAGCTGTTTGCGATCCATAGCAAGGTCGAGCTCCTGAAGCGCAAAGGTCGACCGCCTCGGTCATATGCGCGCCACGAATACGACCTCGTCCACTTGGCGGTGCTGCCCGAAGTGTCCGCGATGCTCGCCGGTGACGAGTACGCGGCAATCAAGGCCGACTACGACGAAATCAGCCGAGCGCACTTCGCACGTAGCTACTTTGCTCCGGAGGGAATGCGGTTTGCGCGCAGTGAAGCGCTCGTTCCGCCCGTTAGTCTGGCGGAGACTATCCGGCGCGAATATGAATCCGAATGCCGCCAACTCTGCTTCGGAGGGTATCCGACTTGGAAGCATGTCCAAGCGCGGTTCCTCGATATCCGCCCGCGACTATAGACGCCTTGTCTCGGGCTGTGGTCGACGGTTGAGGCTGGGAGCCCAATCCCTAGCCCCGTCGGTCTGGACCAGAGGTTCGCTATCGGAGGCCTCTATGCTCAGAGCCCAAGACCCTGCATACGTGCTGAGGCGCGCTATCGAAAAAGTGATCGCTCCGATACCGGATGCGAACAGCTGAATCACAGTTAGAGTGAAGGCTTGAGACTGTGCGCCATTTCGGACATCCACCTGTCGCACGCAGTGAACCGGCAGGCCTTCGAGCAGATGCCCGCGTACCCCGACGACTGGCTGCTGCTGGCCGGAGACGTCACCCATGGCCTCGACGGTTTTGAGCGCGGGCTGGAACTGCTGACTGCCAAGTTTCGGCAGGTCGTCTGGACGCCCGGGAACCACGAGCTGTGGACAACGGGAAGCGATGCGAGCGAGCTGCGCGGCGAGAGGCTGTACCAAGCACTGCTTCGGATCGCCCGCAAGCACGGGGTGATCACTCCGATGGATCCGTACCCGACATTCCCGCATCCCGACGGGGACATCCTGATCGCACCCCTGTTCCTCTTGTACGACTACAGCTTTCGCCCGGATCACGTCCGTGCCGAGCACGTGGTGAATTGGGCCCGGGAGCAGCGCAGCGTCTGCGCGGACGAGTTGTGGCTCCATCCCGATCCGTTCCTCGACCGGGCCTCCTGGTGCGCTGCGCTGTGCCGCGAGGCGGCGCAACGCCTGGCAGAGTGCCCCCGTGACATTCCGAAGGTGCTGGTCAACCACTATCCACTCGAAGAGGAACAAGCTGTCCTCCCCAAGGTCCCGCGCTTCTCGCCCTGGTGCGGGACGCGGCGGACTCGCGGCTGGCACGCCCGGTTCAACGCCTGCGCGGTGGTGTACGGCCACCTGCATCTCAGGGGAACCTGGCTGCTGGACGGGGTGCCGTTCCAGGAGGTGTCTTTGGGGTATCCCCGAGACTGGGACCAATTCCGGGGCGTGAGTGCCTACCTTCGCGAGGTGACGCTCGCACGGACCTGAAACGGACAGCCGTGACAGCGGCTGCCGCGGTGCCGTTGACTGCGGGCTGACCTTGGGTACAATCGCGGGTCACCGCGGCCGCACGGTTCCGAGCGTCGGTCCGGCACGGCGAATGAGGATCCTAGTCTCCGCTGGCGAGGCCTCCGGCGACCTGTACTCGGCGGGAATGATCGCTGCGCTGAGGCGGCTGCTTCCCGATGCCCGCTTCGCAGGCTGCGCCGGACCGCGCATGCGGGAGGCCGGCGTGGAGGCGGTGGTCCGGTCGGAGGACCTCGCCGTTGTCGGTCTGTTCGAGGTCCTGCGACACATACCGCGGATCCACGGACTCTTCCGAACGCTGGTTGCCGCGGCCGAGGACTTCAAGCCCGATCTCGCGATCCTCACCGACGCCCCGGACTTCCATCTCCGGCTCGCGAAGCGGCTGCGGGCCATGGGCGTGCCGGTCGTCTACTACGTGGCACCGCAGGTGTGGGCCTGGAGGCGTCACCGCATCCGCAGCATCCGCCGACTGGTGGACCAGCTTCTCGTGATCTTCCCGTTCGAGGAGGAGTACTTCCGGAGCCGGGGCGTCAACGCGCTATTCGTCGGGCACCCGCTCAGCGACGTCGCCAAGACCGAGTGCACGCGGGAGGAATTCTTCCGGCAGAACGGTCTGGACTCCGCCCAGCGGCTGGTCGCGCTGCTGCCCGGCAGCCGGAAGAGCGAGTCGGCCCGGCACCTCCCCGCCCTGCAGGAAGCGGCGAATCGACTCACGGCGGCCGGAGTGACCCAGTTCATCCTGCCGGCCTCCGTCACGACCGGAAAACCATTCTTCGAGGCTCTGTGGAGCGGGCCTCCCGTCCGCATCGTCGATGGCCGGGCCCGCGACTGCGTCGGACACGCGGATGTAGCGCTCGTGGCGAGCGGCACGGCAACCGTCGAAACCGCCATCCTGGGAACGCCGATGGTGACGTTCTACAAGCTGGCCTGGCCGAGCTACTGGCTGGCGCGGCTGATCGTCGACGTTCCGTTCTACAGCATGGTCAACCTGCTGGCCGGCAAGCCCGTCATCACCGAATGCATCCAGCACGAATGCAACGGTGCGAAACTAGCGGATGAGGCGGTACGTCTCCTCTACACAGAGAGCGAACGATGCCGAATGATCGAGGATCTTGCCGGGGTGCGCTCCGTGCTTCGAACCGATGTGCCAGCGTCCGAGCGAGCCGCCCGGACCATCGCGGACCGTTTCCGGCCGGAGAACGTCTGACCACGGCCGTCGCGGCGGTCCTGCTGGCCGGGGCGGTTCTCACGCCTGCCCTTGCTCAAGGGCCGGCGACCGCACCGCTGATCGATGTCGAGCACTACGCGATCGAGGCCCGCGTGAACATGGAGGCCCGGTTGCTGGAAGCCATCGCCGAGGTACGCTTCGTCCCCCGGGATCCGACCGGCGTCGTGACTTTCGAGTTGCACAACGCGCTCAACGTAGACGCCGTCGAGACGTTGGACGGCGAGAGCCTTTTCCATTCGCGCGGCTTCGCCAACTCGAGCGTCGAAGTCAGCTTTCCCGAAATCCTCACCGTGGACGAGCCCCAGGTGGTCCGGTTCCGCTACGGAGGCCGGCTGATCGGCTACGAGAACTCGCCCGCCGAGGGCTACGCCCTGGCGGAGATCGAGCCCGACCGCGCCATCCTCCTGTACGCGGGCCGCTGGTTCCCCGTGAATGGGTACGGGGCGGACCGCTTCACCTCCGAGATCCGGGTGACAGCGCCGGATGGCGTATCAGTCCTCGGCAGCGGCATAGGACTCCGCACCGAGGCGCTTGAGGGAATCGAACACACATACGAGTTCAACTACCCGTCCTTCCCGGGCACGATTGCATTGGTCCGTGATGAGCCTCTCCAGGTTGGCGGCGGAGCCGCCGCGATCTCGGTCTACATGCCGGGCGCGAACGAGTCGCTGGCGCAGGAGTACGGAGAAACGGCCGCGGAGATGGTCGACTTCTTCTCCGATCTGTACGGCGCTCCCTACTCCAAATCGCTGGCGATCGTCGAGATGGGCGAGTTCGCCCCGACCGGCTACTGGGCTCCCGGGCTGGTCCTGATGAGCCCGTACGGCCGACGCGAGACCCTCAACCGGCAGCTGCTGGGCAAGCTCGTGGCGAACCAGTGGTGGGGCACGCTGGTGGGTCCGGGCAACCGCAACCACCTCTGGCTGGCGGACGGCCTGGCGCTGTACTCGGCGTTGCTCGAGATCGAGGAGACGGAGGGCGAGGACGCATTCGTTGAAGTGCTCGGCAACACGCGGGTCAATGCGCTGACGTTCGACGAAGTGCCCCTGCGCCAGTCCAGCCGGGTCGCCGACTTCTCGCCGCAGATGGAGGCCCTCACCTCGGCCCGCGGGGCGATGGTGATGCACATGCTTCGCTGGCGGGTGGGCGATGACGCCTTCTTTTCGACGCTGCGGGAACTGGCGACGGGCCATACCTGGGGCACGCTGACGACCGATGCATTCCGCGAGATCTTCGAGGACGTGACCGGCAAGGACCTCGACGGGTTCTTCCTGCAATGGACGGAAACCAACATCACCCCGGAATTCAAGCAGGAATACACGATCTACAGGCTGGGCGGCAACGAGGGTTTCCGCGTGATCGGCAAGATCAACCAGGACATGGACACTTTCAGCATGCCGGTCGAGCTGAAGGTCGAGACGGAGGGCGAGCCCGAGTTCCACGTCGTCGAGGTGTCCGGGACAGCCGCTGACTTCATTCTGGAAACCTTCGGCAAGCCCAGGCAGGTCGTGCTGGACCCGAACCACCGCATCCTCCGGATGGACGATTCCACCCGCGTGCGGGTCGCGATCCGGCGCGGCGAGCAGCTGATCGAGCTGGGCTACTACTCCGACGCCCTGATCGAATACCAGAAGGCGCTGGACATCAATCGCTTCAGCTCGCTCGCGCACTACCGGATGGGCGAGGCGATGTTCCTGATGAACAACTACCAGGGAGCCGCCAACGAGTTCCGCGAATCGCTCAACGGCGACAGGGACCCCGAGTGGACGGAAGTCTGGTCCCACATCAACCTGGGCAAGATCTTCGACATCACCGGCCAGCGCGACCGGGCAGTGAACGAGTACCAGCTGGCAGTGCGAACCCGGGACAACACCCAGAACGCCCAGGACGAGGCGAGCAGGTACCTGGCCAGCCCCTACCGCCGGCCCAGGCCCAAGGAACGCACCTACTGACGCGGGCCGGCCGCTCGCCGGCGGGCTTCAGTACTTCGGAACGGTTGGGTCGACATCGTCGCTCCAGCGCAGGATGCCTCCGGCGAGGTTCGTCACCCGGCTGAAGCCCATCTCCTTGAGGAGCCGCTGGGCCTTGCCGCTGCGCACCCCGCTCTTGCAATGCACGACGATGTCGGCGGTGGAGTCGAGTTCGTGGACGTGCTCGGGCAGCGTCCCCAACGGGATCAGGGTCGACCCCGGAATGCTGGCGATTTCGAACTCATGCGGCTCCCGCACGTCCAGGACAACCACCCCCTCGCCCTTGTCGAGGCGGGACTTCAGGATGGCGGGCGTCGTTTCCGGCAGCCGCTCCTGGGCGGCCTCCTCCTGAGCCTGCTGGGGGATTCCGCAGAACTGCTGGTAGTCGATCAGCTCGCGCACGGTCGGATTGTCCCCGCAAACGGGGCAGTCCGGGTTGCGGCGGAGTTTCAGTTCCCGGAAGCGCATTGCCATGGCGTCGTACAGGAGCAGGCGGCCGCTCAGCGTGTCGCCCTTCCCGAGGATGATCTTGACGGTCTCGGTCGCTTGGATGCTGCCGATCACTGCCGGCAGGATCCCCAGCACGCCGCCCTCCGCGCAACTCGGAACGAGACCGGGCGGCGGGGGCTCCGGATACAGGCAGCGGTAGCAGGGCCCGCCCTGGTGGTGGAAGACCGTGGCCTGTCCCTCGAAACGGAAGATCGAGCCGTAGACGTTCGGCTTGCCCAGCAGCACGCAGGCATCGTTGACGAGGTACCGGGTCGGGAAATTGTCCGTGCCGTCGACCACGACGTCGTAGTCCGCCAGGATCTGCATCGCGTTGGCGCTCGTCAGGGCCGTCTCGTACTTGTCGATCCGCAGGCGCGGGTTGATATCCTGCATCGTTTCCGCCGCCGAGTCGATCTTGGGGCGCCCGACGTCCCTGGAGCCATGGATCACCTGCCGCTGGAGGTTGGTCTCGTCCACCACGTCGAAGTCCACGATGCCGATCCGGCCGATGCCGGCCGCGGCCAGGTACAGGCCCAGCGGAGCGCCGAGGCCGCCCGTGCCCACCATCAGGACGCTGGCGCCTTTCAGCTTGCGCTGGCCCTCCAGGCCGACCTCCGGAAGGATCAGGTGGCGGCTGTAGCGGAGGATCTCCTGGTTCGACAGGTCCGGCAGGGCCGCCGCTGCGACCGGCGCGCCCCCCGCAATCGAAGGCACGATGCTGATCGTGCTGCCTGGCTTCAGAGGCGTGTCCTCGCGATCCAGGTAGCGGATATCCTCGTCGTCCACGTACACGTTAACGAAGCTCCGCAGCCGCCCCTGCTCGTTGAACAGGTTCCGCTTGATCTGCGGGTGCTCGTCCACCAGCTGCCCCAGGGCGCCCCCGACGGTTTCGGCCGAAACCTCGACGCTGTCGCGGCCCCCCACGAACTGCCGGAGCGGCGTGGGAATCAATATCGACGCCATGATCGTTCCGTACTTCGATGCTAGCAATCACCCCATTTCCCGTCAATAAAGTAGGGATTGCCCGGCCGGGGATGCGGGACGGCTCGCCAGCGGCCTACAATCGACGGGTCTCCGACCCTTCGGCCGGCAGCCGGGCCGGGGCCGCCTCCCCGTGACTCCTCGCTTCTTTGCCAGCGCCGACGAGCTCAGGGCTTGGTTTCACGAGCACCACGGCCGGCTCGACGAGCAGTGGATCGGGTATTACAAGAAAGCGACGGGGATTCCGAGCATTGACTGGCCGGAGTCCGTCGACGTCGCCCTGTGTTTCGGCTGGATCGACGGCCTCCGGAAGCGCCACGACGAGCACTCCTACAAGGTGCGTTTCACGCCGCGCCGGGCGGGAAGCCGCTGGAGCGCGCGCAACCTAGCCAGGATGGAATCCCTGATCGCCGCCGGTCTCGCCGAGGAGGCTGGCCTGGCTGCGTACCGTGCGAGGGATCCCGAACCCCCGGACAACGAGACGGCCGCGACCGAGCTTCCGGAAGACGTCCTGTCAAGAATCCGGGAGGTTCCGGCGGCCTGGCAGTACTTCACGGGGATCCGCCCGTCGTACCGCAAGCAGGTTGCGGCATGGATTACGTCCGCCCGCAAGGAAGAGACGCGGAAGCGCAGGCTCGAAACCCTGATCGAGTCGTGTGCGCAGGGCCTGCCGATTCCCCCGCTCCGATGGCTCGGAGACCCCCGCCGGCGGTCGCGTTGAGCGGAGGGGCCGGGACACCGGTCAGGGACTGGACGAACCGCCGGCCTGGAACATGCTGATCCCGGCCACGGCCGACGCGCCCGCAGCAAGGCAGTCGGGCGTCCGCTCGCGGGTCACCCCACCCAGGGCCGCGACCGGAATCCGGGCAGCGGTGCACGCGGCCCGCAGCCCGTCGAGCCCCGGGATGCGGACGAGTCCGGGCTTGGACGTGGTCGGGAATACCGGTCCGAACACTACAAGGTCGGCACCCTCGAGGCCGGCCCTCACAACCTCGTTGACGTCGTGCGTGGATACTGCGAAGAGAAACTCCTGCGGGGCAGCCCGTCGCAGCCCTGTGACAGGAGGCGCGTCGGCCGGTAGATGCACCCCGTGCGCCCCGGCCGCAAGCGCTACGTCGAGCCGCCCGTTCACGAGCAGGCGCGTGCGGAACGCTCGGAGCCGTGCCGCGGCCGCCCTCGCGAGGTCCAGCAGATCCCGGACAGGCAGGTCCTTCTCACGGATCTGGATCCAGTCCACTCCCCGGCGGGCGTTCGCCTCGATGCAGTCGAGCAGGTCGACCGGGCAGGTCCGGCGATTCGTGATGTAGTATTCCCTCATGGTTTCGCCCAAAGGTTGACAATACTTGACTCAAGTTACGTCATGAGTATATACTAAGACTTCGGCAGCGGACCGTGCGAAGGCGGCTCGCCAGCCGCGGTTGCTTGGGGCCGGAACAGGGGACCGTTCAGGGAAAGGGAACCGAGATGGGCAAGGTCATCGGAATCGACTTAGGAACCACCAATTCCGTGGTGGCCGTGATGCAGGCAGGCCAGCCGACGGTGGTCGCGAACCAGGAAGGAGGGCGCACAACCCCCTCAGTCGTGGCGTTCACCAAGGGCGGTGAGCGGCTGGTCGGCCAGACCGCGAAGCGCCAGGCGGTCACGAACCCCGAGGCAACGATCTACTCGATCAAGCGATTCATGGGACGCCGCCCGTCGGAAGTCTCGGAAGAAACGAAGCTCGTCCCCTACAAGACCGCGGGCTCCGGCGACCTGCTCAAGGTGATGGCTGGAGGCCAGCAGTACTCGCCGCAGGAGATCTCGGCGATGGTGCTGGGCAAGCTCAAGGAAGCGGCGGAGGCCTACCTCGGCGAAACCGTCACGCAGGCGGTAATCACCGTGCCCGCGTACTTCAACGACGCGCAGCGGCAGGCGACCAAGGACGCGGGCAAGATCGCCGGCCTGGAGGTGCTGCGGATCATCAACGAGCCCACGGCAGCCGCTCTCGCCTACGGCCTGGACAAGCAGGAAAACGAAGTCATCGCGGTGTACGACTTCGGCGGCGGCACGTTCGATATCTCGATCCTCGAGGTGGGCGACGGAGTGGTCGAGGTGAAAGCCACCAACGGCGACACCCACCTCGGCGGAGACAACCTCGACAGCCGCATCATCGAATGGATCGTGGAGGAGTTCCGCAAGGAGCACGGCATCGACCTCTCGAAGGACACCATGGCCCTGCAGCGGCTGCGCGAGGCGGCCGAGAAGACCAAGATGGACCTCTCCACGCTGATGGAGAGCGAGATCAACCTGCCGTTCATCACCGCGGACGCCAGCGGTCCGAAGCACTTGCAGCTCAAGCTGACCCGGGCGCACTTCGAGCAGATGATCGAGCCGCTGATCCGACGCACGCTGGATCCCTGCAAGAAGGCGCTGACCGACGCCGGCCTGAGCCCCGACAAGATCAACGAGGTCGTGCTGGTGGGTGGCTCGACCCGGATCCCGCGCGTGCAGAAGCTCGTCCAGGAACTCTTCGGCAAGGAGCCCCACAAGGGCGTCAACGCGGACGAGGTGGTCGCCATCGGCGCAGCCGTCCAGGGCGGCGTCCTGGGCGGGGAGGTCAAGGACGTGCTGCTGCTGGACGTCACGCCGCTCTCGCTCGGCATCGAGACCCTCGGGGGCGTCTTCACCAAGCTGATCGACCGCAACACCACGATTCCCACCCGCAAGTCGGAGACATTCTCGACCGCCGCCGACAGCCAGACCTCGGTGGAGGTCAAGGTCTACCAGGGCGAGCGTTCGATGGCCGGCGACAACCGCCTCCTGGGCGTCTTCCAGCTGGTGGGCATTCCCCCGGCCCCGCGCGGCGTGCCCCAGATCGACGTTACGTTCGACATCGACGCCAATGGCATCCTCAACGTCTCAGCCAAGGACAAGGCCACCAGCAAGCAGCAGCAAATCACGATCACGAGTTCGTCGGGCCTGTCTCAAGAAGAGATCGAAAAGATGGCGCGGGAGGCCGAGGAGCATTCGTCCGAAGACGCCAAGCGGCGCACCGAGGTCGAGGCCCGCAACCAGGCCGACGCGGTAATCTATTCGACTGAGAAGACCCTGAAGGAGAACCACGAGAAGCTCGACCCGGCCGATGCCGAGAAGATCGAGCAGGCCATCGGGAAGGCGCGCGAAGCCGTCAAGTCCGGTTCGGCCGAGCAGATCCAGCAGGCGGTCGAGGAACTTACCCAGGCGAGCCACAAGCTCGCCGAGGCCATGTACGCCTCCCAGTCAGCCGAGGGCGCGGCTGGTGCCCCGGGCGCGAACGGCAACCAGGCCGGCACTTCGGGCAGTTCTTCGGGCGACTCGTCGGACGACGTGGTGGACGCTGAGTTCGTGGACGCCGACGAGAAGCCCAAGACATAAGCGGAGGCGCGATGGCATTCGGGCGCGGAAGGAAGGACTACTACTCGACGCTTGGCGTCCCCCGTGACGCCAAGCCGGACACCATCCGCAAAACCTACCGTCATCTCGCGCGCAAGCTGCACCCCGACGTCAATCCTGGCGACTCTGCCGCCGAGGACCGGTTCAAGGAAGTCCAAGAGGCCTACGGGGTCCTCAACGACAACAAGAAGCGGGAGTTCTACGACCGGCACGGGTTCTACTCCGACCAGGCCTACACCAGCGGCGGTCCGACCGGCCCGGGCACCGGGGACGGGTTCGGATTTGACGGCTTCGACTTCAATGACTTCGCCGGGCAGGGGGCACCGGATTTGGGCTCGCTGTTCGAGTCCGTCCTCGGCGGCCATCGACGCAAGGCGCCTTCGACCGACAAGCGTCCGGGCGAGGATCTTGAGTACACGCTGGAGGTCGGTTTCGAGGACGCCATCCGGGGTACGGAGGTGCGGCTCAACATCCAGCGCTACCGCCCCTGCGGACCCTGCAGCGCATCCGGCTCCTCGGCAGCGGCGCCGCCCCACCAGTGCCAGCAATGCAGCGGTAGCGGCAAGTCGAACGTCGCGATGGGCAACATGCGATTCAGCGTGCCATGTCCGGCGTGCCAGGGCGAGGGCCTCATCCGTACTCCCTGCCCTTCCTGCGGCGGCGACGGCCGGGTCCGGGAGACAAGTGCGGTGGAGACGCGGATCCCGGCTGGAACCGGGGAGAACTCACGCCTGCGGATCCCCGGGAAGGGCAACGCCGGTGTCAGGGGCGGTCCTGCGGGGGATCTCTACGTCGTGGCCCGGGTCGGCAAGCACCCCTTTTTCGAGCGGAAGGGATACGACATCTACATCCAGGTGCCGGTGACACCGGCCGAGGCCGTCCTCGGCGCGAAGATCGAGGTGCCGACGATCGACGGCAAGGCATTCCTGCGTGTCCCGCCTGCGACCAACTCGGGAAAGACGTTCCGAGTGCGCGGCCGCGGCGTGACGGATCCGCGGAGCGGCGAGCGCGGAGACCAGTTCGTTAGAATCACCATTGTCGTGCCGGAGATCCCCGACGAGGCGACCAAGGACCTGATGCGAGAGTACTCGGAGCGGAATCCCGAGAATCCGCGAAGGGCGCTAATGGACGCGGCCTGACGATGGCGAGACAGCGCGAGGTCAAGGGCCTGTACACCATCTCCGTCGTGGCCGAGCGCTTCGGCGTCCATCCCCAGACCTTGCGGCTCTACGAGCGAGAGGGCCTCCTGAAGCCGTCCCGAACGGAAGGCAACACCAGGCTCTACACCGAAGCGGACATGGACCGCTTGGACGTCATCCTCTCGCTCACCAGGGACCTCGGCGTCAATCTGGCCGGCGTCGAGATCATCCTCAACATGCGCAGCAAGATGGATGCCATGCAGCGCCAGATGCGCGAATTCGTCAAGTACGTCAACAACTCGATGGAATGGGCCGACGAGGAGGACGAGGATCCGCTCTCCAATGCGCTGATCCCGGTCCGGACCCGTGTCCCGTCGCGTCGCCGCCAGTCTGGCGACGGGCCGGAAATCCTGGACAGCTGACGGACCTGCGCCCCGAGACCGTGGCTACATCAAACCGACGGCGTTCAGCAGGAACTCCAAGACGCCGATGGCATGCAGGAATACTAAAACGATGCAGACCGGTACGGGGTACTTGAGCGTCCAGAGCCAGCCCCTGTAGAACCTGGCCAAGCTGCTTCCGGCCTCGAACTCGCCGCGCCGTAACGCACCGTCCATCCTCCAAGCGACGAAGACGGCGACGCCCAGCCCGCCTAAGGGGAGGGCCCAATTGCTCACGACGTAGTCAGCCGTGTCGAACCACTGGGGGCTCACCGTAGCGGGAATCCCCAATGCCGCAACGGTGATGCCCCCAATCAGGCAAGACTTCCGGCGGGCAAGGCCGAGACTGTCCTGCAAGTACGCAGCGGCCACCTCGAACATCGCTATGGCACTGGTCAAGGCCGCGAACACGAGCATGACGAAGAACAGGACGGACAGGATCGCCCCGCCGGAGACCCGGGCGAGGGCAGTCGGCAGTGTCACGAAGAGAAGGTTCGGGCCCTGGCTCGGCTCGAGGTCGAATGTGAAGACGATGGGAAACAGCACGAGCGCGGCAAGGATCGCTACAAGCGTGTCCGTCCCGGCCGTCGCCAGGGACGCGAACGACAGATCGTCCTTGCTGCTCAGGTAGCTACCGTAGGTGATCATGGCCCCCATGCCCAGGCTGAGCGTGAAGAACCCTTGCCCGACAGCCTCCAGCACGCTTGCCGGTGTCAGGCTGTCCGGACGCATGCCGAACAGGAAGTCGACCCCTTCGCCCCAGCCGTCGAGGGACATGGAGTTCGCGCAGAGAATCAGCAGCAGTACAAAGAGCGCCGGCATCATGATCTTGGAGCAACGCTCGATCCCCTTGGTGACCCCGCCCGAGACCACCGCAACCGTCAGAAGCAGGAACGCCAGCTGCCAGCCCACGGCCAGCGCGGTGTTGCCGGTCATCTCGCCGAAGAGGCCCTGCACCACTTCGTCGGAGCGTCCCGCGATGCTGTCAGTCAGCGAAAGGTACGTGAAGTGCATGGCCCAAGCGGCCACCGTGGAGTAGTACGACAGCAGCGCGAAGCCCGCTAGGACGCCTAGGACCCCGAACCCGACCCATGGTTCCCCTCGAGGACTCAGCGAACGGAACGCCCTCACTGGCGAGGATCGGGATGCCCTCCCCATCATGATCTCCGCGATCATGACGGGCACACCGACCAGCAGGATGCAGATCAGGTAGACGAGCACGAACGCGCCGCCGCCGTTCTCCCCGGTGATGTACGGAAACCTCCAGATGTTGCCCAGGCCGACCGCCGAGCCGGCCGCGGCAAGAATGAACCCGGTCCGAGAGTTCCATTGCGCTCTGAGCGTCTGTTTCATGGGTGGAATGATCCCTTCAAATCGCTCAAGATACCACGCAGCAGGCTGGCCAAGGGCTATTCGTCGATCCCGGTTTCGCCTTCCGACTTGGCGATGATGGCGGCTCCGCAGGAGTCGCTGAAGACGTTGACCACGGTTCGGTACATGTCGAGCGGGCGGTCGACCGCGAGCATCGCGCCGACGATCAACTCCACTTGCGGACCGGTCAGGTTGACCGCCTCGAGAACGATGAAGATCACCACGAGCCCTGCAGACGGCACGGCAGCCGCTCCGATGGACGCCAGCAACGCGGTGAACACCACGAGCAACTGCTGCTCGAACCCGAGCGGCACGTTCATGACCTGGGCGATGAACAGGACGCCGACGCACTCGTACAGCGCCGTCCCGTCCATGTTGATCGTGGCTCCCATCGGCAGTACGAACGACGTCACGCGGTTGGACGCGCCCACCTTGTTCTCGACGGCATCGATGGTGACCGGGAGCGTCGCGCCGGACGAGCTCGTGGAGAACGCCATCACGATCGGCTCGATCATGTTGCGGAAGTGCGTGATCGGGTTGATCCCGCCCAGGAACCGCAACACCAGGGGCATCGTGATCAGCAAGTGCACGGTGAGGCCGCAGACCAGCACCAGGGCATAAAGACCCAGCGTCTTGAAGGCGCTCAGGCCTGTAGTCCCCATAAGTCTCGTGATCAGCGCAAACACACCGACAGGGGCAACGAAATGGATGATTCCTCCCGTCAGCCGCATCATGGCCTCGAAGCCCGATTCAAACAGTGACCGCAGGGGCTGGCTGTGCTGCGGCTTGAGAGTGCTGATCGCTATGCCCAGCACGATCGCGAAGAAGATGACCGGCAGCATGTCGGTCTGCGCCGCTGCGGCGAGGAAGTTCTCGGGCACGATGTCGAGGATGATGTCGACGGGGGACTGGGCGGTCTGGAGCTCTGGCATTTCCTCGGTCTCGGCCGAGACCAGATCCGCGCCGACACCCGGCTGAATCGCGTTCACCAGCACCAGTCCGACGATGCTCGCGAGCAGACTGGTCAGCATGTAGTAGCCCAGCGTCTTTCCGAAAAGCCGGCCGAGCCCGGCACCGGCACCGACCGACGCGACACCCGTCACAATCGACGTGAGTACGAGAGGAACGATGATCATCTTCAGCAGCCGGATGAAGAGGGTCCCAATCCAGCCGACCGCGTCGGCCGCCGGCTCGCCGCCGACCAATCCGACGATCACCCCGAAAAACATGGCGATCGCGATACGCCAGTGCAGTTGCTGGTGCCACTTGGCACCTGGCTTCGATTCACTCACCTGAGAACTCCCTCCTTAGAGCCGGACCGATCCTACGGACCGGCCATTCGCGAACTCTCGCGTGGACCCATCGTTGCACAAGTCGGAATCGCGCGGAGACGGGAAAGGACCGGAAGCCACAGGGGCCGGCGGCCGGATGCGCGCTGGCACGAACCTGGGTTGAGAGCGGATTCTCGAAGGACCGCATCCGAGCCACTCATCAGCAGGCCATCCAGCGCGATTCCTCTCCAGTAAGGCCGTCGCACTGGGGACGGGCACCAGGGATTCTCAATTTAGCCTTTTTGGGTCTCGCAAGCCGCTGCGGGGCCGGCAGCAAGGGACCAGTTTCTGGGTACTTGACTTTGCGGGCACCGCTTCGAAACATAGAGTGTGGCTCCCGTTTCCGACTCTCTCGTCCTCGATGCCCTGCTGAACGACTTCCGCCAGGCCGCAGCCTCCCTGCCCGACTCCCGCACCGGCTCCAACAAGCGCTACGCCGTCTCC
>CAYWUV010000073.1:0-31238 GCA_964461235.1 uncultured Bryobacterales bacterium | reverse complement strand
TCCCCTGCGACCCCTTCCCCCCTGCCGCTATAATCTCCTTCTCCCCAACTCCTCTCCTCCGCCCCTCCTCATGCTCATCTGTGGATTGGAAAGGACTGTCCGAATCTGCGCGACAGGGGAGGGTCCTGCCGTTCCATCCCGCCAGACGACCGGCGGCTAGGCGTCCGGAGCGGCTCGGGTCTGCCCGGACGCACGAACGAAGACGCCGAGACTCCCTCAGCTTGGGGCCGGCGATGGGCTTTCACGTGCCCTGTTCCGCTCGACCACTCGTCACCATGGTGACGAAGACCGCCACTGCACCGACTCGCCGTCCTCCTCCTGTCGCAAGTGCGGAAGAGAGCCTCCGCCCGACGTTTCGGGTATGATCCCCGCTCTCCAGCAGGCAGGAGCGGGGCGCGCAGTCCCCGCTCCACAAGACCGTCAAGCCGGACCGGCACGGCCGCCAGAGCTAGGAGGGCCCTCTCTTGAGGGCCGGTCCATGCTATGGCGCGAACGCGCGGCTAGTGGTCAAGAAAGTCCGTGTCGACGTAGCCGCGATCTGATTCTTGATCTCCAGCAGTTTCCGTTCGGCAATCCTCAAGAGCGGCTCGACGTCTTGATCGCCAGTCCGTCGAGCAAGGCCGTTCCGCAACATCTCCAAGTCTCGCTCTTTCGCCATCCGCGCCTTGGCAAGCCTGTCTCCAGCCCAGCGCCTCATCCACAGATCGGACTGGTCGTCCTGGTTTGCCTGCAGGCGATCGATCAACTCGTCGTGCAACACCTCAAGCTCCGCAATCTGCTCCGAAACCTCTTGGCGCACCTGTTGCGGGTCCAGATCGGACTTGGGATCCGCTTCGGCGGATCGCTGCCCCCCGGAGCGGCTCTCGCCCCAGGCGTAGTTGACCCTCACGTAGAAGTTCGCGCCATTGAATCCGAAGGGCGAGAATTGGCCATACCGATTGCCGACGGTCATGGCTCCGTATTGGTTCACCTCGGGGTAGGTGTTCAGCACATTCTCGCCGCCGACGGCCAGGCTGACGCCCTCTCCGAGCGGGATGCCAAGTTCTACATCGAGCAGCGCCCTTCCGGCGTAGGACGGATACAGCGAAGATGCGGAAACCACGCCCAAGTCGGCCGCATTCCGCCCGTCCTCGCTGTCCCAGAACTGGCCGAAGTAGTTAACACGACCCATCAGTCTCCACCGGCGGGCTTCGTGGGTGACGCTGAAGTTCCAGCGGGTGTTCGGCAGCCCTCGTTCCAGCGTGGTGATGCGGAACGCGTCGATGACTGCAGACTCGATGTTCCTGAGTTGCGTGTCCGTGTAGTTGAAGACCGCGCTGAACGTCGTGTTCCCCACCAGGTAGGTCGAGATCAGGTCGATGCCCTGGGTTGTCGTCGAGAAGTCGTTCAGGAAGAACCGGAACACCGGGAAGTTCCGTGCTTCGGGAATCCCTTCCGCCAAGAGCGTCTCGATCTCGTCCTCCGACAGGCTGATCTCCTGGGCCAAGGCAAGGCGGTCGTCAATGTCAATCCTGAAGAAGTCCGCGGTAAACGTGAACGGACCCTCCGCAAAAACAAGCCCCCCGCTGAAGTTGACCGATTTCTCCGGTTGCAGCTGTCCGCCGCCCCGCGCGATGGCAACTGCCGAAGTCGCGGGCACGACGCCTTGGTTCGTCAACTGGCCGCCGATGAAGGCCGTCGTCACGTTGAACGCATTCTGCTGACCTGGAGTCGGCGCCCGGAAGCCGCTACTGACAGCACCGCGAAGCGCAAGCGCATCGGTCAGCTTGACGCGTCCGGAAACCTTGCCGTTGAGGGTGGCACCGAAGTCTTCGAAGTTCTCGAACCGGAGTGCGGTGCCGAGCGTCCACCGGCCGGCTTCGCTGAACTCAACGTCGCCATAGACCGCGACGTTGCTTCGGCCCCAGGTTCCCGCGGTCGTGTCGGCCCGGTAGCCGTTGAAGCCGTTCGAGCCGGAACTGAAGCCCTGCGCGGCATACGGACCGATCTCCCACGACGACTGATCGCCGGCGCCAATCGTGAACTCTTCCCTCCTCCACTCCGCTCCGGCGGCTACGTGCACGAGATCGTTGACGGGGTAGGAAACGTCGAAATTGAGGTTGGTTTCGTCTTGCCGATAGATTCCGGGCCGAAACGATGTCGGCGTGTCGAAACCGAGCGATGCGTTGACCGTATCGAAAATGAACTGATCGATTTCGCTGGCTCCCTTGCTCGCGCTCAGGTCCCAGGTAAAGCCGCTACTGGTGAATCCGCGGATGCCGCCGACCACCGAGTAGTCGATCAAGTCCCCGCCGAATTGCGGGGTGAACCCTCCAGGGAAGCGGCTGTACAGGGTGAAGCAATCCGGGTCGGCCTCGACCGCCGAGAGGGCGTTGGCGTCGGGGACGTTATTGTTGACCGGGACGATAGGGCAGCCCCCGGCGCCTGGCTCCCTGCCAGGAGGCGGCTCGCGGGAGGACGGAGCAGAATTGGCCCACACCTGGTCGCCGACAAGCAGGGTCGGCGTGCCGTCAACCACCGGACCTCGAAATACGCCGCCACGTGTGTGCGGATTCCGGAAATAGAAACCGCCGGTCACCTTGCGTGTCAGGTAGTTTCCGTGCCCGTAGAGCTGAATGCGGTCATCGATCAAATGGCCAGCATTTACGAACAGCTTCAGGTCGTGATTGACTCTCGGGGAGCCCCAAACCTGTGCCGTGTCGCGCAGGTTGGTGTTACCGGCGCTGATGATGCTCGACGCGTCCTGGCGCTGAATGGCACGGTTGGTCGGCGCCGCTGTTCCGTACTCCATGCTGAAGTTGGCGAAACCGTCCTCGCCCAGCGGCACTCCGATGTTGCCGGCCAAGGAAAAGGTCTGGCCGTGGCCGCCGATCCCGTTACACGAGTGCTTGATGTCACCGATGACGCCCGACCCACACGTCGACGGGTCCCCCGCATTGGCATCCAAGAAGGCCCCCGTCTGGACCTCGATGCTGCCTCCCGACGGATCGTCCTTGAGCTGGAAATTGATTACTCCGGCGATGGCGTCCGAGCCGTACTGCGCTGCCGCTCCGTCGCGCAGCACCTCGACCTGTCGAATGGCGATCGACGGAATGGTGGAGATGTCCGGCCCCTGGGAGCCGTCGGCGATCCCGTTACCGAGCCAAGTGATGACCGCCGAGCGATGGCGGCGCTTTCCGTTGACCAGCACTAACGTGTGGTCTGGCGCAAGGTTGCGCAGGTTGGCTGGACGCACGACAGTTGCCGCGTCACTGATCGGCTGGATGTTGACGTTGAAGGACGGGATGACCGTCCGCAGCTGGGTTACCAGGTCCCTGCTCCCCTGGCTGGTGAGATCCGCGGTGGGGATGACATCTACCGGTACCGTGGACTCGATCACGGAGCGTGGCTCGGCTCGGCTCCCGACGACCACCACCGACTCGGTAACAGCTGCCACTTCGAGTGTGAAGTTCTGCGTTGTCGATTGGCCGGCAGTCAATTCGAGTCCATCGGCGATACCGGTTTCGAATCCGGGGTTCTCGGCTGTGACCGAGTAGGTCCCGGGCTCCAGCGCCAGTTCGTATGCGCCGGAAGAGTCTGTGGTGCTGGTCGCCTCAGATCCGGTGGCCAAGTTGCTTGCCGTTATCCTGGCACCCGGAATGACCAGTCCGGAATCATCGGTCACCTCTCCGCGCAATGTCCCCGTCTCTTGTGCGGCTGCGACTGCTGAGAAGCCGCCTAGAATCAGAGCGATTGCGAGGGTGAGGATTCGTGTGGGCATTGAGACCTCCTTGGGCGACGATTATATCAATCCTGCAACCCCCGCCGGGTGGTTTCAACCCAGAGGCTCCGAGAACATCAAGTAAATCTCCGAGAGTTAAGGTAAAACTGCGTGAAAATCTGGTGCCTCACCGGGCATTCGGAGGCATGGCGGAGGGGTTGTGCGGATGCCAGGGGGTGTCGACCGGCAGGCCGGACATCCAGCGATAGCGGTGCAACCCGCTCTGCCGTTTGTGGTTGCGGATGCGGACCCAGCCGGCGGAGGGAGGGAAGTCGTCATGGATCAGTTCGTACATCAGTGGGAACTGGGCTTACAAATGAGGCAGATGGAGGCTCGATCCAGCCGGGAAGCATGGACTAGGCCGCGCCCTCGGACAGCGGCCATCGGCCGATACGGTTGCGCTCGCGAGCGATTTCGTACCGGACCTGCAATTGCCTGCAATTGCATCCACGTTTCTGCCGTGCTCCATCCCGCCGCCTCAAGATGTTGAACACACGAGCTGAAGAGAAACCCGGCATCGCGGTCGCAGTCCTGCTTGGGTCGTCAGGGTTCGCCGGGTCGCGCACCAGATGCCAACGGCAGCCCGAGCCTCGCTGTCGGGCGCGACGGACTGCTGCGCTCCTCCGCCGCCAGCTGCAACGGGCCACCTGGCTCCCGTAACCCAGTCCTATCGCAAGTGCCGAAGACTCAACCGTCGCAATCGCCCCGATAACCGTTCCGGCGCCGGCGCGGGAGATCATGACCGCCGGGATCCAGGGCGAGATCTCCACGTACAACGTCTCCTCGATCGAACTCGACAACGTGCTGGCCTATCCGATGAGCGCCAGTGCTTGCGCACTCTGCGACGGTTCCCTTCGAAGCTCGACACCCCGCTTGTTGCAGTGCCGGCGATGACGTGCCCGCACAGCAGGCACTACCCGGGAGACGGCGGAGCCGCTCGTGCAAGCATCTTGATCGCAAGTCGTTTCAGGATCATCAATTAGTCGTGAACGGGACTCCCCCAGGAACGGGCCTGCAGGCCGACCTCGAACCTGTAGAATCGAACCTTGGGTCCGCAAATCGTGGTTCCGCCACCGAAAGCTATCCGGAACCGTCTGGGTACGCGGCCAACTGCCCCTATGAGTGCCCACATGGTTCGCCCGCAGATGATCGCAACGTTCCTCTTGCTGGCCTCCCTAGGCGCTTCAATGGGCGGGCTCAATCCGTTGCACGCACAGTTCGACGCAAACCTCGGTAGGATCGTCGGCGAGGTGACCGGGCCAGACGGCCGGGCCATTCCCGGAGCCGAAATCGTCGTCGTCGGAGCCGGAAGCGGATCGAGGCGGAATGCGGTAAGCGACGTGACGGGCCGATTCCAAGTTGGCTCTCTCCGTCCGGGATTGTATTCGCTTACAGCGAGTTCCGAGGATTTCGCGCCCTCGACAGCCGACAGTATCGCGGTTCGGGTGGGCAGTGCCGTCCGGATTGACCTCCAACTGGACCTAGAGCAGACCTTCACCGTCATTCAAGTCTCGGCGGCAATGATCGACGCCCTGCTTCCTGCGTCCAGCAACGTGGTCGCCGACAAGGTGTTCAACGACCTTCCGATCAACGGGCGACGCTTTCACGACTTCGCGCTCCTGACACCGGGGGTCCAGGTCTCCCGAGCCGCCGGCCACCTGTCGTTCGGGGCGCAGCGCGGCATCTACACGAACGTCTCGGTCGACGGCACAGACTACAACCAGGCCTTTTTCGGGGGAATCCAAGGGGGCGAGCGCGCGGGCGCTGCCATGACCCTTCCCCAGAGCGCGATCCAGGAATTCCAGGCCGTGACGTCGGGATTCACAGCCGAGTACGGCCGTACGACCTCGGGGGTGGTCAACGTGTCGACCAAGTCAGGCAGCAACGAGTTCCACGGCGATGCGTTCTTTCAGGTTCGCCACCCGAGACTTGGTCTGTCCGACCCGTTCGGGGCGAAGGTGCTCGAGGACCTGCGGCAGTTCGGAGGGGCCGCGGGCGGGGCGCTCAAGAAGGACGTCGCGTTCTGGTTCTTCGCTATCGAGCGCCAGGACGGCGCTAGCCCGAGGTACGTCGAATTCCCTCTGCTGGATGTCGCGGACCGCAGCCGCGGTCCGGAGGCCTTCGACTACTTCACAGGTTTGGAGGAGGCGTTCGACGCCACCAATGACGCCATAGCTCTGACGCCTCGCTTCGATTACCAATTCGGCGGCGGAAGCCAGTTCATGGCTCGCTACAACTACAGCTACGGGAAGGGCGTGAACGCCGTCAGCATCGGGGATCCGAAGCACCCCCGGACCACGGAGGCAGTCAGCAACAACGGTACGGAGGAGGATTCGATCCATTTCCTGACCAGCCAGTTGACCAGCATCCTAAGTCCAAACGTTCTCAACCAGTTGCGCTTCACCTTGACCCGCGAGCAACGGCCGAGGTCCGCCAACTCGGCGGAACCCGGGGTGTACACGGCCCTTGGGGACTTCGGGACCAGCGACTTCCTCCCGACCATCGAGACCGATGTCCGGCCGCTGGTCAACGACAGTTTGATCGTGCATGCCGGGTCCCACGACGTCAAGGTCGGCGGCTCTTTCGACCGGGTCTGGATCGACGACGTGTTCGGATACAACCAGTTCGGGTCCTTCCTGCTGTTCACCTCGGACCCGAACGAAATCCTGGACATCCTGACCCCGGGCGGTCTGATTGCAAATCGCTTCGACGCTCCGGGCCTGTATTTCCGCCAAATGGGCAACACGATAGGGGTGCAGTCTTTGGGCCATGGATCGCTCTACGTCCAGGATTCGTGGCGCGCACTGCCGGGTCTGACCCTAGACCTCGGGTTCCGTTGGGAGGGACAGTTCAACCAGGCACCGCAACTGGGCAACGACCTGCTGGTCGGACGCGTGCTCGAAGCGGATTTCCCGTTCGGCCGAATCGACCCGACGTTCATCCCCGACTCTGCCCGACAGTGGATGCCTCGCGTCGGATTCGCCTACAGCCCGCCCAGCCTGTCAGGCCGCTTCGTGCTGCGCGGTAGCGCCGGGGTGTTCCACGCGGTCACCCCACCCGTGTTCTTCAACGCAGCCACCAAGAGCTTTCGCGACCCGCCGTTCAACGTTTCGGTCTCCCTGCCCACTGCCGCTCCCTCCGTTTATAAGCAGTTCCTGGCGGCAGGCATTGATCTCAACCAATACCCATTGGCCGATCTCCCGGTGTTCTCGCAAGAAGACATCGCGACCGTCCTCGATGGCGACCCGTTCCTGGGAGCCGGCCCGACCACTGTCCACGGAGACTTCCGGAACCCGCGGTCCGTGAAGTACAGCCTGGCGATGGAGTACGGTCTGACGGACCGAATGGTGGCCGGTCTGCAGTGGATGCGTCACCGCACTTCCTTCCTGCACGGACTGCGCGACTTCAACCTTCCTGTTTCGTCGGTGCGGGGCGACGACCCGGCGCAGATCCCGTTCTACAACATCAGGAGCCGGCCAGCGCCGCGGCTCGGGCCGGTGTTTGTCGTCGAATCGATGGGTCGGGCCGACTACGACGGCCTGACGACGAACTGGAAGTACCAAGGCGACCGCGCCCAGTTCGTGGCCCACTACACCTACGCGCGGGCCTTCTCGAGCGACGTCAACGAAGGCTATTTTTGGGGACCGCTGTATACGGACCACGCATTCCCGCAGAACGGATACGGTCCCTCGGACTTGGACATGCGCCACCAGCTGACCGCTCACGCAGTCCTCCGGATCCCCGGGGGGTTCACGTGGTCAGCAATCCTTCGCGCCACGAGCGGCCCGCCGCTCAATCCATCTGCCGGCCTTGACCTGAACGGCGACCGGTTTGCCTTCGATCGTGCACTGGAGGCTCCGGGACGCTACCTGGGCCGCAACAGCTTCCGGAACCTCGGGATGCGAAACGTCGACATGCGAGTACTGCGGGAGTTTCCGGTGTCGGAGACCTCGAGACTGGAGATCTCGGTCGAACTCTTCAATGCGCTGAACTTCGACAACGTCGAATACGGTGGGTTCAACCGCATCTACGGACCGGGACTGGACCTATCCACGGGCGCGGCGATCGGTCCCAACCCGTCATTCGGCCGTTTACGTTCCGGCGACGGTCGCTACGATCGCAACAACTCGCAGGTCTTCGGAACGGGCCCGTTCCAAGTCCAGTTGGGAGCCCGGTTCTACTTCTGACCGGGAACGCATCCACCCTTATCGGACACAACCTGCTACCGAGAATCCGCGTATCCGTCTGGAACCGGCATCCAGGACAACGGACCTAGATCGCGGCCTGAAGCCGGCCTCCTCACCAAGCGGCGACGCTCCCGTCCTCGTGCCAGACGCGACTCATGGGCTTGGTTCCTTTGAACGGATGCCTTGCCAGTGCCTGTTCATCGACTTCGAACCCGAGGCCCGGCTTGTCCGGCAGGGGGAAGTACCCGCCGACCATTCGCATTGCCGGAAAGCCCAACCAGTCCTGCCATAGAAGTTCCTTGAACGTCGGCTCCACACCGGAGCAGATCTCCTGAACGATGAAGTTGGGCATCGCCGCGTCCACATGCAGGGTGGCGATGCTACCGATGGGTCCCTCGCAGGCGTGCGGGGCCATGTAGCACCCAGACGCCTCGGCCATTGCTCCCACCTTCCAGAGGGCGGTGACGCCCCCCACGTGGTTGATGTCGCACTGGAGAATGTCGACTGTGCCGTCCTCCAGCAACTGCTGCGTCGAGTAATGCGCCACGAGACGCTCGCCCGTGGCGATCGGCGTTGTCGTTCGTCGCGCAATGCGCGCCATGGCCTTGTAGTTCTCCGGGGGACACGGCTCCTCGATGAACATGAGGTGGAGCGGCTCGACCTCCTTGCAGATGATCGAGGCCACGGTCGGGCTGGTCTTGGCGTGGAAGTCGACTCCGATGTCGATCCTGTCTCCGAGTCCTTCACGGAGCATCTGGATCCGCTTGACCGCGTCGTTGATCCGCTCGTTGGTCTCAATCCACTCGTAGTACCCGGGGATTCCGCTCTTGAACGCAGTGATTCCGAGTTCTTCCGCAGACTCGCGCAGCGCGGCAAGCTGCTCGGGTGTGTTAGCCCGGGCGTGGTAGTAGCCACGGACGCCGCGGGGATCTAGCGGCCCTCCCAGGAGCCGGTAAACCGGCTGGCCGAGGACCTTCCCGCGGATGTCCCACAGTGCCTGATCGATGCCGGCAATCGCCGAACCGAGAATGGGACCGGCGCGGTAGAACGCATGGATATACATGCTCTGCCAGATATGCTCGACCCGCATCGGGTCCTGGCCGAGATAGAACTCCTTGAGGTCATCGATGGTCTGCAGTACGGCACCGGCCTTGCCTTCGAGGGTGGCCTCGCCCCAGCCGACGATGCCCTGGTCCGTTTCGAGCTTTAGGAACACGTACGGCCGGTCGGAGTCGTCTTCCCAAGTCACGCCGAACGTCTTGAAACCGGTGACGCGAATCGGACCGGGCGCCGCAGCAAGGGCCGGGGCAGCGGCGGACGCGCACGCGCACCCTGGGAGCGCCGACGCGCGTCGGCCCTGCCCCGCAATCGCTGACGAGGCGCCCGCCATCAGGGCGCCTCCAAAGAACTGGCGGCGGTTCATACGGAGTACTCCTCTAAGGCGGCCTCGTCGATCTCGATTCCGAGTCCCGGACCCTCCGGTAGTTGGAAGAATCCGTCGACGATCCGCGGCAAAGACCCTCCGGCTATCGCCTGGTGCATCCTCCGCTCAGCATCGTCGGTCGAGAAGGCCACCTCCTGAACCACGAAATTGGGGATGGACGCCGCGACTTGCAGAGCTGCAGCGGAGCCGATAGGTCCCCCTCGATGGAACGGAGCCACCGCCGTGTAGTAGGCCTCCGCCAGCATCGCCAGCTGGCGGACCCCGCTGATTCCATGCAGTCCGATGTCTGGCCGGAGCACGTCGATGACCTGCATGCGCAGAAGGTCCTGGAATCGACCGCTGGTGGTGAGGAACCGACCCCAACCTACGGGTGTAACGGTTTCGTGAGAGATCTTCTCCAGCGCGGAGTCGCTGATCTGGCCCGTTGGCTCGTCCATCCACATCAAGTGGAACGTCTCGAGCCGGGCGGCCAGCCCGGCGGCCTCCGATGCGGTGGTTCGTCCCTCGCAGTCGAGGACAAGGTCGTCCGCACCGGCCTGGCGCAAGCGTCGAAGCATAGCCTCGGTATCGGAGAAAAACCCCCGTCCGCGGGTGGGACTGTCTTGGGGAAGAAGTACGGGCACCGAGAAGCAGCGGAAGCCGCCTTGCCGGGCAGCGGCCAGTTGCTGACTCAGTTGCTCTTCGCTACCTCCGCGTAGGGCGGCCATGGCGCGCGCCTTGTCGCGGGTCCGCCCCGAAAGCAGGTCATACACTGGCGCATCCGCGATCTTTCCCCGCACATCCAGTAGAGCGATGTCGACGGCACCCCGGATTGGCGGCGGGGCTGCCGAAAGCGAGACACGGACGGCCATGCTGGCCAGAGCATCCATGCCCTCCAAGACTTCGGCATGCCGCAGGACCTCGGCGACCGAAAAGGCTGGATCCGTTCCCGCGATGGTCTCTCCGTACCCGGTCAATCCGGCAGTGGTCCGCACAGCGATGACAAGTCGCGGGGCCGCTTCCGGGCTTGAACGGATCGCCCACGCATCGATGCCGGTGATGGCGATTTCCGGCAAAGGAGCCGTTGCAGCCTGAGCGCTTGCCGCCAACGACGCCAGTCCGAACCTCTTCCTAGACCGATCAGACGACATGGCTTACGCGCGGCTGGCATTGTACTCCAGAAGGCCGGACCGACGCAGAAAACGTCAGGGAGGAGCTACCACCGTCTGATTCGTCCATGACCGTCCAGCACCGAATCGTACTTGCCGAAGGTTCCGAACGGAAACCGCTCGAGCCACGTCCAGTGCGATATGAAGACCCTTGCATACACCGGGGGCGACGGCAACGCACCTCGGAGCCACATCCGGATTCGATTGCATCCATGAGCAAAGCCGTTGACTCCGCTGCCTGATCGGACCTTGTGCAGGGCGACGGGGGCCAGGGCGTTACCGCGAGGCCCCCGTGCCCCAAGGAGGTTGAGGCCTTACCACTCTAGTCGGATCTGCGCCTGCAACTCCCTTGTGATGGCAGAATCGAATTTGAGGTTCCGGTTCATGGTCCGGGTGATGCGTCCTATCGAACCCTGCCTCGCAATGTTTGTTCCTGGATCCCGGTAGTTCGGATGGTTGAGTGCGTTATTCGCCAGCAGCTCAATCCGCAGCCGGGCCCGCTCCTTGATCGCAAAGTGCTTCGCGATGCTGGCATGTAGAACGGAAGTGCCAGGCCCGACTATCACGTACTTCCCGGAATTGCCGAACCGTCCGATCGGAGGGGGCGCGAATGCCGAGGGCTCGAACCAGCGCTGCACAGTCGGATTGCTAATGGCCGAATCCGAAAGCGCATCGGGACGCAGGGTCACATTGGGCCGGGTACTTCCCCGCGCAAACCTGGTTCCGGTCGGGTCAGGACCGGTCCAAAGGGGCGGGATCATGCGGCCAGTCTCCCAAGCAAGGATGCCGGAAATGTCCCAGCCCCCCACAACAGATTCGAGAAGTGCCGGCATTCCGCTCCCCCATTGACGTCCCTTACCAAAGGGAAGCTGCCAGATAGCGTTGGCCGATATGCGATGGTTGGGCAGCCGCTCCCAGGCGGTGACCTCCCGCTGGCGGTCGAAGGCGTCCTCCGGTGCCTGACCGCGCTCAAGGTCACCAATATCCTTGGCCCATGTGTAGTAGGCCTGGAGGTGGACCCCCTTCTTCATCCTGCGCTCAATCTCGAGCGTCAGGCCATGGTATTGGTGGCCGGCACCGTTGTCGGTATAGAGGATGTCCGGGTACTGGGTGAACCGGCGCCCCTTGTCGACATACAGGTTCGCGTCAGCGATCGGCTGGTTGACGTTGTAGCGGTAGATGCCCTGCCGGGTGTTCGTGCCGGTGTACGTCAGGCGGAAGTTCGTGCCGAACTCCTGATGCTCGATCGTGGCCGAGTATTGCATCGAGTAGGGGATCCTGAGGTCTTCTCGGATGCCGTTGGGCAGACCGAATGTCGGCCTGGATCCACCGCCAGATGCCGGGAACACGGTCGGAAGGAGGAGCGGGTTGTCCTGCGGGTTGGTGAACGCTGGCTCGTTCAGGACGAACGGCGCGCCACCAGATGTCGGGAGCCATGGGGCCGTGTCGAAATACACGCCGAAACCGCCGCGGAACACCGTCTTGTCCCCGACAGGCCGCCACGCCACCCCCATGCGCGGGGCGAGGTTGTTCCAGTCGGTACGCGCCAAGCTTGCGGGCCGTCCAGCACTGCCGGATTCCACGATATCGACGAATCCCACAGGCAGGGCCGGGCTGACTTGGTTGGCGGCACCGGCCGAAACGATCACGTTCCCGGCATTAATGTCGAATGCCGCCATGCGTCCCGCTGCTTCCGTCCAAGGCATATGGATGTCCCATCGCATTCCGAGCGTGATGGTGACCTGCGGACTGACCTTCCACTCGTCGGTCGCGTAGAAGGCGTGGCTCAACCTGATGTTGTCGCGCCCTAGGGAGGTGAACGCCCGCTCCATGGTGGTCGGAACTCCGAGTAAGAAGTCGGCATACGGAAATCCAGTGAAGCGGTCGGAGTAAGTAGTCCGACCGAAGATAGCCGCGCTCTGGCGCACATCAACGTTCTGCGCTCGGCTGCCGAAGTATCCGAACCGGAAGCTATGGTTGCCCCGGTACCAGTTCAGGTTGTTGGTCCAGTTGAAGATGCGATGGCGGCTGCAGGGCTTGCAGGCATCGGTGACAGCCAACTCGGTGATGCCCAGGCGCTGGAAGCGTACGCGGTGGATTCCCCCAACATCGGGCAAGTCGCTGACCAGACCCTGCAGGCCCAGATCGGAAACGACGTCGCGTCCCTGAATCGCGGCCTCCCTCGGGAAGTCCTGACGCGTAAAGCCCCAACGAAACTCGTTCATCATTGAAGGCGAGAACGTGTGGGTGTAGGCGACCGTCATGGCATCCATGTTCCGGCTTCTTGGCCGCAGCTCGTTGATCGCCGGAGCTGCGCCATCATACGAATCGAGGTTCCAACGGACGGCTGTCCAGCGCCAGTAGAAGAAGTCCCTATCGGTGAAGCGGTGGTCGAGGCGGGTCGTGATCTGCGGGTTGGGCGGCCGGTTCGTCGTCCGGATCTCGCGGTAGTTGTTGTTGGTGAACGACACGCCGTCGCCGAAATTGGGCAAAGGATAGAAGCGTTCCTGGATCGTTGCCGCGACTGAATTGATCCGGGACGCAGGGACAATCCCGTTCGCGAACGGGGCTCCGCCGTTGAAGGGGTCCGCAACGGTGCTCGAGACGGCAGAGAAGTCGCCCCGCCGCCAGGTTTCGAGCGGCACTCCGTTGTTAAAAGACTGGTTGCGGGCACTTCCGAAGTTCCCTTCATACGTCCAGAAGAAGAAACTCTTGTCCTGTCCGTTGTAGACCTTGGGAAGCAGGATCGGACCTCCAGCAGAAAGCGTGAGCAAGTGCGAGCGAACGGAAGAGCGAGTGTTTTGGAACGGGTCCCTAGCCCGGAACGAGGGCGTCGAATAGTAGTCCGACACAACTCCGTGGAAGTCGTTCGTCCCCGCCCGGCTGATGAGGTTGATCTGGCCGGGTGTAGCTTGGTCCGCGGAGCCCTGTGCCATGTCGATACGCAGTTCCTGAAGGCTCTCAGTACGATCCATCAGCGGCCCGATGCCCGTGCCGCCGTTCGCCGCGTTGATCGGCGCTCCGTCAATCGCGGCGATCGACTGGTTGTTGCGGGTACCACCGATCGAGATATGCCAGTTTCTGGTTCTCTCGACCTGCGGGGTCATCGTGAAGTAGTCCCAAGCCCGGCGCAGAGTGAGTGGCAACGCACGCAGCACGAGCCGGTCCTTGGTGTCCGCAACAGCAGCGGTCTCGGTCTCCAGCAACGTAGCCCCGGCGCTCACCTCGACAACCGTCGCGACACTGCCCAGTTGCAGTTCGATGTCGATCCGCCGTATCTGGCGTCCTGTCAGCACGATGTTGTCGACACGGTATTCCTGGAAGCCGTCGCTGGAGGCCCGGAGCTCGAACGTACCGTCCCGGAGGTTCGCAACCGTGTACTGACCGACCTCATTCGTCGACGTCTCGTACTCATAGGCCGTCTCCGCCTGGACGATCAAGACCGTGACGCCGGGGATGGCGGCACCCGCAGGGTCAGTCACCTGACCGGTGAGCGTCGCGAAGGTTGATTGCGCATCCACCGGTACGGCCATGACGGTTGCGGCCACTGCAAGCGCTAACGGCTTTGCCGTATGTGAAATGAAACCCGAGTTTGCTCGACTCGTCATCTGGTTACTCCTTCTTTCCCCTTCGAGGCGTCAGTCATTCGAAATTCCGCAGGAAACGCGTACTGTGCCGGCGCATCGCTGTTCGTCGTTCGCGCAAGCCACCGCAGCAGGCCACCGATTTCGGAGTCAGTCCTCACCCCGACGGAGCCCAGCGAGCACCGCTCATTGGCTCGTGCGGAAAAGAGACGCCTCACGTTGGTTGACGGGAGCTCGATTCCGCGGCGAAAAACTTGGGAAGTTGCCGTCCCAACCACCAAATATCGACCCCGTCCGTACGGAGAATACCACTGCCAAGGGCCGCGGGCAAGCCGGTTCGAGTCGGAAGTCTCGGCTGATCCGAGCACCGAAAGCGCCATTCGTGGTCGTGCGAACGGGACGGGAGTTTCCGGCGGAGATCCCGGTCCGTTCTGGCCGGGAAGCCCAATCGCTCCTGGCAGAGAGCGCCCTCGAACGTCGCTTCCTCGCGAGAGCAGATCTCCTGAGCGATGAAGATAGGCATGGCCGCGTCCACGTGCAGGATGGCGATGCTATCGATGGGTCCCTCGCAGGCATGCGGGGCCATTTGGCATCCGGACGCCTCGGCCATCGCTCCCACCGTCCAGAGGGCGGTGATGCCCGCACGCGGTTGAGGTCGCACTGGAGAATGTCGACTGTGCCGTCCTCCAGCAACTGCTGCATCGAGTAATGCGCCACGAGGCGCTCACCCGTGGCGACCGGCGTTGTCGTTCTCCGCACAATGCGCGCCATGCCTCGTGGTTTTCCGGGGTACACGGCTCCTCGGTGAATTTGAGGTGGAGTGGCTCGATCCCGCGCAGATGATCGAGGCTACAGTCGGGCTGGTCTCGGCGGGGAAGTCAATGCCGGTGTTGATCCCGTCTCCCCGTCCTTCACGGAGCATCTGGATCCGCTGGACCGTGGGTTTGATCCGCCCGCGAGTCTCGATCCACTCGTATTGTCCGTGGCCCCTCGCTTGAACGCAGTGATCTCGAGGTCCTCTGCAGACTCGCGCAGCGCGACGAGTTGCTTTGGAGTTCTCCCCGGGCGTGTTAGTAGCCGCGGACGCCGCAGGGATCGAAGGGCCCTCCAAGGAGACGCCATACCGGCTCGCCAAGGCCTTCTCCCCATGGTGTCCCAGAGTACCTGATCGACTCCAGTGATCGCCGAACCGAGGATGGGACCCGCTCGGTAGAAGGCGTGGATTCACATGCTCTCCCAGATGTGCTCGACCGGCATCGGGGCTTGGCCGAGATAGAACTCCTTGAGGTCAATCATGGTCTGGAGGACAGCACCTACCCTGCCTTCGCGAGTGGCCTCTCCACAGAGGACAACGCCCTGACCCGCCTCGAGCTTGACGAACACGTACGGCCCGTCGAAGTCGTCTTCCCAAGTCATGCCACACCTCTTGAAACCGGTAACACGAATCGGACTGGGCGCCGCGGCAAGGGCCGGGGCGGCAGCGGACGCGTACTCTGAGAGCACTAACGCGCGTCGGCCCTGCCCCGCAATCGCCGATGAGGCACCCGCCATCACGATCCCTCCGAAGAGCTGGCGTCGGTTCATACGGTGTACTCCTGCAATTCGGCCTGGCCAGTCTCGAGCCCGAGTCTCAGGCCTGTTGGCAACGGTGGTGCGTCCCATACAGTCGAAGACGAG
Organism: uncultured Bryobacterales bacterium; assembly: GCA_964461235.1. GTDB lineage: Bacteria > Acidobacteriota > Terriglobia > Bryobacterales > UBA6623 > VXMF01. The sequence continues at coordinate 15,438 of CAYWUV010000073.1, read as the reverse complement.
GTCGTCCGCGCCGGCCTGGTACAAGCGCCGAAGCATCGCTTCTGTGTCGGAAAAGAACCCGCGTCCGCCGGTGGGACTGCCCTGGAGAACACCGCAGGCACAGACAAGCCTTGGAAACCCTCATGCCGGGCAGTGGCGAACTGCCGGGCCAGATCCCTCTCGCTGCTTCCTCGTATCGAGGCCACGGCACGCGCGTCGTCGCGTGTTCGCCCTTCGAGCAGCTCGTACGCAGGGGCATCCGAGACCTTCCCCCTGACATCCAAGAGTGCACTGTCGAGCGCTCCCGGTCTGGATGCGGGCCACCGGCAGCGAGACGCGTACAGTCATGCTAGCTAAGGCGTCCTTGCACTCAAGAGCGTCGGCGTGCCGCAGGACCTCGGCGGACTGCTTAGGCGGAATCCGCACCGCCACAAGTCTCTCCGTACCCATTCACTTCAGCGCTGGCTCGCAAGGGTATGACGAGTCTCGGGACACCCTTCGGGCTCGAACTGATCCCCCGAATCGAAACCGGTGATGGAGGTTTCAGGCTTCGGGCCGCTGGCCGCGTGGCGTCTGCCACCAGCGACGCCAGTCCAAACATCTTCTACGACCGAACAGACGACCCTGTTCGGACGTGGCTGGCATTGTATCCAGAACTGGGGGGCGGCTAATACCGGTGTAGCGGCCGCAGCCTGCCAGACCCGGCCGCCTAGCCCGACGTGGATGCCCGGGCGATCAGTCCCGGCTCCACCACAAGTCTCCGCGGGTCCGGGCGAGGACTGGTTTCGATAAGCTCGACGATTCGCTTCGCGACGGCCGTACCCACCTCGCAGCTGCGCTGGTCAACGGTCGTCAGCGGTCGGTAAAAGAGATCGCTATCCCTCATGGCTCCGGAACCGACGACTGCCAGGTCTTCCGGGATTGCAAGACCCCGCCGGCTCGCAACGCGCATCACAGCTGCGGCAATCGGGTCGTTGTAGCAGAAGACGGCATCCGGCCGCGGTTCGGGAACGATCACGCGCTCGATGGCACACTCGGCGTCTGGCCTGTCCATCAGCACTTGGCCGATCCATCTCTCGTTCGCCGCCAGGCCGGTCCTGTGAAGTGTTTTGCGGTACCCCTCCTCCCGTAGGCGGCTCGTCGACAGTGAGGGGCCTCGCAGGTACGCGATCCGGCGCCTTCCCTGACGGATCAGGTGCTCGACCGCGATCTCTCCCACGCCTACGTCGTCAATGCCGACAAAGTCCAGATCGAGGCCGTCGAAGAATCGGTCGAGAAGGACCGTCGGCGTCTTTCCGGTCGCGAGGCCCCTGACGTAGCCGGGGTCTCTCGCCGGCCGGGCGGATGCCAGGATCAGCCCGTCCGCCTGCCGAGCTTGCAGTTGCCGGACCTCGCGCTCCTCGGTTTCCAGATCGTTCAGCGACACCCCGATGAAGACCGTGTACCCCTTCGGGCCCACCTCCTCGACAATGGCCTGATACGCCTCTTGAAAGAACGAATGCCGCAGATGCGGCAGCACCATGCCGATGATCCGGGACCGCCGCGTCACGAGTGATCGCGCGGTCCAGTTCGGCTGGTACCCACGCTCGAGGCACTTAGCCAGCACGCGCCGCTTCGTTTCCTCGCTGATATCCGGGTAATCCTGAATCGCCTTGGAAACCGTCGCGACGGAGCAATTGAGTTCCAAGGCGATATCCTTGAGTCGGGACGCCACCTAGTTACCCTAATATCTCACCTCCATGCTGAGAGGGGCACCAAGGTGCGGCCAGCGGCTGGGATCCTGGGATCGAGGCACTTGCCAACGGTCGCTATCCGTGGGCACGATATGCTTTGACGCGCCCGTCCCGTTGATGCTAATGTTACGGTCGCTACGAAATCGTTTTCGTACCGATTCGCATGCGCTCCTTCAAGCGGTTCATCGCCTTGCGCACCAACGGACCTACCCGTAGACACTTCGCCGCGTCTGCAGCACTTCTGGCCCTGGTCATTTTGGCGTGCCCTGCGGAGACGGTTCGTCACGACGTCCGGCCACGACCGAACGTCGTCCTGGTCATGACTGACGACCAAGGCTACGGGGACTTCTCGCTGACAGGCAATCCGATCGTGCGAACCCCGAACCTCGACGCCCTGGCTGCCGAGAGCGCCTGGTTCACCGACTTCCACGTGGCTCCCTCCTGCACGGCAACCAGAGGGCAATTGCTGACTGGTCTCGACGCTCTCCGCAACGGCGCGTCGAGCCCGCACGGCCAGCGGCACCTGCTGAAGCGCGGAGTCCGGACAATGGCCAATGAGTTCGCGGAACGGGGCTATCTCACGGCACTGTACGGCAAGTGGCACTTGGGAGGGAACACGCCCGGGCATCGCCCCCACGAGCGCGGATTCGGGGACGCTGTGCACTACCTGCGGGGCGGCGTGCAGTCGCTTCCCAATTACTGGAACAGTGATCTCCAGGACGATCACCTGCTCCGCAACGGCTCCTACGAGCGTTTTGAAGGCTACGCAACTGATGTGTGGTTCGACCTCGCCGAGGCGTTCGTGCAGCAGGGCCGCGAGGACGGCAAGCCCTTCTTCCTCTACCTTCCTCTCAACGCGCCTCACGGACCCCTGCTGGTGCCGGACCGCTATCGCGAGCCTTACCGTCGCCTCGACAAGGAAACCGCCACCTTCTACGCGATGATCGCGACCGTCGACGACCGCCTCGGCCGCTTCGTGGCCCTGCTGCGCCAACTCGGCCTGCGTGACAACACGATCCTCGTCTTCCTCACCGACAACGGCACGGCCAACGGGGAGCAGGTGTTCTCGGCGGGCATGCGCGGCAAGAAGGGCTCCTTTTATGAAGGCGGCCACCGCGTGCCGCTCTTTCTTTCGTGGCCCGGCGGTCGGCTCCAGCCTCCCGGCAAGGTCGACGCCTTGACTCACGTTCAGGATCTGCTTCCCACCCTGCTCGACTTGTGCGATCTGGATCCGCCGCCGGGAGTGGAGTATGACGGAGTTAGCCTTGCGCCTCTGCTCCGCACGGGGGAGCAACCGGACCTACAGGACCGCGTCATCGTGGTTCAGCAATCCGACCAAGAGGGGCGCGGGGCCGTGCTATGGAAAGACTGGCGCTGGGTGGGCGGCGAGTTGTACAACCTCGTGGAGGACCCTGCCCAAGCGCGCGATCTGGCGGAAGAGCGCCCAGACATGGCTGTGAAGCTCGCCGCGGATTACGACCACTGGTGGGCGGGAATCGAACCCGGCCTCGGACTGGAACCCTACCCAGTAGGCATCGAGCCCCAGATGCTTACGTCCTACGACTGGTGGCATGGCCCCCGCGTCTACAACTGGCCGCATCTGCGCCGCGGCGAGCGCGGCCACGGCCGCTTCGGGGTGCAGGTCGAGCGTCCGGGCCGATACCGCGTGGCCCTGCGCCGCTGGCCGCGAGAATCCGGGCTCGGGATCCGCAGCCCGGCAGAGCGCCATGTCGCCGCCGACCCCTACATGGCGGGCGATCCCCGGATCGAGGCCTTCCCGCCCGGAAAAGCTCTCGACATCGTTGAGGCCGGTTCGCGATTCGGGACGGTCGAGCGTCGCAAGGCAGTCGAGGACGGCGCGACGGAAGTCCGGTTCCATTTCGTCCTTGAAGCGGGGCCGACCGAGTTCGAGACGTGGTTCGTGGATCGCGAAGGCGAGCGCTTTGGCGCGTACTACGCTTATGTGGAACGGGTGGAAGGCTCCGAGGAAGGAAAGGACTGGTGAATCCATGCGCTACTTTGCGCTGTTCCTATTGACCTGCGGCGTCGCCCTGCACGCGGCACCGCCCATTCCGCGCTGGACGCACCTGTCCAGCACAGCCGGAGACCTGCCGTCACCCGGCCCTTCCGACCAGCAGACCGGTTCGCTCATCGCGGACATCGACCACGACGGAGTCAACGACTTTTTTGTGGTCGCCCGCGTGGTCGGCCCAGCGGTCACGCTCTTCCAGAAGACCGTTGATGGCTGGCGCAAGCATGTCGTGGAACCGGACTTCTTGCGGGTCGAGGCCGGGGGCGCGGCACATGACATCGACGCCGACGGCGATACCGACATCGCCTTCGGCAGCGATTCAGGCGAGAACGAAATCTGGTGGTGGGAGAACCCGTATCCCAATCTCAGCCCGGAGCGACGCTGGCAGCGCCACACCATCAAGGCCTCAGGCGGCAACAAGCATCACGACCAGATCTTCGGAGACTTCGATGGCGACGGCCGTACCGAGCTGGTGTCGTGGAACCAGAGAGCTCATTCGCTCCTGCTCTTCGACATTCCGGAGGACCCACGAAGCGCCGAGTGGGCGTCGAAGGCCATCTACACTTGGGACGGCGAGGAGCACGAAGGACTCGCAGCGACGGACATCGATCTGGATGGCCTAGCGGATATCGTCGGCGGAGGGCGCTGGTTCAAGCATGCCGGCGGCGAGTTCCAACCGCAGGTGATCGACGACCGCTTCCGGTTCTCGCGGGCGGCCGCCGGGCAGCTGGTCCCGGGCGGCCGTCCTGAGGTCGTCTTTGCGCCGGGCGACATCGACGGACCCATCCGCTGGTACGAGTGGCAGGACGGTCAGTGGGCAGGGCGCGACCTGCCGATTCCCGAGCTGATCCACGGGCACTCGATCGGAGTCGGCGACGTCAACGGCGACGGCAGCCTCGACATCTTCTCAGCCGAGATGGGCCGGTGGGGTGCTGGGACCACCAACCCCGCGGCCCGCTTGCGAGTCTTCTACGGCGATGGTCAGGGTGCATTCACTGAGCAGGTGGTAGCGACGGGCTTTGGCAACCACGAGTCGCGCATCGCAGACCTTGACGGTGACGGCGACTTGGACATCCTGGCCAAGGCCTACAACTGGAAGGCCCCGCGGATCGACATCTGGCGGAATGAGTCGCCGGGCTCACGCAAGTTCGCCCTCGACCGCTGGAAGCGCCACGTGATCGATGCCGAGAAGCCCTGGCGTGCGGTCTTCGTCTACCCGGCGGACCTGAACGGAGACGGACGGACCGACATTGTGGCTGGGGGTTGGTGGTACGAGAACCCCGGCTCGATCGACGGATCCTGGCCTCGCCGGGACGTCGGCCTGCCGCTACGTAACGCAGCGACGGTGTTTGACGCCGACGCGGACGGCGACCTTGACGTGCTGGGCACGCAGGGAGAGGGCTCGGCAGCCAACCCGCACTTCGCCTGGGGCGAGAACGACGGTTCCGGCTCGTTCCGCATCCACCTCAACATCCCCCGCGGCGACGGCGACTTCCTGCAAGGGGTGGCACGGGGACGCTTCTTCGACGGGCACCGGCGGCTCTCCATCGCCCTGTCCTGGCACGCGGCGGGCCGCGGCATCCAGCTGCTGACAGTGCCGGACGACCCGGCAGAGGAGGAGTGGGAATGGTCGCGGATCTCGGAGATCTCACAGGATGAGGGCATCGACGCTGCCGATCTGGACCGGGACGGTGACGCGGACCTGCTGCTCGGCACCTACTGGCTCGAGAATGCTGGCGGAAGCTTCCGCGCCCGCCGTCTGCACCCCTCCGACGGGTTGCCGGACCGCAACATCGCGGCAGACGTTGACGGCGACGGCCGCCTTGACGGTATCTCGGGCTACGAGTCGAGCCGCTCGCCCGGCAAGCTGGCCTGGTACCGGCAGCCGCTGGTTGCGACTGCGGAGTGGCAGGAGCATGTTATCGACACCACGATCGGTCCGATGTCCGTGGACACCGGTGACCTGGACCGCGACGGCGACACCGACGTGGTCGTGGGCCAGCACAACCTCGCGGACCCCGCGAGATCCGAGCTGCTGGTCTACGAGAACGCCGACGGGAAGGGCTCGAGATGGGTACGGCACTCGGTTTCCACGGGCGACGAGCATCACGACGGCACGCAGTTGGCAGACCTTGACGGCGACGGCGACCTTGACTTGGTGTCTCTTGGCTGGACACACGGCCGAGTACTGGTCTTCGAGAACCTGGCGGGAGATCGATGAGCGTTTTCGCAGTGCAGCCGGAACTCCGGCTCGAGGAACTGCGGGGTATCGCCTTGAGCCTCCGTCGGGACATTCTGACGATGATCGGCAAGGCGGGATCGGGCCATCCCGGCGGGTCGCTCTCGGCGATCGATGTCATCGCGTACCTTTATTTCCGACGTCTACGCATCGACCCGGATCGGCCCGAATGGCCGGACCGCGACCGCTTCGTGCTGTCCAAGGGCCACTGCTCACCCGCTTGGTACGCCGCACTGGCGGCGCGTGGTTACTTCCCGCGCGACTGGCTGTGGACGCTAAGGGATATCGACAGTCCACTTCAAGGGCATCCGGATATGACCAAGTGCCCGGGTATCGACATGACGACGGGGTCTCTGGGACAGGGATTCTCGTGTGCCGTCGGTATCGCCCTAGCCGCTAGGCACCTGGCCCGGGACTACCGCACCTATGTCATGCTGTCCGACGCGGAGCTCCAGGAGGGCATCGTCTGGGAGGCCGCGATGGCGGCTCGCCAGTACCGGCTGGACGGCCTCATCGGCCTGATCGACGACAACGGTTTGCAGACCGACGGCCGTACGGCCGAAATCATGGACCCCGGGCCAGTAGCAGAAAAGTTCAGGGCGTTCGGGTGGCAGGTCTCGGAGATTGACGGACACGACTTCGACCAGATCCACCTAGCGTTCGAGGCCGCGCAGGAACGCCGGGGCAGCCCGCACATGATCGTGGCAACGACCGTCAAGGGAAAGGGCTTGCCCTCGCTCGAGGGCCGCGTCGAGTCCCACAGTCTAGGACGGCCCTGGACCCCATCCGAGTTGCGGAGGAACCTCGCGGAACTCGACGAGGCCTCGCAATGAGGGAGGCCGTTGCAAACCGCGAGGTGTACGGCCGGACCCTCGTCGAGATCGGCGAGGCGGATCCGCGCGTGATCGCCTTCGAGGCGGACATCGCCAAGTCGACGAATTCCTACCGCTTCGGCGAGCGCTTCCCCGATCGATTCTACAACTGCGGGGCGGCCGAGCTGAACATGGTCTGCATGGCGGCGGGCGCGGCCGCAGCCGGCCTCGTACCCTTCGTGAGCACGTTCGTGGTCTTTGCCAGCATGCGGGCGTGCGAGGGCGTCCGTCAGTCAGTCTGCTACGCCCGGCGCAACGTGAAGCTGGTAGCCACCAACGCCGGCATCGAGATCTGCGGCGACGGCCCCAGCCACCAGGGCATCGAGGATCTTGCAATCATGCGCGCGATGCCGAACCTGACCGTGTTGTCGCCCGCTGACAACGAGAGCACGCGACAGGCCATCCGGGCCGTCCACCAACTGGATGGCCCGGCATACGTCCGGCTCGGGCGCCAGCGCGCCGAGCACGTCTACGAACCCGGATCCGAATTCCGCATCGGCCGGATGACCCGGCTCCGAGAAGGCCGCGACATATCGCTTATCGCAACCGGGCACATGGTGGCACAGGCCCTGAGGGCGGCCCGGGCACTCTCGTTGCAGGGCGTCGAGGCCCGTGTTCTAGACTGCCACACCATTAAGCCGCTCGACCGGGAGAGCGTCGTGCGCGCTGCGGAGGAAACCGGGGCACTGGTCACGGCCGAGGACCACAGCGTGATCGGCGGCCTAGGCGGAGCGGTGGCAGAAGTACTGGCCGAGGAAGGCGTCAGCGCCGTCCTGCGACTGGTCGGGGTCGCCGACCGGTTCGCGAGTTCCGGGCGCGATCCTCGCAAGCTGCTCGCCCACTTCGGCCTTGACGCCGCGGCGATCCAAGCGCGAGCTTGGGAGGCTCTCAAGCGCCGCGTCGGGAGGCAGGCGTGAGGGCTCTCGTAAAGACCGGCCCCGCGGAGGGCGACCTCGCAGTCAAGGAGTGGGCCGAACCCTCCGCGGCCGCGCACGAAGTGAAACTCCGCGTCGCCGCAGCCGGAATCTGCGGCACCGATATTCACATCCTCCGCGGCACTTGGCGCTGCGACTACCCTGTCGTAATCGGCCATGAATTCTGCGGAACCGTAGTAGAGACGGGCACGCGCGTAAAGCGCTTCCGTCCGGGCGACCGGGTAGTTGCGGCAAACCCGGCGCGGACTTGCGGGCTATGCCACCACTGCATCGCCGGCAATCCGTTCATGTGCGCGGACCGCGTTTCGGCGGGCTACATGATCGACGGTGCGTTCGCCGAGTACATCTGCATCGACCAGATCCGCTGCCACCACCTTCCCCACCATGTCTCGTTCCGCGACGCGTGCCTCGGAGAGCCGATCTCGGTCGCAGTACACGCGGTGATCGAGAGGACTCAAGTCCACAACGGCGATGTGGCGTTCGTATCGGGCCCGGGCTGCGTGGGCCTGCTGGTAGCACAGGTGGCACGGCTGGAAGGTGCCCGTGTCGTGCTCGCCGGCATCGGCGTCGATCGAGCCAGGCTCGAATGCGCACGGCAGATCGGCATCCATGAGGTGGTGAATGTCGACGAGCGCGACCCCCTGGAAGCGGTTCGAGAGCTGACAAACGGGCGCGGCGCTGATATCGTCTTCGAGTGCGCAGGCGTCGTGGAGTCGTTGGCGACCTGCTGGGAGGCGGTTCGGAAGGGAGGCACGCTCGTGCCGGTAGGGATGTACCCTGGCCCAATCGAGACCGATTTCGGATCGATCTCGATGAAGGAACTGCGCGTTATCGGCACCTACGGGTACGTCTGGACCTCGTGGCAGCGCACCGTGCAATTGCTGGCCGAAGGGAGGATCGCCAGCGGCGAGCTCGTTTCGCACTCCTTCCCCCTAGAGGCATTCGCGGAAGCGTTCAGTGCAACGCGCAATGGTGAGGGAGTCAAGGTGATCTTCAAGCCATGAAGACTCGACTGTTCGCCGCGGACCGGCATCGTGCTCTGGGAGCCGTTCTAGTCGGGTGGGGGCTGGTCGGTGCCAGCACCTGCTCTCAACCGGCGGTCATTCCGGTCGAAATCTGCGCAGCCGGGTTCGAGCGTCACGACGCAGTGGCAGAGTTCACCGTCCCGATCCCGGCTGGTTCCGGCGTTACTGACGTACAAGAGGCAGGCAACGGCCTGCCATTCCAAGCGGATGCGGGCGACAGCGGCACAACGTTCACCGTGCTACTGCCGGGGGAGATGGCGAGCGATGCCTGCCGGCGAATCGAGATCACGCACGGGGGAACTCCCCGGGAAGTCGAGAGACTGGTCGAAGCGGATCGGTTAGGCGAGTACTGGGGAGAGCCCGCGATCCGAGTCCGGACGCGGAACGCGACGTATTACTACCACGAAGGCGGCTCGGGCTTCGCGAGTATCGTCGACCTCGACGGCAACGACTGGATCAGCTACCGGCCGGAAGGAGGCTTCGAGGGCCACTACCGCGGCATCCCGAACATCGCCCCGCCGGACTTCCACCCTGGGCGCCCCCAAGGCAAGGCACCGAGCCGGATTACGGCGGAGGGACCACTCAAGGTTCGCATCCGCTCCGAGACGGAAGATCGGCAATGGAAGGTCCAGTGGGACATCTTCCCGGGCTTCGCCCGCATGACCCTGCTGTCCAAGGGACCAGAATCGTACTGGATCCTCTACGAGGGAACACCCGGCGGGTCCTTCGACGTGGAATTCGACTACTGGCGGGACTCGTCTGGAGGCGAGATGCCGATGCCGCCGGAAGCCGAAATGTGGCAGGGCAGGCTTCCCGACCCGCAATGGGTGTTCTTTGGAGACCGTCGGATAGAGCGCGGCCTGTTCCTCGCCCTCGAACCGCACGACAGCCATTGGGACGAGTTCTGGCACAGGGGCTCGGGCGGCATGACGGTTTTTGGATTCGGCCGGGGCCCGAAGCCGCAGTGGCAGTACCTCGACGCGGTACCGGCCCAACTCGCCATCGGGCTGGTCGAGAACAGTGACCCCGACGCGGTACGACGGCTGGTCGAGTCAGCCTGGCGGCCGTTGGATTACCGGATCGGGGAATAGTGTCCCGTTGGTCCCTAGGTGCGCAAGCGCGCCCGCCGCGACCCGCAGCTGCGTCCCTGGCAGGCGGCCGATCACGCTCCGCACCGGGCAGTGGGCGGACATGCCTCTCGTCGACTTCGCGAAGGCGGCGGCCTGGAGCCAGGACCGTCTGGAACTTGCCTGCCGGCGAGATCACTTGGACGTATTCCTGGCGGCGGAGAGCCCGGCGTCCCGCCGGCCGCAGCTGGCGACGCTCGAACGGCACAGTCTGGGGGCGTTTGCAATCTGCAACGCGCTGGCCGGCCCGCTGACGTGCGACCCCAATCACGACCCGCGTTCGGACGCCTTCTCGTCATCTGGATTGTCGCGGCGGCCCGGAACGCAGGCGCACGTGGGGCATCGAGTCGATGAAGCGGTCCGCCGTCGCGGCGCGCAATCTGGGCGCGAGCGTCGTGACGGGCCTCACGGGCTCGCCGATCAGGCGTGTGCTCTAGCGCTTCCCGCCGTACGACGAAGCGTCGGTCGATGGCGAGTTCCAGGCATTCGCTGCGATCTGAATGCCGATCCTCGACATCTTCTTGGCCCACGGCATCGGATTCGCCAACAAGTGCCATCCCACGAGCGTCGTCTACGACCGGGTGACGGCGAATCGGACACAGGAGGCCGCCTGAGGCCATCCGGCCCTGGCCTTCCATTTCGACCCTAGGCACCTGCACTGGCAGGGCGTCGATCCTTCGGCGTTCGACCGGCACTTAGGCGGTCGTATCCTCCAAGTCCATGTGAAGGACGCTGCCGTCACTTGCGACAGGCGGGCGAGCGTGCTCGGATCTCACCTCAACCTCGGCCGTCCCGAACGCGGTTGGGGCTGGAAGTCGGTTGATCGCAGCCAGGTGAACTTCGCGTCGATCCTGCGAGCAATGCAGCGCGTTGCCGACCGTGGCCCCCCCGACCGAGTGGGAGGACAGCGGCATGGAGTGCGAGCGCGGAGCGGGTGACTGGCTGGCTTGCGCAGGGTTACCCCACGTTGCCTGCTGGCTGCGAGCCGAGCTGCCACGATTGCGAGGCAGGTTTGACACCCTCCCGGACCCTCCTGTAGGATTCGAAGCGGTCGAAATCGATTTCGTGGTCATGGGTCCCGCCGCGCAGTGCCGAAATTTGCGTCGGCTGAGTTCATTCCCGCGGTTCTCGAGTGCGGCCTCCGGCCTGCGGGCGGTCGCCACCTGCCTAGCGCTGCTTGCAAGCGCGCTGGCCGCCGCGACTCCGGACGAGGAGTTCGCAGCGGCGTTCCGCGCTGCCCGGGACGCGCATGTCGCCGGCGACCTCGGCACGGCGGCCGAGCAGTACCAGAGGGCCCTAACGTTGCGTGCCGGCATCGCCGAAATCCACGGCAACCTAGGCTTGGTGCGATACTCCCAAGGCGACTGCGGTGCGGCGATGAAGAGCTTCAATCGCGCGCTGGAACTCAAGCCCGGCCTCTTCGTCCCGCTGGCCTTCGGCGGGGCCTGCCTCAACAACATGCGCGCATACGATTCGGCCGGGCAATGGCTCGAAGATGCGCGCGAGCAGCGGCCTACGGACGCTCACGTGCTGCTCCATCTCGGAGTCGCATACGCGGGAAGTGGGCGCGAGGAGTTGGCCGCGCGGCACTTGAAGGCTCTGTTACGCGAGCGGCCCAAGGACGAGGAAGCACTCTACCAGCTGGGGAGGGTCTATCTCGCCCTCGCGTCCGAGGCGTACGGGCACCTCGCCACCTCGGGGGAGTTCTACCACCAAAAGCTCTTGGCCGACCTGCACTCCGAATTGGACCGTCCGGACGCCGAAGTGGCGGAGCGCTTCCGGGCGGCTATCCGGCTCGACGCTTCCTACCCGGGATTGCGCGTCGGGCTGGCTAGAACGCTGGCTGGCCAGGGACTCGTCGACGAGGCACGGCGTGCGCTGGACGAAGAGTTGGCGTTGTCTTCGCCGAGCCTCCCGGCGCTCCGCTTACTGGCCGAGTTGTCCCCGCCGTCCGAACAGGGGCAAGCGAAGCGAGCTCTGCAGACGTGGGTCTCTCGCGTTCCGCGTAGCGACGGCGAGCTAGCCACCCTCTTGGAGACGGATCAGCCCGGGGGGCTCGCCTGGCTCTACAGCCTCCTCGCGCTGGAAGCCGAGAGCCAGCCAGCACCTAGGGCCGTCCGGATCGCCGATCTAGGCGAGACGCTGGCGCGCCTGCGTGCGTCGATCGGCCCCGACGAACTCGGCTGGCCGCTTGAGGTCTACGTACGCTGCAGGCTACGGCAGGGGCGGGCGGACGAGGCCCTCGCGGATACGAATTCGCTGGCGGAGGTACATCCTAGGCATCCTGCCATCCTGTACTTGCTCGGCGACATTTACAAGGCGCTGTCCGTTGCGGCCCACGACCAGCTCTTCGACGCCGGCCCGGGGAGCTTCCGGGCACACATGCTCCAGGCGAGGCTAGAGGAAATCCAGTACAGGCCCCAACAGGCGATCAAGGCCTACCGGGCCGCGCTTTCAGCCCAGCCAGCGGCCCGGGAGGCGAGCTACCGCATGGGCGTGCTGCTCGCCCGAGAGCGTAGGCTGGACGAGGCGATCCGCGCATTCGAACTGGAGCTCCGGCTCGACCCCTACAACACCGCCGCCAAGATCCGACTGGGGGAGATCCTCGCACATCAGCGGCGCCCCGATGAGGCGGTACCCCTGCTTGAAGAAGCCATCGACGCGACCGTCCTGGTGCCGGAGGCGCTGGTCGCCCTCGGCCGCTGCTACGAGCAGCTGGATCGTGTACGGGATGCCCTCAACGCCTATGAGCGCGCAATCCTAGTAGAGCCCGGCCAACGCGACGCGCATTACCGGCTTGCCCGCCTTTACCGCCAGTTGGGTCGCGCTGACGACGCCGAGGCCGCGTTCGCCACCTTCCGACAACTGTCCGGACAGTCGCGAGCGCCGAGCGGCGACGCCCTCAACCTTGAGCCGGCTCCTTGAGGCAGCCCTCATGCGCCTCACTCGACGCGGACTGTTCGGATTCGCCGCGCTGGCCCCGTGGTCGGCGGCGGCGCAGGGTATCGCCTCCCGGGGTGTGGAGCCCCTCCCAAAGCCGGAGTTTTCGGGTCGGCCGTTCCCGTGCCGATTCGTCGATGTCGGACGGCAGGCCGGCCTCCAACACCCGACCGTCTACGGAGTGCCCGAAAGCCGCGAGTACATCATCGAGACCGTGGGCTGCGGATGCGCGTTCATCGACTACGACAACGACGGCTGGCTCGATCTGTTCGTGCTGTGCGGCCGGACGCTCGCGGGTGAGGACGGCTCGGCAACCAACCGGTTGTACCGTAACAACCGGGACGGGACCTTCACCGATGTCACTCGGGAAGCCGGCCTGTACCGCACTGGCTGGGCTTCGAGCGTCTGTGTCGGTGACTTCGACAACGACGGTTTCGAAGACCTGTTCGTCACCTACTGGGGACGGGACGTCTTGTACCGCAACAACGGCGACGGCACGTTCGTCGACGTGACCGAGGAGGCCGGCATCGGCGGCAATCCGGCCAACTGGGGCGCCGGGGCGTCCTTCGTCGACTTCGACCGGGACGGGCATCTCGACCTTGCTGTGGCAAACTACCTCGCGTTCGACTTCGAGACCGTACCGAAGCCCGGGGAACGCTCGAACTGCGTGTGGCGAAACGTTCCCGTATTTTGCGGGCCGATGGGCCTGCCACCCGGAGGGCTGCAGCTGTACCGCAACAACGGGGACGGTACCTTCCGGGACGTAACCGAGACGTCCGGAGTGGGACGCGCCAAAGGATATGCGATGACCGTCGTGGTCGCGGACTTCGACCGGAACGGCTGGCCGGACCTCTATGTCGCTTGCGACTCCACGTTCAGTCTGTATTTCCGCAACAATCGTGACGGCACGTACTCGGAAGAGGCCCTGGAACGCGGCGTGGCAGTGAGCGAGGACGGCGTCGAGCAGGCCGGAATGGGCGTCGCTGTCGGCGACTTCAACCTAGACGGCCAGCTGGACCTACTCAAGACGCACTTCGCCAACGACACCCACGGGCTGTACGAGAACACGGGTGAGGGCATGTTCGAGGACGTCACGCTCCGGGCTGGCCTGGGAGTCGAGACCCGCTACGTCGGGTGGGGCGCAGGGATGGCCGATCTCGACAACAACGGCTGGCCCGACCTCGCCATCGTGACAGGCAATGTCTATCCAGGCATTGAGCGCCGCCTACCGGCGTATCCCTACAGGACGCCGCGGCTAGTCTTCCGCAACCTCGGTGACGGGAGCTTCGAGTGGCTGCCGGACGTGGCCGGACCCGGGCTCCGCGCCCGGCATTCGAGCCGCGGGTGCGCCTTCGGAGACTTCGACAACGACGGCGACGTGGATATCGCCGTGGTGAACCTGCACGAGCCCCCGTCCCTGCTGCGCAACGACCAGCTGAACCGTCGGAATTGGATCAAGATCCTGCTTGAAGGGACGCGCTCGAATCGTAGCGCCATCGGTGCGACGGTCGCCGTGCGATATGGAGACCGGACCCAAGCGCAGGCCGTCACGAGCCAGGCGAGCTTCTACTCGGCTAACGACCGGAGACTCCATTTCGGCCTCGGTGAAGAAACCGAGGCCGCAGTTGAGATCCACTGGCCGAGCGGCGAAACGGAAGAGATCGAAGTCCCGGCGCTGAACTGTCTCTGTGTGGTTAGGGAAGGCGAGGGGATCATCGAGATTGTCCAGATGCGGGGTCTCGAACGCTAGCCAGACTCCACCAGTTAGCGCCAGCAGGCTCGGCTAATGCGCTCTCGGCGTCCGGCCTCCCAGATTGATCGTGGCAAGAGTTCGCACATGAGAATGCACGCACAACTCGATGATGAGATCGATGCGATTGCTGGCTTGTGGCGGATGCAGCGCCTTCGTGCGAGAGGCGGCACTCGCCGCTGTCGACTGGCATCGTCGCACGAGTCCCCTACGCCAGATTGCCGGCACTCGTCGCAAGAGAGAGCACGAACGGGGCGATGACCCCATCACCCGGGTGTGGCGAAAGCGCAACGGCGACCCAGCGATCCTCTGACCTGACGATGCTTGCGGACTTAGATACCACTACGGTGATCGGCCCATTACGGGGACAACCTGTGGTGGAGTGGAACAACGGACTACGCGTCGGCGGAGGCGCGCTATGCACGTCTCCGGTCAATGCCGAGGAAATCTCCCGGGGCCTGCGGATGGCGACGTCGCTTCGTGTTCAATCGCATCAAGTCTTCGCTCGCGGACTGACTGATGGCGGCTGCGGCGCACGCCGCAGCCGCTGTGGTGGCTATTCGCGATCCACGTGACTCTCCCAAACGCGGAATCAATGTCGAGCACGAGCCCGCTGGGCAGTAGCAATTCACGGAGATCTGCCGGTTCCGGAACATCATGTCCGGGGGGCGAGTGAGCCAAAGAGCTCATCCCCGGCGCTTCCGGATGACGCCGGTGCGGGGCCGCCGAATCCAGGAAGTCAGCCAGTAGTCTCAGACTTCCGAACATGCGGTCCAAATCGTTTGTCTCGGTTTCGTGCCGATTCG
>CAYWUV010000072.1:0-31318 GCA_964461235.1 uncultured Bryobacterales bacterium | reverse complement strand
GCACCGGCTGGACGGCGGAAGCTGCTGCGCGCAAACGTCTTGCGCCTCGTTGTTCCGGGCGGCCGGGGCCGCAGCGCTCGCTTACTCACCTTACAAGCGTCAGCCTTGGCATAGAGCCAATCCGTCAATGAGGTCGATGGCCGGTGCTCCGTCTCGAACGGCCTCCCGCGCTGCGTCCCTCGTGAACCGGCCCGTCGTCAAGAACAGACCTTTGTCCGCGCGACCGACCATGGCCCCTCTGAAGTCGCGGATCTCTCTTGCTCCCACCGAACCGGCGTATCGCTTGCACTGAAATCGCACGTGAAACGAAATGAGATTGACCCTTAGCACCCCGGCCCCGTCGATACCGCCGTCCCCAACTCGGCCCGTTACCTCGACCTTGGTGAAGCCCGATTCCCTCAAAATACGCTGACACAGACGCTCGAAGGCGTCAGGCGTCAATTCACGCAAGATAGCCAACAGGTCTTCCTTCCAGTCGCTCTCAGCCGAAGTCTCGGAAGCATTCGGCTGATCAGCCGGTGACGGCTTGACACGTTCGCGCCCGCGACGCATGCGCTCCCGACGGACAAGGTCCCGCAACTCCGAGTCCGATGGAATCGCTCGACCGTTCGGAGTGATCGTCCAAACACCTCGGGCCGTGTTGTCAACGGCACCGACCCACTTGAGGTTGGTCCGTGCCCACGCGAGGCGGTAGCCGACTTCGGTCTGCGGGCCTTCACCGTGTAGGATTTCGGAAACCTCATCCGGCAAAGCCATGAGTCGCGTGACCTGTTCCGACAGTTCTTGGATCGACGCCGACCCGCCATTGTTCTCCAGCACCTTCAGCGTCGGCCAAAGCAAGTCTTTGTAGGTCGGCATCTCTGGTGCCGTCACTGGTCAGCCTCCCGGTGTGAACTCGAACGTGGCAGAGCATCTGTGGTGGAAATGTAGCCTGCACGGCTGGATCCGCACACTAACTCGAAACCGCGCTCTTGTCTCCCGGAAGTCCGATGGCAATCACGACGGGCTTACCGACGTCATGACGTCCCGCACACCGAGTGTCGCGCGGGGCAACCACGCCGCCGCCAGCCTGCTGCCGGGGGTCCTGGAGCAGATGGCTTCGTGCCTGGTCGACTACCTGCGTGCGAACGCCGAGTTGCGCCGAGGGCTCGCGGTAGGGGCGCGAGATCTTCAATCAAGCAAGGTCACGCAGTTTCATGCCGCAACCTATCCACTGCGGTCTATCTAGCAATACCGCGTCGATCTACGTTTTGCCAGTGTGAGAGTGCGGAGCCGTTGCAGAGCAGCTGGCTTAAGGAGCCTCCTAAGGAGGGTCGCTTGAAGACTGAGATCGGAATCTGGGAAATCGACCGGGAATCCCGGGCCGTAGCCCAACTCGACGGCGCCGAGTTGGTCGAGACGGAACAGATGCTGGAGGACGTTCTGGTGGCGAACCCCGACATGCTGATGCGCGGACTCAAGCTGGTTGGTAGACAGGTCCCGGTCGAGACCGGATACGTCGACCTCCTCGGCATCGGTGAGGACGGCCGTCTGGTGGTATTCGAACTCAAGCGCGAGAAACTCACGAGGGATGCCGTGGCGCAGGTGCTGGACTATTGCAGTTACTTGGAGGCCCTGCCAGGATCGGAACTCGCGAAGCTCGCAGCTGAGCAGTCCGGCAAGCATGGGATCCGCGAAACAGCGCACTCTGCGGAAGAGTACGGCAGCCTAGCCGACGAATCCATGAAGCCGGTCAGGATGGTGCTCGTCGGTCTCGGGACCGACAAGAGCGCCCGGCGAATGGTCTCATACCTGGCGGACAGGGACATCGACATCAGGCTCCTGACGTTCCATGGCTACGTCCAAGGCGATGGCTTGCTCTTGGCGAGACAGATCCGGGATGCGGACGATCACCAGCGTTCGTCCAGTGACGCCCGGCGCGGTCGCGAAGTCAATCGGAAGGCCACCGAGTACGGAGTAGCGGAGGTATGGCAGGATGCGAGAGAGTCGTTGGACTACAGTGTCGGAACGTACTACACGAAGTGCGGCATCACCTACCTGCAGCGGACGATCACCCTGCCAGACGGCGTGCGCGTTCGAGGATCGCATTCCCTGACGATCGACGACCACGGGAAGATACGGATCACTTTCTATCCTGGAGCCGTCGACCTCTGTGATGAGCACTTCGAGAAGCTGAGAGATGCGATTCCGTTCGCATCCGAGAAGCCACCCCATGCACCTGCGACGAGTCGCGCTCCCAGTCAGTGGTATTGCCGCCTTGACGAGGCATCGTGGCGCAGCAGCCGCGCGCGTCTAATTGCCTTTGTGCGGGGCGTGCAGGATACGTGGCGCCAACACGAACGGTCGCAAGACGCCTAAAACCGTGGTTGATGTCGGGCGGGGCACATGAGTCCCGAATCCCGGCAGGGAATCGTCCAAAAGTCTAATTGGGACTGCACGATGTGCGTTTCCTACCATTGTACTGGATCCATGCTGGACCGTGCCGCGAAAGTGGGAAGACCTGACCTGAATGGTGGGACTCCCGCGCCCGCGCATCCTCCCTTATCTGAACGTCCCAAGGCCGACCTCGCGCCCTGGGTAGCCATGTCGCCCGGTGCGGTCTTGGAGCGACGCCCCCAAGGTTCACCCTAGCGTGGGGGCGCTAACTAGAACCACAGCCGCCGGTGGGACTTGACAGAGCACGGGGCATTCCCCAACATGTGTGTTGCCAACACCAATGTTGCCAACAATTCTGATGGGAGTCATGAAGCATGGGGCTACGGAAGGCGGGAGGGAATTGGGTCGATGGAGACCGCTTCTTTGACCGGGACGCCGAAATCGAAGCGCTCCTGGAACGTGTCGAGGACGGCACGCACACCCTCCTAACCGCCCAGCGGCGCATGGGGAAAACCAGCTTGGTTCGGGAACTTCTACGGCGGCTGGAGCGGCGCCGCGAATTCGCATCAGTGTTCGTCGACTTGGAGGATGCGACTACGGCTGCGGACGCCGTGGTGGAGATCGCGGCGGCATCTCGGAGGATTAGGAGCACATGGAGCCGCATGAAGCACTGGATCACGCAGTCCTCGGACGTAGCCATGGATCGCATACAGGAGCTCGGCGTGAACGAGGTGCGAGTGAAGTTGCGTGCCAGAGTCGATGCCGGGAACTGGCGAGCGAGAGGCGATGCCGTGTTTACGTCGCTTGCCGCCAGCGAGAAGCCGGTGGTCTTGGCGATCGACGAACTTCCGATACTGGTGAATCGCCTTCTCAAGGGCCACGACTACCAAATGACGCCAGAGCGTCGGCGGGACGCGGACCTATTCCTGAGTTGGCTGCGTCGAAACGCCCAGGCTCACAGGGGTCGGATTCGCATGATCGTGTCAGGGAGCGTGGGCCTGGAACCGATTTTGGAGCAGGCCGAGTTGAGTGCCCACGCCAACATCTTCGCGTCCTTCGATCTCACGCCATGGGACGAAGAGATCGCGATACGTTGCCTTGGTGAACTGGCCGACTCGTATGGAATCCAGCTCCCGGAGGATGTTCGCCGCAAGATGTGCCGCCAACTGCGCTGCTGCGTTCCACACCATGTCCAGCAGTTCTTCGACAAGCTCCACGAGCATCTGCGGCGGGCCGGGCGCCTTTCGGCGTCGCTGGACGACGTGAGCCGGGTGTACTCGGAGGAAATGTTGGGCGTTCGGGGACAGGTCTATCTTGAGCACTACCAGAGGCGGTTGCGCCTGGTCCTGGGAGATGAGGGTTACGGTGTCGCTTTGGACCTGTTGACCGAGGCTGCGTCAAGCGATGGCGTGCTCACGAACGGGTCGATTCTGAAATATCGCGACTACGTCTCGTCTCTGCCCGACCGCCCAATCGTCCTACTCAAAGACGTGCTTCACGTGCTGGAGCACGACGGATACCTGACTCGCAAAGACGACGGCTACCGCTTCGTATCGGGGCTGGTGGAAGACTGGTGGCGCGCTCGCCATTCGCACGGCTTCGTGCCGTTCGACAGCCGGTTGCAATAGCGAGGAATCTCCGTTCATGGCCATCGCGACCAAGAGCTACAATCCAGGATTCCTCTCGGACTCCGAGCTTAGGGAGATGTTCTGCGTCAGGGTGGGCGAGCTTGAGTCGATTGTCGAAACCCTGGGGGAGAACACGGGCAGTTCCAACCAGCATGTGATCGTGGTTGGCCCGCGGGGCAGCGGGAAGACGACGCTTCTCCTCAGGGTCGAATCCGAGATCCGATCCGATTCCGAACTCTCGTCCCGCCTGCATCCGATCATGTTCGCGGAGGAGAGCTACCGCGTTGGAACCTGCGGTGAGTTCTGGCTGGAGTGTCTGTCCCGGCTGGCGCAGCAGGAACCTCTTGGCCACGAAGGTGCAGACCTGCGGTGCACGGTGGCAGAGCTCTGGAAGGAGCGGGACGACAGGTTGCTGCGCGAACGATGCTTGGGCGCATTGCTTGATTTCGCCGACCGGGAAGGGAAGCGGCTGGTGCTTGGAGTGGAGAATCTCAACATGATGTTCTCCGACATGATGGATGACGATGCTGGATGGTGCCTGAGGAAGACGCTCCAGACCGAGCCGCGCATCATGATGATCGCGACGGCAACGAGCCGGTTCGGCGAGATGGACAGACCTGATCGGGCGTTGTTCGACCTGTTTCGCGTGCTGACGTTGCGGCCACTGGACAGAGACGAGAGCGCGGTTCTCTGTAAGCGGGTAGCCGGCAAGTCGCTGGAGCCGGGGGCGGCTCGGCGGCTGCAGATCCTCACCGGAGGCAGTCCCAGATTGCTGGCGATCCTGGCCCAGTTTTCCACGACCAGGTCGTTCCGTACCCTCATGGCTAGCCTTCTGGACCTGGTGGACGAGCACACGGGGTATTTCAAGAGCCACCTCGAGTCCCTGCCCGCCCAGGAGCGGCGCGTATACCTGGGTCTCCTGGAGCTCTGGAAACCGGCGACGGCCCGTGAAGTCGCCGAGCGAGCGCGAACGGAGGTCAGCAAGTGTAGCTCCCAGCTCAAGCGGCTGATCGGACGCGGCGTGGTGTCGCACGTCGGCGGTACGAGTCGTCGCAAGCACTACTACGCCAGCGAGCGCCTCTACAACATCTACTACCTCCTGCGTCGAAGCCGTGGCGCCGAAAGCCTGGTCGGGGCGCTGATCGAGTTCATGGACGCGTACCATTCCCGAGCGGACCTGGTCCGGCTTGTGGATGACATGGTGGCGGACATCGACAATGCGGATTCCGCCACGTGGGTCTACTATCGGATTGCGATCGAGAGGCTGAGCAAGCTGCCGGAACTGGCGTGGCATTTCCTGCGGTGGCACCCACGATACGTTACCGACGACGTGAGGGAGGCTACCGACGAGGCGGGGCTGCTTCTCCATCGAGCCGTGGAGGCGCTCGCAAATGACGACAGCGATCGTGCGCTCGGGGCTTTGAACGATTTGCTTCGGAGATTCGGCAACAGCGCGGAGGTCACCGTTCAGGATCTTCTCGCCAAAGCCCTGGTCGAAAAGAGCAACCTCCTGTGTCGCCTCCGGAGATTTGAGGACGCGATCGTCGCCTACGACGAGGCCGTTGCCGAATTTGTTCCCAACAAGTCTCCTGCGCTTCGGCTTGCGGTCGCGGACGCCCTCTTCAACAAGGCGGTCTGCTTGCGCGAGTCGGGACGGCCTCACGACGCGCTTGACGCATGTACCGAGTTGATCCATGACCACGGCGTCAATGATTCTGCCGTGTCGGTAGTGGCGGCACGGGCCCTCCGTGCGCTGCTCTTTGGTGAGATGGATCAGACAGTGGATGAGATGGCAGCCTACGACGAGCTGGACCGTCTGTTTGCATCGAGCCACGCGGCCTCGCCTCCGATCCTCGATCTTCTTGCGGTGGCGCGCCTGACCAGGGCTTTCAGACTTTGTCGCTTGGAGCGCTGGGACGAGTCGATTGCGGAATGCGACAGGCTGGTGGCCGATTTCGGCGATGATTCGTCCGGTCGTCTATGGGAGACGACCGGAAAGAGCCTGCTCTTGAAGGGTTCCGCGCTCGGCGCGCTGGGCCGCAGTCAGGAGCAGCGTTCGGCCTGTGACGAAGTGCTGGCTCGGCTGGACAGGCATGACAGGCTTGCCACTGCGAGAAAGACCCCACGGGATGACAAGACCACGGTCCTCAATCTACGTGTCGAGG
The DNA here is from genome assembly GCA_964461235.1 of uncultured Bryobacterales bacterium. Lineage (GTDB taxonomy): Bacteria > Acidobacteriota > Terriglobia > Bryobacterales > UBA6623 > VXMF01. Next base: position 25,149 of record CAYWUV010000072.1, on the reverse strand, counting down.
CGCATCAACTCCGGTTGCTGTCGTGCATCGGGCTGAGGGATACTCCCGCGGCGCTGAGCGACACCCGAGCCGTCCTTAGAATCATCTCGCAACTCGATGCTGTTCCCGACGGGCTGATCGGAACCCTGCTGTCCGCTACCCTGCTCCTCGACTTCCGCCAAATGGCGACCCTCATCCGTGAGTCACCGTCGGCTGATCGCCTGCTACCACTTACGACCGCTCTTGAGCTGGAGATGGGACTGCACCCCAGAGTTGCGATCGAAGTCCAGAAGGTGGCGGAGGACATTCAGTTGGATCTCGCACAAGTTCATGGTCGTTCCAAAGCCTCGTAGGAGAAGGTGAAGAGGGCCAAAGTGCCCGGTCTGCCACGTTTCTTGACAACTACGGCGAAGAGGTGACGCCCACGAAGGGGAAGCGGCGCTGGGACGACGAAAGGGTGACCACCGCAATGTTCCTCCGCATCTTCGGACGGGATGATCCAGCCGCAGTGGCGCAACTGTAAGGCGGTCAGCGACATGCGGAACCGGAGGGGTGCCCGCCGAGATTGCGGAATCCTCGCAAGTGGACCCCAACGTCTGATCTACACGCGTGGATCGACACCGAGCGTCTTGCCGGACGACACGGATGGGACATACCGCGTCCATGGTCCACCAGGCCCGGGGAGAGCTGCTTGGAGGCTTGACGTGATTGCATTGCAGTCACATGCTCTTGCGTGACCACCAACTGGCTTGGGACGGTCTTTCGCCCGACATCCACGGGAATCGATACCATGACAAAACCCACTCATACGACAGAGGCGATCCGCGCGGCGATGGACCGTCTTATCGATCGCGCGACCAATTTCGACGTCGATGCACTGGAGACCATCTACCACAGGGACTTTCATACAACGCTGGTGATGCCCGACAGCACCGTAACCACCTACAACAAGGAGGAGTTCATCGCCCATTTCCGCAAGCAGGCGGAAGAAGGCAAGACACGGCTCAATCCGTGGGCGGACTGGCATGATTTCCATGTTCTGGGCGACACTGCGGTTTGTGTGCTGACCCGAAGACACAGCGGAATGAGCGGCGAGGAGATGCAACTTCTGTGCAACATCGAGTGGCGATACGAAGACGGGCGCTGGCAAGTGCTCCGCGAGCAGATTTTCCTTCGTCCGCTGGACCCTTGAAGTAGATCGGTTCAGATTGATTTCGGTGCCGCCACCCGGCAGCGGCGCCCCGCAACGAAAGAAAAGGAAGCTCATGACTGCTTCAAGCCTGGACATGTCCAGCGAGGCAAACCCGGCGTTTCCGGCGATCGTACCGGGGAAGCTGATCCTCAACGGCGAAAACCCGTTCATTCGCCTCAGCGATGCACCTGGCGATCCGTTCTCCACCGACGCCAGCCTCTGGACAATCACCTATTCACCCAGGGGCGCCGGTCACGCCCTGTTCATCAGGAGTGAGTTGACCGACGACCAATGGCGCATCTACACCGACAACCCGGAGATGGTGCGCTGGCTGCAGGCAACCGTTCAAGGAATGCTGAACCCGGAAACGGCCAGTAGCCGCATTGCCGTCTTGGATGCCAGGTTTTCGCGACACGGTGACGTACAGAGCAGCTGGACTCAGAAGGTACGTTCGGATACCGATGAAATCGTCCTTGCCTGGAGCAATCTGATCGGCCCGCTCCTGATGGCGCATGACAAGCCAGCCCAGCTCCCCGACAGGGAATACGGCGTTAGCCTCGTCATGATTCCGGCCCTAGTGGCCGGGTTGACGTTGAACGGCCGAAAGGCATCGGGCCAGGCGTGGCCGTGCAGGTATGACGGACAGCCCTTCAGCACGGCAGCGCTGGCCTTTTCGGAAGGGGATTATAAGGCTGTCTTGACAGGACGTACGTCTGCCGATGCTTTCTCAGCGTGACGAATCGCCTTCTTGCCGCGTAGCGCCCGCACCATGTCGGCCGGCGTCGCCCCCTTGTAGCGGGGGTTCACGCTCGGCGTGTTCGACCAGCGCCGTAGGGACTCGGGGATCGTCTTCGGTCTACCGCTCATTGATCCTCCTGCGAAAGGCTCGAGCGAACGCGGTTGACACCCGCCATCCGCACTATTGAGCGTAAAAATGGCAAATTGCCCCACCGAGGACTGGAGATCCTCGATGGGGCCTGCCGAAGCCCCCGTAGCTCACCTTGGACAGAGCACCCGGCTACCAACCGGGAAGTTGCGGGTTCGAGTCCCGCCGGGGGTACTTCAGCGTAGGGGGTCATATCTCTTCAGTCAATGATTCATGTGGTCTGTGGAAGTCCATTAGAGTCCGTGGTGATGCCCGAGCCGTTCACTCCCTACCGGCATGCCAACTGCGCCTGAATGGTCACTTGGGTGGGTCGCGCCTCGAACACCTCAATCTGCTCGGGCGAGAACTTGGGGAGGCACAGCAACCCTGCGCCGAAGCGGAGGGTTGTCGATGAGTCCACAAGTAGCGAGTAGCGGCCTGGATGGACGCTGGTGAGGGCAAATGTCCCCAAGACAAATGTGCTGGTGGTCGGTGGTCCGATACCCGTAAGCGTCACCTCTCCGCCCCACTCCCACGGCGAACAACTTGCGTTCCAGCAGTACTCAACCGTCCCCTCTACGGAACCTGGGATTGGGATGGCTATCATGGCCTCACAGGAGATGTTGAGGGCGACGAGCAGGACAACCAATTTCTTCTCGGTGCTCATCCGCCTATCGCTCATCGCCTTGCCCCCTCTTCTTCGGCGGTGGCACCGTTTTCTGCTTGGGGGGCACGGCCCTATGGGGACCGGGTTCGCCCATGCCACCCTTTCGGATCGGCCCCGTCCTTGGCGATGGCGGTGGCGTTATCGTCTTCGCAGGCTTCTTGGTGCTTGTCATTTCATTACACGACCTCAGTTGGTCGGAGGAATTATCTTATCATGATCGGGAGCCTCCAGTTCCTCGTGGAATCTCTTGCTCTCGCGCTCGGCCGTGTCAAATAGGTTCTCTGCAACCGTTTCATTGACCATGTAGCTCGCTCGGCTCACTCGCCGAAACGATTGGAGTTCGGTGGCTTCACGATACGCACCTCCGGTTTCCCACAGAATCCGCATGTCGTCGTACTCGTCATTCGTGGTGATCACAACCGCACGGGACTCCGCGATGCGATCGGGTAGTCGTAGCACGTCCCGCAACGACGTGGCAGCCGCAGCGCCGATCACTGCCGCTATGCCCCACCAAGCGGCGACCTCAGGCATCACTGCCAAGACAGCACCGGCCAAGCCCAGGACCCATGCCGCCAAGAGGAAGCCCAAGTTACGGCGACGTAGACGGTCACACAGCTTGATGTAGTACCGGCGATAGGTGTCCGCCTCGTTCATCGCATTCCAGATCAGAGTACGAGTATCCATCATGGTCACCCCCGCGTCGTGGGTGGTGCCGGTGGAGGGGATCCTAGTGGCAGTCCTCTCTTCTCGTCTCCCATGGTGTACTCTCCTTTCGGGTGCTTGTTTCGGCTGGCTTTATTCCCGTTCGTGAACGGAAAAAGTAACCGACGCCCCGCGAGGCGTCCACACCACCCTTGCACCGGGATGGCCGTAGGGGTACGCTTCATTCGCAATCCATTCTCCAGTGCAGGTGCCCCTTGTCGGGTTACCTGCTGAATACAACAGTCCATTCGGATGGCTGGCCAGGTAGCTCCTCAAGGCCGGGCGAATAGGCAGGACTTCTCGTAGCACCTGCGCGATGGATTGCAAATGGCCCGGGTCCATGTGCGGTACGACAGCCGGACGAAAGGAGGGACGCCATGTCCCGCTCCACCTTCGGCGCCCGCCGCCGCAGCCTTGGTCCTTTGGGCCATCCGTCTACCCCGACGCAGAGAGCCGCTCCGTAAAGCACACTACCTGAGATCGCCGCCCCGATAAACAGGCGGCGGGTGCCCCGGCCGCCACCGGGGACACCCGCTGAATCGACACAGAAAGGAACCAAAGCCATGTCGACCATACCCGAGCCCCAAACGGTCACGCTCGAGGTGACGCTCGGCCCAGAAGGGTCGTTACCGGGGATCAAGGCATTTCCCTATCCAGCCGAGGTGCCCTCTGAGCGGCGAATCCTCTCGGCCGTGAAGCGTGAAGACCTCAAGAAGGCGCTGGCCATCCTCACCAAGATAATCGGCGGCACACGGCTCGTGTGCGAACTCATCGGTAAAATCATCAAGGCGATGGCGGAATAGCAATGGGAGAAGGACACATGCCACCACCCACCACCACCCTGCGCGCGGCGGGCTTCCCACTACGCACCGCCGTCGAGACGCCGCCCGAGACCGACAAGGAGGCCGAGTTCCTCCACGGCCGACTCCTAGTCGCCGACTTCGTGCTCATGGGGATCTGGAAGACCTTCTTCTGCAACCCCTTCAACGACCTGTACGGGGCGCTCGACGAGCCCCTCAACGACCTGCTCCTGCTGGCGTCCGACGACGCGTTGGACATTTCGCCGGAGCGCCGCGCGGGCGTGCACCGGCAGTTGCTCGAACTGCTGTTTCGCAGCCGCGAGTTCTAGATCCATCACCCCACCTCCAAAGGAAGGAATCTCAGCAATGGCGAATACTCTGGACCAGTTGAACGAAAGGTTCCGGCGAAGCTCGGCGAAGCCACGGATCTCTGGAATGACCTTGCATTTCCACGAGGACAGCAGGGTGCAAGCCACCATAACCGTGAGCATCGGAAGGTCTGGCTATGGATTCGGCAACATCGTTCTCGAGGCCGACGACAAGAGACTGACCCCCGTATATGAACTCATGAGGGAAGTCATTGATGACGCAGCAAAACGATGAGTCGCTGTCTGTCTTCATAAGCATCACGGACTCGTCCGGCCAGACGGTCCTGAAGCACACGACTCCCGTACCGGAGAACGCACGGCCAGGATATGTCGTGTCGTTACTTTCACCCATCGTGGAAAACGCGCTTCGTCTACGGCTGTCGTCGCTATCGTCGCCCCCCGAATCATACAGCAGAGTAGCAGGGCCATTATCACCAAGGCCACTGCCAGCACAACATAGACCGGAGCCACCACTCCCCAAGTGGGGACGTACAACTGCCCTGATATCCGGAGCTGGTCGTATCGGTCCATCCATCTATCGATGGGTTCGAGACCTGATTCGAGAATGGTTTTCTTCGGGTTCTCCTCCTCCGACCTGAACGATCCAGAAGGCAGTCGATCAGATGTGCCGATCAGGTCGCGGCCGCCGACTCCCCGTTGTCGGCGACCAGATCCCGGTACATCAGCCGCCGGCCGATCATCCCCATCACCACCGCTTGCATCTGCGCCAGCGTGTCCAGCTCCCGCACGTTCTGACGGCCCGCGAAGATGTTCACATACCTCTGGAGATGCTTCGGGCTCAGGCGGTGGTAGACGCCCTTGTGGGCGCGTTTCAGCATCGACCAGAAGCTCTCCACGCCGTTCGTGTGGATCTTCTCGTCCTCCAGGTACCGGACGTACTCCTTCGCCGAGTGCTTCACCGCCTCGTGCGGTCGGCCCGTGCCGCGGTAGGCCGTCATGTCGTCCGTGTACAGCGCCGCGTCGGGACTCGCGTGTTCCTCCACGAAGCCCTTCAGCGTCGGTCCGTCCGTCCGCTCGATCACCTTGGCGACGACCTGCTTGGTCTCCCGGTCCTTCATGCCCACCACCGCCGTCTTGCCCACCGTGCCCCGGCCCGTGCCCTCGAGTTCCTTCCGTCTGGCATTGCTCATGTTGGCCCGCTTGCCCCCGAAGTACGTTTCGTCCACTTCGACCGGGCCCTCGAAATCCGATTCGATGCCCGCGAAAGCCTCGCGGATCCGATGGAGCATGAACCACGCGGCGGGCTGGCTGATGTTCAGATCCCGGTGCAGCTTCATCGACGACACGCCCTTGAGGCTCGTCATTTCGAGATAGATCGCCCAGGCCCACTTCTGGAGCGGGAGCTTGCTGTCCTCCATCGCCGTCCCGGTCTTGAGACTGAAGTACCTCCGGCAGTCCTTGCACCGATACGGCATCGGCTTCCCGGACTTCACCCGGTACGCCCCTTCCGTGCTCCCGCACCGGAGGCACGTCAGGTTGCCGTCCGGCCAGTACCACGTCTCGAACCACTGTGCCGCGTCGGTCTCGGTGGCGAACATCCGCCCCATGTCGAGGACGCTGATTCCCTTGCGATGACTCTTGCCCGGTGCCTTCTGCTTCACGTCGTAACTCCATACTGGGTAACCTCTTATCGTACATTGAAGTTAACAGGATTGCCCCTCTCTGTCAAGACAGCCTTATAATCCCCTCCCCAACATCAGCCTCGTGACGGCCTCTTCGACGAAGAGGTACAGCAGCAGGATGGCCAACGCGGATCCCGAAGAGCGGAGGTGTGTGGAGAGCAACATCCCCGCGCTGCCGAAGACCAGCATGCCCAAGGCGAGGCCGCTCATGTAGCTGAGATCGCTCGAACGGATGAAACCGGCGCCGCCCGCGCCGGGGCTGAGCATCGTACTGCCGACGCCGATGAGCACAGTCGTCCCCATGAAGAGCAGGATGAGTCCGGCGAGCACAACGGCCTTCCCGGCGTAGAACCGCTCCTTGCTGAGTCCGTCGATCACGTTCTGGCGCGCCGTGCGCCACGTGAACTCGGGTGCGAAGAGCAGGATCATCAGTACGCCGACGAACAACGGTCCCACCCCGGTGGCGGTGCCCAGAATGTCCGGCCAGCTTTCTGGAAGGGCGTAGACCGAGCTCGGGTCACTTCGGGCGTTGCGGACCCTTTCGACGGCGGGAAGCGCGGTGAACGTGGCGAATGCGGCCACGGCCACCCAGAAGGCCCGCCGCTTTACCGCCTTGAGCCATTCGATCCGCAGAAGCACGCCCAGGATCTTCACGATGCGATCTCCGTCATCGAATCCACCGCACCGCTGGTGATGTCGATGAAGACTTCTTCCAGGCTCGGCCGGTACGGAGCCAGATGGGACAGGTAGATCCCCTGTCCCGCCAGGTAGCGTGTCACGCTGCCCAGGTCGCACGACTCCAGCGCGGCGACGACGCCCTCGTCGGTCCGCCGGACCGATGTGGCGTCCGGATAGGTTTCCATCGCGCCCGCGAGTGCGTCGGTGTCGTCCGCGCGCAGCAGCACCGCGCTCCCTTCGCCCACCACCTCATCCACCGCGCCGCATGTGACGATCCGCCCCTTGCGAATGATCGCGACATGGGAGCAGGTCCGCTCGACTTCCGCGAGCAGGTGGCTCGACAGGAAGATCGTCTTGCCCCGTTCGGCAAGGATGCCGATGATCTCGCGGATCTCCCGGATCCCCTGGGGATCGAGCCCGTTGGCTGGCTCGTCGAGGATGATCAGTTCGGGATCGCTCAGCATGGTGGCCGCGAGCGCCAGCCGCTGCTTCATGCCGAGCGAATAGGTCTTGAAGCGGTGCTTCGCGCGGTCCGACAGACCGACCAGTTGCAAGCACTCCTCGATGCGTGAACGGCCCACTCCCTTGACCCCGGCGGCAATGCGCAGGTTGTCGCGGCCGCTCATGTACGGGTAGAAGTTGGGTGTCTCCAGCGTGGCGCCGACGCGAGCGCGGGCGGCCATGAGGCCCTCGGGGCCGGAAGCGCCGAACAGGTTGAAGCCGCCGCCGGTCGGCTTGATGGTGCCCACGAGCATCCCGATGGTGGTCGTCTTGCCGCTTCCGTTCGGGCCGAGGAAGCCGAACACCTGGCCCTGCTCGACCACGAAGGAGACTCGATCCACGGCTAGCACCGACTTCGCGGCGCGCGTCCCGTAGCGCTTGGTTAGATCGAAGGTCTGGATTGCGTGCATGCCACAGGGATGCGGTCGAGTGCGTCGGCGTGTTTCGGTGGGGCTGGCCGGGATTCCGAACATCTGGCCGTCCGCCCGCCAGAAGAAGAAATGTCCACGCGGAAAGCGCGTCAAGGCGATTGTCTGGGGCGCCCACCCCGGTTTGGGGGGAATCTCCCGTCAACAACGCTGCTGGTTTCTCCCGTCAAAACTTGCGGGATTCTCCTCTAGGACCGCCTTCATTCGCTGGCGATACTGAAGGCGCAGGCTGGGAAACCCACTCAACCCAAGGAGGAAGGACATGAGGAAGCCAAGAATCTGGATCGCGACGGCGCTCGCCGCCAACCTGCTCCTGCTTACGCTCCTCTTGGCCACGCCCGACGAGGTGAAGGCCAACGGGATCGCGTGGCCGTGGGGCGACTGCTGCCAGGAGTCGGTCGAGGAGGAGGACTTCTGCTGCGACAACTGTTGCTGGTTCACGAACGATTGCAACAGTTCGGCAGACTGCAACTAGCACTGGCGAGTTGCACCTCGGTGCCTGCGGGCGGGTCCCGACCCGCCCGCAGGCCCTCCCTCCTCCCAGCGTGGATCGACAACCATCAGGCCATCGAGGTATCCAACATGAAACCCAAGCTCATTACGTTCCTGCTCATTCTAAGCGCTGGCGCCCAGGCGGCCATACTGGTCGGCCGAGGCGGACCCGATGGAAACTCGAACGCACGTACCCGGTTCCTTCTCGGTGACACACTGGCCCGGCTGGACGGTCTGGCGGTCGACGGAACCGAGGATGTCCTGGCGATTCCGACGCAAGACGGAGTCACGACGATCGTCTATGCCTTCAGTTCCGAGTGCGCGTATTGCGACGAAGTCGCTCCCGATTGGGCTTCCCATTTCGCGAAGCAGATCGGCGAGGGCGTTCGACGTGTCGCGATCACCCGAGATCGTCCCGATGTAGCCGCGAGTTACGCTGAGCGCTTTGGCTGGGATGTCCGAATCCTCAGCATGCCGGAGTTGGCTGCCACGGATCGGCGGTCATTCTTCCTCTCGCGAACGCCTTGGCTCCATGTCTTCGATCGTCACGGGACCCTTCGGTTCCAAGGACACGGAAGCGCGCTTGATCGAGTTGAGGCAACAGCAGCGCGTCTCTCCCATTCACTCCATCCCAGAAGCACGACCACAACCGAGATTGGAGGATCATAGTGGCAGGCTACAGAGTTACCAGAATCCCGAAGCGATCCATGGGTGTTGTAGTGACGCTCCTGGTCGCGGGTTGCGCCGAGACGCGCGGCACGGACCCCGTGTCCATCAACATCGACGCCGACCAGATGACGTGGCAGTCCCCCGAAGACCTGTTGTGGGGGGTAGCCGATGTACTTGAGAGGGACGGCGTGATTTGGGTGCTGTCCCCCGTCGATCCCTTCGTCCACGGCCTGCGATCCGGTGCGGAGGTGACCGCCTTCGGAACCCAGGGCGACGGGCCGAGCGAATTTCGGTCGGCGCAGGCGCTGCTGTCCTTGGGCGAAATCGGCCAGATTACCGTTTGGGACGCAGCGTCGAGGCTGTATCGAACGTTCTCCTCCGATGGAATGCCGGTCTCGACTCGCGAGGCGCGCGCGATCGGCACGGTTCGGGGAGACATCGACGTTGTAACCTTTGGAGATCCGCTACGCGTTGCGGCGACCGCCGGGGGCAGCACCGTGCGGGAGGAGTTCGCGGGGGCCGTGATGTGGGGCAGCGACCTTTGGACTGGCGCGCTGGTTCGCACCGGTGCTGACGGCAACGTCGAACGCGTGGTCGACTTCGGGGACTTGCCTGGCGCATCCCACGAGGATGTGAGGACGAGGAGCGTGCTCGTGCCCGTGCCCCTTTGGGACGCGTGTCCGGACGGCAGTGTCGTGGTGCTGGACCCGCTGGCTCGGTTTCTCTACCTCGTCGAGTCCAGTTGGGAGGCCCGGGATTCGCTGGCCGTGCCGTGGGATCCCCGGCCGCTCGACCGTGCCGACCGGATCAATTACCTGAAGGGCCAGATGAAGGCCGAGTTGCAGGGCCGCAGCGTCGAGTCGGGCGAGATGGAAGCGATGCTGGCCCGTGCCGAGGAAGGAGGCAGGGACCAGTTTCCGCCGTCGGCCCCGCTCGCGGTCGACATCAAGTGCTCCGAGGGCCGGGTGTGGATGCAGCAATACGATGGCGCGGCCCATCCGCTCGGTTTGTCCCGGACGTGGCGGACGATCGCCCTCGCGGGCGACGGCGGCACCACCGCATACTCGGAAGTGGTCCTGCCTCCCGCGTTCCAACTCTTCAGGGTGTCGGACGCCCACCTCCTGGGCGTCGTGACGGACGACATGGACTTGCAGCGGGTCGCGACCATTCCGCTCCCACAGTATCTCCGACCCCCCAAGGGTGGCATGCGCCGCCCGGCCGGGGGCGCCGCTGCTCGGGACGGGCGCGTGGCCTTCGGGGTGCCTGATGGCCCCGGACCCGGACGCTGACGGAATCACACGAGTTGACTCGGCGGGATCACTTGACAGTTTCGGACGGCGCGCATCTTGTGGGTAAGCAAAGGCCGGCACCGGGATACTCCCGTGCGCACGGGAGTTCGACCGGCCCGACCGACGGAACGGAGCCGGATCTGCTCAAGCAAAGCGACTACACCGCGGTGTTCGAGGCATCGCCGGACGCGATGTTGGTTGTGGACTCGGAGGGGATGATACGGGATCTCAACCGGAAAGCCGTCGCGCTGTTCGGGTGGAGCCGTGAGGAGATCGAGGGTTCTCCGGTGGAAAGACTGGTCCCGCCCGCCAGCCGGGACCAGCACCGGCGCCACCGGCAGCGCTACGCCGAAGCCCCTGAGCCCCGCCCCATGGGGCGGGGACTGGAACTCGAAGCAGTGCGCAAGGACGGCACGACGATCCCGGTCGAGATCAGCCTGGCCCCCTCGGGTCTGGCCGCAGGACCGGCACACGTGATCTGCGCAGTCCGCGACATCTCAGCCTGGCGGCGGATGCGCAGGCTGTCGAGCATGATGATCGCGGCGGCCGAGAACGAGCGGAAGCACTTGTCGCACGAACTGCACGACGAGTTCCTGCAGACGCTGGTTGCACTGAAGATCCGGGTCAAGCTGCTCGCCGACGAGCGTGACGATGTCGAGCGGGAGCGGGCGCGCGCGCGGATCGCCGAGGAGATCGGAGACGCAATCGGCGGCGTCAAGCGGATGATCCGCGGCCTCCTTCCCCCGGCGCTGGATCATCAGGGTCTCGCTTCCGCGCTGTACTCGATGTTCCGCGATGTCGACGACGTCTACAGGTTCAGCATCGACGCCAAGCTGGAACCGGTGGACGGCAAACTGGACGCGATCGGTGCTCTTACGCTCTACCGGATCGTGCAGGAAGCCGTGACCAACGCGGTGCGGCACTCGGGAACGGATCATGCCGTGGTGACACTCGAAGCCGCCGACGGAAAGGTGGCTGCCACCATAAGCGACGAGGGACGAGGATTCGCTTGGACGGAGGCGAAGGCACTGGACGGCGATGGCCACATCGGCCTGACCGGAATGCGCGAGCGCGCCGCCCTCGTGGGCGGAACCATCGCCGTGCGAAGCGCTCCCGGCAAGGGAACAACCATTCGAGCGTCCGTGCCCGCGAACGATCCTGACCGGGATGACGAGGGAGGGCACCAGCGTTGACGAGAGTACTCCTGGTCGATGACCACATGGTCGTGCGCGCCGGGCTTAGGGCGCTGCTGGAAGCAAGCGGACGGGTCGAGGTCGTGGGCGAAGCCTCGTCGGGCGAGGAGGCGGTGAGGAAGACCCGATCCCTTGAGCCGGACATCGTGGTCATGGACCTGGCGATGCCCGGAATGGACGGGGTCCAGGCCACCCGGCGCATTGCCGCGCTCGACCTTGGCACAAAGGTGCTGGTGCTCACGATCCACGACGAGGACGAGTTCCTCGTGCCCGCCATGGAGGCCGGAGCGGCGGGTTTTCTGAACAAGTCGGCAGCTGACACCGACCTCCTGGGCGCGCTGGAGGCGGTCGCGCGCGGCCACTCCTACCTGCCCCGGCGCGCCGCCGTCCTAATCGGGCGGCGAAAGACCGTGCCCATATCCGGCGACAGCCGGGGGATCGAGGCGCTGTCGGAGCGAGAACGCACCGCCATCGAGTTGTACGCCAGAGGCTTCTCGGCCCGGGAGGCCGCACGCGAGATGCTCGTCAGTCCCAAGACCGTCGAGGGCTACATCGCCCGCGTCAAGTCCAAACTGTACCTCGACAACCGGCGCGAGATCGTGCGCTTCGCCCTCGACAGCGGGCTTTTGCGGCCCCAGGAGTGAAGTCAGATAGCTTGGGACCGGAAGAGCAACAACGCAAGGAGGAGGAGATGAGCGGAGGAAGTTTCCAACGGGAGAAGGCTGCGAAGGTGCGGGTAAACGTGACGGCTGCGGGTCGGCCCCGAAGGTTAGGTGGCCGACGGCTTCTACGGATCGTAGGCCAACTCAGGGAACGGAATACGGCGCGGCGGCTGCATAGATCCTCCTGTAGGACTGTGGCAGCTATTACATTCGGACTGGCTGTGGCAATTGCGGGGGTAGACAGCGGTGGGGCGCAGTCGGTCGTAGGGGATCAAGAGGTGACGGTGCTCACGTTGCGCGACGCTCTAGAGCGTGCGGCTGAGTTCAATCCCCGATATCGTCAGGCGCTCAACCGGATGGAGTTGGAAGGTCCGCAGCGGCGGCAGGCGTGGGGGGCGTTTCTGCCCGACTTGAGGGTGCGCTACGGGACCAATCAGAGATTCAGCCGACAAGCTACGGCGGTGGACTTCTTTGGGAATCCGATCGACAACGAGGTGACGAGAACCGTCACTACATCGTCCTCGAACCAGAGTGCCTCAGTGGGCTTTGATCTTTTCCGTGGCGGCGAGCGTTTTCATGCCTTTGACCTCGCGCGCGCCAGAGCGCGGGCCGATCGTCTGAGCGCGGAGAACGAATTGAACACGGTCTTGGCCGATGTTCAGCGGCAGTTCTTGATCGCACAGCGCCAGAAAGCTCGACTGGCCGTCGAGGAGGAAATCCTCGCGGCTAGAGAGCGCGACTACCAACTTGCGGAGCGGCGGTTTGAGTTGGCCGCTATCGGGCGTTCCGACCTATATGCCGCGACCCTCGATCTGGAGCAGCAGCGCGTGGCCGTCGGGGAAGCCCGGAGCCAGGTGAATAAAGCAATGTTCGCCCTCAGAAGAGCAATCGGCGACCCTTCTCTGCGCCTATTGGACGTGGAGCAGGAACCACCGGAACCCTTCGATCCCGCCAATCTGGATCTCGAAGGGCTCGTTGCGTCGGCAATTCAGCACAGCCCCGGTGTGGGCGCGGCGGATGCTACGAGGGCCATGGCGCAATCGGAGCTAGCTACCGCCAAAGCCTCTCGCTGGCCGACAATCTCGATCAGCTCGAGTTTCTTTCGTCAGGCGTCCGGGGCCCAACGGGCCGCATTGTTTGATTTGGACCCCCAAGATTTCTACGGCACCTTGGGATTGGACGTGTCCATTCCGATCTTCACCCGCTTCCAGACCTCCCAGCAGATTGCGAGTGCGTCCGTCGAGTTGCGTAACGCGGGTGAGCAGGTCCGAGAGCGAGAACTCGAACTCGACGAACAGGTGAATAGCAGGTACGCGGATCTTCAGGCCGCGTGGGCGAATGTGCGTCTGCAAGAAACGGTGCTGGAGGTGGCCAGTGCGCGGCTCCGCATCGTCAACGAGGAGTACCGGCTGGCAACGAAGGGTATCGAGGACCTGCGCACGGCTGTGCGCGAGGAAGCGAATGCGCGGAAAGACCTAGTTGAGCAACGTTTCGCCTTTGCCGAGGCCTTGCTCGGCCTTTACGAGGCGGCGGGGATGGTCGTCGCTGAGGCTGGATTAGAGTTGGTCCGCGATCAGAACTGAAAGGCCCACCGCTGAAAGAAGGGTGCCTTCCTCGCTCCGTGCCCGTCAGAAGGAGAAACTCGCGATGCACGACCAGTCGGATGGGGTCGACTTAGCGCTCAAGTCGGGCTTACTGCTGGACCGGTAAGTCAGTACGCCGACCGCCCCCGCTGCGGTGCTTCGCGTTAGTGATGACGTCGGTTCAGACACCGTCCCGGAGTCCCGCCATTCACACTCGGTTTTCCCGCTTTCGCGGCACGGTCCAGCAGGGTCCAGTACAGCGGCAGGAAACGCAGATCGTGCAGTCCTGGTTGACTTTACGTGACTTCCTGCCGTGATTTGGGCTTCAGGTGCTCTGCCGGGCAGGCGGAACGTCGGGTTCGCTCAACGAAGGCCGGGGGGCTAACCCCGGCGACACCGGTTCGACCACTCCTGCAACTCCTCGGCCAGGATCGCTCAACGAAGGCCGGGGGGCTAACCCCGGCGACACAGGGCTCGGTGAACGTCCGGGAAAGGGCGAGGTTCGCTCAACGAAGGCCGGGGGGCTAACCCCGGCGACACACCAACTCGGCAGGCAACGCAGACTGGACAGTCGCCGCTCAACGAAGGCCGGGGGGCTAACCCCGGCGACACCGCCGAAAGTGAACTGCGGACGAGATCCACTTGAAACGCTCAACGAAGGCCGGGGGGCTAACCCCGGCGACACGTCTACTTGGCGCACTCCACGCGCTGGCGGTACGGCGCTCAACGAAGGCCGGGGGGCTAACCCCGGCGACACATCTGGCTGCCGGCGACTGGGTCCGGTCTGGGCGTCGCTCAACGAAGGCCGGGGGGCTAACCCCGGCGACACACCGTCGATCGCGACTTCGCCGGGACCCGTCCACCACGCTCAACGAAGGCCGGGGGGCTAACCCCGGCGACACCCGGACATCCCGGCGTGCTTGCGCAGGTACGTCAGCGCTCAACGAAGGCCGGGGGGCTAACCCCGGCGACACGCGGGGGCCTTCGACTTTGAGCCGCTGGTTGTGGATCGCTCAACGAAGGCCGGGGGGCTAACCCCGGCGACACACCCTGGACGGCGCGACCTGGGACGAAATGCCGGACGCTCAACGAAGGCCGGGGGGCTAACCCCGGCGACACGACCTCGGCCAGCTTGCGCAGCGCCTGGGCGTTGTCGACGCTCAACGAAGGCCGGGGGGCTAACCCCGGCGACACGGGCGGCCCTGGCGCGCCGCTCCAGCCAGGCCAGCGCTCAACGAAGGCCGGGGGGCTAACCCCGGCGACACTGTCATGTCCCCCCCCCCGCCTCCACGGCCACCGACGCTCAACGAAGGCCGGGGGGCTAACCCCGGCGACACTGGCCATGGCCTCGCCCCAGCTTCCGCGCGCGGCCACGCTCAACGAAGGCCGGGGGGCTAACCCCGGCGACACAGCGGCGCTTGCGCCTCGCTGTCGTGCTGGGCGCCACACGCTCAACGAAGGCCGGGGGGCTAACCCCGGCGACACGTCGTCGTGGGGATCGATGTGGAGGACTGCCCCGTCCGCTCAACGAAGGCCGGGGGGCTAACCCCGGCGACACGCTGCGCACAGCTCACACAGCGGATGATCCCGACGCGCTCAACGAAGGCCGGGGGGCTAACCCCGGCGACACCTGGACGGCATCGAGGCCGCTGTCGAGGACTTTATCGCTCAACGAAGGCCGGGGGGCTAACCCCGGCGACACCAGCCAGTCGTCCGTCTCCAGGTTGGCGGTCAGCCGCGCTCAACGAAGGCCGGGGGGCTAACCCCGGCGACACGGCGACGTCACGCCGATCCCGCTGCCGCCGCTCTACGCTCAACGAAGGCCGGGGGGCTAACCCCGGCGACACACCCTCGGGTCGATGCTCTCGTACGCGACCAAGTACGCTCAACGAAGGCCGGGGGGCTAACCCCGGCGACACTCCTAATCTTGGCGGGGTGGGTCGAAAGCGGGAAGAATCAGCTGCTGGACTGGCCCAGATCAGGGCAACTCCACCGCGTATGAGCCTCAGATTAGGTCTTGGGAGCGGTTCGCGACGCGAATCCAAGCGGTTCCGGCGGGATCATCGGACGTTCGCCGCGCAGTCAAATGACCCAGGGATCGCCCAGCCTGTGCGGCCGGGAGCGCCCGAACCGGAGGCGTGCGTCGTCGATGCCGCCATTGAACCGATATACGATTAGAGAGTCGGCGCGACGATCCATGACATCCTGCAACTCGCCCAGCATTCGGGCCAGCCGTGAAGGCGACTGCCTGCACTCGAATACGGAAAACTGTACACGCTCCCCGTACTTTTCGCAGATCTGGGCGACGCGCCGGAGTCTGACGCCCCCCTCGCCACGGGTATCCGCGATGTCGTATGTGACCAGATAGTCCATGGTCAGGCCATTAAGAAAGGGGGATAGGCTGGCAGATCGCCACGGAGATGACGAGCCAGGAGCGTCGCTTGGATCGATGGCAGCGCCCACCGGCCCACGCGTCGGCGAAGCAACGGATGGCGCATCTCCGTCTCCTTGTGCCGCTCCCAAGCTCGGATCAGGGAGGTTCGCCCCTCGTCGCTGAGATAGACGCCCCCGCCAGGTGTGTGCACGAACTGACCCTCGCGCAGCTGGCGGCGGCGAACCAGAGACACGACGAAGCGCTCCGTCAGCGGCCGCAGCTCCTCGGCTAGATCGAGCGCGAGCGAGGGACGACCCGAACGGGGTCTGTGAAAGAAGCCCATCTGGTAGTCGAGTCCGACGCTCTCGATGGCACCGATGAGCTCCGTCACAAGTAGTCCATAACAGAAACTCAGCGCCGAATTCACCGGATCGCGGGGCGGTCGCCTTCTCCTTGCGAGGAACGCCAGCTCGGAATCCGCAAGGAGTTCCCGAATCCCCCGAAAATAGATACGCGCCGCATCACCCTCGATGCCGCGCACATGGTCGGGCGTTCGTGCCTGTTCAAGCCGCCCGACTCGCGACAGAATCTGTCCGGCGCGCCATGCAAGTCTCTCGGACACGCCCTGATCGCGGGAGTCGCGGCTCCATCGGCCGACGATGCGCCCACTGTTCTGCAACTTCGCGGCCACCACCGCACGTGAGAGCAAGAGCGACGCGTCCTCGTCCGCGACGACGCGATACAGCGCAGTCCGAAGGTGGACGTTGCCAGCGGTCTGGTGGCCGACCACAAATCGGACCGCTCCGCTCTTGCGCAGTGCCGCCACTCGAACGCCCCGCTTGACGCAGGCTTCCAGCGCCTGCGAAGTAATCTGTCCCCCGCCGAGCATTACGAGACCATCGATGCCCTCAAGCGGGACCCGCTGGTTTCCGTCTGGTGTCCTCACGAGGAGGGATCCGCGTCGATGACCGATCCGGGCACGATGGTTGCGGACGTAGAGCGTGCTCAGGTAGCGCACTCGAAGACCACACGCTTGACGTATCGCGAAACCCTTCGCGGCGCACTCGTCAGCTCCGGGAGGCAGTGGGACCGCAGCTGACATTGGTCGCAGCGTTCGTCGTTGGGGGCAACCGGGAGCCTGCCGGACAGCAACTGTGTTCGGATCGCCTCAACGATGTCCTCGACCCGCGCTCTCAGGTCCGGTGTGAGAGGAACCCTGACGCGGCGTCTCGGGCCCCCGTACCAAACGTATCCCGTCGGAATGACGACGCCGAGCATCTCCTCCAGGCACATCGCCTGCGCGCAGACCTGTACGTTAGCGGCTTCACCGTGCGCCACGCCGGACTTGTATTCGACCGGGCGTACGGCATCCCCATCGATCTCGATGGCGTCGGCCCTCCCAGAGAGTCCCAGCGCCTCCGACCAAAGCGGAATCGACCGGAGTACGAGCTTCCCGCGTTCGTGGCGGGGCTTGCCGGAGTCCACGCGTCGGTGCGCCCTGGCGCCGTGAACGGTGTGCGCGTTGTCGGCCCAGACGCCATCACCGTGGATCAGAGCGCACTGTCGTGGGCAGTACGCGAAGTGTTCGATGGCCGAGATGAGGACCACCGGAGCGTCCGTCAAAGTCGCTCCGAACCGTAGCCGCGGGTGGGATCAGACGTGCTCTTCGCCTCGTAACTCACGCTCCGCCACGCGGCGTGGATCCCCACGGGAGTCCAGGTTGCCGGCTCTGGGGCGTTCCAGACGTCAAGGAGTGCGTCGACCGCCGCACAATCCAGGGGCTCGGTCCACGCGGGCCATGCGAACCAAAGGTCGCGTTCCTCGCTTCTTCCCGTGCACCCACCCGCGCTGCGTGGTGGAGGGGCGCACGCTCCTCCCCAAGCGAGCGTCCGTTCCTCGCCCGCGCACCGGAAGAATGGCCAAGCCGAAGAATGCGAGCGTCTCTACGACGGGATCCACCCACTTGGAGGCGCTGTCGGCCGCGGACCCCATCCGCGCGATGTCAAAACCGAGACCGTTACTCTCGATCCGCTCGCCGATGCCCCTCAGAGTTCTCCGAATGCGCTCGGCCGAGGGCTCGAAGTGGATTTGGAGCAGCCGGTCATGCAACACCAATCCCTTCGGCACCGGAGGGTCGAACGGCGCATGCGCCACGTTTCCCTTGTTGTCGACGTGCAGGTCTGTCACGGTTGAGGAAAGCGTCCACGCGAGGGCATGGCCGCGCAGGGCTTGGGCACGCTGCGCGAACGCATCGATCGGTACTTTTCTCGGCATTGTCTCCGTGTCCGGCCAAGTCCTCTTGATCGGCATGCTATCAAGTCGCGCACGGCTCGGCCAAGCCTCCACGAGTAGGGAAACCGGATCGCGTTCCCGTGAGCACAGGACCGCGCAAGGCGTGCCGCCGGTCGTCCAGCGGAGGCGAAGTTCCGGGCTGAGAACTGTGGTTCCGACCGCCGCTAGCCACCCATTGACCCAGGATGCCGGCAGGCCTGGACAAATGACTTCCTTCACGTCCTTGCCTCCAGTTCCGGTACGGTCGCACCGCTCGAAACCGCATGGTCGGCTTGGCGAAGAATGGTCTCCAAGAGGGCCAGCCCCCATGGCCCGAATTGCCGGTTGAGTCGGCGGAACCGCGCGGGTTGGTCCCAATCAACGATCGACAGGTCGGCGGGTGTCTCGACCGCGACGCCCTCGATCTCGGAAGCCACGTTGTCCGTCGCGCCGTCGCGAGCAGGCGGAATCAGTGGTCTCCCGCTCCCGTGATGGCTGAGCACGAGGTGGAGGAGAAGGTCGGCCAGCGACGATCCGTACTCATCCCGTCGACGCTCAAGCCACGTCTCAATAAGGCGGGCAGACAGTGTCTCATGTCGCCCGCCTCGAGGCCAGCCCGCCGCGATGCGCGTAGCATTCCAGCGACTCTTGGGCACGTGCGACTTGGCGAGCAAGTGTGTGGGGCGCCCGTTCAGCGATCCTCCGCTCGGATCAAGCCAGCGTTGGAAGCGAGCGTCCGCCTTGCCGAGGTCATGCCACCGCCCGGCACGCCGGACCATATCCACGAACGGCGGATCCAGTCCAAGCCGGCTTGCGATCAAACCGGACAACGTGCCTACGGCGTCTCCGTGGCGGTCAAGATGGGTGGCCGCTGCGGATAGTGATGTCTCATCCAACTCGTCGCTGACGTCGCCTCGCTCCTGGCCACCGTCGGGCACGGCGCGACGCAGGCGCGAAACTTCCTCGGGCGCGGAGACAACTTCCGGATCCAGGGCGGAAATCGCTTCGTTCCATTCCAATTCCTCCCAACCCTTCGGCGTCGAACCGAGCAATGCCTCTTGGACGTGTTTCGCCGCTTCCCTCTGTTGGGTCTTGTCGATCTCTTCATCGTCGCGAACGTGCCCCAAGGCCCTCTTTAGCAGCCCACGCAGCGAGACGGGACCGGACGCCGTATCGACGATTTCATCGAGCGAGGCGCCCCGCAGGCGTCTGATCGCCTCTTCGTCGAGCGGCAAGCCACGCTTCGCGATGGATACATCGACGACCGGCGACGACGCTTCGGGATTCCACCCGAACTCATCGAGCCGGCCTTCGTCCGAGGGAAGCAGCAACGTGTCTCCGGGACGGATGTCACGAAGTTCAACAGGCTCGACCGTGAGTTGATCGCTCTTCAGCCGATGCAGCTCCTGCTTTCCGTCGAGGGCGTCCCGAAACTCCCCGATAGGCACACCCACCACTTCCCGGTCGAAGACGCGGGGCCAAAGCCGCTCCTCGGCGGCGGGGATGTGGGCCCGCCAAACGACGGATACGGAGTAATCCGCGCCCGAAATGCCGGAGAAGTACGGTTCGACCGGTGCCTCTCCGGCAGGCGGCGTAGTCGTCTTCACCCATTCCCAAAGCAGTCCGTCCAACACCTCCGGAGCCCGCCCGGGATCGTCAAGAGGTCTTCCAAGCGCAGCCGCGACTCTCCGCGGCGAGAGGTCGACATCTGATGTCGCGTCCTCCGAGGCCTTCTGAAGTCGCTCCAGCACGGTGGTCGGTTCGCCGCGATACACCGGCCATTCCTCTCCACCCGCCTTCTTGGGCGCGGGGGTGTGGACGTACACGCCACTCGCGTGGCCGAAGTGACCGAGGCGGTTGAGGCGTCCCAGCCGCTGAGTGAGCGCGCGAACCCCGCATGCCTGCGTGACCATGTACTCGGCGTCGATGTCGGCACCGACCTCCAGCGTTTGCGTGGCGACAACGATCAGGTGCCGCTCCCGCGTCGCTTTGGGATCCCGGTTCGCCGCCATGCCGTCCGCCCGATCCAGGACGCGCCTCCGGATGCCCTCCGCCTCCCGCTCCCGGGTACGGCCCGTGAGGAGCAGCGTGTCGGCTTCCTCGGGTCGGAACTGCTTGCGAACAAGCGTGAGAACCGCTCGGGCGGTCTGGGGCGTGTTGGCGAAACACGAGACAGGACGAGGCGCGCGCTGTATCCGACAGCAGTCGCGCCGCGGCGTTCGCCAAGCGGCCCTCGGGCTTCCCAGTGTGGATCTCGATACTCACTGGCTTGGCGGCGTCGAGTCGCTGCCGGACGATGGCGTTCGCCTGGTCGTCGTCGTCAAGATCGAAGCGGTCTCCCCCGGATGCGTCGCCGGTTGCGGTGAGCGCCACAACCTGCGGTCGTGATCGGTCGCCTCTGAGGATCCGCTTCGCGTCTTGCGTACAGTCCCCGAGTGCGGAGATCAGGCCCGTGAGGTGTCGGGCCAAGTGCGCTTCGTCCACCAGGAGCAGGCTGTCGGTTCCCGCCAACGCGGCATCGATGGGACGCATCGTCCGACTCGTTCCGTAGCCGCGAAACAGCAGACGTGATCCATACATGGGAATGGTCGAGAGGAGCACGGCGGGATGGGACGGGTCCCTCGGTCGGCGGGCGGCGACGCCACCGCGAAGCCTGATGACGTCCAGCGGGTAGGAGCTTGAGGCCGCCGAGAGGCAGCGCAACCTCGCTCCCACGGCCCGAAGCACCTCCCCCTCACCATCGTGAAGAGCCTTGCTGATCCGTTCGGCGTGATCTGCGGTGGAATCGACAAGTAGCCGCCGATTGACCAACCACCAGATTCGCGTTGGAGCCGTGCGTTGGGAAGGTGCCCGATCCGCTTGCAAAGCCAGCCACCACACCGCGATGTCGAGGCAGGCCGTCTTCCCCAAGCCGGTGGGGACGCCCACCTCGGCGGGCCAGCGGCCGGACTCCGCAACCTCCTTGGCGAGTCGGTCCTGCCATGGGAAGGGTTTCCTGCCGTTGAGTGCTTCGTAGAACTCCGAGAACGACGGCATGTGATCGAATCCCGACCCACTACCCATTTGACTTCTCCTGCTCCGGAACGTCGACACAAAGGCCGAGACCGCGCTGCCTAGCCGACCCGATCACGACCGGCCCCTCGACTGGTTCTGCGAACCAGACCTGAACGTGGGCGTAGGGAAGTCCCGGCTTTCCGGGGCGGTTCACTTCGACAGGAGCGAGGTCGACGCCGCCGGAAACGAGGGGCGCACGCGTCGACCGGAAAGCGATGGGTTCTGGAAGGCCTGCATGCTCGCACCACTTCGACAGTTCGGTTAGGTCAAGAGGCACCCGCCGTTCATGAACGGCGGGGAAGGCCGTAACCCAGCTGCGGGCCGCCCGAGTCCAACGGGCCGGTCGCGCCGCGACCGGCCGCGCTTGGCCTGCGTGGGGCATCACGGCCACATCCACACCGCCGCCGCGCAAACGCCGAATGATCCGAGCGGTCTCCCGCGCACGATTCCTCACTACCGGCTTGCAGCCCAGGGGCAGCCAAAGCGCCAAACCGTGGATACGGCCTCGGGACTTTGGGAATCCGACATCCGGCAGCGCGAGGAAACGCGCGAGGTCGTACCCACGTTCCCGAAATCCGTGACCATGAAGGACGGCGGGTGGCTCTCCGTACAGCTCCTGGTGCTTACGGAGCACGGCCGCCTTGAACAAAGCCGTGACGGTCGAGACACGACGCCCAGACAGGGCGGTCTCGAGGCGAAGCCAGGCGACCACGCCGCCCCGATCCACCTCCAATTCCTCCGCCGGAGAGAGATACCGAGCCTCATGACTGAGGATGGGGAACTGGGCGCGGGCCGCCGTGATTCCGCGTTCCACCCAGGCATCGTACACGGCATCCAGCAGCTGCACGTCGCCCGCTCGCGGCACGCGGATCGCCAAATCCCCATCACGATGCGGCCGAAATACATCCGCCGGGGCGGACGCTGCCGGCATTGCCGCGTGCACGCGTACCCGAACTGGCGAATCGGCCGTGCCGAGGTATCCGACGCGGGCCGCCCGTTGTCGCAGAGCATTCACGATGTCGGTTGGGCAGCGCGTATCCCAAGTGTAGACGATTCGAGGGTCGCAGGGTGTGACGCGAACCCCTGGCCGCACCTCGGCCCCCTGCCGTCCTATGTACTCGAGGTGCGAGCGGACCTCCCGGGGGCGCCCCTTCTTCTTGACGCTCGCGAACCTGTTGTCGCCGGCGACCACGTAGCGTGGAAGGAGCCGCTGGTGCCATGGCTTCCCGTGTGCGTGGATGACGGGTGCGGGCAGCTTCTCGAACCACTCGAGTTCGTGACCCGTGGTGACTCTGCAACGGTCTCTCGTCCCGTCCGCCGCCACGAAGGCGGCGAACAGACGCGAGGGGGTAGGGGGCCATTCACCGGAGCCGAGGTGGCCGGTGTGTGCCGTGCCATCGGGATCAGCGCGGAACGTCCCGTGGAGGAGTTCGACGGAGATCGCCAACATCAGGCCTCCAACTCCGGCCACGTCGCCCGAATCGCCTGGCGCAGGTTGTCCTTGGGCGTAAGCAGAAGCGGATCCGCATCCCACCCGTCAAGAGGAACGCCCGCCGCCCGCGCGTGCTGCGCGGCGGCTCGGAGCAGCTCGCCGGTTCCTTGGCTACCCCCGAGATCGAACTGCGAATCTTCGACCGCGCCGAGCCAGGTTGCCGTAGATTTCGCGGGCCGCAACTCAGCACCGGACCGGAGCGCGAACCCGCGGCCGAAGGCGAGCGCGTGGGCGTGAAGTCCGAGTGCGACGAGCAGGGCGCGGGCGGCAGCATCCGCCTCGACGGAATGGTCTGGTCCGAGACCGACTCGACGCAGTTGAGCAAACGAGAGCGTCGCTCGTTGTGTGACCCTGGCGAAGGACACGGCGGCAGCGGTCGCCTCATCTCCCATGAAGGGCACCTGTCCGTGACCGATCTCCGAGAGCTTGTCTCGCTTGCCGCCCTCAATCTCCTTCAACTTCGCTGTCCCAATCTCCCAATGAAGGCGGTCATCGGGATTCGAGGCCAGCGTCTCGTCGGTGTTGAGGTTCAGCGGATCTCCCTTGAGGCCAAGTACCCGCGTATCGTTGGCCGCCGGCTTCCACCCGACGATCTCTGACACCCAAGCACGTGCGTGCTTTGTGTTGTGGCGTTTCTTGCCCAGGTGCGACTGCCAGTAGCCGTAGAGCAGCGCTTGGGGGAACCACGCCATGAGTGCACCGCATGCCTCTGGCGTGGCCGCGAGGACGGCGCGTCCGAGTTCAGTGCTGACGAAGTCCACCCCATCGATCTGCGCGTCCCGAAGGTAGGCGTCGGCGTTGCGATGGGGGAACTGCAGGCTCGATATCCGAGACGGAAGGTGCGACGGCAGGTTCGTCATCTCGGAAAGGTCCAGGATCAGCTCCGGGACACCGACGGAGGCACGCTGCCGTCGGAGAGCTTCCTCAAGCCGATTCGCCTGCGATGGCACGTTGTCGATCACGATGACCGGGGTGGGTTCGTCGTCTGAAGCCGAGGCCCACCGTCGGTCTTCCTGGTACCTGCCTCCTTCGTAGACCGCAGGCTTTACGGATCCCCCCGGCCCCGCCAGCGATTCCAGATCGGTGTCGATGCGGATTCCGTCTTCGAAGGAGTCGTCCGTGCAGGCGTCGACCAGCGATTCTAGCTTGAGGCTCTCATTCATGTCACCCTCCAAGGTGAGGTGTTCAGTCTTGCATCAAGGATAACATCACATCCGCGAGTACTTGGTCCGAGATACTTGAGACGACTCTACGACTCGACGAAGTCTGACTCCAACCCCTAACTTCAACCCTCAACCCCCACACCCAGCGTCCCCATGGACCTCCGCTCCTCCAGGATGATCGACATGGCCTGGAATCTGCGATCGGCTTGCTGGAATCGGTCGTCGGCATCGGCGGAATGCGCAATTGGCGAGTGCGTAGGGCCACACCTCGTTACGAATGCGCCGATCCATCCATGGCCCCAGTGCCCCTTGTACCGGTTCCGGTTGTCTGGACAAGTGGACGGCTTAAACATCAGGCCGCCCTTCTGCTGAGCTCGTCGCGGGCACGGGCCGGGGTCATGTACCCGTCCGTTGCAGAAGCCAGCCGTTGTTGTAGCGCTCGATGAAGGCCCCGATCACCTCTCTGGCCTCCTCGAGGGTTTCGAACCACCCGAGGGCCGCACCGGTGACCGTATCCATGAGACGGGGGTGTTGGCGGAGTCAGTCGCCGCTCCAGCCTCGGGGGCACATGGAAGGCCCGGCATCGCTGGCCTCCGTCCCGCCGCCTCCCCCGCTTCCCGAGGGCCGTCTGAACGGGTGCCCCGGATCGCTTGCGGTGGTGCCCACCACACCCTGATTGCGAACTGCCGTGTGGTGGCCTATGACGAACATGAAGCCGCTCAGTTAGGAATCTGGAGGGTCGCGCATCGGGCCTCCTCCTGGGCGTCGCCTTCGTCTGGCTCCTCGTCGACCTCCTCTTCATCCCGAAGTGGGTCGGCGAGCACAACGCTCGAGGAGGCCTTCACTCCCCGCGCTGAGGCTTCCACTCACGCTTCGAAGCCCTCGCTCTCCGTCTCCCCCTCCAGCGCGGCAACTGCCGCGTCGATGAAGGCTCCGGCCGCGGCGGCGATCTTGGCCAGCGGCCCGGGACAATCGGCCTCGGCTTCCTCGAGTAGCGCCCGGGCCAAGATCACCGCCAAGGGCGCTGGTTCTCTGTCCAGACCCAGTTCCAGCGCCTTGAGCCATCGGTCGCGGGGCAGCGTCG
>CAYWUV010000071.1:0-31470 GCA_964461235.1 uncultured Bryobacterales bacterium | reverse complement strand
CAGCGTAAACTTGACTCAAACGTCCACCTTACGGCGGCACAAGAAATCTAGCGAGGCTCAGACCGACGACGAAAGCCGTAGAGCCCTGCAACGCAACGATCAGCATCACGCTACGGCAGGCAAACTGGTTGGACGAGCGTCTTTCGGGCCTGGATGAGGATTCAAGGCAATCGGCGGGCGCTCTGCGGAGTGTCAGTGTCCGACTCGGTCCCGGTGTGGCCGGACTGCTTTGCCATCCACACGAGGGAGCTTGCCTAAGAATCCCTCCCCGAGGGACGGGTACGACTCGCGAGGTTCCGAAGTCGCTCCTCCAGTTCCCGCACTCTATGCTCGGCGACATCGGCTCGATCCCGCTCGATATTGGCTCGGCCCCGCTCGGCAGTCGCTCTGTCCTCGGCGACATTCGCCCGCTCCCGCTCGGCATCGGCGCGCTCCCGCTCGGCGGCCGCCCTACCCTCGGCCTCGTCGGCGCGCTCCCGCTCGGTGGCCGCGCTGTCCTCCGCGGCGAAGGCCCGGTCCGCGGCGAGCCGCCGCCGACGCTCGGCTTCCTCCAGCGCTCCGTCGAACTCCTCGCCCGTCCGCGGGTCCGCGAACACCAGCACCGTCGCTCCGTCCCGCTTCCGGCTCCGCAGGTCCAGCCCCAGAACCCGGCTCCGCGGGTGCCGGCCGCCGCCCGGCCGCTCCACGGACCTCACCGGCTCGTACCTCCCCTCGGTCACCCGATAGCCCTCCAGGGCCGTCCCCATCAGCGTTCCCTCCGGGTCCAGCCGCCAGTACTCCCGCACCCCGATCCGGGCGTACTCGGCCGCCTTGTAGCGCGCGTCGTGCCCCGCCGTCGACGGCGACGCCACCTCCAGCACGAAGTCCGGCGCACGGCCTTCCTCCCAGACCTTGTACGTACGGCGGTTCCCGCCGCGCTCCACGCCGAACACCACCTGCACGTCCGGCCGCAGCCAAGCCGTGTTGTCCCCGCGCTGGTAGTACACCACCAGTTCCATGGCCACCAGCACGTCCTCGCGGTCCCGGAAGTGGTTGCCCAGCGCGTCCGTGGCCTGCCGGACCGCGTCCCCGTGCCAGACGCTCTGCGCGATCCAGTGCCGTTCCGGGTACTCGACGGCGTCGGGTTCCCGGGCCGCCGCCTCGGCGGCCGAGGAGACTACAGCGGCCAGTGCCGTCGGTGTATGGGCCTTGAGTGACATCCCGGATCGCAATCCGCGCCAGCGTCTTTACTTCGTGATTATAGGGCTGCCAAGCCGAGCGGGTGCAGTGCCTCGCCCCTGAGACTTGACCCAATCGTCCACCTTGTGCCGAGACAAGGAGACTAGAACTGTCTCGACATTGCTGCTGATCGCGTTCGGCTGACCGCATTCCGTTGGAACCTGGGGCTCGGCCAGTGCGTCAGACGCTCAACGGGCTGCATCGGATGTCGGAGGGAGGGATTCTGTTCGCGCGAACCAGCCGGCGTCCCCTTCGGGTTGTCATTGGATGCCTTTGGTCCCTGGGAGCATTGCTATGGGGACAGGCTCCAACGACGAAGTCGCCATCCAGTGACACGCCGAGCGCGGAGACCGCGTCGGTTCCGCCTCCGCCTGTCACGAAGTTAGAGCTGCCACCCCTTGACTTTCGTCCGCAAGTCCCTGTTCCAGCGGCTGACCAGTGGCTGGTCCTGGACCGGGTAATCGGGCGTGTCGTGATGGTTGACGGCTCCCCTCCAGGGAAAGAGATTAGAGTCTGGACAGTCTGTGCCGGCTCGCATCGCATGCACCCCCTGGTCAAGTCGACGGGTCAATTTGAGATCCGTCCGACACTCCATTCCGATCTCGTCGCCGCCCTCCAAGGGGTCCCACCAACCAAGAGCCTTCCCGAAGTACGGCGCCTGCTCGCCAGAGGGGTGCGCGTGCCAGTGCCCGTTCCTCGAGGCTTGCCATCTTGCTATTTGACCGTCGATATTGAAGGTTACCGGCCGGCGAAGACGCTGATCGGACTGCTGGCAACCGACGACACGACGATCCTAGCGAGACGCCCTAGGGTCGACGCCGGGTTGCTGGTGCTGCGGCGTTTCGACCTGCCGGACGATCAGCCGGCCAGCAAGGAGACCGCGCTAGCTCCGCCCACCGCACGCAAGGCGTACGAACGGGCCGTGGAAGCCTTGAATCGCCGGAGCCCTGACTACGAACGTGCCATTCCGCACCTTGAAACGGCGGTCGAGGCCCATCCGCGCTTTGCTGCGGCCTGGGATCTTCTGGGCGATGCGCGACTGGGAACGGGGGACGAGGGCGGTGGCCTGCAAGCGCTTACTCGGGCGATCAACGCCGACCCGACATACCTTCCGCCTTACGCTCAGATGATCGGCATCGTGTCCGCGAACCAAAACTGGGAAGAACTCGCGTGGCTGTCAGACCGATTTCTGGAAGTCTCGCCCGACGCGCCGCTGGGACTGTACATCGGCGCTGCCGCAGCCCTGAGGCTCGACGATCTTCCCATGCTCAAACTGCGGACTAGCCGCCTGGAACAGTTGGGCGAGATGCCTCGCTGGCCGCGGACGCAGTTGTTCCGTGGCCGCGTTCACGAGAGCAAGGGCGAGTTTCAGGAGGCGGCGAACGCATTCGAGGCGCTGCTCCAGACCGAAGTCGATGAAGATCTTCGGGGGCTTCTCAATGGCAAGCTGCGGGATTGGTCCAAGTTGCAACTCGTCGAACCGCGCAGCGCCAAGCCGAAACCAGAACGTGACGTCCCTCCTGCCAAGAGCGCCCGCCCGCCTGAGCCCCGGCCGCGGGGTCCCAGTCTCGTCCGCCCGGTCCCGGCACCCCGGCTCTGATCCCGCCAGAAGCGCCCTGCGGGCCCAAGCACTGCGTTTGTTGGGCGACGCGACTGGAGCCTGCCGGGGCTTCTCGACAGCCCGGCTTCGTGCCAGCGCCTCCTGTTTTCCTAGTGAGATTCCCCGAACCGCCTGAGCAATCGCCAGCCCTTGCCGGCAATGCCCGGAAGCGTGGAAGCCACCCGGAAACGCAGCTGGGGCCAATTGCCCCGGATCCTGACCAAAATGCCCCGTCCTCTGCGCAGGCCGTCAGTCCCGACACGGGCAATCCGGATGGCGATTGCCATAATTGAGCGATGCTGAGCCACTGCTGGCCATGCTTCGCGCACACGCTGGAGCCGAATCCGTGAACAGGTTGCCCGTATCCCTTGTCGTCATCGCGGCCTTCGCGGCTGTTGGTCCGATGCCAGCAGCCGATCATCCGCTCGACCCGCTGGGCTACCGTGAAATCTGGCGTGTTCTCGAACTTCTGCGTGATGCCGGCCATATGGACAGGGAAACCCGCTTTTCCCAGCTGGTATTGCACGAGCCGGCCAAAGAGAATGTGATGGCCTGGCGTCCCGGCGCCGAAATGCCGCGAAGGGCCTACGCCGTGGTGCGCCAGGGTCCGGACGCGTTCGAAGCGATCGTCGATCTGACCGCAGGTCAGGTAGCATCTTGGTCATCCTTGGACGGCATACAACCCAACTGGTCCGGAGACGACTACAAGGCAGTGCTTGACAAGGTGCTGGAACATCCTGACTTCATTGCTGCACTGGAAGCCCGCGGGATTACCGACAGCACCTTCCTCGAGTGCAGCACTGGGCCTCCGGGCTACTTCGGAACCGAGGAAGAACGAGGTCGGCGCATTGGCAACGTGAGGTGCTCTGAGCCCCGCGGCGTCCGGAACGCGTGGACCCGCCAGGTCGAGGGCTTGTCGGCAGTCGTCGATCTCCAGTCCGAGGAGGTCCTGCGAGTCGTGGACGACGGTCCCGTTCCGATCACCCGGACCGACGGTGACTTCGATCGCACGACGCTGGATCGCCCTCGCGAGATCCCGGGACCTCTCGATATCCGCCAGCCCCTTGGTCCGGGATTCGAAATCGACGGTTACCAGGTACGTTGGCAGAACTGGCGGTTCCACCTCCGGCCCGACCAGCGAGTCGGCGCAGTTCTTTCTTTGGTGGGGTACCAGGAAGAAGCCGGCGATCCAATCCGGTCTGTGATGTACCAAGGACATCTGTCCGAGATTTTCGTCCCCTATATGGACCCATCGTTCGGTTGGTATCGGAGGAACTTCATCGATGTAGGAGAATTCATGGCCGGCGGTCTGGCGAAGGCGCTGCTCCGCGGCCGGGACTGTCCCGACTACGCCAACTACATCGATACCGTTATCAGCAACGCCAAGGGCCGCCCGCAAACCCTACCCGACACAATCTGCGTTTTCGAAAGAGAGACCGGCGATCCGGTCTGGCGCCACTGGTCTTCCGAGATGCCGGACAGCCGGCGGAGTCGTGACCTCGTCGTGCGAGTCGGTGCAGTGGTTGGCAATTACGATTACCTGCTCGACTGGATCTTCCGCCAGGACGGTGCGATCGAGGTGCGGGTAGGGGCAACCGGCATTCTCGAGGTGAAGGCGGCCGAGGCGATTGACGCGCGAGCGGACGATTCGGGTGCCGACGCTTACGGTCGATTCGTGGATCGCAACATCGTGGCAGTGAACCACGACCATTACTTCAGCTATCGGCTCGACCTGGATGTCGACGGTGTCGACAACCGGTTCGTGACCGACCGCCTTGTGACTAAGCGGCTGCCCAAGGAGCACCCACGCCGTAGCCTCTGGGTCCGGGAAGAGCATGTCCCGGCCAGCGAGCAAGAGGCGCAACTCGACATCGACCTCGAACGGCCGGCGCTGTGGCGGGTTCTCAGCAATGACCGGCGAAACTCCTCCGGCTATCCGACGAGCTTCCAGGTGGTTCCCGGCCGGAACGCCAATACGCTCCTCTCGGAAGATGACTACCCGCGACGGCGCGCGGGCTTCATCGACCACCACCTCTGGGTAACGCCCCATCGAGACGCCGAACGTCATGCCGCTGGTGATCACCCAACATTGAGCGAGCCCGGTAAGGGGTTGCCCGAATGGACGGCAGCCGACCGTCCGATCCGGGACACGGATGTCGTCGTCTGGCACACCATTGGCATGCATCACCTTCCGCGTTCCGAGGACTGGCCGGTGATGCCCACGGTGTGGCACGGCTTCGAGCTTCGGCCGTTCGACTTCTTTGACCGGAATCCTGCGCTCGACCTACCGTGAGCGCTGGAATGCCGATTTCGACCTGAAAACAGTTTTCGTCGGTCGTACGGGCGGTGGCCATGTTCTTTGCCAACATCCGGAAGCACGCCGCTTTCAACACGTCGCGGCGGGATTCCTGACAGGCTCCATCCCGTCGCCTGGCCGCAAAAGGCACCGTCCGCAAGGCATCGCGTCGATTCCCGTGGGCTCGCGTCAGTTTTGGAGATGCCGGTCGAACCACTCCACCGCGGCCGCAACAAAGTCTGGGGCGTTTGCCGCCTTGCCGGGGAATAGCGCCCCGTGCCCTCCTCCTGGAACAGTCAGTACCTCGACGGTCACTCCGGCTTGCTTCAGTTTGGCGGCTAGTTTGATCGAATGGTCGATCGGTACGATCGCATCCGAGTCGCCATGGATCAGCAGGGTAGGCGGGTCGTCCGCCGAGACATAGTGGATCGGGGACGCATCGCGAACGGCTCTGTACTGGGGGGAGTTCTTCGGGTCCCGTTCCATCAGGCGCATGCCGAAGAGCGATGCAAACGTGCCGTGGCCGTACGTGCCGTTGTGCCAGACCAGGTCGGTAGGAGGCGCCCACGGGACGATCACTTGGAGGTTGCCGCTCTCCCGGTTTGCCAGGTCCGCGTCTTCCGCATCGCCAGGTGCCGGGCTCAGGCCCAGCATCAGAGTGAGATGGCCACCGGAAGAGCCGCCCACGCCCCCGATGCGGCTGGGGTCGAGCCCACGGTTGGCGGCGTGGTGCCGGATGAACCGAACGGCTCTTTGCACGTCCTCGAGTTGCGCGGGGTACTTGTTCAGAGGCGCCGTGCGGTGATTCAACGCGAACACCGTATAGCCCGCCTGCACCAGAGGCAAGCCGAAGACGTCTACCTGGCGGCTGGCCTTCTGCTGGGGCGCATTCGCCGCGAGCGGCGAGTGCCACCCGCTGCCAGTGATATGGACGATGGCGTATCCGTTGGGATTCTCCGGGCGGTACACGTCCATGAGCAGTGCTCCCCCCGAAACCATCCCGAAAACCGCGTTCCGCTCGATTCCGGTCTCCGCCGGGGCGCCCTTGGGCGGCTGCTTGTCGGCAATAGCCCCCCGGGACAGCTTGGCGTCGAAGAACTTGACCATCGCGCGCAGGTAATCCGGAGGATTTTCGGCACCGGGAAACGACGGGCCGTGGCCTCCGCCCTCGACCTTGATGAGCTTCGCATCAACACTGTCTGCCGAGAGCCGGGCAGCGAATTCCTCGGACCGGGCATAGGGCACCCGATCGTCGGCGGTCCCATGGATGAGCAGGAACGGCGGATCGTCGGGGGATACGTATGCGGCCGGGGATGCCTCCCAATACCTGCGGTATTCCAGAGTGTTGGCCGCGACGTTCGCTCCGAGACGAAGACCCAGCAAGGACGACACCGACGCGCTGGAGAAGCGGCCGTCAAAGCGCGTCAGGTCGGTTGGCGCGGCTCGAGCGAACACCGCCTGCAGCTTTGCGCCCTTGCGCTCGACCGGATCGGGACTCGACGTATCGCCGTTGCCGTCGAGCACTCCAAGCATGCTGATTAGGTGGCCGCCTGACGATCCGCCGACCCCACCGATGCGCTCGCCATCGATGCCAAATTGGGACGCGTGGTAGCGAACGAAGCGGACCGCCCTCTGGGAATCTTCCAGAGGGAAGGGATACGGATACCGCGGCGCAGCCCGGTGATTGATGACGAAGACCGTGTAGCCCGCCTCGGTTAGCGGAGGCACGTAGAGCCTTGCGAAGCCGGACGACTTGAGAGGGTTAGCGTCGTACGAGAGTGGAGCATGCCAGCCGCTCCCGGGGATGAACACGATTCCGAAGCCGTTTGAGCGCTCCGGGTAGTGCACGTCCATCAGCATCGCGAGGCCGCCGCGCATGGCGTAGACCACGTTCTCGTCAACGCGCGCTTGCGCGAGGCCGCAAACGAGCGCGGCGAATGCCAGCAATCGGGCTACCATCATGCAAGCGAGTCTAGCCTATGCAGGCCCGAGCCGAAGGTGCCGCCGTGAAAATGCCGAGCCGCTAAGGCGCGGATGGCCTCGCGATTGCGTGTAATGCCCGATTCGCCGCCCAGTTCCGTTTCGAAGCCTGAACTCTCGGGCCGCGGGCCCAAGCGTCCCAATTTCCTCGTGGTCGTCTTGGATGATGTGCGATTCGACGATTTCGGCTATACGGGGCACCCGTTCGTTCAGACCCCGAACTTCGACCGCGTCGCGAAGGAGGGGATGCGGTTCCGCCGGGCGTTCGCGCCGGTCCCCTTGTGTTCGCCGAACCGGGCCTGCATCCTGACCGGACAGTACGCTCACGCGCACGGGATCATTGACAATGCGGACCGCAGCGCTCGATCCCACCGGCTGCTCACCTTTCCCATGGTGGCGCAGCGCAGTGGATATGAGACAGCCTTCATCGGCAAGTGGCACATGGGCCTCGATGACTCGCCCAGGCCGGGTTTCGACGAGTGGCTGAGCTTCCGGGGCCAGGGACACTATTCCGACCCCGAGGTCAACGACAACGGCCGTCTCCGGAAGCTGGCCGGCCACGCCACGGACATTCTCTCGGAGCGGACGGCAGAGTTCATTCGACGCGAGCGGGACCGGCCGTTCCTAGCGTACCTTTCACACAAGGCGGTGCATCCGAACTTGTTCCAGGACGCGGACGGGAGCATCCGCATAGTTCCGGACAACGGAGGGTTCGATCCACCCCCGGACCTGGCCGGCCTGTACGCGGACGAATCGGTACTGCGGCGTCCCAACGCGACCACGTACGGGAAGGGCAAGCCAGCCTTGGAGCGCCGCCTTCCCGGGGTCGCACCGCTGGGGCCCGAGACAGGCACTCCCGACGATGTGATCAGGAATCGGCTGCGGATTCTGACCGGGGCCGACCGGGCGTTTGCGGGAGTCCTGCAAGCGCTGGAGGACACCGGGCAGAGCGACAACACCGTCATCCTCTTGACGAGTGACCACGGTTATTTCTATGGAGAGCACGGGCTCAATGAGGAGCGGCGGCTGGCATACGAGGAGAGCATCCGCGTTCCGCTCGCGATCCGCTGGCCGGCCGGCGTGCGAAGCGGATCTTGTTCCGACGAGCTGGTTCTGAGCGTGGATCTCGCCCCGACGATCCTCGAACTCGCCGGTGCCGACCCGATTCCGGGATCCCATGGCCGTTCTCTCGCCTCGCTACTGCAAGGAACGGTTCCGTCGGACTGGCGCCGGAGCGTTCTGATTGAGTGCTTCTCGGACTCTGTCTGGCCGCGAATGGTGCGCATGGGCTATAGGGCGATCCGAACGCGTCGGTGGAAGTTGATCCGCTACACCGACTTGGACGGAATGGACGAGCTGTACGACCTGGAGACGGATCCGTTCGAGACCCGCAATCGGATTGGCGAGCCGAACCTGGAGAACCTGACAGTGTTGCTGGAGTCCGAGCTCGACGGCCTGTTGGAGCGGACCGGCTCGCCTGCTTTTCGGGACCTCTAGCGCTGGCTCCCAACGAGATCTGGCGATTGTCCGAGCCCTGCGGTGACCGGGAGTCTCTCCGCCGGCCCGGGGTATTCCGCTCGGCCACTTTGCGCTCCTTGCAGCGAGACTTCCGTACTATCATGCTTCCAGACCAATGCGGAGTTTTGAGTTCCTTCGATGCCGCCCGTCTGCAGCCCGCGCGACCCGAATCATCGCGCTGGTGGCAGCCGTCCTGCCCTTGGCGCTTGCGGAAATCCAGGACGCCCGCGAGACGATCTCGTTCAGCGGGGAGTGGAGCCGGACGTGGACGCTGACCGAGGGCGACGCCTTCGAGATGAGCGTCCGGATCGAGAGCCCGTCCACTCTTCCTCCGAATGCCCGGATCGAGGCAGTTTGGCAGGGTCCCGCCCTTGAACACTGGTCGTACGATGGTGATCGCGGGGACCCTGGGGTCGAGGCCACGGCCGGCTGGGCCAAGACCCTGCACGCACTCGACCCTGACGTCTATCTCGTATATCGAGCGCCTGTTTCCGGCGAGTTCGAACTCCGTCTGACCACCGTCGAGGAGCGAGCGCAGCCCTTGGGGGAAATCCCTCATGACACTGGGCTCGCGCCGGTGACCACCTCCCTCCCAGCCCGTACCCCGGCCGTCCGGACCGTTCCGATTGGGATCGACGTGCGCCCTGTCGCTGCGCTGTCCGACGGCTCACTCGTCCTCGAGGCCGAGCCGAACAATGCTCCCGAGCAGGCGACCGCCCTCCGGTTCACCGAAGGGGAGGGTCTGCTGCACGTTGTCGGTGGTGCCGACGAGCTTGAGTACTACAACAACACCAAGACCGGTCAGACGCCGGATGACTGGTACCGCATCGTTTATTCCGGGAGCGAACCTAGGTACCTGAGTGCCAACCTGCAGATCGTCGAGCCCGTTGTGAGTGCGCGCATTCGATTCTACAAGCAGGGCGAGCCCAGCGAGGAGGAGCTGCAGGAGAGGAAGCTGCCCAACAGCTACGATTTCGCCAACTTCAACCCCGTCCCCTATGTTCATCCTCCCGCCACGGTCATTCCGGGCCCGGTGCCGGTTTACACGTACGAAGAAGGGAGGGCAATCAACGAGCGGGCCCACCAGCAGGACCGCTCGTTCCGGACTTTCGTGACCCGGCTCATCGAACCGGGCGAGACATACTACCTGCGCGTCGAGGCCAACCAACCGCACTACGAGATGCAAGTTCGAGTCTTCGACCCCGCGCCCTACGATGACCCGGTCCAAGCCGTAAGGCAGGCGATCTACTACCACCTGGCCGAGATCGACGCTTGGCTCATCCATCGACCGCGCAACATCGCCCTGCATCGCCGGGTTCGCGACGCGACCGCCCTGTTCGGCGAGAACTGCATGAGCTGTCACACGCAGAGCGGGGTGTGGGGGGTGGCCGATGCGTTCCGCCAGGGCTACCGTCCGGATGGGGTCGAGCAGAATTACCGCCGGCTTGTCAACACCATGTACGAGTCCCTGAGGCTGACGAACGAGCTTGATGATGCCGCGGTCAACACGAGCGTCGCTCCCAACGACCTGGGGGATGGCCCGGCCGGGACTCGGGTAGCTGGTCGAAATATCGTGCTGCACGAGCGCACGTTCCGGCCGAAGAGGGTGCACGCCCAATGGCAGCAGCGCACCGCGAACTACGTCCTGCAGACAGCCGACCCCAGGGGCATCAACGCTGCCGGACGGGGCTCCAACTTCGGGCCGAACGTTGTGTTCAAGTTCTCTGCGGAAATCCTGGAGCGGGCGTGGCGCGACACCCGCGAGCCCCGGTATTTCTACGGGCTTGAGGAGAAGGGCCGCAAGATCCTCGCGACCGGAGATGACATCCGCGTGACCGACGATTACGGGCACCGGATCGAGTTCGTTAACCGGATTTGGCCTGCCGACTACGTGGAGCAGGTGCGACGGCTGACCGGTTCGCCCAGAAGGGTGGCCGAGGCCGAGATCCTGGACCAGGCACTCCGAGACCGGGCCGCGCTCGACTTGCAGCGGCTGATGGCCCTGCAGCGCGAGGACGGTGGATGGGGCTTCAAGCCCGGCAAGGCCGCTCCCGACGGCACGTGGGTCCGTCTAGAGGACTACAGCTACCCAGCCGCGACAGCGGTCGCTCTCATCGCGCTCGAAGCCGCCGGCAAGACGGCGGACGATCCCGCTGTTGCCAAGGGAGTGCGGTGGCTACTGCGGAACCAGTATCCCTATGGACTCTGGAACGCGGCGGCCGCAACGGGTTTTGTCACCGGGGCGTACGTGATTCGGGCCCTGAGCCGTCTGCATCCGGCCCCTCCGGCCGAGGAAGGCGAAGTGATTCGTCTCGACGCTGCCGACTCGTTTCTCGAGTCGGTCCGCAAGGTTCGCTCGGCCCAGGCCAGCGGCGATCCGCACTATGCGGAGGTGTTCCGGCAAGCAGCCCGCAGCCCCCACCCTCAAGTCCGACTCTACGGCTTGCTCGGTCTAGGCGGAGCGTTGGTCCACGATGCCGTTCCGACTCTGGTCCGGCACCTCGCCGATCCCGTCAAGAGCTGCCGCGAGGCGGCATTCTGGTCCTTGCGCCAGCTGTTGCTGGACGGGGCAGGGTGGGATGCCATGTTGGCGGCGTTTCGAGACGGCTCCGACCGCGCCCGCCAGTCCGTCATGCAGGCTCTGGTGACCCGCGCGCACATGCCGGGTACCGGGATCAAAGTCGACCTGTCGGAACTCGCAGGCATGCTGACCAATGCCATGGTCGATCCGCATCCCGGCGTTCGTGCCTTCGCCTTCAAGGCCGCTTGGCACTGGTGGGTCTGGAACCCGCCTATGCGGGAGCCAGTTAGTCGAGCCTGGATGGACGCCCTGCTGCGCGAGGAGCGAGAGGCCCACGTCAACATGGCGCTGCGGTATTCGACGATCGCCCTTTTCGTGGTGAACGGTCAGGTCAACAACATCACGGGGGGCAAGTACATCGCCCAGCAGTACCCCGAACTGGCGACCCTATTCCAAGACCTGCATGCGTGGAGGGAATCCGCGCCAGAAGAGCTCCGCCGCCGGCTGGACCGCCGGCTGGTCGCCATGGCCGCGTCCCACTACATGGAGCGGGCGAACCAGCAGAGCCCTGGTCAGTTCGCCTACAGCACCCCTGGGGCGACCGAACTCTTCGGGAAGGCCGTGCATTCCATTTACCAGCAGGAGACCGACGGGGCCGTACCGTGGAAGACCATCGCCCTCGAGGGAGCGCGCAACATCACTCACAAGCCTCTTCAGGACACCGTGCTGGAACTGCTGCTGAAGGGTGACGCGGCGACTGTCGCGATCGCCGCCAGAGCCTTGTCCAACCCTGGTGAGCTCTCTCTCCCTGCTCGCCGGGAGTCGCTGGCACCCCTGCTCCGGATTCTGCGGAGGTACGCGCGCGAGGGCAACCAGAAGGACGCGGACGGCCTGGCGAACTTCCTGGCACGCGTCAACTGGGACTTCGAGGTCGTTTCGGAGCACGAAGAAGCGGAGTTCTACCAATTGCTGCTGGGACTGGACGGCCGGCAAAGCGCTCGGACTCGAGGGGACGCTGCTAGGGTGGCCGGCAAGCCCGCACCGTCCAGCGACGGTCTGCCGGACGAGGACACCTATTCCCCGCTCATCGCGCGCGTTCTTGGCGAGAACCGGAGCCTGCACCGCAAGGAGGCGTTCCGCCACCTGTCGAGCGACCCGAGACTCTGGCTCGATTCCACCGAATGGATGCTCGCCTTCCGCGAGGGCGGTGCAACGACCGAGGAGGCGGTCGAAGGCGCCATCGAGGCCGAAGACCTGGAAGTGGTCGAACTCACGTTTGGCCGGACCACCGAGCAAATGATCCCGGGCGGAGTGGCCAGCAAGGACAGCGTCCTGATCTGGGAGGAAGGCAAGGTGGGAGCCCATATTTCCTTCGGGCTGGAGGTCCCGGCGGCAGGCAGTTACGAACTGCTCGGTGCGTTCCTGTACGGCGCTTCGCACGGGATCGTGGAAATCTCGCTCGACGGGCAGACGGTCTTGGGGCAGACGGACTATTACAGGCCGGAAGTGACTTCAACGGGGCCGACGCCGCTGGGGGTCTTCGAACTGCCCAAGGGGCGTAGCCTGTTCCAGGTAAAGATGCTGGGCACGAATCCGGAGGCGGAGCCCGAGTTGAAGTTCGGGCTCGACTACCTCAAGCTCTCGGCCCGAGAGGGTGATCGATCACTATTCACAAAGGACTCGGAGGGCATTGACGTCATTGACCCGATCACCGCGGCCAAGACGCAGGTCGTGGACATGTTCGTGCAGTGGTTTTCCCTCGGCGTCCCCGAGGAGACTAGGCTCTTCGCTGCCAAGCTGGCGGGGTTGCCCTCCCTCCGGCGCAATCCCGAGGTGCGGAAAGCGATCGCCTCCCACTTGGAACGCGAGCCCGTTCGTTCGATCCAGGCCCGGCTCCGAAACATCCTCTCGAATGACGACGAACAGTACGGCCTGGAACTGCGAAAGCTCATTCGTGAGGTCCGCTCGGAGGGCGCAGACTCCACTGCCCGGCGGCTCGAGCCCAACGACGAGTTCATTGCTGACATCCTGCATTTCCGGGACTACGTGTTCCCCGAGATGAATCGGATCAGCGAGCGCGACGAGAGGGCGTGCATCTCGTGCCACGGCGTTCCCGGGAGGGTCCCCACCCTTTACCTGCACCCGCCCGACGGTGCCGGTCATATCGGGGTCACAGACCTGCTGACGAATTATCGTAAGCTGCAGGCCCGGGTCGACCCAGTGAACCCCGAGCGAAGCCTGCTGCTGCTGAAGCCGCTGAACGTCCAGACCGGCCGGGAGGAGGGCCATCAAGGCGGGCTCCGCTACGAGCCTGAGGACGAGGGGTTCAAGGTACTGCGTGTCTGGGTCGAGAAGCAGGCCGCGTTGCAGGGGGGAACGGACTGACTGCTGCCGAGCGGACGGCTTCACGGGGCCGTCCTCGCATCCCGTCGCTCGGGGGAGCGTTCAGGATGCGGCGTCAGCTACTGGCTCGCGGATTACGGTCTTCAGACGCTCCGGAGCTGTGCGTCGCGGATCGGATAGGTAGATCTCGTGATGCTTGCCCGCCAGCCGGATTCCCCGCGAGGCGGCAAATTCGTGCAGGGCCCGGATCGTGAAGTTGACCTCTTTGTACGGCCCGACGTGCAGAACCTGCACGCAGCGTCCCTCGCCGAGGCTCGAAAGTGTCATCCGGCCATGGTAGGGAAAGGGCTTTGCCCTTCTTTTCCAAGCCCTCGATGGCGGCGGAGAGATCACCGGAGGTAGCTTCCGCAGGCTGCATGAGCATTACTGTCCACTGCCATTCCTCGCGGCGGTCTTCCTCGAAAGCGGCCGGGTCGCCAGCCCACCTGAGCGCCTCGAGCGGCGGTACTACATAATCGAGGCGGCCTGCCTTCTTCAACAGGAACTTTAGGGAGTACGCAGCCAAGTACAGGGCGTTTGTCGCTGTCTTGAACGAATCGTCCTCGGGGGCGCCCCGGCCGTGGATCATCAGGTACTGGAACTGCGGCACGTCGACGGTTGCAGGGGTGCGTCCGGGTCCGTAAAGCGATCGGTAGGTCTTCTTGAAGTCGATTTTTCCGGCCATGTTGCTGTTCGGTACGCCCGGCTGGTCCAGTCGCTACGAGCCCATCATTATCCTTCGAAGCTGTGCTAGTAGGTTCTCGGGACATCCCGGATCGTACCTGCTCTCGGATCGACAACCGGCCAGCTGGAGGAGGCCGCTCGCCAGTAGCGGGGTCAGGAATCACGCGGTGCCTGAGAACTGGGCGTGGGAAATGCCTCCGGAGGCCAATGGATGACACTACGGCAAGGCCCGGGGGCCCCAGAGAATAGCCGCCGCCCCAACAGCGGGCAGGAAATTGCCGGCC
The DNA here is from genome assembly GCA_964461235.1 of uncultured Bryobacterales bacterium. Classification (GTDB taxonomy): domain Bacteria; phylum Acidobacteriota; class Terriglobia; order Bryobacterales; family UBA6623; genus VXMF01. Next base: position 16,987 of record CAYWUV010000071.1, on the reverse strand, counting down.
CGTGCTTGCTGTGCTAGTGTGCACGGTTTCCGATCGGAAACCGATCGAAACAGCCAATGAACCAGAATCCCATCGGCACTGCCTCCTCCGGCGAGTCTCATGCTGCTCGAGCGGTCTCGACGGCCATCGACGGCCTTCGTCAACAGTTGCTGGACGTTGGCAAGCGCAACAAGCTGATCAACGCTCCGATCGGCAAGGACCGGGCAAAGCAGCTCACGATTGAAGACGAGCTTGCCGACGAAGTCTTCCGGATCCTCCACCTGGACGGCAAGAGCATGACATTCGAGCCGTACCGGGGCGGGGAGGCCGCTACGGAGGATGAGGATGACGAGTCCGTCTTCCTGCCAACGGAGGATGAGTCGGGCGAAGGGTCGGCTGCTCAGGAGCATCATGTTGACCGACGTCTCCAGACAAGGCTCAGTGCTGACCGCCTCCAGAAGCGACTGCTAACTCTCTACCGGGATGCCCAGGCACTGGAGGAGGAGCAGGGAATCAGCGTCCTCTTCCTTGCTCTCGGGTTCCTCCGTTGGTACGAGAGCGAATCGTCGCAGATCGAGAGGTTTGCCCCGCTGATCCTGCTTCCGGTCGACCTGGAGCGCGACAGCGCACGCGGGAGGTTCCGGCTCGTGTTCAGGGACCAGGACTTGGAGCCGAACCTGTCTCTCCGGGCCCTGCTCTCAGCGGATTTCGGCCTCACCTTGCCCGATTTCCCGGAAGGTGATGGATGGCTGCCTACGGGCTACTTCCGACGGGTGCAGGCCGCCGTGTCCTCCCGGCCACGGTGGCGCGTGCGGCCGAACACGATCGAGTTGAGCTTCTTCTCGTTCGCCAAGTTCCTGATGTGGAGGGATCTCTCCTCTGATGGCGGCCCGAACGGATTCGCGGACAGCGAGCTGTTGGCAGGGCTGCTGGTGGGGGGATTCGGCGCCGCGACGAGCATCTTTGCCCCTGAGGAGAACTTGGACAAGCGCTTTTCGGACCCTCGAGACCTCGGCCACATCCTGGATGCGGACACTTCGCAGACCCAGGTCATCGCAGCGGCTAGCGAAGGGAAGAACCTCGTTGTCCAAGGCCCGCCAGGCACTGGCAAGTCCCAGACCATCGCGAACATCATTGCTGCAGCCGCGAGGGACGGCAAGCGGGTGCTATTCGTTGCGGAGAAGCGTGCCGCTCTTGACGTGGTGCACGATCGCCTGGAGAAGTGCGGCCTTGGGCCGCTGTGCCTGGAACTGCACTCGCACAAGGCCAATCGCAAGCACATCTACGCAGACCTCAAGCGGACCCTGGAACTCGGTCAGCCTCAGGATGTAAGCGAGTCGGACTACGAGCGGACGCGACACGTGCGCGACGAACTCAACCGGCTCACCGCACTCTTGCACCGGCTCGATGGGTCTTCCGGTGAGACGCCGTATGGGATCGTCGGGCGTCTGGCCGAGTTGGATGAGCGCGGCTGCCGGCGGCCGAACTTTAGGATTCCTGGTGCGGAATCCTGGGACGGCAATGCCTTCGACGAGCGGATCAAGGCTGTCGAAGCCGTGGCATCGCTCACCGCTACCCATGGGACGGAGCAACAGCACGTCTGGCGGGGAGCGCGGTCCAGGCCGAGCCAGATCGACCGTCGGTCCCTGGCGGGCCTGCTCCGGACGGCCGACACCGCGTTGAGGGATCTACAGGAACAGTCCCAGGAATGCGCCCGGACAGCTGGTGTCGAGCGTCCGGAGAGTGCTTTGGCCGTAGAGGAGGCGTGCAAGCGCCTTGACGCCCTTGCCGTAATGCCCCGTCTCGTTCCGGATCTCCTGCCTGGGGATGCGGTGGCCGACCAGCCGGATCGATTCCTCGAGCTCTGCGAGACGATCTCCGCGACGCGGGAAGCCCGTGCGGGCTTGCTGGCCGAGGTCATCGAAAATGCGCTTGATGTCGATTGGGATGCCGACCGTTTCGAGATCGCCCAGCGCGGCCGGTCATGGTTCCGCTGGATGAGCGGCCGTTACCGACGGGCGCTTGGCCGGTTGCGGGCTGTGCACCGGTCGGAGCTGCCGAAGGGGTTCGGCAACCGGATCGACCTCTTGGACCGGCTCGTCGGATACCGCCGGGGACTGAAGCGGATCACGAAGGAGAGCTTGCTGGGTCGGGAGGCCTTAGGGCGGGACTGGCGAGAGGATGAGACTGACATTCGGGAGGTTCTGCCCGCTGCCCGCTGGATAGCGTCGCAGGCGGGCGAGCTGGGGTCGGGATCCTCCGTCAGGGAGCAGGTTGCCAGGATCGACCCTGCGGGCGACTTTGCATCCATGGCGCGGGATTCCCGTCAGGTTCTGGCCGCATGGATGGACTGCTGGAAGGGGATCTGCGCCATCGTGGATCCCGATGTCCGGGTGGCGTTCGGTGCGGATCGCGTCGAGGCTGTCGATTTCGAAGCGCTCCGGACCCGCATGAGGTCCTGGTCGGCCAACACCAACTCGATCGAGGAGTGGCATCGCCTGAGTGCGTCCGCACGCCATGCGTCGGAGCTGGGTCTGGGAGAGATCCGGGATCGCTTGGCGGACGGGCGGCTGGTGCCCGAGGATGCCAGGAGCACGCTCGAATTCGTTCGGGCGGAAGCGGTATGGGACCGCATGCGGTCGGAAATCCCGGAACTCGAGTCGATTGACGGGACCCAGCGCAGCCGAATGGTCGAGGACTTCAAGACACTCGATCAGCAACTCCAGGCCCTGGCCTCTCGGGAGATCGCCCTCAAGCACTTCCGTTCGCTGCCTGCCGGCTCGGCCGGCCAAGTAGGAATCGTCCGCGGCGAAGTGGCCAAGAAGACGCGCCACATGCGGATTCGGCAACTCTTGGACAGGGCGGGGGAGGCTGTGGCGAGGATCAAGCCCGTCTTCTTGATGAGCCCCCTCTCAGTGGCGCAGTACCTGAAGCCCGGCGGGCTGGCGTTCGACCTCCTCTTGATCGACGAGGCCAGCCAGGTGCGGCCTGCCGACGCAATGGGCGCGATTCTCCGGTGCCGCCAGATGGTCGTCGTCGGAGACCAGAAGCAGATGCCTCCCACCTCGTTCTTCGACAGGCAAGTCGGAGACGAGGTCGAGCTGGCCGACATGGAAGATCTTGCGGACATCCAGGCCGCGCAGGTTGGCGCCATGGAGAGCATCCTGTCCCTCTGCGAATCCAGGGCGATGGCGGGCGGGATGCTCCGGTGGCACTACCGGTCCCGGCATCCGTCTTTGATCGAGGTTTCCAATCACGAGTTCTATGACTACAGCCTGATCTGTCCGCCGAGCCCCGACAGGGCCGGGAAGAGAACCGGGCTGAGCTTCGTTTACGTGGAGGGGATCTACGGGCGAGGCCGGAAGCGTAACAACGACAAGGAGGCCGAGGTGGTCGTCCAGCAGGTCTTGGAGCACGCCCGCGAGCACGCCGACGAGACGCTCGGGGTGGTGGCGCTATCCGTCGCCCAGCGCGACACCATCCGAAACAAGCTGGAAATCATGCGTGCGGAGTTCCCGGAACTGGAGGCGTTCTGCAAGGAGGGCAAGGACGATGCCTTCTTCGTCAAGAACCTGGAGAACGTTCAGGGTGACGAGCGCGACGTCATCTTCATTTCGATCTGCTACGGAAAGGACGCTGGCGGCTACATGTCGCAGAACTTCGGCCCGGTGTCGAGCGATGGCGGGGAGCGTCGACTGAACGTTCTCTTCACGAGAGCCAAGAGGCGCTGCCGCGTATTCGCTTCGATCCGGTACTCCGACATTCGTGTCGATGCCACCAAGCACCAGGGCACGCGGGTCCTGAAGCGGTACCTGAAATACGCCGAGACGGGCGAGCTGGACATTCCCGAGCTCACCGGCGCGGAAATGGACAGCCCTTTCGAAGAGGCCGTCGCCAGAGCGCTGCAAGGCCATGGGTACCGGGTGGCTGCTCAGGTCGGTTCGTCCGGATTCCGGATCGATCTCGCCGTTTACGATCCGGATGACGAAGGGCGGTTCCTCCTCGCGGTGGAATGCGACGGCGCCCGCTACCATTCCTCCAGTTGGGCTCGCGAAAGGGATCGGCTTCGGCAAACCGTGCTGGAACAGAAGGGCTGGACCTTCCACCGGATTTGGAGCACGGACTGGTTCTACAACCGCGATGGCGAGTTGGACAAGCTCCTGGAGGCAATCGACCGAGCCCGGGCTAACCGCGACGGGCTGGTCGGTCCCGCGACCGTAACGAAGCGAATCGAGATTGCGCGTACGGAGCAGCTTGAAGAGTCACACGGGACGCCCTACGCCGAGGCTGCGTTCGCGATACCGGCTGCTCGGTACGGAGACTTGCACGAGGCTGACCAAGGCGTGCTCATGGAATCCGTTGCCCGGATAGTCGAGATCGAGGGACCCATCCACATTGATGAGGTGTGCCGGCGGCTCAGCCGTCTATGGGGATACCAGCGAACCGGTAGTCGCATTCAGAGCGCTGTGGTGAGCGCCGTTCGCCAGTGCGTCCGGGTCGGCCGCATCGCGATCGCAGGCGGACAGGACTCGGGATTCGTGGATCGGGTAGACCGAAATGGGGACCCGCCAGTCCGCGACCGCAGCGGAGTTGGGCCGCAATCGCTTCGCAAGCTGGAGATGCTTCCCCCGACCGAGATCCAAGCCGCGATCCTGGCGGCCGTGGAACGGAACATCGGGATCAACCCAAGCGACTGCGCGCGTGAGGTTGCGCGAATGCTCGGCCTGAAGTCAATACGGGCTGAGATGCGCGAGGCATTCGAAGAACTTGCACAGCAACTCGTGTCCACCGGACGATTGGCCCGGGCGGGAGATGAATTGCGGTTCCCGTAGGGATTCGAAGTCGTGATGGTCACCAAAGTGCGTGACTCGCTGAAGCACGCTCGGGAAGAATTGGGACGGTTGAAGCCGACTGAAAGCACCGCGTCTCGAACGATTACAGGAGCAAGGAAGACATGCGTCGCTGACCGACCATCCGATTCAGCGGACGGGCGACGGTCTCCGTTTTCTCGCAAAATCCACACGTTGGTGAAGAAAGCGACAAATGAACGCAGTCGCCGAGGCAGTCTGCTGCTACGATCTGCGCAACGCCAGTTGGTAGGGTCGAAAACGAGGCCGGACTGATCCGATCTCGGAGCCGCACTGCCGATTTGGGCGGACCGGAATTCGAAGCAATCAAGGAGGTTTTTGGTAATGCGTTGCTGCGGCACTTTGAAGTGTATCGGGGTGTTCTCGATACTCGTGCTCTTGGGTGGCTCATACAGTTCGGCCCAGCTGACCACCGCCAATCTGACCGGGCTCGTGACGGATCCCGGCGGCGCGGTGATCCCCGGGGCCTCGGTGGTCCTCCAGAACTCCGACACCGGGGAGGAGCGCCAGCAGGACACCGGTCCCGAGGGGCGCTTCACCCTTTCCCAGCTCAAGCCCGGCAATTACGAATTGTCCGTGTCCACTGTCGGGTTCAAGACGTTCGTGCGCTCCGGCATTCGCCTGCAAGCCAACCAGGACGCTGAGTTCAACGCGGTCCTCGAACTGGGCGAGGTCACCGAAACCGTTGAAGTGACAGCTGCGGCGGTCGTCCTCGACACGCAGTCCGCCAACCAGAGCAACACGCTCAACACCGAGGAGATCACCGAGCTTCCGATCAATTTCCGGAATCCGCTCGCGCTCGTCCACGCCAATGCCGGGGTCATCTCGATGTTCGCGCGTAGCGGGCGCACGCAACTCCAGGACCGAGTGAGCGATCAGGACTACGGACTCTTCTCGATGAACGGCGGCCGCGAAGCGAGCAATACGGTCAACGTCGACGGCGTGACGAACAAGGGAGGCGACTGGGGCGCGACATTCGGGACGCCATCCGTGGACGCCGTCCAGGAGATGCAGATTGCCCGCAACACTTACGACGCCGAGTACGGCAAGGTCGCCAACGGTGTCGTTAGCCTCGTTACGAAAGGCGGTGGCGACCAGCTTCACGGCTCCCTGTTCTGGTTCCACCGCAACGACAATCTGGACGCGAATCAGTGGGAGCGCAACCGGGCCGGCAACGCCAAGCCGGAGTTCAAGCGCAATCAGGTCGGCCTGAACGTCTCGGGCCCGGTGTGGAGGAAACACGGGATTTACGGTCTGTTCGGATACGAGGCGATGCGCCTTCCGTCCGCCCAGACCACCGTTCAAACGATGCCCCCGGCACTGGAACGCACGGGCGATTTCACGCAGAGCTTCAACGGAAACGGCTCCTTGCAAGAGATCTACGACCCCTTCACTACCCGAGCCAACCCGGACGGTGCCGGGTTCATCCGTGACCCCTTCCCGGGCAATGTCATTCCGGCGGCGCGTTTTGATCCTGTTGCGGTCAACGTGCTGAGGCTGTTTCCGAACCCGACACGCGAGGGAGTCGGGGTGACCAACATCAACAACTACTTCAAGACGGTGCCGTTCCGCCAGGAAGTCGATCGCTACGACACGCGGGTCGACTGGTCCAAGAGCCAGAAGTACAGCACGTTCGTGCGCTGGAGCAGATCGGACTTGCTGAACAACAACCCCCGCTTCTTCGACAACGGCGCCGACACCGGATTCGAGAACGGACAGCCTTTCTACAACGTCAGCTGGAGCAACACGATCGTTCCTTCGCCGACCTGGGTGATCAACATCAACGCCGGAACGGGCGGCGGCCACCGCTTCGCGAATCCTATTCCCAACGTGGACGGGACCAGCTTGACGGACCTTGGGTACTCGCAGGCGTACGCTGATCAATTCCAGAACCAGAATCTGGGCCAGTACGCCCTGAGCGAGTACGCAACGATCGGACGCGCCCGCCTGTTCCAGAATATTCGCAGGACTCATACTGGCGGGGTCAACGTCAGCAACGAGCGCGGCAACCACAGCCTCAAGTTCGGGTTCAATTTCGAGGCCATCCAGTGGAATTTCATCGATTCGCGCACCCCGGAGTTCTCGTTCAACCGGGGACCTACGACCGGTCCCGTGCCGGTCGGCAACAGCGGCGTGGTCGGGAACTCGGTCGCCTCTCTGCTGTTGGGAGTCGGCGGGGGAAGCGTGAGGTTCTCCGGCGATCCGGCGTTCACGCAGAAGTACGCCGCTTGGTACGCGCAGGACACGTGGCGGGTCACGCCGGACCTGACCCTGACTCTCGGGTTGCGCTATGAGCAGCAGCTCCCGCGCACTGAGCGCTACGAACGGCAAGCCTACTTCGACTTCAGCATCGCGAACCCGATCGGGGACGCCGCCGGATATCCGGTCCGCGGGGGAATCAAGTTCACCGACCAGAACGACCGGGGCATCACGACGCTCGACACGAAAGATTGGGCACCCCGCGTCGGACTCAGCTACAAGTTCACCGACAAGCTTGTCATGCGCAGCGGGTACGGCATCTCCTATTCACAGACGTACATCGAGTCCGGCGTCAGTGGGATGGACGGCTTCGACCTGAGGTCAACCTGGGAAACCAATCCCGACGGAGTCGTTCCGGTCAACCTCCTCAGCAATCCCTGGCCGGCCGGGCCCGACCGGCCGACCGGGACCGAGCTGGGGCTCGCGACGGCAGTCGGTGCCAACGTGAACGCCTGGCCTCAAGATCACCCGACCCCATACATCCAGAGCTTCAGCGTGGACTTCCAGTACGAGATCCTCCCGGGCTCGGTATTCGAGATCGGCTACTCCGGCAATCGGGGCCGAAAGTTCGCTTGGGGATCGAACCGAAACTTCAACCAGGTCCCGATGAACTTCCTGAGCCAAGGCGAGGAGTTGAACAACCGCATTCTCAACCCGTTCTTCGGGCTCATCTCCTCCGGCCCGATGAGCGGTCGCACGGCACCGCTTCATCGATTCCTGCGGTACTACCCACACTTCAACAACGTCAATGTCGCACGCAGCAGCAAGGGAGCCATTTCGAGTTTTGACGCGCTCTACATCAAGTTCACGCGCCGCTTCACGGAGGGCCTGACAATTCTCAGCAGCTACCAGTGGGCCCGGGCCGAGGACAACGCATCAGAGGACCAGGGCTGGTTCGTGAGCGATGCGTTCCGCGATGTCTTCAATCCGGCGAGTGACTACTCCGTGAGCGCCCACGATCTTCCTCACGATTTCGTGACCAATCTCGTATGGGAACTCCCCGTCGGGACAGGCAAGGCTCTCGGTGGGAGCATGGGCCGCGCCCTTGATGCGGTCGTGGGCGGCTGGCAAGTAGCGGGCACCATCCGGTTCAGCATCGGAGTCCCGCTAAACATTCGGGCTCCGAACACGCTGGGGGCATTCGGGTACGGCGTGAAGCGGACCAACGTGGTCGCGGACCCCAAGCTCAGCAACCCGACACCCGAGCGCTGGTTCAACACCGACGCCTTCGCCGCGCCCGGACGTTTCGAGCAAGGCACAGCCCCGCGATACATGAATGACGTGAGGCAGGACGGCATTGCCAACGCTGACGTCTCATTGAGCAAGAGCTTTCGAATCCACGAGAGGATGTCGGCGCAGCTGCGGGCCGAGTTCTTCAACCTCACGAATTCACCGGTTTTCGGCGTGCCCATTGCCGGTGGGCCGGTGACAGTTACCAACGGAGCTTTCGGACGAGTCGTACGAACCATCGGGTCTCCTAGGCAGGTTCAAATGGCTCTGAAACTGCTCTTTTAGCGGGGGAAGCATAGGTCGCGAAAAGCGCCAGAAAGGCCTGCTCGGACGCGCCCCCCTAATTCGCGCCTAGTCGGCGGGGAGGGCGCTGCCGACACGCGCACACATTCAATGCGCACTCCACCGAGGCACTTGCTCGGTTCATAGCCGGTGGCGTCGTGGCCTCAACGGCTGCGATGGGCCGTGGGGAATCTTGAGCCCAGCCGCAGCGGGCCGGAGGCAGTACTGAGATCCGGAGTTTTCTTGTTTTCTTGCAAGCCCTCTCACTTGGCTGAACTTTTTGATAGGCTTTATGACGTCGTTTCCCAGGAGGTCGAATCAATCATGAGATCTGCATTTTTTGCAATGCGCGGGCTCTTGTGCGCCGCGCTCCTGCTGGCAGTCGCAATTCCGGCAGCCGGACAGACCTTTTCGGCAAGTGTAACGGGCCTCGTGACCGATCCGAACGCCGCAGTCATTCCCGGCGCAGATGTCACGATCACCAATGTTGGTACTCAGGACACCCGCTCGACATCGACGGGTCCTGAGGGGCGCTATAACTTCTCGAGCCTGTTGCCCGGCGTGTATGAGTTGCGTATCGAATCACCCGGGTTCAAGGGTTTCGTGCGTTCCGAGATCCGGTTGCAGGGGAGTCAGGACGCCGAGATGGATGTTCAGCTTGAGTTGGGAGAGGTGACCGAGACTGTCGAAGTGACTGCCGAGGCAGTCATGCTTGACACCCAGTCAGCCAATCAGACTGCCTCGCTGGATCGAAGCGAGATCACGGAAATGCCCCTCAGCTTTCGCAACCCGCTCGCTGTCGTCCATACCAACGCCGGCGTCTTTTCGAGTTTCGCCAACAGCGGGCGGCTCAAGATCCGCGACAGGGTCCGTGACCAGAACTGGGGCCTCTTCTCCATGAATGGCGGTCGCGAAGGGCAGAACACGATCCATGTCGATGGCCTGAGCAACAAGGGCGGAGACTGGGGCTCGACTTTCGGCACTCCCGGAGTCGATTCCGTTCAGGAGATGCAGATTTCACGCAACACGTACGACGCAGAGTACGCACGGACGGGCAACGGCGTTGTAAGCATCGTCACCCGGGGCGGTTCAGGAGACGTGCACGGGTCCCTGTTCTGGTTCTTGCGCAACGACAATCTTGACGCGAACAGCTGGGCGCGCAACCGCGCTGACAATCCCAGGCCGGAGTTCAAGCGTAACCAGTTCGGGGGCAACGTAAGTGGCCCGATGTGGAAAAGCAAGAGGCTCTTCGGGATGTTCGGCTTCGAGGGCACACGAATCCCTTCGGCTCAGTCGATTCTGGTGACCGTTCCTACCGCGCTGGAACGACAAGGCGATTTCTCCGAGAGCTTCGACCGGGTCCAGGGCCAGCCGAGCCTCCAGCAGATCTTTGACCCGTTCACGACCCGGCCGAATCCGGACGGCGGCGGATTCGTTCGGGACGCGTTCCTGAACAACGTCGTTCCGGCGAGTCGAATGGACGTTGTCGGCAGCAATGTCGCGACCAAGCTCTACCCGTCGCCGAACCAGGCGGGAGTGCCGATCACGAACGCCAACAACTTCTTCGGAACGGGCGGCCTGAACAACACGGCGGATCGTTACGACGTCAGGGGCGACTGGTCGATGAACGAGAAATACAGCATGTTTCTCCGGATGACGCGCACGCTGTTCGGCGGCACCCGGCCTCGGATATTCAACACGGGCGGCGATACCGGCGATGACAATACGTGGCCCTACTACCAAGTCACGTTGAGCAACACGATCGTGCCGAGCCCGACCTGGGTGATCAACGCCCTGGTCGGAGCGGGGGGGACCGTGCGCAACAGTACGGGCATCGGCACGGTCGACGGCTTCAGCCTAACGGATGTTGGCTATCCGCAGTCCTTCCAGGACATGATGCAGACTTCGAATACAGGCCAGTATTCGCCAGCGAACTACGCTACGGTCGGGCGCTCGCGCAACTTCAAGAACGCCCGTAGGATCGCGTCCTTCTCGGTCAACGTCACCAACGAGCGAGGAGCGCACAGCCTCAAGTTCGGCATGTCCGGCGAGAACCTGTTCCACAACATCTGGAACGCGTACACGATAGCCACGAGCTTCAATCGCGGCATGACATCCGGACCGGTAGCGTCGGCTGCGAGTGCCACCTCGGGCAACTCGATCGCGTCCTTGCTGCTCGGCACGGGAACAGGAGGCAACACTCCGCTTCCTGTGCCCCCTGCGACGAGCCAAAGGTACTTCGGATGGTACGCCCAGGACACCTGGAGGGTGAACAACCGGCTCACCCTAACGCTGGGACTGCGCTATGAACTGCAGAACCCTCGGACGGAGCGCTACAACCAGCAGAACTACTTCGACTACGAGGCTAGGAGCCCTCTCAACGATGTGACTGGATACGACGCCCTGAGAGGTGGCCTCGTGTTTTCCTCGCCCAGCATGCGGGGGCAGACGTACCGGGACAACTTCGACATGGCACCACGCATCGGCATCGCTTACCAGGCGACCGACCGCCTCGTGGTGCGGGCCGGCTATGGCATTTCGTACTCGCGCACATTCACTGACTCGGGCCCGAACGGCAACGACGGTTTTTCGGTCACGACACCATGGATAGCGAGCCAGGCTAGCGACGGAATCACTCCGGGGAATCCCCTCAGCAACCCATACCCGAACGGCCTTGACCCTGTCACGGGGGCGGCCGACGGACTTCTCACCCGGGTAGGCAATAGCGTCACGGCCTGGCGAGCGTACAACCCCACTCCCTACCTTCAGAACTACAGCCTCGACCTGCAATACGAGCTTGGTTTCGGGACGATCTTCGAAGTGGGTTACACCGGAAACGTCGGGCGCAAGTTCTCCTACGGGGAGGCGCGACGATACAACCAGATGATCCCTGAGTATCTCAGCATGGGGGAGGATCTGAATACCCGCGTGGCCAATCCGTTCCACGGGCACATCAACATCGGTGCCTTGCGCGGCGAGACAATTCCGCGACACCGCCTGTTGCGGACGCATCCGCAGTTCATCAACGTCAACAGCCCGAGGTCCGAGAAGGGTGCCAACTCCAGCTTCAATGCCCTGCACGCCAAGCTGACCCGTCGCTTTTCGGGCGGGCTCACAATGATCACGAGCTACCAGTGGTCCAAGGCTCTCGACAATGCGTCGGAGGACCAGGGGTGGTTCCTCTATGACGGCTTCCGGAATGTCTTCGATGCGGGCACGGAGTGGGGTGTCAGTGGCCACGATCTTCCCCACGACTTCGTGACCAGCATGATCTACGAACTGCCGGTAGGCCAAGGGCGGAAGTTCGGGAGCGGAATGTCTGGAGTCGCGGACGCCGTGCTCGGCGGATGGCAGGTTTCCGCCATCGTTCGATTCGCATCCGGCAACCCGATCGGGCTGCGGGCTCCCAACACGTTGGGTCCGTTCGGCTTCGGCGTGCAGCGGCCGATCATCAGCGACTACAAGGACCTGGAGGTCAGCAATCGCACTCCGGAGCGCTGGTTCAACATCGACGCCGTCTCGGCCCCCGGCAAGTTCGAGATCGGGTCCGCTCCCCGTTATCTGCCGAACATCCGCATCGACGGGACGACGAACGCCGACGTTGCCCTGATGAAGAACTTCTTCTTCCGGGAATCGGTGCGCATACAGTTCCGGGCGGAGGCCTTCAACCTCGCCAACACGCCCCAGTTCGGCATGCCCAGTACCGGTGCGCAAGCGACAGTGGGGTCAGGCGCCTTCGGGACGGTACGCGACACTTTCGTGAACGACGCGCGTTCTCTTCAGTTCGGGCTCAAGGTGTACTTCTGACGCCTGAGGGAGCTGGCGCTCTCCGCTCTCCGGGCTGAAGTTCCGCACCGGTAGGTTCTTGGTCACGGCTAGCGGTGTTCTTGCATTCGGGATCGCCAGCTGCCCGTCCGAAGCCCACCGCGAGCCGGGTCGCAGTTCCGTCCTTACCATTCGGCGACTCGCCGGCCACCGTCTCGCGCTCGTCCCGCTCTTGGCCGTCCGGTCCGATCGAAGGAAGCGTCCTCACCGCATCCAACGCCAGCCACGTCACCTGCGAGCTTGTGTCTTGCGGTTCCCGGTCCGCAGCTCCGTCTTGAGCACCGGGCCGAACTCCTCGGTTCCTCGGCGCGCTTGGTGCCCATGCCAACTGTGGTTCGGCGCTAAGCGTAGGGGGCCAGCTTCAGGTAGCGGCCTTATAATCGACACTGATGCCGAGGCAACGGCCTGTCTTGGCCGCAGTGGCCCTAGCCCTCGTCCACGGCTTCGCAGCCGGCCAGACGGGGGACGCCACAGCGCTGTCGCAGCGGGCGAGTGCTGCCATGAGGGCCCGCGATTTCGGAACCGCGGAGCGCATCTACCGGCAGTTGGCCAGCCTGTTTCCTGAGGAACCGGGACTCGCCCTGAACCTTGGACTGGCTCTCTATTCCTCCGGCAAGTTCCCAAGTGCTATCGAGCAATTGAACCGCTTTCTGGAGGTCCACCCGGACCACGCTCCGGCGTGGCTCCTCCTGGGAATGTCGCATCAGAAGCTCGACAGCCCGTCGATGGCCGTGGAGCCGCTTCGTCGGGCGGTGCTGCTGGACCCGGGCAACAACATCGCCCGTCTGGAACTGGCAGATGCGCTCCTAAGGTCCCATCAGCCGGAGCCAGCGAGGCGTGAATTCTCACAACTCGTCAGCCAGGACGGAGAGAATCCGACGGCTTGGCTGGGGCTCGGTCTCAGCTACACGGAACTCTCCAGCATCGCCGCCAAGGATCTGGAACGCACTGCCCCGGACTCGGCGTACCACCAGCTTCTCCTCGCCCGGTCCGCACAGGCCCAAGGCAGGTTCCGAGCTGCATTCGGGCACTACAGGGCCGCCGAAGCGCTCAACGCGTCGGCTCCCGGCGTTCATCAAGGGATTGCCGCGGTCTACGAGGAATCCGGTCACCCCGACTGGGCCCTCGCCGAACTCGCGAAGCGTGGCGAAGTTGTGCCATGCGACCGGAGGCAACAGGAATGCTGGTTTGAGTCGGGCGCCTTCGACCGAATCGTAGCGGCGTCCGAAGATGCCACGGATCCAGAGTCCTTGTATTGGCGAGCCCGAGCCTTCGCCGAAAAAGCGAAGGAAGCGCACCGGCGACTCCTTTCACTTCCTCCGTCGTCGGCTGCCTACCGCCTGGCGGGAACGATCGAGGATCTTGCTGGAAGCCCGCGAGATGCCGTGGATGCCTGGCGGAAAGCGGTGGAGTTGGAGCCAGGGAATCTCTCGCTTCGTGTCGGTCTCCTGCGGGCACTCAGCGCAGCCGGGCTCCACGGGGAATCGATCCGACAATCGGAACTCCTTCTAGGGCAGCGACCGGACTCCGCCGATGGGTGCTTCTACTTCGGAGACGCCCTGCTTCAGTTGGGTCGTGTCGACGAAGCGATTCCCTGGCTGGAAGACGCCGTCCGACTCTCGAATGGCGAGGTGAGGATGCGAGCCTCCCTGTCGACTGCCTACCTGAGTGCCGGGCGCGGTTCGGAGGCGATCCCGCACTTGGAGGCAGCACTCCAAGGGCAAGAAGACGAGCGTCTATTGTTCCAGTTGTCGCGAGCGTACCAAGCCGCAGGGCGACCCGATGACGCGCGAGTTGCCCTGCAGCGACGGAGTGCAGCGATCTCTGAGCGAACAGCGGCACCGGCTCCGAATGAGATTACTGCGCCCTAGGTTCCCGACCGCGAGGACTGCCCGCGCCTCGCGGTCCTTGGTCGTATCGCTGCTCGTGCTGTTGACGGCGATCGTTGCGTTTGGCCAGATCCGATTTCGCGATGTGGCTTCCGAAGCCGGGTTGGAATTCGTACTCGAGAGCGGGCCGACGCCCCGGAAGCCGATGATCGAGGCCGTGGCGGGTGGCGTGGCGGCGTTTGATGCAGACGGGGACGGGTTGATCGACATCTATTTCGCCAATGGCGCCGACGCCACTTCGCTCCGAAAGAGCGGAAGGAATCATTGGAACCGGCTGTATCGGAATCTTGGAGGGATGCGGTTCGCGGATGTCACCGAGGCGTCCGGTACGGCTGGACACGGATACTCGATGGGAGTCGCCGTTGCCGATTACGACAACGACGGAGACGTGGACCTGTTCGTTGCCGGTTATCGCGCGAACATCCTCTATCGCAACAACGGGCGGGGAGGATTCTCCGACGTAACTTCCGAGGCCGGGGTCGCCAGCTCGGGCTGGTCGGTGGCTGCGGGCTGGTTCGATTACGATCGGGACGGCGCGCTGGATCTCTTCGTTGTCAATTACCTGGACTGGGACCCTGCCGACGACCGATTCTGCGGGGACCGTGACAGGGGCCTCAGGATCTACTGCAGCCCGTCGTATTGGCCAGGGCTGCCGAACACGCTGTACCGGAACCGAGGCGATGGGACGTTCGAGGATGTTTCCGAACCGTCAGGACTATCCCGACACGTCGGCAAGGGCATGAGTGTCGCTTTCGGGGACTTCGACCTCGACGGATGGGTTGATGCGTTTGTTGCCAACGACACGGAGCCAGACTTCTTGTTCAGGAATCTTGGCAATGGAACGTTCGAGGAGACCGGACTGCTCACGGGCGTTGCGCTCGCGTCGGATGGTGCTCCGATCTCCAGCATGGGCGTCGATTTCCAGGACTACGACAACGACGGGCTTCCGGACATCCACGTCACTGCGCTGAACCGGCAGACTTTTCCGCTGTTCCGAAACACCGGTGACGGCCTGTTTGACGACACGACGTCACGCAGCGGGCTGCATCGGCTGACGGTTTCGAAGAGCGGTTGGGCGACTAGATTCGAGGATTTCGATAACGACGGCCTGAAGGACCTGTTCGTTACCACGTCCCACGTCAATGACTTGGCCGGGGAATTCGAGAACGCATCGTACCGCCAGTCGAACGCCGTCTTCAGGAACAGCGGAGGCGGAACGTTCGAGGACGTGTCCGGGGAAGCCGCCAGGTTCCCTCCCGCGGCACACCGGGGAGCGGCGTATGCCGATTTCGACGTTGACGGACGCGTTGATGTGGTCGTGTCGGCGATACGCGGGACGGCGGAGTTGTGGCGGAACGTGAGTCCGTCCAGAAACCGGTGGTTGCAAGTTCGGCTCATCGGCACGACGAGCAACAGGGACGGCATCGGAGCGCGCGTCCACGCCGACCGCCAAGTCCTGACCGCCAGTTCGAGCTCCGGCTACGCGTCTTCTTCGCTCGCTCCACTGCATTTCGGGCTCGGGCCCGAGCCCGATCTGCAGTCGGTCCGCATAGTCTGGCCGAGCGGAGTCGAACAGACTGCCACGCTCGAAGGTCTGGATCGGGTCATGGGCGTAACCGAACAGGCGCCATAGGGCTGGGGGACTGCCCGCCAGTACGCCGGGAAATGTCCGGCTCACGAATTCGAAATGAGCACTCGGGTAGCGACTCCCTCACGGAAGCCTGACCAGACCTTCCAGTGTTCTCGTTCCAGCTGCCCTGGCGCAGTGCCGGGTCGCGCATCCCGCTCCGTTCCCGGCGAATCCACGCGACTGGCTCTTGGCCCAAGAAAAATACCCGTAGTAGCGGGACAGCCGGCCGGCGTGGATCGCACCCTCTTGGATCCGCAGGTCTCGTCCGTCGGCGGCATCGCGGTCCCGGTAGCTCGCTCAGCCCAAGGCGTCGATCGCGCCTAGTCGCCCGCCGCGGCCTCCGCGGCCCCGACGGCCGGCCGCGGCTCGGGCACTGCGGCGGGGCGGTACAGGCCCGCGCCTTCGAGGAGGCCTTCGAGCCGCGCCATGCGCTGCTCCAGCGCCCCGGTCCGCGCTTCCAGCGCCCCGATCCGCACTTCCAGCGCCCCGACCCGGTCCCCTAGCGCCGCGATCTGCGCCCCCAGATCGTTGCGAAGCCGGCCGGTGGAGGTCAGGATCAAGGCGGCGAGGGCCACGCCCACGCTCAGAATGCCGATCAGCTCCGGACTCACGCCGTCAGTCTAGCAGCCTCGCAGCAGGGTCATCGAAGAAACTCTCCGTTCGCTTGTCGCGGCGGACGCTGGCGTGGGCGACTTTCGCCCGCACCGACTCCGCCACACATTCGCCGTGGAACTGCTATTGGCCGGAGTTGCTATGGACGATTTTCCCACTCTTCTGGGACACGGCAGCGTCAAGCCTACGGAACGCTATTACGCGCCGTGGAAGAATGCGTCGCTGGAGTCCGAGGGACGCGAATCTGACTGGGACATGACCGAGAATCGGGGGTGAAGTATGAGGTTCAAGCGATATCACGCCCTTGCAAGGGTGCTTTGGTGCACCTCTGTCCTCTGGTACGGGACCGGCTGCCAGGCCAATGGCGTTCACTTAGCGAAATTGACCGTTCACTTTAGCGGATACAGGGGAAT
>CAYWUV010000070.1:0-32332 GCA_964461235.1 uncultured Bryobacterales bacterium | reverse complement strand
ACACGCTGTTCGTGTTCACCAGCGACAACGGTCCTTGGCACGAGGGTTCTCCCGGTGCGCGCCGAGGACGAAAAGCCAACAGCTTTGACGGAGGCCAGATTGTGCCCTTCGTCGCATCGTGGCCGGGGATGATTCCAGGCCCGAGAGTGAACGACGCACCTGCCATGAACATCGACCTGTTTCCGACATTCCTCGGCGTTGCGGGGCTCCCTGTACCTGACGATCGGATCGTCGACGGCACGGATCTCTCGCCCCTGCTGATGGGCGAAGGTGAGGCTGGTCCCGAACGGTCGCTGTTCTTCGTCCGAGGCGGGGAGTTCGCCGGGGTCCGCGGTCCGCGCAACCTCAAGTACATCGATCGGCACCGCAGCGAAAACAGTGCATATTGGATGGCCAATCACGGGCCCTTCCTGTTCGATCTCAGTCTGGATCCTGCCGAATCCTACGACGTGTCCCCGCGATTCCCTCGTGAGCGAGCGGAACTCGCGCAGGTGGTCAGAATCATGAACGAGGCAAGGGAGAGCAACCCCCGCGGGTGGCTTGCACTCCAGTGACGGCTGCCGTCGACGCGTCTGCCCCCTGTCTGCGGCCTGCCTGACCCCACGGACTTCGAACGCTTGGCGGGAGCTCCCGTGTTCCTTCTCGCAGTGCGCCGCGGGAAGTTGGAGACACACGCCCTGGGCGCCAATCGATGCGCGCCGTATGCAGTTGAAGGGCCTGACGATCCAGCGCATCCTCCACGCCCATGAAAGAGCGAGCGTCTTTCCTTATGCGTGCGCCACCTCCGGCAATGGATCCTGAGCGGGCTCCTCTGCATATTGGCCCTGCCTGCGCCCGTGCGCTCCGGTCCGGCCGACGACCTGTTCCGCAAGGGACTCCGAGCGCAGCGGCATGGTCGCGACGTCGAGGCGTACCTCCTGTACAACCAAGCGAGGGCACTAGAGCCCGCGAATGCGAAGTTCGCGCAAGCGGCTAGCCGGATCCGCCGGAGCGCTGCCCGGCTGCTCGCATTGGCTGGCTGGTACAGACCGGCCATCGAAATGGCGCCAGATTCATGGAAGTACGCCCGCCACCCGGACGGGGGGATTCCTGCATCCGAGACCCCCGATGTTCGGGTCACGCGCACAGGTCCCTTGCCCGCCCGGCCAGCGCGGCTGGATTACTCCCGCCACGAGGCTTCGTTCCGGTTTCGGGGTTCGCTGCGAGAGGCGTACGAGGGTGTGGCGGAGGAGTTCGGCGTCCGCGTGCTCTTCCATGCGGACTTCGAGGGTGATCGCACGTTCCGTGGAGATCTCGAGGAATGCGACTTCCCGTGCGTCATGCGCATTCTCGCCCAGGTGGGCAAGACGCTCGCCGTGCCGCTCGACGACAGTTCGGTGCTCATTGCCAGCGACGGTCCGAACATCGCGGATGAATTGGCGCCTGTGGCATTGGCCTCCATCCCGCTCGATGGAGCGCTCGGTGCCGAGGACGTGGCGCAAGTGGCCCAGACAATCCAGCAGATTCTCGACATCGAACGCATCCAGGCGCTGGTCTCGGCCGACACCCTGGTCTTCAGGAGCCCGGTCCAGAAGATCGAGATGGCGCGAGCTCTTGCCGAAGACCTGCTGCGCCCCTCGGCCTCCGTGCAACTCGAGATCCGGATGCTGACCGTGTCCCGGGGCAGACAGGTCCGGGGGGGGGTTGACCTGCCCGGCTCATTCCCAGTCGCGAACTTCAGCACGCTGTTTGGCGCGATGCCCTCCTCTGACGGCTCGGAGCGGCTGGTCGGCTTCGGAGGGGGAGAGACCGTCCTGGGCATCGCCGTCGGAGACGTTTCCGTCGAGGCCCGGCTCAATTCGTCGTCAGCGCAGTCCGTTCACGCAGGTCAGTTGCGCGTCCGGCACGGCGAACAGGCCACGTTCAAGGTGGGCGAGAGCTACCCCATCGCGACGGCCCAGTTCTCGGCGGGTCTGCTGGACGCTCCCGCTCCGGGGACCCCCGGCTACGTACAGCCGCCCCCTTCGGTCAGGTTCGAGGATATGGGGTTAACGTTGATGGTCACCCCTCTGGTTCACAGTTCCAGAGAGGTTTCGCTGACGCTGGAGGTAACGTTCAAGTTTCTGGCGGGAGGCTCTGTGAATGGGGTCCCCGTCCTCTCCAACCGCGAGTTTCGATCCCAGGTCCGCCTGCGCGACAACGAGTTCGCGATCGTCTCGGGAACGTCCGTCTACGAGCGCCGACGTACCGGTGCCGGCCAGGCAGGGCTAGCCAATATCCCTATTCTCGGGAGGCTGTTCCGCCGAAACGATCACAGGTGGGACGAGCGGGATCTCCTGATTCTCATCCGGCCCCGGATTATGAGGCTTCCGCCATCCGAACTGGCTCGCGGCCCGGCTTTCCTGTTTGGCTCCGAGCAGCGGCCAGTGCCGGCCCTCTAGCTCCTTTCCGGCTTCGTCGAGGAGTCTTGCCCGCCTCGGTCGGTGCTTGCCCCGACCATCTTGCTTCGATGTCATTGTTCGAATGGTCCGCGCCAGTATAATGGCAGCGAGCGTTGCCGTCTGTCGCGCAACGCTTTGCCAATCGAGAAGGAATACCGCTTACGGTCAAGGAGATTACAAAATGTCGAAACTGAACGCACCCCTGATGCTAGCCATTTCGCTGCTGCTGCACTGCGGCGGCGCCGTTGAGGAGCCGGTCGAGCCCGAAGTAATGGCTTGGCCTGAGATTGCCGGTTACGAGGAGATGGTGGTGCCAGCGGACAATCCCTTGACCGAGGCGAAGGTTGCGCTGGGCAAGCAGCTCTATTTCGACCAGCGCCTCAGTGGCGACGGCCAGCGTTCCTGCTATGGGTGTCACCTCAAGGAGCATGGACTTACGGATGGACGCGCCACCGCACTCGGGGCGTTTGACAGGGTCCTTACGCGCGCCGCCCCGACGATGTGGAACGTAGGCTACTACGACGCGCTCTACTGGGACGGTCGTGCGGCCGCCCTCGAGAATCAGGTCAAGGGTGCATGGGGCGGCGGAAACATGGGTGCCTCCGGCAACGATGGCGCTCCGTCAATCGATGACATCGTTGCGCAGATCAATGAGATTCCGGGCTACGCGGAGCAGTTCCAGGACGTGTTTGGCGGGCCTGCAACTGCGGACAACATAGCCCAGGCGATCGCGTCATTCATGCGTACGATCGTGACTACCAGGGAGAACTCTCGCTTCATCGACTTCATGGCGGGGAACGAGGAAGCCCTGAACGAGCAGGAACTGCGTGGCTGGACGATCTTCTCGGAGAAGGCCAAGTGCACGAACTGCCACGATGGTCGCCTGCTGGCCGACAAGCAGTACCACAACGTCGGGATCGGGATGGACGCTGAGAATCCCGACACCGGCCGCGCAAGGATCTCCGAAGCTGAGGAAGACACCGGCGCCTTCAAGACACCGAGCTTATTCGACATTTCCAAGTCGGCTCCGTACTTCCACGACGGCAGTGTGGAGACACTGGAAGAGGCTGTGGATCTGATGCTGAGCGGCGGCAAGGAGAACGAGTGGCTGGATGTGGACAACCTGGCTGACGCCAAGAACGCAAACCTCTCGGACGAGGAGAAGGCCGACCTCATGGCGTTCCTCAAGGCGCTCGATGTCGAGTACACCATTGAGGACCCGGTGCTGCCGTAAGGCAATCGGCATTGCCCGTTCGCACGGAGTCCCCGAGGCGGCGGAGCCTTGGCCGCGCGGGCCCGTAGGGGATTCGATCCTGCGTCAGTTCTCGACTGACACGGTGGGGCTAGCTTGAAAGCCGAGTCGCGCTGCAATCGCGTGGAGGGTCTGTCCCTTCTCCAAAACAACCTTGCCGGTGTAGAGCAGCCAGGGAGTCCCGATGTTGTTGTCGTCTGAACCGAATCGGTAGGCAAGCGACGAACCCTCGGTTTGCGGCCGCAGTTCGACTTCGACCGAGCCGTCGCTCCGGCGATTCTGGGTCAGCGTCGGCGGTGCCGTCCGCTCATCCGATTCGTTTTCGAACATGCGACGGTACAGTTCGGGCTCGGGCACCAGGCCCTTGTCCTCCATCCGTCGCATCCAGTCCGTCAAGGCAACGCGCAGTTTCCGAAGGGTAGCGACGTAACGCGGATCGGAAGCGAGATTGAAGACTTGGTGAGGGTCCGCGACCACGTCATAGAGCTCCTCGAACGGTTTCGTGTCCTGCATGAACGGTGCGACAAGAGGACCCAGCCCTTCGCCTTGCTTGAGCCGGCTAAGTTCCTGGTAGATCGGCCCTTGGCTCGGAGTCCGCATGAACTGAACCCACGGCCGGTGCGATTCGAAGTTCCTCAGGTACAGGTACTTACGGTTGCGGACTGCACGGATCATATCGTAGCGTTCGTCCATGCGGTCTCTGCCGTGATAGAGGTACTCGGGCTCTGCGCCCCGGCTGTCTCCGAGGATCACGCGACCGTGGAGGTGCGGCGGCGGCTCCCCGCCCGCCGCCCGGATCATGGTGGGCGCGAGGTCCAGGAACTGGACCAAGTCCGACCGTGTCGAGCCGGGCTCGATCTGGCCCGGCCACCGCATGATCAGCGGGACCTTCAGCCCGGAGTCGTAGATCCAGCGCTTGGCTCGCGCCAGTCCGGCACCGTGGTCGCCCCAGAAAACCACCAGAGTCTCGTCGGCGAGCCCGGCATCCTCGAGTTCCTGCAGCATCTCGCCGATCGTGCGATCCGTAATCGTGACCACGTCGTAATACGCGGCCCACGCCTCTCGCGTCTTGGGCGTGTCGGGGTAATAGGGCGGCAGCGGCAGCCGCCGTGCGTCGTGGATCGCCGCAGCCGGGTCTTGCGATCGGGCCAGGTGCTGGCGCCGGACCGATCCCTCGTGCGAGCTGCCGAAGTTGAACACGGCGAAAAAAGGCTGGCCCGGATCCGGGCGGTTCCGCCAATGGGCGGTCCGGCTCGAATCGTCCCAGGCCGTCAGGGGGACGGGGAAGTTGTAGTCGGTCTTGGAGTTGTTGGTCGTGTAGTACCCCATCTCCCGCAGGTACTCGGGAAAGGCCCGCACGTGCGGGGGAGGCACCATTCTCGACCGCATGTGGTGCGTGCCGATCGCGGTCGGGTACATGCCCGTGATGATTCCCGAACGCGTGGGCGCGCATACCGGTGAATGGGAATACGCCTCGAGGAAGGTCACGCCCTCGCGAGCCAGTCGCGCAATATTCGGCGTGCGGGCGTACGGGTCGTACGGTTCCACTTGCTGGCCGGTGTCCTCGATCGAGAGCCACAGGATATTGGGAGGCTTGGCGGAAAGGGCTGCTTGCGACGCGACCACCGTGATGGCTGCGGCAAGCACTGCGTTGCGGGAGTGTGGGTGGGTCCTCATTCGATTCAGCTCAATCGCAATCCTGATAGGGGCACGGTCGTTCGCCGAGCGTCCAGAGCGCGTGCCGGGCTACTCGCCGCACATAGTCGAAGTCGTCATCGACGGCTGCCCGGAGCCCATCAGCCAGGGGTGCGGCGCGGTCACCGATGGCGTCCAATGCGTGCGCTGCCTGTAGCCGCACTCCTCGGTTGGAATGGGACAGCAGGTCTGCCAGGGCTTTGAGCGCCGCCGGTTCCTCCCCGGCCTCGATCAAAGCGTGCGCTGCCTGCACGCGCACTTCCGGGACTTCGTCCTCCATGGCCTTCCGAAGTGCCGGCAAGCCGTCCGGTGGCAACGACGGAAGGCGGATAGCCGCTGCAGCCGCCCAGTAACGCACCGAGCTGTCGTCATGGACCATCGCCGAGAGGAGTGCCTTGGGGGCTCCTACCTGGCCGGCAATCGCCATCTCTCCGATCGATCGGGCCGCGAGGAGCCGGTCGATGCCGGCCGGTGCGTCCAGGTCCGCTTGCCAGGCACTCAGCGTCTTGCCGAGATGTTCCGGTGACTGCGCGACTGCCGAGAGCACGATTGCCAGGGCGGCGACAAGGAAGCGGTGCATCTGCTGTTCGATTGTACAGTCGACCACGGCCCGGCCCTTGGGATTGCCGCCTGCTTGCGTGTTTACGGTGTCTTGCTCGCTTCGCCGAACGTGACGGTCGAGCTCGCCGTGAATCGCTTGTAGTTCGTGTACTCGATCAGGATTCGGACGCGCTGGTTGCCCGACGGAAAGGGCAGGATGTCGTCTCCCTTGGTGCGCGCCGGGAACCAGTGCTCGCCGTCGACGGGCTCGTACCGCGTCTCGAACCCGGGGAACAGGTTGCTGTCCTCCATTCGGTGAATCTGGGGCACCGGGCGTCCCGCGACGCGAAGGACCTGCCCATGCTCGACGCCGACCCAGACCAGGCCATCGAAGAACCTCTGTCCGGACAGGATCTGCCGAGGACGCACTTGCAGGACGTGGCACTGCGTGCCGTCCACCGGCTCGATGCCCTTGTATCGCACACGGTAGAAGCGGAGCGTATCCGTCGTGAGCACGAACGGGTTCACGTCCCGCAGGTCGCGGAAGTCCTCGTCCGTGAGGCGCATCCGATCGAGCCGCATCAAGGGCGGCTTGCGATGCCGTTCCAGCCGCTCCCCCGTACCGGTGAACGTGATGTCCCGGATTTCTTCGTAACGCCCCACGGGAGCGCCCTTCCGGATTTCATGGAACTTGAAGGTCTGAGTGTACGTATAGTGGTCTCGCTCCGCGACCAGGCGACTGCCCGCTTCCGCGACGCTCCGCACCAGATCCTCCGGCATCTGGGCCTCCACCGGCAGGCACCCCAGCACTACGGCTACGATGAGTACCTTGACCGACGCAGAGACCGCCGGCCAGCCGGCCCTTCGGCCATTTCTCCTGGTCTCGGCGGGACTCATCCTGACGCTCGCCATCGCCGGATTCATTCTTGCACGGTACTTCGGTATCGCTGCGTCAGTTGCGGTTCCTGTTGTCGCGGCGTTTTGTTTCCAGGTGGCACTGTATTGCGCTGCCGTCTCAAGCGCTGTCAGGCCGTTGGTCCAGCGGACGCTACGGCCTTGGCGTCTTGCGGCTGCATTGGTACCGGTGTCCGTCGCTCCCTATCTCATCTATGCGATTCCGACTGGTGTCGTCTCGTTCGGTTCGACGCTGAAGCTCCTGGCGCTCTGTTCCATCGTGGCCTTCACGTATCCGGCCTTCCCGGTTCGCAGGCGTGGGATCGCGTGGCAGGACGTACTGGTGGCCAGTGCCCTGGCCTATCCGATGATCAGCGGGCTGAGCAGCCTCTTCCGAGACATCTACCAGGGCTTTGATCCGCCCGCGCACCGGCTCGACTCGCTCGGCAAGCTGATGCTGATCCCCCTAGGCCTGTACGCCTTCTTGACGTTGCGACGCCTGCAGGGAACTGGATTCCGCTTGGTGCCGGTCCGGCAGGACTGGGAGATCGGGTTCCGGAACACGACCTACGCCTTGCCATGGCTGGCGCTGGTAGGGCTTTCCACGGGCTTCCTGCAGTGGGACCCCCCGCTCGAAGCGCCGCTTGCCAGGTTGGGAGCGGCGGCTGCCAAGCTGGTGGGGATTTACTTCACCACCGCACTTGCCGAGGAGTTCCTGATGAGAGGAGTCGTGCAGAACCTTACTTCCGTGTCCACTCGCAGGCCCTTGCTGGCGCAAGGTCTCTCGGCGGTTCTGTTCGGGGCGGTGCACTTGGGGCGGGGCGGGTTTCCAAACATCCCGCATGCGGCGACCGCGACAGTTCTCGGGTGGTTCTGCGGCAGGGCGTACACGCAGGCGGGAAGCGTCACGGCGGCCATGATCGCTCACGCCTTGGCTGTCGCCGGCCAGGAGCTCTTCTTCCGCTGAGCCTGCGCAGAGCCTGGAAGGCCCTCGATCGCCACCAGGCCGTCCGCTGTGGGCGGCCGAACGCTGCCGATTCGGCGGGCCGTGCTGTATCCGGCTGCTCGGAGATCCGCCAGGCAGCGCTCCGCGCTCTGTTCCGGAATGCCTGCCAGCAGGCCGCCCGATGTCTGCGGATCGAACAGGATGTCGAAGGCGGGATGCTCCGGCACTCCGGAGCCGTTCGACACGCGGTGCCAGATCTTCAGGTTCTCCGGGAACAGCGAACTGCGGACGCCTGCCTGGAGGCACTCCGTTGCGCCCGGCAGCGCGGGTACCGCGCCCAGATCGATCACCGCGCCAGCCTGTGACGATTCCAGCATCTCGGCAAGATGGCCCGCTAGGCCGAAGCCGGTAATATCCGTGCAGGCGGTCGCACCATGTGCACGAAGGATCTCGGCGGCTCGCTCGCTGGACTGCAGCATCGAATCGATCGCGGTGTCGATCCAACGCCCTTTGGCCGCGAGCCGCATCTCGGCGGCGAACAGGACCCCGGTCCCCAAGGGCTTGGTGAGGACCAGCGCGTCGCCGGGACGCAGTCCTCCCTTGCGGAGGACGTCCCCCTTGTTCGCCAGCCCGTTGATTACGAACCCCAAGGCCAGTTCGGGGCACTCGCTGGTGTGTCCGCCAGCCAGGTTGGTGCGGGCTCTACGAAACGTCTCGTTGGCCCCGAGCAGCATCTGGCGGAGCAGGTCCTCGGACTTGCTGGCCGCTGCGAACGGTATTCCCGCGACCGCGAGCGCGGACTGCGGCACGGCACCCATTGCGAAGATGTCGCTCAGCGCGTGGTTGGCGGCGATCCTGCCGAACAGGTACGGATCGTCCACGATCGCCGGGAAGAAATCAACGGACTGCACCAGCGACTTGCCTTCCGGAACCTCGAGGATGGCAGCATCGTCGCGAGTTGCCAGACCCGCCGGGACGTCCTCGCGCCAGAAGGGTTCGATCGAATCGAGGGCGCCGACGAGCGTTGTCGCCCCGATCTTCGAGGCGCATCCTCGGCAGCGGATGTCCCGTCCTTCCGTCAATGAGGAGTCAGCGACCGCTGGATGCGGGTCGTCCGCTGGATGCGTCTCCTCCATTGGCAGAAGATCCTGGTACTTGTCCATGAACCTGCGGTCGATCCAGTCCTTCCATTTCCAGGTCCAGCGCCCTTCTACCGACCACCTGCCCCGCGAAGCGACTGCGTACCGGTCCCCGGTGGATATGAGACTCAGAAAGCGACGCTGCGGCCGAAACGGGCGGGGCTGCTCGCCCCATAGAACCAGGCGCAGGTTCTCCGCAAGGGGCGGCCCCTGCCGCACGGCGAACACTCCGGCCTTGTCCCTGGAATGGGCATCGACGGCCGCGACGTCGCCGGCCGCGTACACATTCGGATAGGAGATCGAGCGCAGCGCCTCGTCGACCCGCACGAATCCCCGCGGAGTCGTGGTCAGGCCGGACTCTGAGAGCCAGTCGGCAGCTGAGGCGTTCGTCACCCAGACAACCTCGTCGAAGGTGCCCTGCCAGCCGCTCCCGGTCCTCAGGCCGGTGGCGGTCACTTCCGCGACCATCGAATCCCGATGGACGTCGACCCCCCGTTCCGCGAGAATCCGCTCGAACTTGGCCCGCGCCCGGGCATTGTGGGTGGGCAGGATGACGGGCGTCGCGCTGAACAGGTGCATCTCGGGGTCGGCGGGTTTTCCGAGCGATGCGAAGCGGGAACGGAGTCGGTACTGGATGGCGAGCGTCAGCTCCACCCCGCCTGCGCCAGCACCGACCACGGCGATCCGCGGTGATCCCTCGACGGCTTCGACCCGCTTCTGCAGCGCCTGCCATCGCGGCAGGAATTCGCTGATGGGCTTGACCGGAACGGCGTGCTCCTCCGCCCCGGGCACGTCCCGCATGCCAGGAGTTGAACCGATGTTCAGGGAAAGCAGGTCGTAGGGGATGGGTGGCCGATCCCGGAATCGCAGTTCTTGCTGGAGAGGATCGAGGCGCACAACCTCGTCATGGATGAAGCGGGCACCCGCGAAAGTAACCAGTCTCCGCAGATCGATGTGTGCCTCGTCGTAGGTGTAATGGCCGGCAACCAGGCCCGGCAGCATCCCAGAGTACGGGGTGTGAACGTCACGGCAGACAAGGGTGACCTGCACCCCGGGTACCGGCTTCATGCCGAAGCGCTTCAGGACGGTGATGTGGCTGTGCCCGCCCCCGACCAGAACCAAGTCCCTGACAATGGGGGTGGGACGGCTCTCCATGCGGCAGCGCTAGGCGCGCTTCACTTCATGGTACGGAACGGCGAAGCGGGCAGGCCCGCCGAGTTGAAGAGGTTGACATCAGGGCTGGCCGCCCAGCCGTAGCGGGCTCTAGCAGGAGCGATGACCTCCGAATTGGAGAGCACCACCGTGTTGCCTTCGATTTTCGCCTCGGCAGCGTGGAATGCTCCGGTTGCGCCCGCTACCTCGAATCCTCGCAGCGGTCCGTCGCGAGCCTCCAGACCATCGGCTGCGTGATCGAACCAGAGCCTCACTTGCCTCCCCTCCCAGGTCGCCTGCCGGAAGCTCGGTCCGGAGTAGTTCAACCCCTGTTCCCCGTAGGCAACCGCCCTCGCGGCCAAGCCGAGCCGTAAGCCGACGTCCTGCTTGTTCCGCGGATGGATGTCGGTCGGATTCCCGATATCGATCGTGACCGCCATGCCCGTGTTGGCAAGGCCGAGTGCCATCGCCTGGGCTTCCCGGAGCTCGGGCCACGTGGCCGCCGCCGGGACCCTGCCGTAGTTGGCGAGCTGCACGAACAGGAACGGAAAGTCCCCCAGGCCCCACACGCGCCGCCAGTCCTCGATCATGGTCTTGAATAGCCTCCGGTAGAGGATTCCTTGGCCGCGGTTGCCGTTGTTTTCTCCTTGGTACCAGATCGCGCCTTGGATCGAGTACATGGTCAGAGGAGCGATCATCGCGTTGAAGAGCGCGGTCGGCTTGTGGTGGGGACGAGGTTGCTGCTGGCGGCTCGCCGCGCTCTTGGCCGCGTCATCATAGGCACCGATCAGTTTCGCGAGAGCTGGGTCCTCCGACAGTGCTTCCTCGCTGGTCCAGGCCTCGGCGGGTGTTCCGCCCCAAGCAGACTGAATGATCCCGATCGGAAACCCGAGCTTGCTGTGCAGGTGGCGGGCGAAGAAATAGCCCACGCCCGAGAACTCACCGGCCGTTTCCGGGGACAGGACTCGCCACTCGCCCGTCACGTCCGTCTGCGGCTGGTCCGCTGTCTCAAGCGCGACCTTGAAATAGCGAATCTCTGGGTGGTCTGCGGCCGCGATCTCCGTTTCGGCGTCGTTCGATCGTTGGAGCGGCCAGACCATATTGGACTGTCCCGACGCGACCCATACTTCGCCAACGAAGACGTCCTGGACCGAGACCTGATTCGTTCCCCGTACGTCGAGAGTGAATGGACCCCCGGGGCCTGCCGGATCCAGATAGGCTGTCCATTCGCCGGATTCGGTCGGGAACACTGTGACCTCTTGGCTGCGGAAGCTGACGGTGATCTCCTCGTTCGCGTCTGCCGTCCCCCAGACCGGGATGGGCTTGCCCGCTTGCAGCACCATGTGGTCACCGAAGAGAGCCGGTAGCTGGACCTCAGCCCAGAGCCCGCCAGCGAGGGCCAGGCAGGCGAATGCCGATGCAAGGTGTCTCATAGCGGGGCCATTATTCCACAACACCCCGGGGCTCGACGCGCCCTACAGAGCGGTCCAGCCTCCGTCGATTGCCACCATCGATCCGTGCACGAATTCGGCCTCGTCGGAGCAGAGATAGAGCACGAGATGGGCGATCTCCTCGGGTTTGCCCAGCCTGCCGACCGGTTGCCGGGCGTCGAGCTGCTTACGAACCTCTGCCTTCTCGTGGCGGTGGTAGTTGTCCAGGTACGCCTCGACGAACGGAGTGTCCACAGTCCCGGGGCAGACGCAGTTCACTCGCAACCGTCCCGCATAGTCGGCAGCCAGCGAGCGGGTCATGCTGACCACAGCGCCCTTGGAAGCGCAGTACGCGAATCGCCGCTTTACGCCCACCAGGCCTGCCACCGAGCCGATGTTCACGATACAGGGGCGCTCTGACCGCATCAGGAGCGGTAGCGCCGCGCTGGTGACCAGGAACATGCCTTCGACGTTGACCTGCATGACTCTGCGCCAGTCATCCAGGCTGCATTCCTCGACGGTTCCCACATGGCCGATTCCGGCGTTGTTAACGAGGATATCGAGCGATTTGAGGGATCCGATTGCCGAAGCAACGCTGTCCGGCTCAGTCACGTCAAGGGAGAGTGGGTCGGCGTTTCCGACCTCCTCGGCCAAGGACCGGGCCGCGCTTTCGTTGATGTCCGCGATCAGTACGCGGACGCCGCTGCCCGCCAGCGCGCGCACCGTCTGCTCGCCGATGCCGCTCCCTCCACCAGTGACGAGGGCGGTTCTGCCGTCCAGGCGGAATGGAGTCTTTAGGGGCACTAACCGACGATTATATCCGCACCAGTTTGGCAGGGAAGGCCCAGGCGCTCGTTGGTTGGACGGATGCCGATGGAGTGGTCCCAGCCAACGGGTACCACGCCTAATTCATGGTTCGTTGGTGTTTCCAGGGCTTGGGCGTAGCGCTGCTGATGCTCGGTGTAGCTGTGCACCGGGAACGTGCTTCCGACTTGGCCGTGGTCGAGTGTGATGGCTCGGCCGGACCGGCTTCGAACTAGGCTGGCTTCGCGGTGTTTCAAGGCCGTGTGCTGCCCTGCAGGGAGGTTGACGGCATGGCCGTGGACGGGACGGACATGGTCTTCGGACGCGTGCAGGATCCGGAACTCATCCCGCCACCCCGACGTCGTATGAGGAGGGGCAGGACTCCTGCCCCTCCCAGCCCATGCGCTGTGTGGTTTGCGCTGGATCGTCTGAGGCCGGGTGGCGAGACTCCCTGCCCTATCGGTGCCGACATCCCTTACTGGGGAGCAAGACTTCATTCTTGAGGCGGGCCAAGTGTACTGGGTGCCGCTGGTCTGATTCGGAATCCGAATGCGGGCCAGCGGGTCACTGGTAGCACAAGTTGGTCGTAGCCCTGACGGAGTCTCGTCCGTTCGCGCCAGCCCGAGGGCGTTCTCTCTTGTTGCACCGCTCGACTCCAACACGGAAAGCCGGTCAACGCGTTTAGAACCGATGAATCGGACCGTCGCGATTCGGCATCGCGTCCGAACATGGCTGGCCAACTTCCTCTCCGGCTGAAGGCGTAATCCCTCCGGGTCCAGTCCAGGAGCTGTTCGTTTCCACTGCCCCGCCGAGCCTACCGTTCGCTACTCACGGTGAGTGGCTCAGCGGCACTGCCATCACAGCGGACGACCCAGTTTCCGGCCGAGAGGTTGAAGTGCCCGTGACGCTCGTCGTGTTGGATTCTCAAACGCTGCAGGGGCTCGAGAGTAACAGCGAGGCCTCAGGCGTGAGTGGCCCCACTAGTGGTCCGCAAGCGGGAGCCGGATCCGTCCGAGGAGGCTCGCACGGTGGACTGGAAGGCACGGTTGTTCTAGCGATCGAAATCCGGAGGGACGGTTTGGCCCACAACATCCAAATGTTCAGCAGTCTTGGGCTGGGTTCGGATGAGAAGGCTGTCGAAGCCGTTCGGAAGCGGCGATTTCGCCTTGGTACGAAGGACGGCAAGCGTGTGCGAGTGTAAGGAAGAGTAGCAGTCAGATTCCGTTTACTGAGTCCATGACTGCCGGAGCACCGGGTAGCGGTCCGCTACAGGATCCCAAGTAGTCCCGTTCCATGGGCAAGGGGCCGGTCCGCTCGCTATCCGATCACTTACTTGACCGGAGCCGTCGGGCTCCCCTCAGGAGTGCCTCCAGTTCGGCAATGCGAGCTTCGGCTTCCTTGCGGGCTTGCCGCTCCTCTTCCGCCCGGTTTTCCGCCGCGTCCCGGGCCTGCTCGACCTCCTCGGGCAACTCCAGGTCCCGGCCCGATTCCAGGTCGCGCAGACGCACCCGGTTCCCGTCCGCCCGGAACCCCACTCCCAGCACCTCGCTCGCGTACTCCGGCTCGCCCCCCACCTCTCCGTGCGGGTCCGCCTCCACCAGCTCCCCGCCCCACTGCCGGTACAGCCGCACGAGTCCGCTCCCTGTTCCGCCCCCGTAGTCCGGCCGGAACAGCAGGTGCTCCCGCACGTCCAGCCTCCCCAGCAGCTCCCTTTGCGGCCCGCTGTCGTGCCCGTACGAGTCCGGCGAACTCACCTCCACCACGAAGTCCGGCGGCTCGCCCTCCTCCAACAGCCGGTAGCTGCGCCGCGCCCGCGGGGAGGTCCCCAGCGCGACCATCACGTCCGGTTCTAGGCGCCGGCTCGGATCGTAGCGCCGGCAGTACAGCAGCAGGTCGCCCGTGACGTAGGTGTCCGCGCTGTCCCGGTAGCGGGACGCCAGCGGCACCCGGATCGAACGGATGGCTCCTTAGTGGGTGTCGTTCTCCGCCATGGGCCGGCCGTCGGAATCCGGGTAGAACTCGGTTACGGGCTCGCTGGCCGGCTTGGCCAAGCCCTGCTGGATGACCCGCTCGTCCGCCATGCGACTCCCGGTGGGCGCGGGTTGCGCGCCGTCGCAGTATACCGGCGCCTGCCAGCAAGACGGACCCGGATCGATGGCCCCGGAACGCGGCGCTGCCCGACTTGCGCCGCATCGCGATCAGCTGCCCGCCGCCGAGCGAGCGGCCAGGCAGACGGTACCGCGCGGTTGCCAGGAGCGCGAGATGGAGGTCGACCGGCGGGCTCGCAGAATCATCGAGGCGGTTGGTGAGCGGGAGCATGGGATTGTCGCGGCCGAGGTCGGTGACGGTGATTCGGTGAGTCGCGCCGGGTAGCCGCTGAGCGCGATGCGCTGCCGCCCCTGTCGGAGCCGACTGAGCTTGCGGCGGGCGTGATTCGCGAGACGTTTCCAACGAGGTCCATCGCTACAGATCGGCAAACGGCATTGCTGTCACATCGGAGCCCAGCGGTAACCGGATGCCTCCGGGATGAACCACATATCCCGTTTGGGCTGTGCCCGTCAGATCCTCTCGCAATCTCTTGATGACTGCTCCCATCGCTGGTCGGGGTGTGGCGGATAGCTTCACCTCGACGGCAACGAGTCCGGAGGCGGTTTCGACCAAAAAGTCCACCTCAGTTCCCGCTTGGGTCCGCCAAAAGTAGACTCGGGGATCCAAGCCCCTGTGTGTCAGGGTCTTGACTATTTCCGACAGAACCGCAGTCTCCATGATGGCGCCACCCATGGGACCTGAGGCCGCATGCTCGGGATCCTTCAGACCCGCCAGGTAGCACAGCGTGCCAGTGTCGGTGAAATATACCTTCGGACTCTTGACCAGCCGTTTGCCGACGTTGCTGAAGTAAGGCCGGAGCACGATCACCTGATAGGTGGCCTCGAGCACTGATAGCCATGCCTTGACTGTATTGACCGCGACGCCAAGGTCACGTGCAACATCTGTGAGATTCAGGAGTTGGGCACTGCGGGCCGCGAGCACTCGGAGAAAGCTCTGATACTGAGTAAGGTCCCCGACCTGCCGCAACGTGCGAACGTCCCGTTCCAGATAGGTCTGGATGTAGCTGCCGTGCCAGCGCGAGAAATCCCGGCTTGGCTGTGCGACGAGTTCCGGGTACCCTCCTCGGAGAAAGCGATCCCACAGTCCGCGAAACGCAGGAGTCGACCGCGGCGGACCTGGCCGCGTTCGTTCCCATGCAAGGGACTCTTCGGGGCGGCCTTCGACCTCCCGCATCGATAGCGGCAACAGCCGCAGCATGGCGGCCCGGCCGGCCAACGACTCGCTGATGCTCTCGGCGAGCATGAGATTCTGGGACCCCGTCATCAGGTACTGGCCCTTCCTGTTGCGGTTCGCGTCGATTCTCTCCTTGATGTAGGGGAGCAGGTCGGGGGCGTACTGCACTTCGTCGAAGATGACCGGTGGCGAATGCAGCTCCAGGAAACCGCGTGGGTCATACGCTGCGACCTCGCGAATATCAGGCGGCTCCAGAGATACATAGGGGTACTCAGCGCCGAATAGACGTTGAAGCAGAGTTGTCTTCCCGGACTGACGCGGTCCGGTCAGCACGACCCCAGGAAACTCGGCGACCGCCTCCTTGAGAGTCGATTCCAGCGACCGTTTTATGTACGGAGCGTTCACAAGTAGAAATTATGCATTATGAATGCAGATTATCAAGTAGAGAATATGCGGCTTGCCGTTGGCCGCGACGTGCCGTCCTCGACGACCTAGGCCGGACTGGATGCTGTGAAGCACATGACCACCCTGCGTCCGCTCGGTACCGGGCGGCAAGGGAGTTGCTGCCGCAGGCCGTTCGCCGACCACCTTCGTCCACGGGGATCGAATCCCGGAAGGCGTCCAGTTCCGAGCGTTTGCCGGATCGGTGGGCCTCGGATCTGCATTGAGTGCCGGATCGCCGGGGCCAGCCCTGATCGCGGCGGGGCAGGGTGTATCCGTGCGGCTCGGGTGCGTCCAGCCGCTCTGCGGGATCGTGGAGGGCTCCAACGTCGTGCCCGCAAGGGAGCTTCCGGGCGTATCGGACCCAGCATGCCCGGATGTCCGCGAGCCCGTGGCAATGGCGGTCGGCCAATCCGTTGCCCCGCCTAGCGCGCGTCCGAGATACTCGAAGACATGGCCCAGCCGACCCTCGATCGCCGCTACTTCCTGCGTGCTCTGGGAGCCGCCGCCCTTACGGGCTGCGGGTCCGGGAACAGGGAGTCTCCCGGAGAGCCTCCGCGAAGTCGGCGCCCGAACATCGTCATCATCATGGCCGACGACATGGGTTATTCAGACCTCGGCTGTTACGGAGGTGAGATCTCGACCCCGAATCTGGATTCGTTGGCGTCCCAGGGTCTGCGCTTCCGCCAGTTCTACAACGCGGCCCGTTGCTGCCCGACCCGTGCCTCGCTGCTCACCGGCCTGTACCCGCATCAGGCCGGTGTCGGGCACATGGTCAGCGACCGTGGCAATCCCGCCTACCAGGGTTACCTGAACGATCAGTGCGTCACGATCGCCGAAGTGCTTAGGGAGGCAGGCTACGCCACGCTGATGTCGGGGAAGTGGCACGTCGGCGAGAGCCGGCCGCACTGGCCGACGGACCGCGGCTTCGACGAGTACTTCGGGCTGATCAGTGGCGGTTCGAACTACTTCAAGCTCGACAGTGCTCGGCAGATGGCGTCAGGAAACGTGCCCTACACTCCGCCCGACGATGGCTCGTTCTACATGACGGACGCATTCACCGACAACGCCGTGAAGTTTCTCCAGCAGCAGGGTGGAGGCGAGGCGCCATTCTTCCTCTATCTGGCCTATACGGCCCCGCACTGGCCGCTGCATGCCAAGCCCGAAGACATCGAGAAGTATGTCGGCAAGTACGACATGGGCTGGGACGAGTTGCGCAGGCAGCGATTCGCCCGGCAGGCCGACGTGGGAATTCGGGCCGACAACTGGGTCCTCAGCGAGCGCGACCCCAGCGTGCCGGCCTGGGAGGATGCGGAGGACAAGGCCTTGTGGGAACGAAGAATGGAGGTCTACGCAGCCATGATCGATTGCCTGGATCAGGGTGTGGGCAGGGTCATGCGGACGCTCCGCGATCTCGGCCAGTTTGACAACACGCTTGTTCTGTTCCTAACGGACAACGGCGGGTGCCACGAGAGCGCGGACATCGAGCAGGGCACGCCCCGCAACACTTGGGCGGATCCGAACGCGATGCCGGGAGGCTCGGATTCGTTTGATGGCTACGACCGCCCCTGGGCCAATGCCAGCAACACGCCGTTCCGGATGTTCAAGAGCTGGGTGCACGAGGGCGGGATTTCATCGCCGCTCATCTGCCATTGGCCCGACGGCATCAAGGTGCGGCCGGGCTCTGTCACGGACGCTCCAGGGCACGTGGTCGACCTGATGGCCACTTGCGTCGATCTGGCCGACGCGGCGTATCCCGACGCCCGCGACGGAAGACCGATCACACCCTTGGAGGGCAGGAGCCTCCGGCCGGTCTTCGAAACGGGCTCCCGGGACGGCCAAGCCTCGATTTTCTGGGAGCACCAAGGAAACAGGGCGGTGCGCATAGGGCGCTGGAAGCTCGTTGCGAAGCGCATCTCGGCCTCGGCCGGAGCTGGACCGTGGGAACTGTACGACCTCGAGTCGGACCGCAGCGAGCTCAACAATCTTGCCAGCGAGATGCCGGAACGCGTGGCCGAGCTGGAGCGGGAGTGGCTGGCATGGGGCGCAAGAGTCGGCTGGGTTCCGTTCGAGGACTTGGCGTCCTGACTCGTGCCGCCGGGCCCGTCAGAGCGATGCCTTGATTCTTCTCACGATCGCGGCCTCGGGGAGCTTCTTGTAGGCCGGATCGAGGGGGTAGCAGCCGGACACCAGACCATTTCGTGGGCCCGTCGTGCAGTCACTGAAGGTTCGGCAAATCCGCTTGGAATTGAGCTGGCCCTTGGCGAGGGTGTCCGCCGGAAGCGTGGGGTAGGCGAGGACCATCCGACCGAGGCCGATGGCGTCCGCACGGCCGGTTCGCACGACCCACTGGGCCACGTGAGGGAGAAATTCCTGCAGGTAGCTGTAGCCAGTGCCGATCACGAACATCTCCGGAAAGCGGGCCTTGAGATCGGCGGTCGCCTGGATCTGCCGGTTGCAACCCGCCAGCGGGTCCTCTGGGGGCTGGTACCCGTCCGAAGGCGGGAAGAGAGCAGGTCGCTGGATGTGGGGGTTGTAGTAGGGGCTCCCGGCGGTCACGTTGAGCATGTGAATCTCGAGCTCGCGGAGTAGCTCGACAAACCGGCAGGTGTCGGTCAGGTCGTACTCGACCGGATTGTCCGTCCGCCCGCCGAACGCGTGCCGGTAGGGCAGGGAACTGGAGAAGTCTTCCGGTACCCCCGGCCCGAGGTGCGTGCCGGAGGATTGCCCGGGGTCCGGCCGGAACGGAATGAAGTCGAATGCACTCAGCCTGACGCCGATGTCGATGCGGGAGGTGGTGGCCCTGATCCCATGAACCACTTCGCGCAGGAACCGCGTCCGGTTCTCAAAGGGCCCGCCGAAACGCCCCGGTCTCGTCACGGCGCCCAGAAACTCGTGCCCGAGATAGCCGTGGCAGTGCTTGACATCGACGAAATCGGCGCCGCAACGCTCGGCGATTCCCGCTGCTTCCACGAAGCGATCGATGATCCTGCTTACGTCGTCGTCGCTCAGAACAGGGTAGTCATCCGGGATGCCGAACTTGCGGTCCAGGAAGGGATGTCGGTACAGGATCCGCGGCCTGAGACCAGACGCGTCCGGTCTCGAGAACCGTCCTGAATGAGTCAGCTGGAAGCCTGTCAGCAGGTCGCCCGTCGTGCCGAATTCCGCCCGGTGTGTGTCGAGCAACTCGTCGTGCAGTGCGCTCAGGGAATCCTCGGTGGACGAGTCGATGATGAGCTGGTTGGGATTGGCGCGGCTCTCCGGCGTCACGGCCATCGCCTCGCCGCCCCAGACGAGTTTGGCACCGCTAACGGCGAAGTTCCTCCAGCGCCGGCACACTAGTTCGCTCGGCTTGCCGTCCGGCTTGCCGTCCCAGCCTTCCATGGGGTGGATGACGAACCGGTTGGAGAGCGTCTTCCCTCCCGCTTCGACGGGTTGCGCGAGAGGGGACTGCGGTGAAGTCTCGATGGAGTCCTCGGCCTCTAGCGGAAGCCCCAGTTCGGTGCACCGCGCTCGGAACTCGCCGACCGTGCGCATTCGAGCGATTCGGGGATAAGCCATAGAAGCGAAGACCAACCAGTATAGGCGCGTTGCCCCGTCGCGATTAGGCTGGGTAGGATATGCTTGAGAAACGGACCCGAAGTGCGATGGACGGTAAGGACGGCACCTACAAGGCGGAGTACATGGGCAGCGGAACCTTCCGCATTTCCAAGCCCAAGCGCAAGAAGTCAAAGCTGAAGGAAATCCGAGCCAAGCGCCTCCGGCGCCGAGCCCGGCGCAACTAGCGCCCCCACAACTCTGCGCTCTCCGGACAGTTCGTGGACTGACAAGCTGGCGGAGATACCGCCTTCCGTGCGAGAGCGGCCCGGGAGAGCCCCGAATCCAGTTTCGCCACACGCTGGCATGAGGTGGCCATCCCTCCGTGGTGAACGAGAGTTGCCCTGCGGTGTGGAATCGATGCTGGCGTAGCCGCCGGCCAAATGTTAAGATAGTGTGAATCAAAGGGATTGTGACAATCTGTCATAATGCGACCTTGGCCCAAAAGCCGTACCGTTGCTCCACCACGGCGGGAGGCCTGAGGGGATTTTCAATCATAGGGAGGGTTCAGCCTTGGCTAGTCGATCAAACACAAGATTCCAGAAGCGCCTCAAGGAGCTTGCGCGCGCCAACAAGCGTCGTGACAAGGAAGAGAAGAAGCAGCAGCGGAAGGCCGAGCGAGTCGTGACTGGGGAAGGCCCTCCCATCGAAGCGATCGATCCTGTTGATTTAGGACTTCCTCCCCTTGAGGAAGAGCAGTCTGCTGCATGACAGCCCGCCAACGGGGGCAATCCGTAAGAAACCAGGTCCTGGCATCGCTAGACCGTTGCTCCGCCTCGGGTGACGGACGGGGGAGGCGTCGCCCGAGCAGCGTTCGGCTGTCTGCGCGCTCAGCCGCTGGGGAAGATGGTCCGTGCGTCGGGCTCCGGTGCAGTGGGAACCTTCACCTCCGCCTCGACGAGCGACAGCCGCTCGTTCAGATTGGCGAGCGTCTGGCCGACCGGGTCAGGGAGTTCGCCGTGCTCAAGCATCTCCCATTCATCGTGGCTGACGGCTACGCCCTTGACCGAGACCACCCGGCCCGGAATTCCCACTACCGTGGCGTGGGCGGGAACGGGCTTCACCACCACCGACCCCGCGCCCACCTTGACCCACTCGCCGAGTTCGATGTTCCCGAGCACCTTCGCTCCCGAGCCAACGACAACATGGTTGCCCAGTTGCGGATGGCGCCTTTCCTTGCCGTGTCCGGTGCCGCCGAGCGTGACCCCCTGGTAGAGCAGCACGTCGTCTCCGATCACCGCTGTCTCCCCGATCACCACTCCCATGCCGTGATCGATGAAGAACCGCCTGCCGATTGTCGCCCCGGGGTGGATTTCGATGCCTGTCAGCACGCGTGAGAGGTGAGAGAGGATCCGCGCCGGCACGTACAGGCGCGCTCGGTAGAGGCGGTGGGCGATCCGATGGAGGAGGATCGCGTGCACACCTGGATAACATAGGAGCACTTCCAGGCCGCTTTTGGCGGC
The DNA here is from genome assembly GCA_964461235.1 of uncultured Bryobacterales bacterium. Lineage (GTDB taxonomy): Bacteria > Acidobacteriota > Terriglobia > Bryobacterales > UBA6623 > VXMF01. The sequence continues at coordinate 11,277 of CAYWUV010000070.1, read as the reverse complement.
GGGATCGTGCTTGAAGACCGTTCGGACTTGTTCTCGGATTCCGTGGAGCACATCGACCTCCGGGTGCTGGTCTCTCGGCCGCGACTGCGACCGGAATGGAAGGGACGGCCGGCCCTACGCCGGCCGGGGACAGCAGCAGGGAATAGACCCGAAGATCGGCATGGCTAGCGACGAGTGCCGCTCACTTTCCGAATCGTACTCAATGCCAGTTGGCAAGTCAATTCGCGCTCCGCGCGGACTAGGCGTCGCAGGAGTCGAACTGGACGCCCTGTGCCGGGCCCGGCGAGGAGGGCCTGCGCACGGGGAAGTAGATCTGGGTCTGCCACTTCGACCTGTCAGGCTCCCCGGACGGGTCCGTCACGTAGACCTCCCAAGGTGCGTCGGCAGCCTCCAGGCCTTGCGATGCCATCCACTCCGTCAGAGCCATCCAAGTCTCCTTGAGGTTCTCGTACGGACCGGTATGGGTAACTGTCGCGGCCACGCACGAGGGCAACTCTCCGGCTTGGACACGCGTCGTCCCCACTGCTGGCTCGAGGAGCGGGATGGCGCACTCGAACTCTACGCTGTCTGACTGCATCGAGTGATAGATCGAGAGGGGCCGTCCGGCCGGTGCCCCGCCGCAGGCTTGGATGTGTCCGAACACCTCCGCGAACAGCCCGTCCATGGCCTCTCCAATCTCGGCCGGCCTTGCCTTCGTCCGGATGCCGACGATAGGCTGAGCCGCGACCTCTTTCGTCGAGAATTTCAGGTCCATGACTTCCCCCGTTGGTCCCAGTCTCCCGTTGGTCCGCTTCTGTAGTCAATCCCGGGCTCCCGGCTAGCCCGGACCAGGGTCCGCGGGCTACGGTCTGCCAAGGTTCGCTGCGACTGCCCGCCCGGCGACCTTCGCGATCAGCTTCGGGTTATAGATCGACGACGAGTAGTGGCCGCACTCGTGCGTGCAGTAACACCCGTCAGCCGCCTCTTTCGCGATCGCTCGCGCGCGCTCGCCGAACCACAGCGACCGGAAGTCGTACCCGACGTCGCGGAGGTTGCCGACCAGAGAGTTCTTGGTCTCGCACTCGGTGACGTCGCCGTTGCTGTAGATCACGCAGGCGAGGCTACCGGAAACGCACGGGAATTGGGCTTGCTTTTGCACCGCCGTGCGCTCGACCGTGTCCCGGACTTGCTCGTCGAGGCTATGGTTCAGGTTCCCGAACGTACTGCGGCGGATTCGCCCCGACCGCCGGTCCTGTCTGACCCTGTCCGCCAGTTCTCGGTAGATTGCCGGGTCCACCTCGGTCTGGCTGGGATCGAGTGGATTGCCGCGACAGTAGTTGTACGAGGTTCCGTCGGGGTCGAACAGCCGCTTGAGCTCCTCGTGGATCCACAGGATCGACGCCTGGTTGTCCCGCATGACCGTCGTCAGGGTATGGAGGATCAGGTTCGGATGCCTCTCGCGGAACGGCTTGACGGCTTCGACCGTTCCCAGGAGCCGGCGAAAGGCTCCCTTCCTGCCCCGGATTCGGTCGTGCTCCTCCTCGTTCGCGTGGTCGACACTGAGGTTCAGGTGGAATCGGAGGCCCGGCGCAGCCCCGAGTACCGAGTCGAGTGCCGAGACCGTGCTCGCCGCGTGCTGGCCGTTGGTCGGTACGAACACGTTCGCGACGCGGTTTCTCGCGTGCGCGGCCAGGATGATCTCTGCTAGGTCCGGCCGCAGGAACGGCTCGCCGCCTCCGATGAACAGGTTGAAGATCCCGTCCATCGAGGCCAGTGTTCGGTCGAACTCGGAGAAGGAGAAATCAACATTCGGCTGCGGGTTCAGTTCGTCCCAGTAGTAGCAGTGGATGCACCTCTCGTCGCAGCGCGTCGTGACGTAGAGTGTTACGAACGGGGGCGTGATGCGACGGCCGAGTGCCGTGGCCGCCTTGACGCCCAGCAGGTGCGTCGCGAAACTCCGCTGCTTGTCCGGACGTCCCATTGCCTCTGGCCGTCCCCGGCACCGGGGACGGCTGCGCGATTCAATTCAGCGGGCGGACCCGGATATTCTTCCAGGCAACCTCGAACGGGCCCGTCCCCGCCCGGATTCCATGCACCTGGAGACCGATGAATCCCCCGCCGTGCGTTTTGTAGATCGCCTCGTCCGTGAGGTCCTCGATCGCCTTGCCGTTGATCCAGGTCTGGATCCGCGGGCCCTTGGCCACGACGCGATAGCTGTTCCATTCGCCGTCCCGCATCGCAGTGTGAGGCTTGAGCCTGTCCTCGGGGGTCAGCCATCCACGGCCGGTCGCCTCACCGTAGACGTAGCCGGACTCGGCTCCCTTCTCGCCGCTTGCCTCGATCTCGACCTGCGGCCCGTACACGCGCCCGATCGCATTGTTGCGCCCGGTCCCGGTCGCCTCGGTCTTCTGACTGGAACGGATCATGACACCTGAATTCAGGCTGTCGTCGACCTTGACTTCGAACTCCAGTTCGAAATCCCCGAAATGCGTCGTGGTGCACAGGAAGGAGTTCGGGCTACCGACGGAGGTCCGTCCCACGATCGTCCCGTCCTCGACCCGGTAGGTCGCATAGCCGTTGCGCTGGACCCACCCGTTGAGCGTCTTTCCGTCGAACAAGTCCATCCACTCGCCCGCAAGGGCAGGTGACGGCATGACGACTCCAATTAGCACAGTCAGCGCGATTCCAGCGAGTCTCGATGTCATTCTCTTGGCACTCCTTAGAACAAATGGTGTTTCACGCGAGAATCCCGGCGCGACGGGCCGGATCGCGAAGATCCAGTGTAACGGTATCGGCCCTTTACTGCGTCCTAGTCAATAGGGCGGGCTGAACGCGATCGAAAGCGTAAGGCTACAATAGCCGCAGCAGTCGCGTCCATTTTCGGAGAACATACGAAATGTCAAGCAATGCCAGTGCACGTGTCCGGAACCTCCCGAGGGATGCCGGGGAGAGTTCCGTCTCGCCAGTAGCGATCATCCTCCTGGTGGGCATTGCCCTCTTGGCCGGCGCGAACGTCTATACCCTTCTGCAGGTCCGCCAGCTCAGCGATGATGTCAATGCACGGTTCGACGTGCACGAAGAGCGCTTGGCGCTTCTGGACGGCACCGTCGCTCGGACGAGTTCCACTCTCGACAGCGAGATCGGGGCCGTCAAGGAGATGGTCGAGACAACCGAGGAGCAGTTGGGCGCCCAAACCAGGGCAGTCGAGCAAAGGGTCATTGGCGAGTCCCAGTCGCTCCAGGAGAAGATCGAGGACGCTCGCCAGACCAGCGAAGCGAGAATCACCGAGGTGGGCGGCCAGCTGGCCGAGGTTCGCGAGACCAGCGAAGCCAAGATCAGCGAGGTGGACGGTCGCGTCGAAACCGTTAACAAGGAGCTTGAGGCCACGCGCGCTGAACTTGAGAAGACGATCGCTGAACTCACCAGCGTAAAGGGTGACCTGGGCGTCCAGAGCGGCCTGATCGCTACGAACGGCGAGGAACTGGCGGCGCTGAAGCGTCTCGGCGAGCGCAACTACTACGAGTTCAACCTCGGCAGGACCAGGAAGCCGCAGCGCGTGGGGCCGGTCAGCGTAAAGCTCACCGGCACGGACCGCAAGCGGAACCGCTACTCCATCGAATTGTGGGCGGACGACAAGAAGATCGTGAAGCGCCGCAAGACCCTGCTGGAGCCCGTGCAGTTCTACGTCGAGGGGGCGAGGGTTCCCTACGAGTTTCTCGTGAACAAGATCGACAACGGCGTGATTGCCGGGTACCTGGCCACGCCGAAGGACGGACGGCGAGGGTCCTAGCCGCGTCGCCGCTCAGTCAACAGGCAGGATCGAGACGGACAGCTTCGCCTTGGGCTCGGCCGGGTTTGTCGCGGTCGCTTCGATACGGTTTCCCAGCGTCGCAACCCCGGTCACGGTGAGTTCGTACGGCCTCCTCACCGCTTCAAGGACTCTCTTGGCCAGCATCCTTGGATCGAGCTTGAGTCTCCGTGCGGCGAAGCTGGCGCCTCCTGCCCGAAGTGCCAGGCGCCGCAGCATGCTGCGGGCGTTGTTCCGCACGAACACGGAATAGATGGCGACGCGCTTGGCTCTGGCCAACTCGAGGACTTCCGCTTCGGAGGTCCGGCCGCCCGCGACCAGGCCAGCCGAGAGCAGAACCACTGCCTTGCGGTTGCCGCTGGCCCCAAATCCGCCGTCGATCGCAGCGAATAGGGCGTCGGTCGCGCGCGGTAGGTTGCCGTAGTCGCTCCTGTCCAGGGCCTTTCGCAGGAACTGCTTCTCCGACGTGAAGTCCTGGAGAAGGTCCGCGCTTTCGTGGTACGCCACGATGGCCATCGTCTCGTCCTCGCGCATTTCTTCGATCAGCGCTTCCGCCACCGGGCGGACAGCGTCGCCCACCATGCTGGAGTCCACGAGGGCCAGCAGGTCGAACGGATCCCGCGGCTCCGCCACGTCGACTACGGTCAGGGGGATGTCGCCGTCGACCACCGAGAACGCATCCGCGCCCAGGCCCGTGACCGAATCGCCGGTCCTCTCGTCGAACACGGTAGCCATCAGGGTCGAGTTCTGGGCGGCCGCGGTCCCGGATGAGGCCAGCAAGGCCGCGACCGCGGTCGCCACGACCCCCGCGAGGGCTGTGATCTGCATGGAACGCATGGTACCAGCGCCCGGGAGGTGCGATTCGAGTCCGGGACGGTGTCGGCTGCCCCGTGGCACACTCAACAGTAATGCGGAATGCCCCGATCTGCATGCTGCTCGCTCTAGCCGGATGCGGCTCGCCCTCCGGCCCCGATTCGGACGACGGGCTGCCAACGGCCTCCCTTCGGTTCCGCGAGCTAGCGGCTCAGTCCGGGCTCGTTTTCCATCACTTCTCCGATGCGAGTGATCGATTCCGGCTTCCGGAGATCATGGGATCCGGAGTTGCGCTCTTCGACTACGACCAAGACGGAGACCTCGACGTGTATCTCCTGCAGGGAGCAGCGCTGGATCCGCGTAGCGATCCGAGCGCGAGCAAGCTCCCACCGCGACACGCCTTGGGAAGCCGCCTGTTCGTGAACAGGATTGTTCCGGACGGCACCCTCTCGTTCGCAGACGGGACAGAAAGTGCAGGGCTGGCGTTCGATGGCTACGCGATGGGAGCCGCAGTCGGAGACTACGACGCGGACGGGGATCCGGACCTCTATGTGACGGCGCTCGGCGAAAACGCCCTCTACCGCAACAACGGCGACGGTACGTTCGCCCGGGTCGACGGACCACAGGACCGGCGCTGGAGCACATCGGCATCGTTCGTCGACTACGACCAGGACGGAGACCTCGACCTGTTCTTCACGAACTACATCGACTTCACGGTGCGCAACAACAAGCAGTGCTTCTCCCCGGTCGGGGCGCGAGACTACTGCAACCCGACCGTATACAATCCCGTGCCTGACCGGCTCTTTCGGAACGACGATGGCCGGTTCACGGACGTATCCGGCGATGCTGGGCTTGGGGCCGCTTTCGGAAACGGCTTGGGAGTCGCCAGCGCCGACCTCAACAATGACGGCAGGCCCGATATTTACGTCGCCAACGACGGCACGGAAAACCAACTGTGGATCAACCAGGGGGATGGCCGGTTCGAAAACGTGGCGATGCTGTCAGGAGCTGCGGTGAATGCCGACGGCAGGGCGGAGGCGGGGATGGGCGTGATCGCGGCTGACTTCGACAATGACGGCGACGACGACCTGTTCCTGACGCATAACACCCTGGAGACCAATACCCTGTACCTGAATAACGGGCAAGGCCTGTTCCGTGACGCTACCAATCGTTTTGGTCTCGGGAGCCACAGCATGCCGTTCACCGGTTTCGGGCTGTCGTGGGCGGACTTCGATCACGACGGCTGGCTGGACCTGTTCATTGCGAACGGAGCGGTGACGGTGATGGAGGGCCTGCGAGGCGATGCCTATCCATTCGTGCAGGACAACCAGTACTTTCGGGGGACGGAAAACGGTTTCGAGGTGCTGCGCGGAGCGGACGTCTGGGGAGACTTGATGCCGCTGGTCGGCCGCGGCATGGCCACCGGCGACATCGACGGGGACGGGGACCTGGACGTGGTCGTCTCCAACAACAACGGGCCGGCACGGTTGTTTCTCAATCAGACCCAGAGTGATCGGTGGCTGCGTGTCCGGCTGCACGGCGGCGGGAAGAACCCGAACGCACTTGGCGCCCTTGTGGGTCTGCACCTGGGAGACGGAGCTACGCGCTGGCGCCGGATCCGACGCGACGGCAGCTACCTGAGTTCGAACGAGCCGGTGGCCTACTTCGGACTGGACGAAGCCGCGACGATCCAATCGGTTGAGGTGCGCTGGCCGACTGGTGGACGGGAGACGTTCCCTGCGCCGAGGAACGGGGAGACCGTGATTCTAGTGCAGCACGGGGGGCTCGTACTCTCTCCATAGGTCGCTTCGCACGGAAGGGTTCGCTTCACACCAGTTGCTGCCGGAGCGACCTCCCGGTTGACTGGCGTGGCCCGGAGTGATGGCTGGTCTGTCCACGTGTCTCGCGAAGCGTCGGCTCGGGCCGCTGGAGCGGGATGGCATCGCGTTAGTGCGAAACTGAACCCTGTCGAGGCTGGGATGCTGAAGTTTCTGCTGTGGCTGCTTCTGCTGGCGATTTGCTGGCCGCTGGCGATTCTCGCGTTGGTGCTCTACCCGTTCGTATGGCTGCTGATGCTCCCGTTCCGGCTGATCGGCATCACCGTCATGGGATTGGTGGAACTGGTTGGGGCGATCATCCGCCTACCAGCGCGTCTGCTTTCGGGGCGGCCCTAGGGCCGCCCCGAAAGCAATCCCGCATGTCCGGAGACGCTCGGCAGGAGCTACGTCAGGAGTCGACAGAGAACGCTACGAATTCGTCGCCCGAAGCGGTATCGCCCTTGCCGCCGCCCGCTGCGATCACCACGAACTGCCGGCCGTTCGCCTCATAGGTACAGGGTGTCGCGAACCCTCCGGCGTTGAGCTCGGTCTCCCAAAGGACCTCGCCCGTGTCCTGATCGAACGCACGGAACTTCTTGTCGAAAGTGCCGGCCATAAACACGAGTTCGCCGGCCGTTGCTATTGAACCCCCGTGCGAGGGGGAGCCGGTCTTGGGGATGCCGCGTGCGGAAAGTTCCGGGAACTCCCCGTTGACGACCCGCCATGCGAAGTCGCCCGACTCCAGGTCAATCGCCGTCACATAGCCCCACGGCGGCTTGATCGCCGGGTAGCCCTCATGGTCGAGAAACTCGCTTCGATCCGGCAGGGCATAGTCGAAGGCCTCCTCGGGAGCCACCTTGAGTTCGATCCGATTGGTCGTCTCGTCCGAGCTAGCGAAGACACGATTCATCGCGGGGTTATAGGAACAGCCTCCCCAGAGGCAGCCCCCTCGGAAGCCCGGGTGCACCAGCGTGCCGCTCGTACTGGGCGGCGTGAACAGGTCGCCCGCGTCGGTCGAGTCCCAGATCTTCTTCGCGGTCGCGTAGGCCTCTTCCGAGATGTCGGTGATGTCGCGTGCGTGGAAGCCTTGTCGGGAAACGGGAGCTGGCTTCACCGGGAACGGCTGGGTGGGCCAGAGCTGTTCCCCTCCAACGTCCGACATGGGGATCGGCCGCTCCTCAACGGGCCATACCGGCCGGCCGGTCTCGCGGTGGAAGAAGAATAGGAAGCCCTGCTTGGTGGGCTGCACGACCGCGTCAAAGGTGCGGTGGTTCTGGGTCATCCGGATGAGCGCCGGCTGGGCGGGCAGGTCGTAGTCCCAGACGTCGTGATGGACGGTCTGGAAATGCCAGGCACGCTCCCCCGTGAGAGCGTCCAAGGCGAGCACGCAATTGCCGAACAAGTTGGCTCCGATGCGGTCGCCCCCGTAGAAGTCGAAAGCGGGAGAGCCGATGCCGGCGAACACCATCCCGCGCTCCACATCGAGGCTCATGCCCGCCCAGTTGTTGGTACCGCCGACATGCTTATACGCATTGGGTGGCCATGTGTTGTAGCCGAACTGGCCGGGGCGCGGCGTTGTGTGGAAGATCCAGCGGCGCTTCCCGGTCATGGCGTCGAAGGCTCGTATGTGCCCCGGTGCCTGCGGATACGGACCCTCGCCGCCTCCGCCTCCGACGACGATCAGGTCTTTGTACGCGACGACGGGGCTCGTACACTTCACCGAGACTCCCGGCACCTCGCTGTCGAGATTCTCGTTCAGGTCGATCATTCCGTCCGCCCCGAACGACGAGTCCGGTTTGCCCGTCGCTGCATCCAAGCTATAGAGGCGGTTCTGGACCGTGCTGAAGATCCGCTGTTCCGACCCGTCCTCGGACTGCCAGTAGCAGACACCCCGATTGATGCCGGCGCTCCGCCGCGCCGCGGCTGCATCGAGCGGATCGAAGGTCCACAGAAGCTTGCCGGTGGCTGCTTCCAAGGCCTGGACCTTGACTCGGGCCGTTGTGATATACATCACGCCGTCTACCACGATCGGCGTGCACTCGATGGTGGTCTGGGGGCGCTGCATCGCGTCACCGGTCTTGTGGACCCACGCCACCTTGAGGCTCGACACGTTCGAACGGTTGATCCTGTTCGCTGGCGAGAAGCGGCTGGCGCCGGCCGTCCCGCCGTAGTGGCGCCATTCCTTGTCCGGGTCGTCCGTAAGCCACGGGCGGGGACCTGCCAGCGGCCATGCCTGCGTGGCGGCTACGAATGCTCCGCCGGTGGACTTTAGGAATGCTCGTCGGTTGCTAGACATGCTCTTTTCCTGATCTTGACTTAGGGACGCCGCACAACTGCCGGGACCCTCGCTCTCACTGTGGGCCGTTCTGTACCCCGGTTCATCGGTAATGGCGCAAACGGACTTAGAAGCGGTACAGCCAGCGCGCCTTTTTCGCGACTTCGTCCTTGCTGGGGAGGAAGGCCTTCTCCAGCGTGTCGCTGAACGGAACCGGGGTGTCGGGGGCGGCGATGCGCACTAGCGGACCATCCAAGTGGTCGAAAGCATGCTCCCCGATGATGCCGGCCAGTTCGCCGCCCATCCCGCCGGTCAGGGTGTCCTCGTGCAGCAGGATCACCTTGCTGGTCTTCCTGGCCGTGGCGAGGATCGCTTCCCGGTCGAGCGGCACCAGCGTTCGCAGGTCCAGGATTTCGATGCTGATTCCTTCGCTGGCGAGCTCATCTGCCGCTTCCGTTGCCACGTGCACCATCCAGCCATACGTGATGATCGAAATGTCCGAGCCGGTCCGGTGGACGCGCGCCTTGCCCAACGGAATGATGTAGTCCTTGGCGGGCAGTTCCTCCTTCACAGAGCGGTACAGATACTTGTGCTCAAGAAAAATCACCGGATCGTTGTCGCGAATAGAGGCCTTGATCAGTCCTTTCGCGTCGTAGGCCGTGGAGGGCTGGACGACCTTCAGGCCCGGGGTGTGCACGTATGGCATTTCCACGTTTTGGGAGTGGAAGGGGCCGCCGTGGATGTTGCCGCCGGCGGGAGCCCGGATCACCATCGGAATGGCCTGGCCCCACCGGTACCGGCACTTGGCGGCGAAGTTCGTGATCTGGTCGAACCCGCAGGCCATGAAATCCGCGAACTGCATTTCGAGGACTGGGCGGAGCCCGTTGATTGCGGCTCCCGTGCCTGCGCCGACGATTGCCGATTCCGAGAGCGGCGTGTCGACGACCCGCATCTCCCCGAAACGTTCCAGCATGCCCTTGGTGACCTTGAAGGCACCGCCGTAAACGGCGATGTCCTCGCCCATCACCAAGACGCTCTCGTCGCGCTCCATCTCTTCCCAGATCCCTTCGCGGATCGCTTCGACGTACGTTGTTTCTGCCATGGTTGCTCAGCGCGTGGCGTTCGGTCCCTACGCAGATTCGTAAACGTTGTCCTCTACGGTTGCAGGATCCGGGAACGGCTGCCCCAGTGCCCAGCTCACGGCCTCATCGATTTCGTCCAGCACACCCTTGCGAAGGTCCATGAAGTCCCGCTCGTCCGCGCCGAATTCCTCGACCATGCGCTTCTGGAGCATTAGGATCGGATCCTTCCGGGACCATTCTTCGCGAACCGCCTTCGGCACGTAGTCGGCGGGGTCATGGGCGGAGTGCCCGCTCATGCGGAACGTCTTGCACTCGATGAAGTACGGGCCCTTTCCCGCCCGGGCATGTGCGACGGCTCTCCTGGATGCCTCGAACATCGCGAGTACATCGTTCCCGTCGACGATCTCGTACGGGATGCCGTAGGCGGCCACGCGACGGCCGATGTCGGTGATCTTCATCTGCCGGTCAACGGGTGTGGAGTAGGCGTATAGGTTGTTGTTGCAGAAATAGACGATTGGCAGCTCCAGAACGGCAGCCATGTTGAGCCCCTCGTGCCAATCGCCGCGACTGGATGCCCCGTCGCCGGAATAGTTGAAGACGATGTTCGACTCGCCGCGGTAGCGCATCGCGAAGGCGAGCCCGCCTGCCACCGGGATGCTGGCTCCGATCGACGAGATGATCGGTACGCAGTGGCGCTCGGCGCAGCCCATGTGCATGTTCCCATCCCGGCCTTGGGTCAGCCCGCCATCGCGACCCATGTACTGGACCAGGATCTCCCTGGGGGTAATGCCGCGGATCAGCAGCGCCGCCATGTCGCGGTGGGACGGAGTGAGCCAGTCACCCGGTCGCGAGAGGATCGCGCTGCCGACCGGGATAGCCTCTTGGCCACGACCTGTGTAGCAGCCCCCGACGACCTTGCCTTGCCTGTAGAGCTTGAGCTCGATGCGTTCTTCGAGCTCCCGCATCATGACCATGTAATAGAGGAACTTGTCGCACAGGGCGCGATCGATTTGCGTGGCTAGGCGGGCGGCGGCAGGCGCACTCATAACAGCATTAGTGAACGATATACCATCGACGCGCAGTTTGCAAGAATCGGAACGCTGGATCCGACAACTGTGTCGCAGCCTCCCATCTTAGGCCGCCCGCGGAAGCAGCCGCTGGGATCGGCAATCCCGAGTGGGCACCCCGGCTCGCTCGTCCGAGCCTCGCCGGACCGATCTGCCCGGGCTGTGCGAGCATCGCGACTCCTGCGACGTTCCCACCAGCGCGAAGTCGGCATGCCGCCCGAGGACTCTGTCCTGAGCGGAGCTGGCTAAGGCCACCGGAATCGATTCCGCAGGGTTCGCCTGCGTGATTCCGCCCCGGCCGTCGGCTGGGGCAGGGCGGCACTGTTCGAAGGGGATCGCCGTCGACCGGTTCTTTCGAGGAGCCCTGGGTGCTGAGTCTGACTGCAGCAATTCTAAATGCCGCCTGATTTGGGTTTTTGCCGCCGCAGATGCCGGA
>CAYWUV010000069.1:0-32483 GCA_964461235.1 uncultured Bryobacterales bacterium | reverse complement strand
CTGGCTTCTGGCTTCTGGCTTCTGGCTTCTGGCTTCTGGCTTCTGGCTTCTGGCTTCTGATAATACCCGTACGCACCGTGCGGTCTCTTTTGTCAAGCCCCTTTTCTATCACTTTTCGTAGGTGACTTGTCGGACCGGCCGGCGCTTTTTGAAGGCCGGCCCAAACGGCTCCGCGCCGGTCGACGCTTGCGGGACCCCAATGAAGCCAGTGCTCCGGGCCGAGTGTCGTCCCGGAGAGACCATCCCTGATCGCTTGCAGCACTATAGCGCATGAGCTATACAATGGGCATGGGGTGGACGGTCGAAACCGTCTCCGCCGTCGATGCTGAAATCGAGGCTCTACCGGTGAAGTTGCGCGCCCGGCTGATTCGGCTGCTGGAGACGGTGGAGAAAGTCGGCCTGGAGGCGCTTCGCGAACCGCATGTCAAGCATCTTGACGGCAAACTCTGGGAGCTACGGGTCAGGGCGGAAGGGGGAACGGCCAGAGGGATCTATGTGACGGTGACAGGCCGGCGCGTAGTGGTCCTACATGTCTTCGCGAAGAAGTCGAGAAAGACCCCACAGCGGGCGATCTCGACCGCCAGGGAACGGATGCAGCAGGTGAGGCCATGATGAGACTCAAAGACCTGAAGGAACGGTTCATGAAAGACCCGGCGTTCCGGGAGGAGTACGCGCATGCCGATGACGAGTTCGCGTTGATCGAAGCACTCGTGCATGCCCGCACGGCGGCAAAGCTGACGCAGGCAGAACTCGCCCGGCGCCTCGGAACAACACAGTCCGCCATCGCAAGACTGGAAGGCGGGCGTGTGTCGCCGTCCTTTGCTACCTTGCGCCGCTACGCCGAAGCGACCGGCACGCGATTGACCGTGGGCCTGGTGCAGGCAGACAGCTGAACCGGCACGACGCGGGCGATCAAGGACTGCACCTCGGTGCAGCGCTGCCACTTATCGCAGGTTAATGACTGGGTACTCAGTGCTTTAGCGATCTCCAACCTCTGTCATCTAGTCCTGGTCGCCGCGCAGAGCCACGATATTATCGGGCCGATTTGGTCTGGAGAATTAGCCGGTGTAGAAGTTCTACGGGTACTAACCAGATTCGTACAGAAATGCACGCTAAGGGCTCGGCTTGAGCCCACGGGTCCTCATGAAGCTGTAGAGGGTCGTACGGGAGACGCCGGTGAGCTTGGCGATGGCGGTTTTGGAAACGCCCAGATCGAGGAAGCGCCGGATGTCGTCCTCCTTGCCGTTGAGCCGTGAGACGCCCAACGAGCCTTTCGGGCGCCCGAGCTTGCGGCCCGAGGATCTGGCCTTGGCGAGGCCCTCGCGGGTGCGCTCGGAGATCAGGTCGCGCTCGACCTCGGCGAACAGCGCGAACAGGGTGGTCATGACTTTGGTCTGGATGTCGCGCTGGCCCTCGACGCGGATATTCTCCTTCATCGCCACGAAGGCGACGCCTGCCTTGGCGAGGGCGTCGAGGATGGCGACGATCTGACCCAGTGACCGACCGAGCCGGGAGAGTTCGCTGACGACCAAACGGTCGCCGCGTTGGAGGACGTTCATCAGCTCGTCGAGCCGGCGGCGCTTTTCGGAAGCCTGTCCAGAGGCGGTTGCCTCGATGAAATCGTCGATGGGGAAGTCGTGTTTGCGTGCGTATTCGAGGATGGCGAGGCGCTGGCTGCGCACGTCCTGCTGCGCGGTCGAGACTCTCAAATAGGCAACGGTTTTCACGGCCTGACTATGGAACGTGGCTTCTGGTATTTTATCTGACACATACGAAACATGGAATGCGTCACATTCCACGCTACTAAACTGTTCGATCAGAACGGACGTTTGTTCCTGACAGAACCATGCCGGTCTCCGACCCCGATGTCTCTCGCCCCCGTCTGATTCGCGATGCCAGCTTTCTCGAAGCCGCCCGACGCGAGAGCGCCCTGCGACGGGGCCGCCTCAATCGGTTGGGTTTCGCCTACCAGGTCGCCTTCGTGCGTGTGCTCGGCAGAAGGAAGAACGTCATCCTCTACGGCGAGAGCAAGATTGATCCCGCCAAGCTCAAGATGCGCGACCCTTAGCGTGTATTTCAACACGAATCTGGTCGGTACCCTTACACGCAGGGAGCGGCTGTCAACGTCCGTAGCGGGCCGGGTAAGGATCACGACGTTGTTGTGAAGCTGGCGAGGGGACACCATCTCGTGGAGTTCGCGCGTCGCGGGGAATGGGTGCATGTTGGGGTTTCTCAGAGCGGGGGGCTGGACGGCTGGATTCACGAATCGCTGGTCGATACGGTGCTGCGCGGTAGTACCGCAGCGAAACCCGCGAAGGGCAGTCCTAATTTTGAGGCCTTCCGCAAAGACATGGCGAAGTTGAACGAACAGGCGCGTCGCACGGCGAGCTTCCCATTCTTCACGAAGATCGAGGACATGGGAGACAGCATCATCCGGCTGACGGCGCACGACGGCTGGCTGGAAGCGCCGCGAGCGGACCGGGAAAAGAACCTGAACGTGATCCTGGAGCTGTGGGCGGCCCATGAAGGAACGGGGCTGCCGGTGGCCGTGAACATCGTCGATCGGCGAGGAAAGCTAGTGATGAGCAAGAGCCAGTAGCGTCTGGCAATGAGTTAGCATTCTGCCATCGCCGACGGGCTCAGCGCCAAGCTGGGAAAGATCCCCCCACGACCTGCGGAGAACCTTCGCCAAGCTCGCCCACCAGGGCCGCGCGCCGCTCGAGCAGATCCAGATCTCCCTGGGGCATGCCTCCATACAGACCACCGAGCGCTACCTGGGCCTCAAGCAGAACCTCCACGATGCGCCTTGTGATCGGTTGGGGATCGTGGGATGAGAGGGGGGAGAGGGAAAGGCGTAAAGGGTGGCCATCGCACCTGGGACGTTCAAGACAATCCGCGCAGCTTCGTCGCCGAAACCGGGGTTGATGATATCAATCTGGTGCTCTGGAACTGGGGCACCACGCGATCCTTGCTCGTCTACATCCCCTGTCCCGATTGGTTCCGGGCGCGGATCTGGAGTGCAGGGACTTTTTCTCAACTGTGGATGCATGGATGTAGCTGATGCGAATAGAAGGATCCTTTCTGCATTGGCCGGCCCACACCGCTCCTCGCCCCAGTCGCGGGAGAAAAACCCACTGGGCGCGAAGGGCGGATCCATGGCGTATGATGGTCGCATGACCGATGTGCTTTCGGTCGTCCACAGCGACCCGGAAATCTCGGGCGGCATGCCGGTTTTCCGCGGTACGCGGGTACCGGTACAGGCGCTGTTCGACTACCTGGAAGGGGGAGAGACACTCGACCAGTTCCTCGATCAGTTCCCGTCGGTTTCCAAGCAGCAGGCACTTGCCGCGCTGGATCTGGCTCGCGACTCCGTTCTGGCCCGTGCGCGTTCTGCTTGACGAAAATCTGCCGCGCACTCTAGCCGCCGAACTGACGGGACACGAGGTCAGCACGGTGCAGGCCGCGGGCTGGTCCGGGACGACGAACGGTGAGTTACTGCGGCGTGCTCAGGGGCGTTTCGATGTCCTGCTGAGCATGGATAGAGGCCTTCAGCACCAGCAGAATCTGAGCGCCCTGGGGTTGCGCGTCGTGGTCATTCGCGCGGCGTCGAACCGCATGGTTCATCTACGGCCGCTTGTGAGCGGCATTCTGGACACTCTGGCGTCGTTGCCGCCGGGACAGTTGCGCGAGATCGGCGGTTGACTCGAGCGCCGACCACCATCCAGCGCGTCTCCGGCGCGCTCAATGATGGAGACGCTGCCTCACCCGGAGACGCACGTCCTCATGCGCCGCTTCCCGTTCGTAGCCCCCTGAGATCGCGTTGAGGATCTTACCGACAAAGGGGTACACGAATTTCCACGCCAGCGACCAAGCGCGATACCTAGCGGCGAGATCCCGCTCCTGTACGTCTCCTTCGTCCACGCGATGAAAACCGAGTGTATTATTCGTTTTGACGCTGATAGATCAAAAGCAAACCTACTCCGCACGACTCTTTGTCGGCACGAAATCCACGGCCTCCCAGATCGGCACCGAGGTGCCGTCGTGGCGCCAACATCGGCGCTCCGACAACTCCTGCAGCACGTAGGGCATTAGCGCACGCGGCTTTTTGACCTTCAGGTGGTCGTGATCGACGATGTTGAACTCATGCTCATAGCATCGTCTTTCCTTTTCAGATAGGTCATTCGAAAGAACAAACTGCCGTTCCTCGAATGTGTGCCAATCGCTGTCGTTTTGCAATCCGATGAAAGGTGTTTCCTCTGCCCGCCAGGATTCGATGGCGCGGGCAGGAACTACATCGACGTAGCGGTCCTTCAGTCGATTGCCCAAGGCGTCATGTCCATCTGCCCTATAGCCACGCAGGTGATAGCGCCCCCGAGAGCGGATCAAGGCGGACGGGTGGAATACGAACTCCTGACTCCCCGTCTTTGAGGCATAGATCAACCTGACAGCTTGACGGTCAAGGCACGCGGCGAGGACCTCCCGTGTTCGTTCCGATGCAACCGGCGCGGAGATCGATAGATCATGCCCGCTATTGGGCAGGGTGGTTGAGGAGAATGGGTTGCCTGGAAAAAGGTCGGCAACGATGAGTAGCGAGAATGCGACGTTCAGATCGGTCACGGGTGGACCAGGATCAAATTCATCTTCCGGGACGAGGCGCCTCGCGGAGCTATGCCGATAACGGGGCAGGATTCCGGCGTCCCGCCAATCCGCAATCAATCCTCGCGCCGTGCGCTCGGAGACGCCCAGAAAGTCCTGGACCTCCTGAGCCTTGAGGTGGCCTCGCCAGAAGAGCATCGTCTCGGCGAAGCGGCGAGCAATGGCCCGGCCTACAGTCACTTCTATAAGAAGCTATGAGATAGCTGCAAATATTGCAAGTTGACAGTGTCCAATGATCAACATAAGGTTGAGAATAGGAAGCGGACAACCATGCGAGTTCGGCTGACAGCACCTCAAGGCGAATCTGTGAAGTTGCGGTACCTGGATACCATGCATGCTGCGATCGTCAATGCTTGGACAACCGGTGGTGCTCTCAGGACCGACGTGGTCGGACGTGACGCCGCCAACTGGTCCTTTGGAGCAGTGGGTACAGCCACGCCGAGCGGCTTCACCATGAAGTCGTTGGTGGTTGGCGCGGAAGGCGGACCGCTAGAGTCGATCCTGGGTCGCTTGCTGCCGGAAGCCATTCATAAAAAGTCGACGAATGGCGACGATGTGAACCTTTCGACCTGGGACAAGGCCATTGATGAGATTCCGATCATCTACGAATCCGAAGGTGTTGCCGCACTGCCGGTCCTCATGCTCTCGCCACTCGCCCTTTCGGTGCGCGGCCAGACGGGTCGTTGGCACGATGATCTCACAAAGGCCGGGCCTGATCTGGAGGAGGCCGTCAACTTCCGCCTGTCACGCCTGACCGGACGTGAGGTGACGCTGAAGATCACGCCTGACAGGCTGTATCTGCGAGCCAATCCGAAGCATTCGACTCTGGTCCGCATTCGGAAAGTCGCCCGGGGAAAGCCTGCGTTTGTCATCGGAATGATGTCCCCAATGGTCATCACCGGCCGGCTTCAAGACCTGAGTTCCGCTTGGTCTCTTGGGATTGGCGAAAAGAACCGCTACGGCTTCGGCTGCATCGGATATGCAGGGGCGCGAACATGAGCACCCTGGCGCCGGATGTCGCCCACGGGATGGCTGTCGAAGTCTACGGTTCTTTCCTGGACGAGTGTGTTCTTGGAAGAGTCAACAAAGACCGCACCGATCCCAAGGGGAAGATCACCGGCACGAAGATCGACGGCAGGCCCGTGCGGCTGGTGACGATCAGTGGGAAGGGAGGCTGGGGTCCCGATCCGGCGCAGGCGCAACGCTGGGAACGCAGCGACAACATCAGCCTGCTCGATCATCTTCTCTCCGTCGCTCGCGGGGCGCTCATGTTTCGCCTGGCCGACATTCCCGGCTCCTGGTCCGGCGAGGTCGATCTCGCAAAGATCGAGCGGCAGGCCTGTGCGGTCGTCTGCATCGCCTTCCTGCACGATGTCGACAAGGACCTCGGCCTGAAGCGAGGCGAGCGGATCGACGTCGCTGACGTGGCCGAACGGATGCGCCGCTACGGCATCGACGAATTCCTCCGTAATCGACGAATCCGGATTTCCCCCGCCGCGATGCTCAACTACATCGAGGAGGTAGAAGGCACCCAAGCGGCTCGGAGTCCCGCGGCTCCTGACTACGACCGAAGAATCGCTGCCGGTTGCCAGTACGTCGAGTTGGCCGACAAGCTTGAGGGGAGGTTCACCGGCAGTGACGAAGGTAAGGGCGTCGATGGTGTTCTCTCTCTGCTCGAGCGCTGGCCTGCGCTTCAAAACCCTGAGTTGAAGCAATGGCAGAAAGTAGAGATCCACGACCACCTGCGAGTCTTCCTGCTGGACCGCTTCCAGCGGGCTCTCTCCCGGGCCTGCAAGACTCTCGCCGGCCGCCTTCCCCTGATCGAGATCGTTCACGACGGGCGGCTGCTGTGCGTAATCCCGAGGGAACACGCGGGAAGCGTGAAGAAAAAGGCGCTCGCGGGCTTCCTGGATGATCTTCCCTACGGCTTGCGTTTCGCGGTCAACAACCGCTTGGCGTGCGAGTTCGTCGGGGGCGCTGCGTCATGGGAAGCGTGTCGAGGCGTGATGGACCCCAGAGGCAATTGGCAGGGGCGTCCGTACGCTAATCTCCTCGCCCTGCCCAGAGCGTTCGCCCGAACGAACCACGAGGCCGTCAATGCCCTGTTCGCCGCTGCCGGCATGACGACAAGTTGGAGTTCGTTCGACGATAACGCCCCCGGAGCGACTGCGAAGCCAGCACTCGATTACCCAGGAGGCGACGCCGGAGACCTGGACATGGAGCCGGCGCACGCCCTCGCCTTCCTCACGATCGCCCTCAACCACAAAGACGCCTCTGGCAAGACGGCAGCGCCGGATGCGGGTTGCCGCGAGCGGGAGCTGGTGGACCTCTTGCGGGTTGAGGGCAAGCAGCCTCCGCCTGTCGTCGCGGCAGTTCCTGAGAATGACGCGCGTACGCGCCGAGTATTGCAAGCGCTGTGGACGATCGGAGAGGTTTGGCGTCTCGCCGAGGAGGACCGTGACAGCGCGCAGGAGATGTTGGACGCGATTCTCGGCCGAGACGGTCTCGTCGGGCTCTGGATCGAAGGCGCCAATGGCCGCACCGGTCTCTCACATCAAATCAATGATGTTTCAAGCGATATCGTGAATGCGCTGCGCGAGCGCTTCTCCGCATACCTGTCGGGACGCCCGGCACTGCCGTTCGATGACGGAAAACCTTCGAAGCGCTGCATTCTGTGTAACGAACCGGTCGGTGCTTCGCGGCGCATCAACACTGCGTCCCGGGCGCATGGCATCAAGGCTTCGGCGTTTTCCGGCCGCGACGGACGCAACGACCACTTGACATCGCCTTCAGGCGATACGCATCTATGCCCAGTCTGCCTCGCCGAGTTGCAGTTGCGGCAGAATGCGCAGGACGACTTCAGGGGAAGCGGCGAGCTACCGCCGCTCGTCTCCTCGCCGGCGACGTTAGGGCTGTTCGGCGGGCTGGCTTTCGAACGCGAAAATAACGAAGAGTCCATGGGCCTGCACGACCTCAATCGGTTGGAGATCAAGAAGGGGGCCGTTTACAAGGGGCTCGATTGTCAGACGCGACGCATTCGCGTGGCGCGGCTGGAAAAGCTGCCGAACCAAGACGCCGATCTCGTCGCTTTCCTACACCGGGCGCTGAAGGCGGCAAGACGCCTCGGTCGTCCGATCCATGTTTTCCGCGGAGCGCCGCGGAGGCATCCGGCAATCTTCTATTTCGATGCCCTGCCCATGTGGTTGGAGAAACTTCTCGGCGGAAAGTCTCTGCGCATCGAACAGATTCCCGAGGCGCTCTCCAACCTGGAGCTCTTCGCGAAGCTGGCAGATGCGAAGGGGCTCGGAATCAAGTGGGCTAAACAGCTAGCCGATCCCCATCTACAGGTCAAGCTCGGTGTGCTCTGTGTCGCCTGGGCGCTGGCGGTCGACCGGCGAGGCAGTGGCGGCAAAGACCATGCGGCGTGGTTGCTGATCGAAAACAGCACGCGCAAAAAGGCGCTCGAACTCATCAAGAACACCGGAGGTGAACCAGTGAATCTGAAGGACAATCAGGAACCCCTGATCCGGCTGGCGTGGCTCGCGACCCGAATCCAGAAGCGCCGCAGCGTCCGGGATTCAGCGAACAAGCAGCTTCTCTGCTGGAAGACCGCCATGGACTTCTACCCGAGCGCGCACTATGCGACTTCCTCGGATCAGACCGCCCTGATTCTGGGACTTGCCGGCACGCTCGAAGAAGAACTCACGCGTAAGCAGGACGCCGCAGCCCGTAAGCATCGTGATAACCAACGGCTCGACCAGGCCTGCATCGATTTTGCGACCCACTTTGCGGAGGCGGTTTGGAAGAGGGTCTTCCGGTCAAAGGAGCCCACCTCGCAGGAGCAGCGCCGGGCCGCGGCGATCTACCGCTTTGCATTGCTGGAAGCCTACCGTGAGCGCGGGATCTCCGAAGCGGAGAACGGCGCCCCCATCGATGATGAAACCCCGGAAGCCTGAACTGGCCAACGAGAGCAACAAGGAGACAGCAATGATCGAAAATTTCATGCAGTACCTCAACGACGGCGAACTCGTCGAGAAGGTGGTCGCGGCTAACGGCAAGGACACCTACCTGATGCCGTCGCGACGCAACGCGGGTCACGTAGCCATCGTTGTGATCCGCGAGATCGTGGCCCCCACGGTATTCCGCAATGCTGAAGAGGAGATCACTGACATCGAGGATCTCAACGGTGTGCGCCGGGTGCGGGCCACGCCGAGCAAATTCAAGTTCGGCGAGCGGGGGCGTGGGCTGCTGGTGTTGCGTGCGTGGAATATAGGCGGCCGCATGCCGCAGAACCGCACCGCAGTTGGCGATCGCATGCCGGTCGGCAAGGCGTTCGACCTGAACACGTTGGTGTTCGGAGACTCCGCCATGTGGGGCACGCGTGTCCTACCGGTCAAGGCCGCAGTGCAATACTCGGACGCACTGAGCACGGTGCCGTACCGCGACGGCGTGGGAGAGAGTTTCCACCACCGCGGCGACGAGACCGGAACACTATGGGACGCTGAAGGGAAGAAGAATACCGAGAATCTATTCACCCGCCACTACATCCTGCCGGGCACCCTCCTGGTACAGATCCTCACCAGCAATGGACGCCAGCTCCCGCCGATCGGCTTAGATCACCTGCTGCTGAGTCTCGGCCTTGCCGGCTCCTACGGTGGACAGACCTCCGTTACGGGTGTCAACGTGCGCAGCCACATCGCAGGGATCTTCGCCGCGCGCCTGGAGGCGCCGGTCTCCTCGCCCTACGAGTTGTTGCGATCACTCCCGGAAACCAATTCGGTTGAAGAACTCGGAGCCGCTGTCGTGAAAGCGATGTCTGGACACTATGCGGCCCGCGCCGATACGGACGAAGCGGCAGCCTACCAAAGGCGCCTCCTTGAGGCATTCGAGGATGACGACCCGGAGCTGCGGAAACGCTACGAGGAAGCCTCACTTAAAGTCGCTGACTTGTTTGAAAAACACTTCACGCCCACGAAAACCTGATCATGCCAGCAGGGATTTTCAGATTCAAACTGACCGCTTTGGCCCCCTGGTCGTGGCATGGACTCGCTGTCCCCTCGGGTACCGCGACCCTCAACGACGTCGTGACCGATACGGCGATGGCGTTTGCGACAGCAACCGCTCTCGGAATGGCGGCACGTTCGCCGTGCCTTCCGGCCGAACCTGACTATCGCGGTCATCTGGGCGCCTTGCCGTTCAAGACGTCTTTATTCACGGGGCATGACAACCGGCTGAATCGGCCGTTGACGCGCCGCCTCAACCTGGATGTGGAGTGTGGCATGCCGGCGAGCGTCGAAAGCGCCCGCAAGAGCGGCAACATCAAGGACTACTACCACATCCAGGAGGTTGCCGCAGGATCGGTCTTCCACGGCTGCTTCCTGCACGCGGACCCGCTTCGCATCGCGCAGGAAGCTTATGGCGAACGGCTCGACCGGCTTGTTGTCAGGCTCGGAATCGGCCGTACCGGTGTCGGACTGCTTGAACGTTGCGCGGCGCAGCGCGACATCTTCCTTAACCTGCACACGGCGCGGCTGTTCGATCCGGACATCGATCTGGCCGCAGGACCGTACCGCCTCCATAACATTCAGCCCAGCCGACCACTTGAACCCGAAGAGGCGCTCCGGCTTACCGCGAACTGGTCGTAACAGGAAGCCGGATGATCATCCGAGCACATTCGGTGCCGCTCTTGCCGAGCGGCCTTTCGGAGATGCAGGAACGCCTGCTTCGCTCCGACAAGTTCGTGCGGCTGGTGTCGGCGCCGACCGGCTGCGGCAAGTCCTACGCCTTCATGCGCGCTGTTCTGGACCAGGACGCGCACGTGCTCTTCATCGTTCCCACCAAGCGGCTGTTACAGAACCTGATCGAAGCCGCCCGTTCGCAAGCGCGCGAGCAGCTTCTTGCTCAACGATGGCGAAAGGACCTGATCGAGAACTGGATCAATACACGGATCGTCGAGTGGTCAGGCAACCAGGAAAGAGACGCACAAGAGGGCCTCTCGGCTGCGCGAGCCGGGCAATTGCTGAACGCCGGGTCGCATTTGGGTGGGCGGGTCATCTTTGCGATTCCGGAGGTGGTGGTCACGATGATGTCCGGTATCCGAATCACGGGAGCGAGCGTGGTGAACCCCTTTTTCTACCTGCGCCGCTTCGATCATGTCGTCTTCGACGAGTTCCATACTATCGATGACCGGTCGTTCGGACTGGCTTGCCTGTTCTCGTTCTTGGCCCTGAAGGAGAGGCGCGGAAAGGTCTCGCTCCTGTCAGCGACGCCGATTGATGTGACCAGAGTTCTGGAACGGCTGGGTGTCGGAGCGGGAGACGTTGAGAAGATTGCCGAGGAGGTCGTCGATGGTCACCCACCGGGACATCGACCTATTCATGGAAACGTAACGCTTTCTCTATGTGAAAGCTCTCTGGCTGAGTCGTTCGCTTTGAACATCGACGCCGTGCGAGCGGCGATCAAAGGCAACCGCACCGTCATCGTCGTCTACGATTCCTTGCGGCGGCTCGAGAAAGAGGAGTCGGAGATACGGAGGGTCTTGATGGAAGCCGGCCTCCAGGACGCCAGAGTTCTCAAGATCAACTCGATCGACGACTCGAAACGGAAGCCGGACGAGCCTCGCTACGGACGGCGATATGCGGACCCTCTCGAATACGACGTGCTGTTGTGCACCTCGTCCGTCGAGATCGGCGTCACCTTCCGCAGCACGCTCATGTTCACGGATCCCGGTTTCGGGCTCGCGAGCTTCGTACAGCGAGTCGGTCGGGTCTCGCGCGGCGCGGAGAACGGGAAAGTCATCGTCTCGCTTTCAGAAGACCGACGAAATCGCTACGCCTGGACTCGGACGATCGCCGGCGTCATCGAGAATCGCGAAGAGCTGGATGTCCGGGTCTTTACGGACGAGATCCTGCGTGACGTGCGGCGACGTCTTGAGCCGACCCGAAAGGAGATGCAGACGGACTTCACGGTGGCGAGAAGCAACATGTCGTTCTATCGCCGCGCCTCGTGGCGGGGGGCATTCTGGGCGGCGCTGTTCATCGTGGCGATCCGGCGGACAAGAATGAAGGTTCACAAGCAAGCGAACGCGCGCTTGCGCGCGATTTCGCCCAACGTCGTCAAGTTCGTCGAAGCCAAGATCGGCGAGATATTGTCTGTCGAGGTTGTGAACGACTGTCTGCCACGAAAATCCCAGCCCCACAGGTGTTGGGTGCATGCCCTGCTTACAAGCGCCCTTGTTTATCGCGACATCGGGGCGACGATTGAAGTTGTTGACCCAGACGGCGCCCGCCATACGGCCAGCGAGTCTTTCCTGCGGCGCGCGACAGACATTCTCAGTCGCCATATTGCTTCGCATGAAGAGAACCAGCGGGTTATCAGGCTTGTCTCGCACACGCTCGACGAGGAAATCAAGGTTTTTCCCGGCAAGCCGGGTATCCAGCGGATGACGTTGTACGTTCCTTCGCCTATTGGTGAAGGGAGCTTCACGCTTTCGATCCGGGAAAGGGAGAAGGGAAGCGAACAGCTCAGCAAGCGCTTGATCGAAGAGTGGCGGCATCGATTTGCCCGCTTCATCCCGGCTCAGGGGAATAGCCGCGGTGACCCTCGAAAGAAGGTGATGGGAGCTTCCACTGCCCTTGTCGAGTGTCTCGGCAGGCCGCCCCTGGATGAAGACTATGAAGATCTTGCAGAAAGCGCGCTTTTTGCGTGAACTGATCGAGGAATTCAACCTTCACGGACTCTACTTTCAGCATGTCGCTCTGTGCCGCCGGCGTGCTTGGCTCCATCTCATGGGAGCCACCCATGCCGTACGAGATGCTCGGGTTCGCAGGGGGCTTGCCATTCATCAGACGGAGAAGCGACCAGACAACGCGCCAAGGGGTCTTGGCATCGCTCCTGACGCCATCGATTTCAAGCGGCGGATCGTGATCGAGAGGAAAGGAGGTGGCGGCGCGCGTGATGCAGTCTCCCGGCAAGCTTTGTTCTACGCCGCTTTCATGACGGGAGCGACCGGCGAACTTTGGCGGGCTGAGGTTCAAGTGTACGGGTCGCGTAAGAACACGAACTGCGAATTAACGGAAGAAGTGCTCGACCAGCTCATTCGGGACGCGCGGGACAGCCGTGAACTGAAGGATGGTCCACCTCCCCCGGCCCGCCGTATCCCCCTCTGCAACGCCTGTAGCTGCAACACGCTTTGTTGGGACGAGGAGTGACATGGACGTTGTCATCATCCCTCGCGATGCTCGCCTGAACCGCCACGAAAACGCGCTCGTCGTGACTTCCGCAACGGGTCGCAGATCCATCCCGTTGAACGGCGTCAAACACGTCCTTTGCATGGGAGACGGCTCTATTTCCATTCGTCTACTCAAGGACATGGGGCGAAGGGGAATACGCTTCACGGTTCTCGATGGCGGCGGCGGCTTCCTCGGCGCTTTTGAGCCGGAGGACGAAACCCCCTCCGGCCGGGTCCGCATCGGGCAAGCCGCGTTGTTCTTGAACGAGTCTTCTCGCCTGAGGATTGCCAGGGTAATCGTCAGCGCACAAGTAAAGTCGATGCACGGATTGCTACAGCGCTACCGCCGTAACGGTACAGCCGGCCTCGACCCGTCGCTGGGCGGCCTGGAGAGTACGCTCGACGTTATCGATGGAGCAGCGAGTATCGAAGCCCTTATGGGCGCAGAAGGACAGGCGCGGGCTTCTCTGCACTACGCCTTCGGATGGATCTCACCGGGCGCAAAGCTGGAGCGCCGCGTTCGGCGCCCGCCGCCGGACCCCGTCAACTGTCTGATGTCTTTCTTGAACACGCTGCTCTACTCGGCGTGCTCGAACGAGCTTGCCAAGACCCACCTCGACCGAAGTGTCTCGTTTCTCCATGCGCCGGGAACGGGGCGGCGGTCTCTCTCGATCGACATGGCGGAGACTTTCCGGCCGGTGCTGTCGGACGCGCTCCTGCTGTCTGTGTTTCGGCGTGGTCAACTCGACGCATCCTGGTTCAACAGGACACCGGGAGTGTGTCTTCTCAGCGAGAAGGGGAGGATCAAGGCGACGGAGCGTTTCTGGTCGCGAATCGAGGAACGAAGTGGAAAACTGACCTTCCGCCAAGCGATTCACCGGCAATGTCTGTCCCTGGAACGAGAAGCGCTGGGCATCGGTCAGTTCAAACCGTTCATCTGGAGGGGCTGACTGATGTTCGTGATGATCTGTTATGACGTGCCGGCAAAGCGGACAGAGGTGTACAAGAAGTTGCTCAAAGAGTATCTCGTGCACGAACAGGCGTCGGTATTTATGGGCGACCTTCCGGAATCCGAACTCATCAAGCTCGTGTCCGAGATTTCGAAAAAGATCGGCCCGAACGACCGGTTGCTGAAACTCGTTTCCCGAAATCGCCGCAACGTCACAGTACAGAGGCTCGGCAAGAGTGAGCTCGGTGGGCAGATGCGTCAGGAGGAAGACCAGTGGCACGGAAAGAACTGGGCCGTTCTATGACAGGATGCGGTGTGCCTGGGCGGAAAACCGTCCTTGCCCCGGCAGCCAAGCGCAAATTATGGGGGTATCTGCAAACTTTTTTCATATTTCACAAGCCGTTTGAATCAGGAAAACGAAAGGGCTTGACCGTTTCCGATCCCCATGAGGGGTAATGAGGATTTCGGTGACGCCGTAGTCGGCGGTGGGAACGAATTCGTTTCCGATCCCCATGAGGGGTAATGAGTATCGTGGCCTCGGCGAACGCGGCTCTCGCTGGCGCGTTTCCGATCCCCATGAGGGGTAATGAGGAGCACTACTAGGTATGGCCAACATCACCGGACCGGAGTTTCCGATCCCCATGAGGGGTAATGAGCTCCTCACAAATAGTCCGCGTAGCCGTCCCCTGGTTCGTTTCCGATCCCCATGAGGGGTAATGAGGGAGTGGACGGGGGAGCCGTCAGAAGGAGACGGCCATGTTTCCGATCCCCATGAGGGGTAATGAGACGATGTCACCGTCCGGGTTTCCGATCCCCATGAGGGGTAATGAGCACGCTATTGGGCGCTGGACTATCTCCAGCCGTTCCAGTTTCCGATCCCCATGAGGGGTAATGAGCCGGCGCGCCCGGTGATCTTGCCGTACAGCCCGTAGAGTTTCCGATCCCCATGAGGGGTAATGAGACGCCGGACCTGGTCCGCGTGCTGATGGGCAACGTCAAGTTTCCGATCCCCATGAGGGGTAATGAGAACGTCGAGGCGAAGCCTGAGGGCATCGGCGCGGGCAGTTTCCGATCCCCATGAGGGGTAATGAGGCGATGCTCGCCGACGAGAACGAGTGGAGCGTGAAGTTTCCGATCCCCATGAGGGGTAATGAGTTTTGCGTATAACTGCAAAGGCACCCGGCTCTCTGCGTTTCCGATCCCCATGAGGGGTAATGAGGGGTCCGCGATGTAGAACTCGTTGGGAACGCGGCCGGTCGTTTCCGATCCCCATGAGGGGTAATGAGCAGATCGCGAGGGCGTGGTTCGAGACGCCGCGGATGTTTCCGATCCCCATGAGGGGTAATGAGATCACGACACGGCGCTCGGCGAAGCCTATCACCGACTCGCAGCACAGCGGCAGGCGTCGGGCTCCAGGCGATCGGTCGGACCACGGCATCACGGCTTTTGTTGACGCCGGCAAGGTTCTTTGGTGAGAGATGGCTTGCCCTTATCATCTTTGCTGGGTAGTCTGGTTGGGGTGAAGACGACTATCGAGATACATGACGAGCTTCTCGTGCGCGCCAAGCGGCATGCCAAGCGGAACGGTCGCCCATTGCGTGCCGTGGTTGAGGAAGGGCTCCGCCTAGTGCTGTCGACGCCAACGACCAGTCCCCGGTACCGGTTGGCGGACATGAGCGCTGGCGACCCGAATGCTCCCGACCCGCTTGAGGCGTTCTCGTGGCAGGATCTGCGCGAGACCATCTACGGCGCCCCGGGAACACCATGATCGCAGTAGATACAAATCTGCTCGTTTACGCACATCGCCGGGAATCCCGCACACACAGTCCCGCCCGCACCATCATGCGACGACTTGCGGAAGGGGACGACGCGTGGGCGATTCCCTGGCCGTGCTGCTACGAGTTCCTCAGCGTGGTGACCAACCGTCGCATCTGGAAGGACAGGGTAACGACGGTCGAACTGGCTTGGCGTCAGCTTGATGCGTGGACATCGTCACCCTCGAATCGTCTGCTGGGCGAGACCGATGACTTCCTCGACTTACTGAGCGGATTCATTCGGCGACCGCGGGTGCACGGAGCTGTGGTCCACGATGCCCGGGTCGCCGCGCTATGCGTTGCGCACGGCGCCGAGGCCTTGCTCACGTGCGATCGTGATTTTTCGCTGTTTCCGGAGCTTCGGACGCGCGATCCGTTTGCAACCAAACGATCATGAATCACTTTCCGTCCACGAGCGGCAGCCGCTCTTCAGGGCCTTGCCGCTTTGCACGGCAACCGTTTTGAAGAGCTCAAGGGTGACCACAAAGGCCAGTACAGCATCCGCATCGGGTTATTTGCGGGAGGGGGCGAAAAACTACGCTATGCAGGTGAATCGCCGTCGTCGATGTCCAAGCACACGGATTAACGCTCATAAGTGACGATCTCCCTCTTCCTTCTCCTTTCCTCTTCGTCATCGTCTTCGGGATACCTGACTCGGCCTCCACCGCCGCTCGTCGATTGACTCTGGCTGTCGGCCCCGATTGCACGGGCGACCTTCTGCAACTTGGGAAGCTGCTGCACTAGGCCTTGCTCAAGGCGTCCGCGACCCGCTTGTAGTCCGCCGCGAGCGCCTTGTAATCCTCCCCTAATTCCTCCATGGAGTTGCTGAAGCTGTCGAGCTGCTTCTGCAACTCCTCGACCGACCTCCGCAAGCTCTCGACCTGCCCGCCCAGCTGCTTCTGTTCCGCTTCGTACTGCTCGACCAAGGCCCGCAGCGCCTCTTCCAGCCGCTTCTCCAACTCCGTCATAGACTTCCCTCACTCGCTCGAAAGCTTGATGACATCGCCGCCTCCAAAGTACCTGGGCGGATCCTCGAGCGTCCCCTCCGGCAGCACCACGAACCTGTTGCTCTGCTCGTCCTCGACCAGCACCACCCCCCACGTCGTCTCGCGCAGCCGCTCGACGGTCTGCCGCTGTTGCTCGATCTCCACCGCGAGTTCCCGCCGCGTCTCGATCTTCTGCTGGATGTCCTGACTCAGGAAGCTGATCAGGCCCCCCAATCCCAGCGCCACCCCGGCCACCAACAGCACCCCGATCGTCAGACTCCACAACAGTTTCCTTGCGAAACCCGATCGCAGGGCTCTTAGGTCTTCTTCGATAGCGCTTCTGGCGCGCTCGGCCTCGGCCCTCACGGATGCTCGCAACTTGCTCCCACAGCTTTTGCACTCGCTCTCCACGCTCTCGTATTCGCTCTTCATTTTCTGCAGCAGCTTCTTCTGGTGGCTCGCCCGGATCGCCTCCTCCTCCGCCCTCTGCGCCGCGATCCGCTCGGTCAAGCTTTTCGGCGTCAAATCCTTCGTCATAGATCCCTCCCTTCAGCCGCATCCGTTTCCCGCTCGCCTCATCCTGCACCGAGACGTAGTCCTTGCCCTTCCGCGTCACCTCCAGCCCCAACTTCTCGAGCGCCTCCACCACGTCCTTGCGGTTGCGCACCTCCCCCGCCGCCGCCCGCTCGATCAGGTACTCGCCCAGCTCGCGCCGGTCGCTTTTCTTCGGCTCCTTCCCTGCCCTGCGCTCGGCCGCTTCCCGCAGCGCCTCGTGGCCCAGCGGCCGCACCAGCCGGATGCGCTCCGGATCGTCCGGACGCGCCCAGCCGTGTTCGTGGTTCAGGGCGTCCCGCAGCGGGTCGTAGAGTCGCTGCCAGCCCGGCGCCGCGATGTTGTGTGCACGGCCGTGCTCCAGTTCGCAGTTCGCCGCCAGCACGTGCACGTGCGCTCCGCCCCCCTTCTCGCGGTGCAGCACGGCCGACCAGGCGTACTGGTCCGCTTCCATCCCCGCCCAGGCCGTCTTCTCGAACTCCTCCAGCGTCCGCTCGATCTGCGCCCTGGTCGGTTCGTCCTCCTCCGCCCAGGCGATCACCCCGGATTTGTACCGGTGCTCGAACTCCAGCGAGTCGGCCACCGCCGCCACCTCGTGCGGGTCGCCCCGCAGCACCTCGATCTCCTCCCGCTCCGTGCCCAGGTAGTCGCCCTCCCGCAGCAGATACTCGGCCGCTTCCGCGGCGCTGCCCGTGCCGTGGCTGAGGAACTTAATCAGCACCGCCGCTCCGGCGCAGCTCGGCCAGTTCGCGTTGCAGGGCGACCAGTTGGACCAGCACCCGCGCCGTATCCGCGTTGCCCTTGTAGGTGTTCACCCAGCGCGCGATCTGGTTCACGTTGGCGCCGATTCTCGCTACCTCCCGGATCAGCGCCCGCTGCTCGTCCGCCGCCTCCGCCGTCCAGACGCGCGTCCGCCGCATCGCCCGCCGCAGTAGTTCCGACGTCGTCAGACCGGCCCTCTGCGCCTTGCGGCGCCACTTCTCGGCCTCCTCTTCGGTAGTCCTTACGTGGAGCACGGCGCGGCGCTTGGGTTGGTTGCGGGAGGGCATGGGCAGGAGGGGGGCGAGGGGCCGGCCCCTGTGCGGTTCGGCGCTGCCAAAGCCGCGGCGGGGGATCGAAGGGGGCGGGGACGCCCCCTCGACAGCATCAATGTATCACATTGATTAGGCTGGCTATGACTTAGGTAGTTCCCCCCGCTTGTAACAGCTTCCGGGTCATACCCTGCTGCTTGGACTGGTATTGTATACTGCTACGCCATGCCCCGCAACCCCGTGCTCACCCTGCGCCTCCCCCAGGACGTCTTCAACGCCCTCGCCCAGGAACGCCAACAACGCCACCTCAACGTCTCCGGTTGGGCCCGCGCCGCCGTCCTCGATGCCTTCCAACGCGACTTCCCCCACGCGGGCCGGGACGGTAAAAAACCCGACCAGCGCTCCGGGTCAACCCAAGACCCTCAAGAAGCCTCCGACACCACCGAGACTCCTCCGCTCCGAGGCTGGTGGGCCTGTAATCTGTCCCAGGGCGGCCTCGGCGCTCGCCACGATGACCCCGCTTCCCTGCCCCGCGAGCTCGTCGGTCAGCTGATCGAGGTCGAGACCAAATCCGGTCCGCGGCTCCGGCGCTGGGTCCTCGAGGTCGTCGAGCGCTCCGACAACCACGTCCTCGTCCGCGACGGGCGCGTTAAACCCTGAGCAACACCTGAATCGGTCCTGCAGCCGCGTTGGACATGTGCTTTGGGTCGCTCTGATTCCCTTATTGGTGGTCGCTGCCGACTTCGTCTTCCAGGATCGCAACGGTCTCGTTTCCACCAAATGTCGACTGAAACACGGTCATGGCGACCAGATCATATTCCGGTGACACCGCGTTCAACTCTTTCTGCATCGTGCTGGTCCGTCTTGTCGCCAGCAGAATGTAGCGGAACCGTCGACCTTCGGGGTCCAACTGCATGATGACGACAGTCTCTTTGCCGCCGAACGACGTCTGTCCACCCTGTGCTCCGGCCACGCGGTAGCCGCGCGCTCCGGCCGTGTTCAACTCTTTCTCCATCGTGCCGGTGCGGCTCGTCGCCAGGAGCAGGTACTTCTCCGGCTCTCCGGAATCCTGGCCCACCGCTGCAATCGCGAATAACATCAGGGTCAGTCCAAGCCGTGCGATCTTCGTCATGTTTCCCCTCCTATGGATTCCGGGGATAGAGGCCCGGGAGTCCCATTCTAGTTGCTGCGGGCGCCTACCTCACCTTCCTGCTCGAAACGTCCTGGAAACTTTAGTGGGGGAATGACAGGTACCGCCAGCGGCGACGGCAAGGGCACATTCCGGGCGTCACTTGTGCCGCAAGGGACCGTTCAGGGGGTTTTCCAAGGATATCCGGCGATTGGACCCATGGCTTCACACCGTGAAGTGTAGGCAAAACGGTTTAGCAGTCCCACGAAACCGCATTCCCTATCGACAAGAACGCTTAGCGGGTGGGCCTAGACCTTCTCGTAGCGGGAGGCCCTGCTGAAAACCTTGCCTCCAACGTATACGTTGCGCTCTGCGAGCCGGTAACCGTGATCTTCCATCACGTACCTGACCTGAAGGCCGAACCGTTTCTTGAATGAGTGGAAATCCCGAAGGGGTGTGAGTGGACCGAACCTCCTTTCGACGTCGTCTTCCAGCGGCTCGACGGCGGGGCGACCCCTGTCCGATGCATCTCTCATCAGGCGCAGAACCCTGGGTTCGCTCAAAAAGCTGTAAATCTCCTGGTTGGGTATTTTCCTCATAGCTTCCTTTTCTTAAGATGCCGGGGGGACAGAATCCGTGTGCTCATCGTCTTCGTACGATCGCCAGCAGCGTCTTGTTCAGTTCCGAATGGAGATCCATGTGATCGAGTCGGCTGTCCTGCAGGCTTGCCATGTCTTTCTTCAAAAGCTCCAGCCAGAAACTGGTCGTCCTGCTGAACGAACTTCTGGACGGCTTCGCGGTCGTGGGGCGCGTCCCCACTCCAGGCACGGGCGGGGTTAATATATCATTCGTGAGGAGTTTTGGAATGCGATTTCAGCGAAGTGTGGATTTCGCATGTATTGTGATCGAGCGAGAGCCCGGACCGGAGCTGTCCAAGAAGGCGGCGTCGATCTATTCACAGATCGTCGAGAAGGCGGTGGAAAGGGCACCCCGTGGGAGATTGGGCAAGTATTGGCATCTCTTCGCGGCATGGCTGTTGCGATTGGAAGTTGACCCCGAAGTGCGATTGCGCGCACAGTCGTTGCCGGCGGATCTTGGCGAGCGGCTAATGAAGTTTCACGACGCCGTTGTCTGGTACGAAACTAACGTCGACGACGGCATCGTGTACGAGGGGATTTGAGGGCAGCGGAGTGCATGAGGAAGTATCAAGCGCCTGGGGAAAGAAGGGGGCTTGATTCCTCCTGGGCCTTGTCGTTGGCATCGCCGTCTGCACCATTGGCAATCACGGCTCGATGCTCTGGCGCTGAGTACTCGTCGGGGGGGTGACCTGGCCGGATCCGCGCCGCCGATCCGGGGCCGGTCAGTTCTGCCGCAACGGACCAGCAGCTTCGATTCCGGGGTGCTAGGGGTCAGTCTGCCTTCTTGGACTGTGCTCGCCGGTTCTGGAATTCCTGGAAGCGATGGTCAATGACAAATACGTACTCGCAGATGGCTGTTGCAAAAGCTAGCAGGTCCTCGGCATCGTCCGCGCTGAAGGTTTGGCCTGTAGCATGAGCGGCGAAGTTACGGTCGAGGCGCAACGCGTTGGCCCAATCGAGAAGCCGCTTGTCGATAATTCCTTGATTGTGAAGTTCGGGGATCCCATCTCCGAGATACTGCTTTTGGGTAGAGTGCCGGACCAGCCCCTCCAAAGCTCGGCCTGTCATTGCGACGCTTGCTGTGAAGCAGCCGCATTCCCAGCAACGCGCTGCTTCGGTAAGTGAGTAGTGGATGTCTCTAGGGATGATGCGGGAGATGTTGGGCGGCTCAGGCCAAACGCGCCGTGGAGGGTCCCAGACCATTTTATGACCGTCCGGGGTACCTTCTTGTTCCGCGAGCATCGGCCATTTACAGGAGGGACACTTCAAAAACGTGTATTGCCACCATCCGTTTTCGGAATCATCGGATGTCTGCTCGAGTTCAATGGCGTCTACCTTAGCCCTGCAAGTGGGACAGTTGATGAGCATAGCGTGGGATAAAGGTTGTTCACACTCTAAAACAGAGCCGCAATATCTTACAGTCAAGCTTGGGCCGGCCAGTGGTTGATGGCCTGCCGGCCTGGAGCCTTTCTCACAACGTCAGGGCGATCCACTTCACCTCGTCGATCACTTCGGCGTCGGGCTGACACGGCGCATGGTAGCAAGCCGGTGGATCGCTCACGGGCAGCATCGAGGATGAAGATAGCCACCGGCTATTCGCAGACCACGCCGTCACCGTCCCCGTCGCGCATGTAGCGGTAGGCCGGGTGGCTGCGCGGCACGGGCGCGATCCCGTGCCGCCGCGCTTCGGCGCAGGTGATCCGCCCGTTGCCGTTGTCGTCGTAGAGCTCGAGCGGGTCGCCCTCAGATTCGGAGATCCGACTCGCAGGAGGCTCGGCGGCCGGAGCGCACTCCCCGACGACCATCTCCGTCGAGGGACAGGCCGACAGCACGCGCTCCAGCGCATCGGCCTCCCGCCGGTCGATCGTCAGCCCGTACTTGCGGCGCACTTCGACCACGCGAGCGGCGAACCAGCACTTGTTCTGCGGGGGGAGCCACTCGGCCGCGTCGTGAGCTCGTTTCTGATAGCGGTTCACTCCCGGGCCGGCCAGGGTGAGATTGAGCAGATCCCGCGCGAAGCGCCGCCGGGTCTCGGCATCAACGCCGCACAGCCCGCTGTCATGCGCTTCCGACCTGGCCACCATGTGCTCGATGTCGGTCTCGCTGCGAGACGCGAAGCAGCGCCCGGTATAAGGGCCGTAGACCTTGCCGATCTGGGAGACGATCAGCGGCTCCACCGATTGCGGATAGGAATAGTCACCGGCGCGGTAGGGCGAGCACCGATGCTCGGGCGCTACTCTCAAGCCGCGCCAGGTCTCGGCGGAGGCGATGCCGGCGCAGAGCAGGGCCGCGCAAACCAAGAGTCTCATCGCTTCCGGGGCGGCCGCTTCAGCTCGCCTTGAGTGCTCAAGCGGATCGATCTGCAGGCCTGCTTCACCGCGCGACGCCTTCGGGGGTGACGCCCTCGTTCATGTGCTTGTCGAGCAGGGCTTGCTGCTCGTCGGTCATGACGGCGGCGCCCTCTTCCAATACGATCGCCTCGATCTCATCCGCCGTGGCGTCGGAGGGAATGACGGGTACCGAAACGGTCTCGCCGTCCTCTTCGATGAACTCCTGGTAGGTGATCTTCATAGCTGGTGCCTCCCTGCTCTGATTCTAGACCTCGACACCGCCCGCCGCGGCCTCGCAGGGTTCTGCCCGGGCCGGATCCGCACGACGCCGGCAAGGGTTCGATCCGGACGTCCATGGTGGCGCAATGGACCGCTCCGGCCGCACGTCGTCGCTGCTTCAGGCCCGCTGCCGTTGCCAGCTGAAACCGCCTCGATGCTACAGGCAGGGCCGTGCGGCCTTGCTGCCGGTCCCGTGGGGGTCTTCCCTGCCCTCTGAGTGCTCGGCGCGCCCATCACCGTCACCCCCCAACGCGGGAAGTCCTCGACGGCACCGTGGCTCGAGGTCCTCGAGCGGGCATCGAAATGACTAAGCTGGAAGGGACGATGGCGGAGATATCGATCAGCGCCTGCCGCACGGCCCTGCAATGGGCCTGGTGCCGACGGCAGGCGGGGATTGCCCTGAAGGTGCAGGGCAGCCAGGTTGTCATTGATCGGCCTGTCGAGGCAAGGGGGAAGAACTGGGTGTGCGGCGATCTCGTGCTGGGGCGCGCCGAGCAGGTGGCGCTCACCAGGGAGGCGCGCAGGATCATTGCCGAGAAAGTGACCCCGCAGCCGCCGTGGGCATTTCCACCGGAGATATCGAGCCAGGAGTGTGTCAAGGCGATCGAGCATGCCGGGGGAGTCACGATCATCCATCGGGGCGAAGAGCTGCACATCACCGAAATCGTTACCCGCGGCACGCATTGGTGGAGCGGCGAGATGCGGCTGACGCCCGGCGCCAAGCGGCGGCTGACGAATGCCGCCCGGGAGATTCTCAAATTCAGGCACTCCTGGCGCGCCGCAGCGATGTAATGCCGGCAGCGTCAGGCGCTCTGAGCGCTGCGGGGTAAATCGAGCCGCAAGGGACCGCTCCGGCCGTAAACCGGAAGACGTCTCAAGGCCACGATTGCAGGGGTGCTGGCGGTCCACCCTCGATCTGAAAACACCTCCTGTAGCCTTCTGGCGCGTCATTTTTTCGCCGGCGAGATCGCGATCGTGGTTTGAGGGCCTCGAAGGCCTGCGAGCGGTCGAGGCCTCGACCTGGTTGCCTTCTCCAGCGTCGAGACGCCTTGGTTCCAGCACTCACACAGGGCGGCGAACGACAGCGGGGCGCCGACTGCCGGGGTCAGGCAGCAAGGCTGCTTGGCGAGGCTGTTCTGCCGCCACTCGAACCAGCCATCGGCCGGAATCAGGCGGCGGCGCATCCCGCACGCTGTAGAGGTTGCCAATCTCTTGCGGGGGCAACTGCTGGGTGAAACAGCCGCAGATCGTTGCTTCCTCGGGTCTGATCGAGTCCCCAGGTCAAGCTGTCTTGATTGCACAGCTGCCGCGGTTCGGCTGGCTGGTCGGCCTAGTGGGGGGCTTCCCTGCCCTGCCCTCCAGGCCTTGATGGCAGACCCTCGGAGCGGGTTTTTCTCCAGCGCCGTCAGGCGCTCCCCCGTGTGGGCGCGGCCGCTGCTCTATGTCACGGAAGTGGCTATCAAATTGCAGGCCTGCCCCACCTCAACAGGAGGCTTTTTGCGGGTGCGATTCGGCGAAGCCGGGAGCGTACCCGCTTGGGGAGTTGCCCTGCTGCGAGGAATTTTCACAAGGGCGGTGGTTTCTACTACTTGTGGTTGTATTACTTGTGTTTTAACTACATGAGTGTGATGGTGTTTATGCGGACTGATCGGGGTGCTGTGATGGTGTTTATGCGGAGTACCGTGTGCCATCGTGATGGTGTTTATGCGTGGAAAACTTGCTGGGTGCACAGCGATCTGTGAATAGCTTTGCGCCGGAGGAAGTTCCTGGAAAACGTCCTTCGTTGGTTTAGCAACCCTCTAGCACTCGCGGCGCCCATTATGGGCGATCCTTGCGGTGGCTGAGAGGTTTTGAGGTTAGTGAACTAACCCACGCTGCTCTGCCGGGATCGCGGACGGCGAGGGCGATAGGATCAACACCCCCTTGGCCGTCTCGAAGTTCAGATTCGGCCAGGCTACCTTGATCTTCTCAAACTCCCGTAGACAGTCCTTGCGGAAGTTACGTACGGTAAACTTGTCGGCCGCTTGGGCCGGGTCCGCGCCGAGTTGGCGGTAGATGCTCGTCCAGGAGAGCCGTAGCGGACGGGTCAACGTGAAGGTCCGGTAGGCCGCCCACAAGTAGAGATCTAGGCCCAAAGATGACCGCTTCATGGCCTTCAGGATGTTCACGTCGAGCGGAACTGGGTGTTGGATGATCTCGTTGAAGAACTTCTCACCGAGCTCGATCTTGCTCTCCCAGAGCACCCGCTCACCGGGTCGCCTCGGATCCCACCAAAACTCGGTGAGGCTGGTAATAGGTGAAATCATCCTCGCTGTGACTTGCTCATCCTCGTAGATCAACGAAATCGTGGTGCTAAAGAGCCGGTCCATCTGATTTTTCAAGCGAGTGCGAATACCCCATGATCCACCGCTATCGCTACTCAAGACGTTCAGCTTGCGCATGAACTCGGCCAGTGAACGCCCCAGAATCAGCTCGCGTCTTTGGGTCCGCACCGCTTCGGTGCACACCCACACCAGTAACAGGCGGGGTAGATTGCCAAATGGGAGCTTGTTGCCGCCGGTAGCGTTCATGTACAGCGTGTAAGGGCCGTTGACGCGCTTGTACTCTTTCCGGTCACCGGGATTAGTGCGGGGTAAGCTGCACAGCGCCAATAGCCGCGCCATGAAGCCCAGATCGGGGTCCGCTTCACTGGCCTCGACCAGCTGGTCCACCTGATCGGCCTGGGTGAAGTGGTGCAACGCCTGGGGTGACGCGTCTCGGGTCGCCTTCACCGGTCCGCCCAAGTCAGAGAGGACTTCCCTAATGGGAACCAGCCCGTCTCGTTTACGCTGCATGGCCTATTCTCCCATGTTTCCCGGACATCTCATAGCTTCCTCGTCATCGGGCCAGGGCGCGTTGGGCCATTGAGGATGGCCGCTGTTCTTGACGGCCTGCTTGACCACCAGCCATGCCAACAACACCTCGAGCGCCTTGTCGCGGATTGACAACTGCGCCATGCTGGCTGGCGAGCGCTCCCCTTGGAAGTTACCTGCCGGAGCGGGGGAAGGCGGTTCATGGAGGAAGCCGCTTTTGCTAAAGGCCATGACTCTAGGGGAAATCGATGGTCCATTCAGCCGGTTTGGCCGCTGAAGGTCCCAGAAGCTCAGAGGATTCCCTCTCGCCTAGGGCGGGATCGTGAGGCTAGTCCACAATGGTGCACCCTATGAGCAAGCATTGACATAGAAATCACATTGTAGTAACGTTGTAATTGATGTTACTCCAACGTTGTTTCGACGTGGTAACCTCATGATTCTCACTGTAGGCGGCATCAAAGGGGGCAGCGGCAAAACTACCGTTGCCACAAACCTCGCCTGCATTGCCGCAACTCAGAATGCCGATGTCTTGCTCGTGGACGCCGACGACCAAGAAACCGCATCCGATTTCACTGCGGTCCGCAAGGAAGACTACCCGGACGCTCCCCGCTATACATGCACCAAGCTCACTGGCAAGGCCGTCCGCACCGAAATCATCGAACTGACTCCCAAATACGACCACATCATAGTAGACACTGGCGGTCGCGACACGACCAGCCAGCGTGCTGCTTTGACTGTTTCCCAACTTTTGCTTGTTCCCTTCGTTCCCCGCAGCTTCGATATATGGACCCTCAACAAAGTCTCCACGATCGTCGAAGAAATGCGCTCCGTGAATCCCGAACTTGCCGCCTATGTATTCCTCAACCGGGCCGACCCGAAAGGGCAGGGAACCGAGAATGCTGAAGCGGCCAATATGCTCGGGGGGGTCGATGGGCTCACCTATCTCGATGCCCCTCTCGGCAATCGCAAAGCCTTCGCCCACGCAGCCACCCAAGGCCTTGCCATCACCGAACTCACCGGCCACCAGCACAATGAAAAGGCCATCATCGAGATCACAACCTTATTTAAACGTTGTTTTAATGTTGCTTCAATCTTACAGGATACGAGGTAGCTTCTCATGGCTTTACGCCGCAAACCGCAATCTGCCCCCCCGAAATCACCTGCCTCTACCGAGCACCACATCGAAGCCCTGATAAACAGGGGTGGTTCCGTCACTCCTGACCACGAGGAACGAGGGAGGAGCAGGCCCCAGCTAGTCCAGCTCCGTCTGTCCCGAGCTCTTGTCCAGCGCATCGACAAGGTGCGCAAGCACCGCCTTGTCGTGCCGTCCCGTCATACTTGGCTGCTCGAAGCACTCCTTGAAAAGCTGGAAACCGAGGAACACCTGAAAGCTTCCTGATGCCCGTCCGAGTCCACGCTTCGTGACGGTGAATGCCGAGGATGCCACAGAATCGATTGAAGCCACCTTTGTATCCATCAATAGGACGTATCTAAAGGCGACATTTGTACGATGTAATAACCGGCAAACGGACGCTACATGCATTTGTTACCTCGATTTCTAGCACCCGTCGTCCGGGAAGCATTGACGGACACTCCAGTGGTGTGTGTGGTCGGTCCGCGGCAAAGTGGGAAAACCACGCTCGTTCAGCACTTGGAGCCGGATCGCGCTTTCTTCAGCCTGGACGAAAACAATTACTACCAAACCGCCTCTTTGGACCCCTCCGGCTTTGTCGCAGCCCTGCCGGATGCCGTGACCGTGGATGAGGTACAGCGGGTTCCATCGTTGCTCCCGGCCATCAAGCGTGCTGTAGACCGGTCTCGCCGTCCCGGTCGCTTTCTGCTAACCGGTTCGGCCAATCTGTTACTGTTGCCGACGGTCACCGAGTCTCTGGCAGGACGCATGGAGATTGTGCAATTACAGCCGCTGACGGAAGCCGAAAAGGAGCACAAGAACGGCCGGTTCCTGATAGCACTGCTGCAAGGTGCCCTCAAGCCCAATATCAGGCCCGAAACAACAACTGCCGGACCGACATTGGCGGAAAGACTGGTGGCTGGAGGCTATCCAGAACCTCTGACCCGATCACCCGTCCGCGCCCGACAATGGCATAGGCAGTATTTGCGCGGGATCATCGAGCGGGATGTGCGGGAGGTGGCTCGGGTCAGGGACGCTCGCGAACTGGCCCGCATGCTGGAGCTGCTGGCCTTGCGCAGCGCACAACTGTTCAATGCCAGCAATCTGGCAAACGATCTTGGCGTTCACCGGGAGACCGTCGAGCACTATGTCACCGTGCTCGAACGCCTCTTTCTGGTACGGCGTTTGCCCGCTTGGCACCGTAACACGGCTAAACGACTCATCAGATCGCCGAAGGTGCACCTACTCGACAGCGGGCTTGCGGCAACCCTTGCTGATTTGACGGTTGCGGACTGGCTCAACAATCGTGACCGCATGGGGAATCTCCTGGAATCATTCGTAGTACAGCAACTTTCTGCCCAGGCCGCCTGGACGGATCCTGATCTGCG
Source organism: uncultured Bryobacterales bacterium (assembly GCA_964461235.1). Classification (GTDB taxonomy): domain Bacteria; phylum Acidobacteriota; class Terriglobia; order Bryobacterales; family UBA6623; genus VXMF01. The sequence continues at coordinate 4,517 of CAYWUV010000069.1, read as the reverse complement.
TTTCTGGCACTACCGCGACAAGGATCGGGTGGAGGTCGATGCGGTAATCACTCGTGGCCGAAAAACCTGGGGCATTGAGGTCAAAGCCGCCGCATCGGTGACATCCAGGGACGGGCGGGGGCTCGCTCGGCTCGCCGACCAGTGCGGAAAGGATTTCGAGCGGGGAATTCTATTCTACGAAGGCCGGGACATTTTTCCGTTGACCGACAAGCGTATGCTTGCCGTGCCGTTGAGTGAACTGTGGAGGCGATGAGAATGGCTACACCTTACACCTATCCCGCTCAAGTGATCTGGGAGTTCTCCGCCTACCGCAACCCGTAGTTCATGACACATGATTGTCGGAGTAAAAGAGGCATATGGGAACAGCAATCCAGCGAGTAGTGAGCGACAGGAGTTGATCACTGTAAAATCCCCTCCTCTCCGAAAAAAACCCGCTCCAGGAAGCCCGTAGAGGCGTTTTCAGCCTGCGGGTGGACCCCAACTACCCGCGAAAATGCCCCCGCTGGGGCATTTCCCGCTCAGCGACAAACGTAGCCGAGGTAGATCGCCAGGACCGCCGCGGGAATCCAGCCGAGAACCGCGCCCCACGGCAGGAACCACAGCACCAGCGAGCCCCAGGCGGCGAAGAAGACGACCGCCGCGACCCAGCGGCCGCGGCTGCTCTCGAGCACGTCGATCATCACGTAGCGGAGGGCGTCGAGCAGCTCGAGGCGGGCGGCTTTGCTCATGGGCATCTTCGGGCGGGGACGGACTAAAAAGGGGGGGCGGTCCGGTCCGCGGGGATTCGCGTGCGTCTCTCGCAGCCAGGGGAACTTGCACCCGCCAGCACGCACGGACGAGCCGGCCGATCGGGGACCGCCCCTGCCCAACATAGCACCGCGGCGGCCGTATTCCGCCTCCGGACGCCGGCGCCGGTAAAAAACTCCTCTCAGGAGCGCCGTAGAGGCGTTTTCAGCGAGGAGGTGGACCCAAAGTACCTGGGTTTTTCGTCTTGGAAAGGCCGATGACGGGTCCCGAACGAGGACGATTTTCAGCCCCGATCACCCCCCGAACACGGCCCGCAAATGCCTTGCTTTTTCTCCTGATTTCACCTATGATAATGTCTCTTATCATAAGTTCATAACCGGGCGCCGGCGGCGCCGGATCTCAGAGTTCCTTGCCGCCCGCCCCACACCGCTCCGCGCCTGCCGGCGCGGGAGAAAACCCGCTGCTTCCTCGATGCCCGCCGACCAACAACAGCTTCCCCTCTGTTGCCCCTGCGGCGAAGCCGCCCTCTACCGCCGCGGGCTGTGCAAGGCCTGCTACAACCGCGGCCGCCGCTCGCGGGCACGCTTCGGCGGGGGCAGGGAACGGGTCCTCGCCCGCGACCGTCACCTCTGCCGCGTCTGCCGCGCCACGGCGCCGCTCGTCGTCCACCACCGCCGGCCCTCGAACCGGCCCTCCTCGCTGATCACCCTCTGCCGCGCCTGCCACGCGCGCCTGCACCGCCTCGGCGCCATCGACCGCTGGGTCCCCGAGCTGCTCTCCGACCTGTGGGCCGAGCAGCACCCCCGCTCGCCCCGCCAGCTGCAGCTGCCGGGCGACGGCTTCCGATGAGCGAAGGCTTCGAAGGAAGGGAAGGGAAAGACCTGGCGCCGGTCGCGTCCGCGGCGTCTCCCGCGCCAACGGCCCTGGCCGCGCTCGTTCTCGACTCTCTGGCGAGCCCGCACTCCCGCCGCGCCTACGGCCGGGCGCTCGAAGAGTTTTTTACCTGGTACCCGTCAAACGCTTCTGGCGAGGGCTTTACCCGGGCAACTGTCCAGCGCTACCGCTCGCATCTCGCCGAGCGATCGCTCTCGGCGGCCTCGATCAACCTGCACCTTGCTGCCGTGCGCAAGCTCGCCGCCGAGGCCTCCGCGAACGGCCTGGTCGATCCGGGGACCGCCGCCGCCATCGGCAGCGTCTCCGGAGCCCGCCGCTCCGGCGTCCGCAGCGGCAACTGGCTGACCCTCGAGCAGACTCGCCGGCTTCTCGCCGTCCCCGATCCGGCTACGACAAAAGGCCTGCGCGATCGCGTGCTGCTGGGGTTCCTGGTGGGCTGCGGGCTCAGGCGAGGGGAGCTCGCCGGGCTGGAGTTTCCCGATGTCTCCCAGCGCGAGGGCCGCTGGGCGATCGTCGATCTCACCGGCAAGCACGGCCGCGTCCGCACCGTCCCGATGCCGTCCTGGGTCTTTTGGGCGCTGGACGAGTGGGCCGCGGCCGCCGGCATCACGTCCGGGCCCGTGCTGCGGCCGGTCTCGAAAGCCGGCCTCGTCGGCGAGGGGCCGATCACGGCTCAGGCCGTCTTCGAGACCGTCATCCGCCATGCCCGCCTCGCCGGCCTCGGCAAGGTCACGCCGCATGACCTCAGGCGCACCTTCGCCAAGCTCGCCCACCAGGGCCGGGCGCCGCTCGAGCAGATCCAGATCAGCCTGGGGCATGCCTCCATCCAGACTACGGAGAGGTACCTGGGGCTCAAACAGAACCTGCACGACGCGCCTTGTGACCGGTTGGGGTTGGTGGGCTGGGAGGGGGAGGATACCGTCCAAATACCCATATCTGCTCAAGCAGGATCCTAAAGACGGATTGCGCCGAGCGGTAAGAAGAGCCGCATGGAGTTGTCCTGCAGGGGGGTGAACCCAAACCCCTCGTAGAATTGCTTCGCCGTAGTGTTTTTGGCGTCTACGATCACGGCGTGAATGGCCAACATGTCACTGGCCCCCAGGATTCGCTTGATCGCATCGGCTAGAAGCAGGCGACCCAACCCGTGCCCTCGTACAGACTGGTCGATAGCAAGCCGACCGATCAGGGCGCAGGGTACCGGATGCCGGGGCAGCTTTCGAGACAGCTCCTCGGGGAGAGAACTCAGGTTGATCGCCAAGGCGCTCAGCGTGTAGAAGCCCAGCACGGTATCGGAACCCTCTGCCGTGCAGACGAACACCCTGGCGATGCGGCGGCGGACATCCTGGCCTGCCTGGCACCCAAGGTAGCGGTCCAACTCGCGAAGCCCACAAGTGAAAGTCGCCCGGTCATGTTTCTTCCCGAGGGGCTCGATAACGAGCGCGTCCAGGTCGGTCATCGCGCGGCAACGCGTTCTCCATGCTCATCCAGAGCCTTGAGGAGATTGTCGTCAGGAGCTGGCGGATTGACGATGATATCGAAGAAGCGCTTGGCGTCACGCCGCGCGAGAGCCATCGTTTCATGCTCCTGGATGGTCTTCTCAGCGTTTTCCAGGGCACTGGATAAGACGAAGCCGCTGACGGTTTTTCCTTCAACCGAAGCGGCCTGCTCGATCCGTCGTTTCGCCGTTTTGGGGAGCCGTAGATTCAGCCGCTCACTCTTGGTCACATTCGCCTGAGACACGATCGTATCCTTCCTTGGTCACACACTCAAGCGTACACCTTTCTGGTGCCTTTCTCAAGGGTGTTCCCTTGTCGCCTGAATCAACAAGGCGCCGTGCTCTACTCCCCTCAATCGCAGGCCCCGCGCTACCCGGCTCCGTGCGCGCCGGCGCTCGTCAGGGGCTGCCGGGCCGGGCCGCGATGGCCGACAAGTACTGCCCGTTGCGGCCGCTGAACAGCGCGAAGCTGATCACCGGCTGGTCGCTGATGACTTGCAGATGTCCTCCCACCTGCTTGAATCGCGGACCGAAAAACCTCTCCGCTTCAAGAGAGCCGCTCAGGCGGCCCCCGGGAACGATCGACAAGGTCCTCTCCGGAGCGCTCCGCCGCCCCGTCTTCTCGAACGCGCGCAGCGTCACCATCGCCGTCTGCGGTCCGGGATTGAGAATCGACAGCGAGGTCGACATATGGCTGTCGGGGCGGTCGCTGTGCGCCACTTGCAGAAAGGACCGGGTCGGGCCGTCTCCCGCGGCGACTACGGGCAATACGGTTCGTGCGGCCCCCCGGACGATCTCCACCGCCCCCAACACCCGCGGCACGGCGAGATGATGCAGCGGGCCTGCCGTCACCGAGACATCGATCTGCAGGTAGCCCTCGACGAGGCCGTCCTGCGGCATCGAGGCAGGCAGTTGCAGCAACGCGCCAACGTCGCTGACCAGCAGCGAGCTGCCGGCAGCGGGCGCAAGCTCCCGCTCGGCCTCCCCAACGGCATGGCCGTCCTCGTCGAAAGCACGGATCCTCGCCTCCATCGTGTGGTTGGCCAAGGCCGAAAGCAGATAGAGCGTCGTGCGGCTTTCCGCCCCCAGCTCGAAGTGCGGCGCATATAAACTCCCGCCGTCGGGAAGCGTGTGGGGCGTCTGGGCGGCCAGCGCCGCGAAGCTCTCCTCATCCCGCAGAAACGCGAATCCCAACAGCAGCTCCTCGGCGCGCGCTTCCACATGGCCTTGCTCGCCCTCATCCGCCCTGCCCAGCAGGCCGGCGGCCGTCTCCATCACGAAGCCCCCGCCCGCCACCGTGCGGCTCGCCGCCCCGGAGAGGCTTCCATCCCCGCGGTAGCGCCTGAAGGTGACGTCGGTCTCCTCCAGAGAGGGGTTGAAG
>CAYWUV010000068.1:0-32739 GCA_964461235.1 uncultured Bryobacterales bacterium | reverse complement strand
TCGCAGCGTAAACTTGACTCAAACGTCCACCTTACGGCGGCACAAGAAATCTAGGATTCTCACAGCACGGATTGCTCCCAATGCGGCAGGGCCGGCCTGCTGTCGAATGCGATCCGCACGGTTCTGAGAGCGCCCGGGCGTGAGACCCGCTCGGACGACTGGACCCCTATGAGAGGACCCGAAACGATTTGCAATACGCGACCATACGTGAGCCGGTCATGTCCTACGCCTTCCACGGATTGACAGTCTTCAATCCGGCCGCTTGGAACGGAGAGGTGCCCCGCGTCGCCACCATCATGCCGTTGACTGCTGCAGTCGCCGCGATGTAACCGTCGGACTCTGAGATGGCCCGCCCGGCCGACCGCGCTTGCGCCATCAATTCCGCGTAGGCTTGCGAACCTGCCAGATCGAATGCCAATACTCGGCCGGCGAACATTGGCAACACATGCCGCTCCAAGTCCTCGTTGAGTCGGTCACGGCGGTGGCCGACCGGCAGCGACTGAACCCCGAAAGGCAGGTCAGCGATGGTGATGGCGGGCAGATACAGCGTTTCCAGTGCCTGTACTTCGAGCCAAGCGGTGACGCGTGGTTCCGGTATCCTGCGCTGCGGCTCCGAAACCACAGTGGCATCTACCAGGATCATTCGAGATCGATCGGTCGCCCCGGAGTCGAGTCGCGTTCCGTAAAGCCTGCGAACTCCTCATCCGTCAACACGACGCGCTGGCCGACGGCGGTCAGCAGCGAACCCAGTGCAACCCGCCCTTCCGGCAGGACCGTTTCCTCAAGGATGGCGCGCACTTCGGCCTCGGTGCTGCGGCCGCGCAGGGCTGCCCGCACACGCCATGCGCGATGCACCTCGTCGGACAGGTTGTGCACGATCAACATGGCCATAGTCGATACTCCATCATGCATTCGCTGTATGCATTGATTCAGTGTGACCGCAATCGGGCACGTTTCGCTCGCAGAATGCTGTGTTCGATGGCAAACTCAACGCATGCCCGTGCAGATCACGGTCAGGGGCGTCCGCAAGGAGGTCCGCGACGAATTGGCGGCGCGTGCCGCCCTCAGAGGTCAGTCGATGGAACCGTTCCTTCGCTCAGAACTGGAGCGGATTGCGTCTCGGCCGTCCATCGGAGCATGGCTCCAAGAAGTTCGGGAACCCAAGAGGGCATTCGGCACTCGAGTCTCAGCAGCCGACATTTTGGACGCCCGCGCCGCGGACCGAGAGTGATATCTGTCGCCGACGCCTCTGTTCTGGTGGCGGCCCTCGTTGACAACGGGCCTGACGGGAGGTGGGCAGAGACCGCGGTGGCAGGAGGTGGACTAGCCGGTCCGGAACTCGTTCTGGCCGAGGTCACGAACATTCTTCGCCGCATGGAGCGAACTCGACGGATCTCGGCGGTTGAGGCGGGCATTCTGCGAGCCCGCGTCATGCGGCTCGACTTGGAGTTGTTTCCGTTCGCACCTTTCGCTGATTGGATCTGGGCATTGCGGAACAACCTGACGTGCTATGACGCTTGGTACATTGTGCTGGCAGAATCACTCGGCTGCCCGTTTATCACGCTAGACCAGAAGCTCAACCGTGCTCCCGGCCTGACATGCGAGACTATCGTGCCCGACCACTCCGGTCCGCAGCGCGAAACCGAACGCTCCGACTGACTGCGATTTCGGCTGGCTCGCCGATATGCCCGAGGAGCCCCTTCAGCGGGGATGCACTCGTCGATTGTACGGACGCTATCTTCGGCGCCGGATCCGAGGTTCCAGGCCGTCTCGCCAGTTCCGGTAGGATGCGTGAAGGTCCTTGACGATTTCAGGTCGCGACGAAGCCAGATCGCGCGTTTCGGACAGATCAGATCCCAGATCGTACAACTCCATTCCGCCGTTGTCGACGAGAAGCTTCCAGCGGCCACTGCGGATCGCCCAGCCATTGTCCGAATCCTTGTCGATCCAGTTCCAGAAAAGGGAATCGTGCAGCGGGCCCTCGAACGTTCCCGACACCGCGGGGAGAATGTCCTTGCTGTCGACGGGCCGGCCCTCGGGCAGCTTGACTCCGGCTGCCGAGAGGGCGGTCGAGAACACATCGATGGAAATCACCGGTTCGTCCGAGACCGTTCCGGCGGGAATCCGCTCCGGCCATCGCAAGAGGAACGGGACACGGATCCCGCCTTCGTAGACGCTGTGCTTGTAGCTGCGCAGTGCACCGTTCTGCGCGGTGGTGTTCCGTGCCCCGCCGTTGTCGGAGAGAAACATGACGAGCGTGTTGTCGGCCAGTCCAAGCCGGTCCAGCACCGCTAGGATCTCTCCTACCCCCTCGTCGAGAATCGCCAGCATCGCCAGGTAGGTATTCCGCCTGGGGTTCGGATTCGAAAAGCGCCTCGCGTAGTCGTCCGGCGCTTGCAAGGGGCTGTGAACGGCACTGTAGGGAACGTACGCGAAGAACGGTCTGTTGCGGTTCTCCTCGATGAAAGCAATCGCATTCCGGGTAATATTCCGCGTAAGGTACCCGCTATCGCTGATGGCATCGCGGTCGCGGTAGATCGCCCTGACCCAATCGGAAGTGTCAGACAGGTCAAAGTAGTCGTGGCCGCCGTGGCCCAGGAACCCGTAGAACTTGTCGAATCCTCGTTCGAGAGGCCGGAACTCCAGTTCGTAGCCCAGGTGCCACTTGCCGAAAACGCCGGTCGCATAGCCGGAATCGCGCAGCAGGTCCGCGAGCGTCGTCTCCGTTAGCGGGAGGCCAGCCCGCGAGTCGGCAGCGGTATAGAAGCCGAATCTCTGCTGGTAGCGTCCCGTCAGCAGTCCGGCCCGGGTTGGTGCGCAGACCGGGCAGCTTGCGTAGCCGTCGGTCATCCGAGCTCCCTCGGCCGCAATCCGATCCATGTTGGGGGTCGAGACTTCGTCCGGATGCGGGTAGCAGCTGATGTCCGCGTAGCCCTGGTCGTCGGAAACGATCACGACGATGTTCGGGCGATCCTGCGCAGCTGTAACGACGGCGCAGAGCAAGAGCGACGCAGTGATTCGATTCGTCACGAGCGTGAGTCCAACCGGCGGGACAGGCTCGAAGGGACCGGGTGCGGGCCTCCAGCCTGTCCCAGGCCTCCCTAGTCGGTCCCGATACAGAACAGTTCGTCCTGGCTCCTGAGATAGAGCTTCCCGTCGAGGATTACTGGGGAGGAGACGAAAATCTCGTCCCCCATCTTGTTGACCGCCAGGACTTCGTACTCCGTTCCCAGCTTGAGCACGATGACATCTCCCTCCTCGCTGGCGAGGTACAGCTTGCCATTCGTGGCGACCGGGGACGACTTGAAAGTGTAGGTTTCGGGAAGCCGCTGCTGGTGGTAATGTGGCTCGCCGGTCACAGCGTCAAAGGCACTTACGAGACCGCGGTCCGTGACGAAATACAAGATCCCGTCGTGGAGGACCGGAGAGGAACTGTAAGCGTTCCCTCTCTGGTTGGTCCACATCACGTATTCGGGATTGTCGGTGATATCTCCCTTGCCGCCCAGCTTGATGGCCAGCAGGTTCGGATCCCGGTAGCCGGACATGGCGATGACCATCTCGTCGTTCACGTTGATGACAGCCGGGATTGCGTTCGCACCGAGGCCCGCCGCTTCCCAGATCAGATCTCCCGTTTCGAGGTCGTAGGTCCGCACTCGCGTCGAACTGGTGATGAGCTGCTCGCGGCCTCCGTACGGGACGACGATCGGCTGCGGCCAGGCGCTGCGTTCGTCCCGCTCCGCTCGCCAGCGCTCCTCCCCGGTCCTCTTGTCGAGCACGACGATGTAGGAGTCTCCCTCGTGGTCGTTCTGAAGGATCAACGAGTCACTGTGCAGGGCCGGAGCGATCCCTTCGCCGAACGCGTTCCGCATGTGCATCGGGCCGATCTCCTTCTTCCACCGGAGCTTGCCGTCCATGTCATAGGCATAGACCCCTCGCGAGCCGAAACTGGCAAACAGCGTCTCGCCATCTGTGACCGGGGAGTTTGACGCGAAGCTGCCGTACATCCGGTGATACCCCTCGTGCGGCACTGCGGTCGTGGCCACCTGCTGCCAGACCCGCTCGCCCGTCTCCTTGTCGATTGCGATGACGAGAAAGTCGTGCTGCACGAGTGCACCGGTTTCCGCGTCCGTCCCGGTCTCGCGGGCGGTCGTCAGGTAGATGGTCCCGCCGGAGATGACCGGTGTGGAGTGGCCCTTGCCCGGGATCGGGATTCTCCACTTGACGTTCTCCGTCGCGGAGAAGTTCAGCGGGGCGTCGCTCTCCGCGACGCCGTTGTTGTTGGGACCGCGCCATTGGCGCCATGCGTCCTTGGCTTCCGGCCCGGCGGAAGCAGCGGGGGTCGCCCCCAAGAAAAGCCAGGCTGCCAAGCCGAGTGCCATGGCCATGGCACGTGTCTCAACGGATGTGTAATGGAAATGCATCAAGCGCTCCCCTGAATAGCTCCGAAATACCAAGGTACCCAACTGCATTGGCACAGCCGCGACTTGGTCCCGGGTGTGCCATGCGGATCGAGTGCCCTATGCAGGTAGACGCTCTAGGCACCTTCGAGGTTAGTGGCACCCCTCGCCCGACGTGCCCGGAGCAGCGGCCAGAGCAGCGATAGCAATGCTGCTACGAGGAACGCCAGCAGGATTGGGCGACCCAGGAGCGCAATCCAGTCTCCCCGGCTAAGAATGAGTGCCCGGCGTAGGTTGGATTCCATCATGGGCCCAAGAATCAGCCCCAGTACCAGCGGCCCCAATGGGATCCGGGCTCTGCGGAACAGGAAGCCTGCCACGCCCGCCGCGTACATCACCCAGATGTCCACCACCGCGTTGTTGAGGGCATAGGCACCGACCGTGCCGAACAGGACGATTCCCGTCCACAGCCACGGCGAAGGGATATTGAGGATCCTGGCCAGGGGCCGTGCCGCCAGCATTCCGATCGCCATGATCAGGAGCGACGCCATGATCAGCAGGAACACGATGGAAAAAACGAAGGACTGCTTGTTGGCGAACAGCAGCGGACCGGGTTGGATGCCATGGATGAGCAACGCTCCGATCAGGATCGCTGACACCGCGTCGCCGGGAATGCCGAGGGTCAGCATCGTCGTCATCGCGCCGCCGATAGCGGCATTGCACGCCGAGCAGCTGGCCGCAAGCCCACGTAAGGAACCCTTGCCGAACTCTTCCTTTTGCTTGGACGTCCGGCGCGCCTGCTCCCACGCGATGACGGACCCGATGTCACCGCCGGCGGCGGGAATTGCGCCGACCATCGTGCCGACCGTTGCCCCGCTGAACGTGGCCCCGACCATCTTTCGCACTTCGGTGAACCGGGGCAGGACCCGGCCGATCGCAGCGGCCGCCTTCCTCCGCGCCTCGTGGCGTTCCGAAATCTGGACAAGCACCTCGCCCAGCCCGAACAGGCCGATCATCACGGGAACGAACGAGATTCCGTCGAGGAACTCGGACATGCCGAACGTGTACCGAGGGTAGGCGGTCATTGGATCCAGGCCGACGAGTGCCAGAGCGAGTCCCAGGGTTCCGCCCAGCATGCCCTTCAGCACGTGCCGTCCGGAGACCCCCGCCATCAGGCTGATGCCCAGAAGGGCCAGGCCGAAGTACTCGGCCGGTCCGAACCTCAGGGCGAAACTCGCGATCGGGAAGGCCAGGAACGCCAGGAACGCGATGCTGGTCAGCTGGCCGGCCGCCGAGGCGAGAGCGTTGACCCCGAGCGCGAGTCCCCCCTGCCCCTTGCGCGTCAGCGGGTATCCGTCCCAGGTCGTGGCGATCGATGCGGGCGTGCCGGGGACATTGATGAGGATCGCCGGAATTCCGCCAGCCGGGATGGCCCCGCAGTAAATTCCGAGCAGCATGGCAAGGCCCTGCTCCGGCGACACCCAGAACGTCAGCGGGGTCAGGACCGCAACGCCCATGGTCGCGGTCAGGCCGGGTAGGGACCCGAAGACCGCCCCCAGCGAGACGCCGACGCACAGGAATCCCAGCACCTGCCAGTCGAGAATGGCGGCCAGGCCCGCCAGGATCTCGCCGGTCAAGGCCCGATCCCCTTGCTCTCTGCCCCGGATGGCTGCGACAACGTCATTCCAGGGACACGTTCAGCCCCCCATCGAAGGCGAGATACACGACAGCCGTCAGCGCCGCCGCGTATCCGACGGCAACAGGCCACTTCTGGCCCAGGAACCGGAGAAGCAGGGCCAGAAAGACTACCGTGCGAACCAGGAAGAGACCGGTCCCCCACAGCAGCAGGTATCCGAACAGGATTGCCGCCGTCCCGGCAACCTGTCTGGCATTGGAGATCCCCGGGGATTCGTCCCCCCTGCCGGAGCGCTTGACGAGCAACCCCAAGGCCAGAAGGGCCATCAGCACGCCGATCGCCTGCGGGAAAAACCCGGCACCGGGCAGACCGCCGACGCCTGGCGGGAGAGTCAGGCCGCTGGCCGCCAGGGCGGTGCCCAGGACCAGAAACGCCCCTCCGGTTACCGCGTCCGAACGCGCCACTTACTGAACCCCCAGCCGGACCAGTTTCGGTATCTCGCTCTCGAAGAACCGCTGTTGCCGCGAGGCGAATTCCGCGAAGCCATCCTTGTCCAGGAACAGGGCTTCCATGCCGCGCTCCCGACATAGCCGGGCCCATTCCTCCGTTCCGAACGCACTGCGGAATGCCTCCGCCAGCCTCGCGATCCGTTCCTCGGGGATCCCGCCCGGGCCGAAGAAGCCGCTCCAGGCGGGAGCGCCGATCGGGTAGCCCAGTTCGTGCGTTGTTGGCACTTCTGCCAGCACGGCGGACCGATTCGCGTCGAAGACAGCCAGCGCGCGCAGCTTGCCGGCTTGAACATGGGAGACCACCTCGCCAACGCCGGCGACCGCCGCGTCGGCGTGCCTTCCGATCACCGACACGAGAGCGGGTGTGGAGCCTCCGTACGGCAGGTGCGTGAACCGCGCTTCGGTTCCCTGCTCCATCAGCAGGATGTTGAAATGCCAGATCGACCCTATCCCCGAGTTGGCCATGACGATGCGACCTGCCTCCTGCTTCGCCGCGGCAACGAAGTCCGCGAAGCTCCTCCAAGGTGACTCGCTGTGGACTACCAGAGCCGGGGCGGTCTTCGAGACCAGGCAGATCAACGAGACGTCCGAAGGACCGATGTCGGCATAGCCGAGCGAGCGCACGATCGCGATCTCCACCGGCGCGTGGCCGATCGTGTAGCCGTCAGGCGGGCGCCGGGCGACGAAGGAGAAAGCGAGGGCTCCGCTGGCACCCGGCTTGTTCTCGCAAACCACCGGCACGCCGAGTTGCCCTTCAGCCAGGCTCCCCATCACCCGAGATACTGTGTCGGAAGTCCCCCCGGGAGCTGCCTGGACGATGAGCTTGATCTCCTTGGACGGAAACGGCCCTTCCGGGCTGCCGCAGCAAACGAGAGCCACGATGGCAGCGAGAATACCGATGCGCCACACTGCAGCCACGTGCGACGGACGATTATAGCCGACGATCGGGGCCACTGGAACGCGTCGATCCGCGGCTCCTCGAGGCGGTGGCTCTTCGTGACGGGAGGCGCTGCGAAGCCCCGGATGCGCCCGGCGATACACTGGCACTTGCGACCCCTTGGCGCTGCAATCCGAGCCGTGCTGTTCGACTTCGACGGCACTCTGGTCGACAGCGAGTACCTGCATCATGAATCCTGGCTCGAAGCCGTCGAGCCATGGGGAGTCACGGTGAGCTGGGAGGACTACGTTCGCTTGCTCGTCGGAATCAGCGACACCCGCGCATGCGAGTTCTTCCTTGGGCTGGCCGGTATGGCGATCACTCCCGAAGCGCTCGAGTACGGCCGGAGTCGGAAGCATCAGGTCTACCGAACGCGATCGGTCGACGAGCTGAGGGTCGATCCGGCCGTTTCCGACTGGATCCGACGCAACCACGGACACGTGCCGATGGGAGTCGTGTCGTCCAGCGCCATCCCGGATGTCGTGCCGATCCTGGAGCGGCAGGGCGTGGCCGACCTGATGGAGTTCATCATCTGCGGCGATCACGTGGAGCGGCTGAAGCCTGACCCGATGCCCTATCGGCTCGCCCTTGACAAGCTTCGGACAGGCTTCGGCCTAGAAGATGGTCGGGAGTGCCTAGCGTACGAGGACTCCGAAACGGGGGTCGAGGCCGCCAAGGCGGCAGGCCTGACCGTACATGTCGTTGAGGAGCCCGCCGACCTTCCCGCAGCCCTTCGCGAATGGGAGGACCGCATTCCTCCCGGGCATCGACGCTGAGCCGGCATGCGGATAGCCTCCGGGCAATCCCCTGTCGGCGACGCCTGAGATCCGCGCTCACTCGTGGTCGCGGAGCCTTTTCGGTCACAGGAGAGATTCCATGACAAGCAGCACAGACCCTCTGGCAGACGAAGCCAAGGCCATCGTTGTTCTGGCCTTCCGGAACGGTCCGATAGAGGATGTGCACGCCGGCTTTCCGTGTCCGGCCTGCTCCGGGGAGTCCCGTTATTCTCGAATCTCCGACTCCGAAATGAAGCGCATCATGAAGGCCGCGGTAAACCGCGTCTACACCCTGCTTCGCTTCAAGACGGAGAACCCGGACGACTTCCAGCGGCTGATGAGATTCGGATTGCTTTGCAGCGAGAGCTGGGACGATCCGGAAGACCTCACGTTCTGGGATTTCTAGGTGCTCCCGGATGCGGCCGCCAACAAAGGAGAGGGCACTGCGGCGCGCGATCCAGGGAGACTGGCTAGGGATCCACGCAGCATCGGCCGCACAGCGACACTTTGCTGGGCACTGGGTCCTGCAGTTTGGACCGGGTATGCTCTGTCTTGGGTGCTTATCGAGGGCACGACAAGGACGCGAGATGAGATTCAGGCCAAGAACCAGGTCGCTCGGAGCAGCCGCGGCATTACTGCTGGCAGGTACGGCGCTCACGCAGGACGCGGCGTTCAAGCCGGTCGCATCGGTGACCCAATTGATGCTGGTGATGGTCATTCCCGCCTCCAACGCCCTGTTCGACGTGGCGCGCAACGTCCCGGACACGGACGAGGGCTGGGCCGGGGTTCAGAACCAGGCCGTGATCCTGGCCGAGTCGGGCAATCTGCTCATGATGGGGGACCGCGCCCAGGACTCGGCGGTATGGATGTCGACGTCGCGAGCCTTGGTGGACGCCGGTGAGGCCGCCCTGCGGGCCGCCGAAGCCAAGGACGTCGATGCGATTACCGACATCGGCAACCAGATCATCGAAGCCTGCGAGAGCTGCCATGAGAAGCACTGGATCCGGTAGTCGGCGTTCTGTGCGTCGACAAGGCCGTATGTGACGGCGGGAATCGCCTCCTCCGGCGAAAGCGCGCCGGATTGCTGCTAGCCTTTCCCTGTGACCACTCGAACAGCATCAGCCGTTGTCGTCTTGGTACTGCTGGCGTGCGCCGGCGCCCGTTCGGAAGTGCCCGACTCCGACACCCGCAATACCCATATTCACCACACAGACGCTCACTACTCGCTATCGGAGTACACCGAGGCAGAGTGGCGCGAACGCGCCGCCTTCCTGCGCAAACAGGTGCTCTTTTCCGCCGGCCTGCTGCCGCTACCCCGAAAGGCCGCCCTGAATCCCCGTCTGGGAGAGACGATCGTCCGAGACGACTACTCGGTCTCGAGTGTCCTGTTGGAGACCCATCCGGGCTACTTTCTCGGGGGCAACCTCTACCGGCCTGTCGGCAAGGAGGGTCCCTATCCGGCGGTCGTCTCACCGCACGGACACTGGCGGTACGGGCGCTTCGAGAACTCGGAGATCAATTCGGTGCCTTCCCGTGCGATCAGCTTCGCCCGCCAGGGCTATGTGGTCTTTGCCTACGACATGGTGGGCTGGAATGACACGATGCAAACCCCGCACGCTTTCGCCGGCCCCCGGGAGGAGCTCTGGCTGATCGGCAGCCTCGGCCTCCAGTTGTGGAACAGCATCCGGGTGGTTGACTACTTGGTGTCGCTTCCCGATGTCGATTCCGGGCGAATCGGCGTGACCGGCGCGTCGGGCGGGGCCACGCAGGCGTTCCTACTCGCCGCAGTCGACGAGCGCATCGGATACTCCGCTCCCGTCAACATGGTCTCCTTCCGGATGCAAGGGGGATCGCCTTGCGAGAACGCCCCGCTGCTGCGCGTCGGTACTAACAACGTTGAGATCGCGGCGCTGTTTGCACCCAAGCCCCAACTGCTGGTATCAGCGACGGGGGACTGGACGGTCAACGTGCCCACTGAGGAGTTCCCTGCCGTGCAGCGCCTGTATCGCTTGCTCGACGCGGAATCCAACGTGGAGTGGCGCCAATTCGACTCACCCCACAATTACCACCAAGGCAGCAGGGAAGCAGTCTACGCCTTCTTCGGCAAGCACATTCTCAGCGATCCGGATCCCTCGCACTTCGAGGAGCAGGGAGCGCGACCTGAGCAACTCAGTTCGCTGCTGTACCTTTGGGGGCGGTCTCTTCCGCCCGGCTCAGTGGGCCTTGAGGAGCTTGTCCGCCAGCGGATCGCCGCAGCGGAGGCCGACACGCTCTCGCTCTCGGTGAGCGATGCCGAGTCTCTGGGCCGCGCACGGACCGCATTCCGGGAGCGGCTCGAGCTGGCACTGCTGGCTCACGTGCCGGACCCGGGGGAGATCAGCATGAGGCGCTTGGAGGGCGGCGAAGTCCTGATTGGACGCGACGGCATTGGCGATAGAATCCCGGCGAGGTTCCCGAACGCGGACTCCTCGAAGGCATCGCCTGTGCTGCTAGTGCACCCTGATGGCAGCGCTGCTGCCGAACGCACCGAGATCGGGCGGGCCCTGATCGACCGTGGCGTACCGGTCCTGATGATCGATGCGTTCCAGACTGGCGGGGCGGCAGCGGCACGCGACATCGCGGGCGTCGGCAGGAATGGCGAGCGCTACTATCACGTGTTCAACCGGAGCGACGATGCGAATCGGGTGCAGGACATCCTGACAGCCGCGGCGTTCCTGCGGGACCGGGCAGGGGATCGTCCGATCCGCTTGGTAGGTCTCGGCCGTGCCGGTCTCTGGGCGTTGCTGGCGGCGGCAGTCGACGGCGGGTTCCCGTCCGTCGCTGCCGATCTCGATGGATTCGATCCGACCACCGACTCCGAGTACGAGAACGGGCTCTTCATTCCCGGGATCCGTCGCGCCGGGGACTTTCGCGCCGCTGCCACGCTACTTCCAGAAACCAACCTCCTGCTTCACAACGGCCACGAGGCGTTTCCGACATCGTGGTACCGGGCCGCGTTCGAAGCGGCAGGCCGTGCCGATCACCTTTCGATCGAAGACGGGGAGCGGACCAGCGACTCCATTCTCGGTTGGTTGGAGCAGTGAGCGAGCCCGACCCGCCGAGTTTGCGATCATTCTTTCGAGCCGGGTGGCCGGCGCGCCGACTAGACGCTTTCGGGGTTCAACTGCGCGAAACGAGATGCTTGAGACAGGCAAGGCGATACGGAAGACCAGCTCGATTGTCGTTCCACTGCTCATAGCGGCCGTGCTGGCAGTGGGCATCGGTGCCGTTTGGTACCTCGAGTCGAAGAAACGGGCCGCGAAGCCCCCGGAGCAGATCGTTCTCACGGACCAAGCCCGCGTCTACCTGCCGAACCTCGATCTGGGTGACGTCGAAATGTCCGCTACGGACAACACCCTCGGCCAGACGCTTGTGGAGATCACTGGCAAGATCAGCAACCTTGGGGAGCGGCAGATCCGCAGCATCCGCATCAACTGCGTCTTCTTCGATGTCTACGGGATCGAACTCCATCGAGTGCTCTCGACTATCGTGCCTCCCGGCGAAGGCCTAGCGCCCGCTTCTGATCAGGACTTCCGGCTGCCGTTCGACAGTATTCCCGAGGGCTGGAATCAGGTCATGCCGAGCCTATACATCGCAGAGATTGTGTTCGACTGACCCACCCGGTGATTCTCCGACCGACGATACGGGCCGCACGGCCCGGCTCGTAGCGATCGGAGCGGTGCCTGCCTATATTCTTCGGTCGTAGCCGTGCGTCGTCGACGCTTCCGACGGTAAACGCACGTACCGTGCCGTGAATCGCAGGCCGTGCTTTCTACGTGTTCCTCTTGTTGCGAATGCCTCTGCTACGGAGGGCGATCCGGTGAAGAACTCCCTCGGGCTCCTTCTCGTTCAGAAGTCGGTAGATCTGGGGGATCGATAGACGGCGCAATTCTGCGACGTCCCTCCCGGATGCGGATGGCTGGTCATCCAGGTACCGAACGTACGAAACAGAGCACTCAGTCGCCGAAGTACTCGCGTCCCGACGACGCCAGAGTAGCTCCTTGGTCGACCTTCCAACTTTCAAGCTTGGCAAAGTCGACGTTGCTCCACTTCTTGCGCAGAGCGCTCATTTGACTCTCGCTCAGCTTGCGGTGCGCGCGGGCGGCTTTCAGATCCTGGTCCACCTGCTCAGGCGTGGTGCAGCCGAGGATTGCGGTGGAAACCGGCAGCGACCAGACGTAGTCCAGGTTCTCCTCAAGCGTGGAGATCCCCTGGTCGTGGAGGACGCCGACGCCAGTCGTTTTCATCGCCATGATGCCGAGGTCCTTCTCGACTGCCCTCGGCAGGGTCTCCCGCTCGAAGCTCAGCTCTTCGTTAGCCCCGTCAGTAACGCTCAAGGGCATCAGCACCGTGTCCCAGTCGTACGCATTCAGCATCTTCGTCAGCACACGCGGGTCCATGTGGCCGGTGAATCCCACGAACCGGATCTTGCCGTCCTTCCGGGCCTTCTCGATCATTTCCATCACGCCCCTCGGCCCAAAGGTGAAGTCGATGTCCTCCATATGCATGACGTTATGCACCTGGTAGAGATCGAGATAGTCAGTTCTTAGGTTAGAAAGGCTCTGATTGAGGTCCAACTCCGAATGGGCAAAAGTCCGGTGACGGGTCTTCGTGCCGTAAATCACCCGGTCGCGAGGCACGTCGTTGAGGGCGACCCCGTATCTCTGCTGGCTCAGGCCGTACGCTCCAGCCGCTGCGGTGTCGAAGTAATTGATCCCCGACTCGTAGCTGTGCCGGATCGTTCGAAGCGCTTCGGATTCGTCTCGGTGTGTTCCCACCCGTCCTCCGCCGAGCCCGACGATGCTGACCTCGAGGCCGGTCTTTCCGAACTTGCGCCGCGGCACGTCACCCGCCGCCACAGCGCTTGCCGCGATTCCCAGACCCGCGGCAGCCTTGACGAACTCTCTTCTGCTCTCTGACATCATGATCCTCCTTCAACTAACGAAACGGCGTACCAACAGCGTATACGAATTTGGCATGGCCGTGTCCGTGCCATGTCAGCGGTACCCTCTCCTAGGCCCGGGGCGCAGGCCTTTCGACACCGTAGTTTCTGAAGCAACCGGCCGCTCAGGGCGCACAGCTGGGTCCCGTGCGGCACGGCCTCAAGGGCACGCGGCTGTCCCTATCGGTCAGTGGTCATCCGCTGGCGAGGGGAAACATGTTCCGGACGCGGGACGAATTGTGAAAGTACCGGGTCCATGCGACCGCCCAGGCGACGAAGAGGAAGAGAATGCCCGCAAGCGTAGTCGCCACGGCCAGCATTTCGTCCCCGCGCGGGGGGACCTGCGCTTCCGTTTCCACTGGCATGACGAATACGTTTATCGCCCGCAACGTCATCAGCGCCGCCATGCTCCACATGACGGCTATATTCCAGTACGGGGCTTTCGGCGACCTCCATAGGATCAGAATCAGCGGCACCGCGAGTATGCAGAATATAACGGTGGCCAGGGTGACGGGATAGTCGAAGAACCATCCCGACAGTCCCACCGCACACAGCACCATCAGGGGAATCGAACCGACGAGGTACACCAGCAGCCATCCGCCGACGCCTTCCGACTTGCGTAATGCCAACTCCGGGCCTCGATTCGCTCGTTGGCCGCCCCGCGGCGTCCGTAAGGGCTGCATTCTAACCGATGCGTCCCCTGCCGTGTACCGGGCTGACGGCCAGAGGCCTTTTGCCGGGGCTCGGCAATCATTCCGAGATAATGCAGGTGTATGGAATGCGTGCCCAACCACATCGGCGGCCGGTGGCAGGCTCCGGCCGAAGACGAAGTCACGGCGGTCATCGATCCTGCGACGAACGAGCCGCTGGCGGCTGTCCCGTTGGACGGGCGGGCCGGAGTCCATCAAGCGGTCGCCGCCGCTGCCGCCTCATATCCGGCCTGGAAGTCCGTTCCGCCCGGCGACCGGATCCAGTACCTGTTCCGGTTCAAGCAGCGGCTCGAGGAGGAGTTCGAAGAGATCGCGCGGCAGGTTTCCCAGGAGAACGGCAAGACGTACGCCGAGGCCGCTGGGGAACTGCGGCGCGGCATCGAGAATGTCGAGGTCGCTTGCGGAATCCCCACGATGATGCAGGGGTACAACCTCGAGGACATCGCTCGCGGCATCGATGAGACGATGATCCGGCAGCCGCTCGGGGTGGTGGGAGTGATCACGCCGTTCAATTTCCCGGTGATGATCCCGCTCTGGTTCCTTCCGTATGCGATCGCCTGCGGCAACACGGTCGTCATCAAGCCGTCGGAGAAGGTCCCTCTGTCGATCCGGAAGGTGATCGAGATCCTGGAATCGACGGAACTGCCTGCCGGCGTCGTGAACCTCGTTCACGGGGGCCGTGCCGCGACCGACGCGCTGATCGAGCACCCGGAGGTCCGAGCGATCAGCTTCGTAGGATCCAGCCCGGTGGCACGCCACGTATACGCGCTGGCGGCCCGCCACGGCAAGCGGGTCCAATGCCAGGGCGGGGCAAAGAACCATGTTGTCGTCATGCCCGACGCCGACATGGAGACGACGACGAAGATCATCGGCGACAGCGCATTCGGGTGTGCCGGCCAGCGCTGCCTAGCAGTGTCGGCGGTCGTCACTGTCGGAGAGGCCCACGCGCCGTTCCGCGATGCCATTGCCGGAGCCGCCGGATCCCTGCAGATCGGCCCGGGCCTCGCCGAGGGCGTCCAGATGGGCCCGGTGATCACCGCAGACAGCCGCAGCCGTATTGAAGGGGCGATCGCTCGAGGAATCGCGGACGGGGCCAGGGCCGTGCTCGACGGCCGGGGAATCCGCGTCGAAGGGTACCCGCGGGGCAATTTCGTCGGCCCGACCGTGCTGGACTCAGTGGACGCGGGGGGCTTTCTTGGGACGACAGAGGTCTTCGGACCGGTTCTGGGCCTCACACCGGTCGGCACCCTCGACGAGGCGATCGAGGTGATCGCACGAAGCCCGTTCGGAAACGCCTCGTCGATCTTCACAGCCAGCGGCTCGTACGCTCGCAAGTTCCGCAGCGAGGTGCCTACCGGGAATGTAGGGGTCAATATCGGCGTGGCCGCGCCGATGGCGTACTTCCCGTTCAGCGGCTGGAAGGACAGTTTCTTCGGGGTGATGCACGGTCAGGGCCGCGATGCGGTTGAGTTCTACACCGACAAGAAAGTAGTGGTCGAGCGCTGGCCGCATGAATGGTCACGCCGGTTCTGACTTCGCCTCTCTTGGTCGTAACGGCCACGGGGGGACGCGATCGCCACGGCCGTGACGACCCCCAGTCTCGAGGGTCGGTCTGTCACGGACGCATGGCTGACGGAGGAGTCTCCCAATACAATTCGTGGCAGGCGGTGCAGGCTTCGTAAATTAGGCCGCCGACATCGAAAAGCAGCTCGGGGTCGTGCTCGTGCGCGGCATCGATGGCGAGGGTTGCCACATCGATCAACGCGGCAGCCCGCTCGAGCCATTCGCCGCTGTCCTTCGCCCGCCCATCCAGCATAAGGAGGTTGCCTGCCTCGGCGATCGTGAGGGCGCTCCGCGCCACAGCATCCCATTCCTCTTGGCTTCTCGGACGGATCTCGTTCGTACCTTCCGCGGTGATGATCGTACCGACCGAGTCCCAGACGACATCCGCGTGCGGATAGACGACCTCGTGCATGAGGACCTCGACCGACGCCACGGCTTTGAACGGAGGCTGCTGGGCAATCCCCTCCCCGGCGGAAGCGCAGCCCGCAACAAGCGCCGCAGCAGAGGCTACCGCGACGAGTCCGGCTGTTTTCGGAAGACTTGTCCGAGCCATGGCGTTCCCTCCAAAGCGTACTCTATGGGCTGCGAGGCGTGGGAATCGAGATGTTAGAATGCCGCTCGGCCTTCACTGTAGCGCGGGCCTACGGGGCGCAACTCTTTGCTAGAGTCATGTCTTGCTCGCCACAATCCCGCGACGCGGGGGACCTGATGCGACGGTAGCTGTCCGCGCTAGGTTCGGAATGCGAGTCCGGCCATGTCGCTGCCAGCATTGTTCGAGTGGCTTGAGGGAACTTGGGCCAGTGTGGCGATCCGGGAATCGATCCTGTTCTACCCACTCGTCGAGACCTCCCACGTACTCACTCTGTGTCTCTTTCTCGGCATGACAGCAACCTGGGACTTGCGCCTGGTCGGTGTTGCCCTGCGGCGCGTGCCCGTGTCCCAGGTGGTGAATCGTCTGTTCCCCTGGGCGATCGCCGGATTCGTGTTGATGGTGATCAGTGGATCCTTGCTGTTCCTGTCGAGTCCGGTCCGTGCCTCGCAGAACATCTTCTTCCAGATCAAGATGGTGGCGATCGCATTGGCGGGCCTCAACGCCTTCGTGTTTCACAAGACCGTGTTCCGATGGGTCGCGGAATGGGGTCAGGCGGATGGCCTGCCGTTCCGCGCTCGCATGGCAGGCTTCCTGTCGCTCTTCCTGTGGAGCATCGTGGTCGTCTGTGGCCGCATGCAGGCCTACAACTGGTTCGACTAGCGGAGCCGACTCATGGACCTGTTCCCTGTATTCGAATGGCTTGAAGGTACTGCGATCGGAGTTGCGATCCGAGAGTCGCTCTGGCTCTTCCCGGTCATCGAAGCGGTTCATCTGCTGGCGCTCGCCTTGATGGGGGGGACGGTTCTCCTTGTGGACTTGAGGATGCTGGGATTCGGGCTGCGCAGCCAGCCGGTCTCCGTCCTGGCCGAGAGCGCTCATCCGTGGCTGGTGGGCAGCTTGCTCACAATGTTCGCGACCGGAATCCCGATGTTCCTGTCCGAGGCCATCAAGTGCTACTACAGCCCGCCGTTTTGGTACAAGATGCTCTTCCTCGCGATTGCAACCGTATACACGTTCACCGTGCGGAAGCGGGTGGCGGCCGCGGACGAGGCCCGACTGGGACCAGTCTGGGGGCGTCTGACAGCCCTCGCGTCCATGGGGCTGTGGTTCTGCGTCGGATTCTCCGGCCGCTGGATCGCGTTCTACTAGTTTCGGGGCTGCGGGCTCGCCCTCAACAGCCCGATTAGCGCCCTGATTCGGTCGGGTCGCGACCGTCCCTTGGGGCACCCGTACCCGACGAACCCATGAACAGCTTGCGCCCGTCCTCGAAGGTAAGGTCGCGGCCGTTGGCCTTCTGCGTCCCGTCCTTGGCTTGGTAGCCGTCCACCATGATCACCGTGCCCGGCAGGAGCGATCTCTTGGTGAAGCCGCGCCGGAAGAGAGTGTTCGGTGTCCCTCCCTCGATCATCCAGCTCTCGACTGAGCCGTCGTCCTTGGTCACATCGATGTGAATCCAAGCGTGCGGGTTGATCCACTCCATCTTCGTGACGGTGCCCTTGAGCTGGACCGGTCGATTGGCGTCGAACTCGGCGGCGAACGCGTGATGCGCCGGTAGCGGGACGGGAGTCCACGTCGCGACGAGGATGCAGCAAGCGGACACGAGGGCGGTTCTCCTAGGCATGGGGCAAATCCTCGGTCGCAGTGTACCGTACGGCATGGCGGGACGCCTTCGGCCCGCCGTGCTCCCCAACCGGACCTCTCCCGGCAGCCGGGACAGTACTCTCGGTTGTTCCATTCCACGTTTGCGACTATCGCCGAGGCTCGCGCTGCCCGCCGCCCGACCCGGACGGCGACGCGGACTGCGATGATGAGTAAGGAACCGGCCCGCTCTGAATCTCCAGAGAAGCCGCCCCGCTCATGCCATCCGCTATCCGACCGCGTGCGGGGTCCGGTGCCGATTCGATCCCGACGTCGCTTTCTGGCGTGCTCAAGGCCCTGGCGCGCCATCCGCTGCGCTGGATGATCCGGTACTGGAACTGGAAGAACGCTGTCCTGAGCGCGGTCGCGCGGACCTCGATCTTCTTCACTGTCAACCTGACTGCCAGCTGGGACAGCGCCCTGGATGCCGCCGTAACCGAACTCTTCTATCGCGCACCGATGGTCGGCACCCTGGCGTCGCTTTCGCAGGCCTTTCGTCGGGTCCGGCCGGCGTGGGCGGCCAGTTTGGTGATCATGGTCGCTTTGCCCGCGATCGGGCACGGGGTCGAGTTTGCCGTTCACTCGCTTCGAGGGACTGCGAAGCTCTACGAGAGTGTTCTCACTTCGGTCGCGTTCTCCATGGTGTCAGCCGTCGTGAGCTACTTCCTCCACCGGCGGGACGTCCTGATCGTGGGCCACGGCCAACGGCCGTTCCGTGACGACTTGTTGCAGGTCCCGCTGGAACTTTACGACATGCTCCTGCGCAAGCCCTTGGTGGCCGTCTTCCGGCGTCCGGACAGCCCGACACGGCCGGAGTCCGACGACTGACTCGCGGCGGGTTGACGCACTCCGAGCACGGGAGTTCTACTGGACTAGATGACCCCCACGCCCCCTTCCCAGCAACGTGCTCTTACGGATCGCCTCATGCAACTCGCTGGAGGCAGCTACTCGCCAGTGGAGCGCCGGAAGTACTACATCAGCGGCCCGCAATGGGCCGGCGCCTATGAGGGCCAGGCCCTGTTTCATGCGCCTACCCGCGAGCCGATCGGATTCGAGGAGATCATCCGTCACCTCGGAGAGATCGGCATTCCGTGCTGGACCACCCACGACACCGACGTCATCGCCACGGACGACTTGCTCACCGAGCGGCAGTGGTCGGTGGTAGAGCGGATCAACAACGCCCTTGCCGACAACGGCGTGGAGTGTTCGATGGTCACCTGCGAGACCTTCTTTCACCCGGTCTTCGCAGCCAGCGCTGCGGCAGAGGCCCCCGAGGTACGAGCGTACGCTGCCAGGCGCCTAGAAAACACGGTAGACATCGGCCACGAGCTGGGGGCCCGGTTCGCTGTGTACTGGCCCGGCACGCTGGGCTACATGGTGCAAGGGGCGATTGACGAGACCGACACGCTGCGGTGGTTCGCCGACGGTCTCAACGCTGCCTGCGAGCGAGACATTCAGGTGGCTGCCGAGAAGGGCCGCGAGACGCTGAAGCACTGCCTCGAGGCCAAGCCGTTCGAGCCCCAGGCGCAGATCATCCTGCCTAGCAGCGACGCCATGCTGGCCTTCATTTCCAGCGGACTGCTGGACCACCCCGATATGGTCGGCCTCAATCCGGAGTACCTGCACGAACTGATGTGGGGCGGTGCGACTCGAGCCGTACTGGCGCGCGCGCTGCTCTGCAAGAAGCTGTTCCATTTCGACATCAACGACGGGTACCCGCTCAAGCACGACGTGGATCTGGGGATCGGCGTCGTCAATCCGCTGGACTGGCTAAACGTGCTGGTCCTGCTCCGCTCGCACGGCTACGAAGGTCCGTTCAACCTCGACTTCAAGCCACCCCGGACAACCTCCAACTACGGAGTCTGGAAGGTCAGCTTCCCGACTGCCGTCGACCGGTTCATCACGCTCTGGAACGTTGCCGGGGAGGTCCTCGAGGATCCGGTCATGCAGGAAGCGACCGCGGCGCTAAGGAACGGAGGCGGCGCGTCTGGCAGCCTCGGAGATATTGTCGAGGGCAACCGAGAGCTCCTCACGCTCCACGAACTGATGGCCCACCGGCTCTTCCAACTGCTGGTCGGGCAGCACCGGGGCAGGACGTTCGGTGGATAGGAGCCCAATCCCAGGCCCTGAGGGTTGGTTCCCGGAGCGTTCCTTCCACGGCTGGGCACCACGGAGGGGACGAATGCGGCCCTGCGCGGGATTAGACTCGCCTGGACTGGGTAACGGATGACACTCGCCCGGTGCCGACTACCCGCCGCAATTGGCAAGTGCGTCACCGGGCCAACATCACGGGCTACGCCAAGTCGGATAACAACGTCGTCCCGCCCGTCAGTTGCAAATGATCGCCACTTGGAGCCGCTGGATCGGCGGACTTGTACTGTCGAGTGGTGTAGTGACTCACAGAACCCGGTGAATGATCGCGAGCTTTCGGGACAAGTGGCTGCGGGCCTTCTTCGTTCAGGGTGAATCCATTCGGAATATCCCGCCGGACATTGCAAGGCGCGTCTTCCGTGCGCTTCAGATGATCGACGACGCAATGACCGATCAGGATCTCCGTGTGCCGCCAAGCAACCAATTCGAAGCGTTGCTCGGAAGTCCCGAGGGCTGGCATTCGATCCGCGTTAGCCGACGTTGGAGGCTGGTCTTCCGGTGGAAAGGGAATCGGGGCGAAGCGGAGAGCGTTTATCTTGAAGATCACAGCTACAGGTAATGGAAGGGGTGAGGTCCATGTTGATTTCCAAGCGCAAGCCCGCCACGGTAGGCGAGATACTCGTTGAGGAGTTCATGGAGCCGCTGGGACTGACCGTGGGAGCGCTGGCCGAGGCGATGGGAG
This sequence comes from uncultured Bryobacterales bacterium, assembly GCA_964461235.1. Classification (GTDB taxonomy): domain Bacteria; phylum Acidobacteriota; class Terriglobia; order Bryobacterales; family UBA6623; genus VXMF01. The sequence continues at coordinate 12,167 of CAYWUV010000068.1, read as the reverse complement.
TGCAGCGCAAGCACGTCAACGAGCTGTGTAACGATCGACGCAATGTCACCGCTGCGACGCCACTTATCTTGGCTAGGGTATTCGGCAACAGCCCGGGTTTTTGGCTGAACCTGCAGCGTCGCATGGACCTTTGGGAAGCCATGCAAAGCCCAAAGGCTCAGGCCTGAATCAGGCGGGCCAAGCCCCTAGAGGCAACGGCGTGATGAGCGCAGTCGCCTCTTCGTGAGGGTTCAGCGGCCGGCCTGGCTGCCGCTGCAACGCGAATTGCTGGGCAAGATGCCGCCGTTCACCGACCACGACGACCGGGGCCCCAATTCCCCGATTAGGCTATACGCCGACGACCGGCGTATCCCACTGCAGATCCGGCAGGTATCCCTGCGTTCCAAGTCACCACGACGAATTCGGGCAAGGGCGTGGAGTGGGAGCCGGGCTGGGTCGGAAATCCTGCGAGCAGCAGTTGGGGGCTACTCCGGGCGAGTGCCGGCGTGGCGGTGCGGGCCGGCGAACGTTCAACTGTCACCCGTCGTGGCCCGACAAGCGCTCTGGCGATTGCCTCGGAGTCCCGAACGACCGCGAAGCACCCGACGAAACCGCTCCTGAATGCGCGGATTCAGGCCTGCGAGAGCAATGGCCGCAACGTATCGAACCGCCTCGTGCATGAAGGACATCTTCCCTGAACGGCTTCCGGGTCTATCTTCCCCAGGAGCGGGCTCCCGTCGCGGATCTTCCTGTATTCGCCCTTCGACGTTCGTCTCGTGACATCTCTGAGCAGCTGCGCAATCCGGACCCTGTCCAGCGCTTCAAGATCCGCACTTCGACCGGGGAGCGAATTGCGCGCGAAGTTCTGGCCAAAGTACGCGAGCAGGGCGTCCTGATCAGCCAGAATCCAGGTTTCCATGGTCTGAACCATGAGCTGCACGTTGCTTTCGGGGACAGAACGGAGATCCCAACCGTCTCGGGTGCTCAGGTGCTGCCGCGGGGATGTGCGCAAGGGACTCTCTGCATCGACAAGCAGCACGCTTACCCATGAACCGCCCCGCCGCATCGAGTTGCGGAACCCCCGCAAGGCCTGGTCCCGGCCGCCCCATGCCAGGATCCTCCAGCGGAGGTGCCTCGCCCGAGCGAGATTGCAAAGCTCCCGGAGCAATCCGCTCATGCCCTGACGCAGCTTCGCCTTGGAACCAGCCGCCTGCCCCCCTTCATCCAGCTAGATGGCCAGTCCGGTCAAGGATTGGCTCCCAATTCGCCCATCCTCCGCAAATCCCCGAGGCTGTATTCCTCCAGCCACCTCGCGAGCCTATCCGGATCGAGGCGACGCAATTCAGTGGCGTCGCCCGGGCGTTCGCAAGCCACGACGGAATCCGGGCTGGCGGTGAGAGCCGAGACGAGAGCATCCGAATGAGTGGTGACGACTAGCTGCGTTCTTTGCGACGCTTGTTCCAGAAGTTCTGCGATCAATGCCACTGCATCCGGATGAAGGCCAAGCTCCGGTTCCTCGATGCAGACCATCGGCGGAGGCTTCGGCGCCATCAAGACGGCCAGTATGGCCATGAATCGGATCGTGCCGTCCGAGAGGCGAGTCGCTGGAATCGGGGTGGCGAATCCCGGTTCGTGCACATAAAACTGGACCGTGCCGCCGGTCACTCGGGTGGACATTCGGTCGAATCGCGGGAAGAACCGCCGCAGGAATTCGTTGAAGGTCGTGCCGTCGCGGTGCTCGATCTGATTGAGCAGCAGGGCGAGGTTGCGGGAATCGGGCAGAAGCCGGTCCTCCGGCAGGTCTGCGGGCTGTGGCTCACGAAGGGGTGCATAGCGACCGAACGACCACTCCCGGAAGGTCTGCATGGCGCCAAGCCGATAACCGACCCAAGTGACCTCCGGATACGCTTCCGGGTCCTTCCGCTGGGCCAGGACTGACTCGCCGGGGGCGAGCGTGTCGCGCTTCAAGCGCCGATCGATTCTCTTGCCCCTGGTTCCCACCACATTCATCACCGGGTTGCCTTGCTGGAACCTGTAGTAGAAGTCCACGTCCTTGTTGCCCTGCGCCGGGTGGGTCTCTTCGATCGCCTCGTCCAGCACCTCGACGCGACCCTTCGCGCTCCCGAACTCGAGCCGATAGAGCAAGGGGCGGGTCGTTGGCGTGTCCGCTTCCAACACGGCCTCCAGAGTCGCGGACGAGAGGCGATTCGAGCCCTTCCAAAGCCATTCGGCCGGTCCGCCGCCGTCGCGAATCGCCGCCGCCAGACCCACCGGCGCAGCCCTTAAGAGTTCGAGCGCTTCGACGACGTTGGACTTGCCGGACCCGTTTGGACCAATCAGAACGTTGAGCGGCTGCAACTCAAACGGTTCCGAACCGGGGGCGAACGAGAGCAAGCCGTCCAGACGCAAACTCTGAATCGTCTTCATGGCCGAATCGAACCGGCCTGACAAGCCTCCGCCCGTGCAGGCGGGCGCGAGTCCATCTGCCTTGATCGTAGGATATCCCGCACCCGCCTGGTGGCGCCTGTATTCCGGGTCCCGAGCCAGTGCCGGAACTCGACAGCCCCCTCACACAGGCGTGCGACAGCGCGTTCTCAAGTTCGGCGATGAAGGGAGGATCGTGATGACAGGCCCCGAAGCATTCGTCGAGAACTCGGACGAGTGCCGACTTTGCCCGGACCCGCGCGGAAGGCGTTACATCCCACAGGAGTAACCGGTAGAATCTAGATCGGGTGTCCGGCTGGGGAATCAGGCTTGCTTTGGCCGTTTGGTGTTGCGCGTCCGTTCTGGAAGCGACCGAGCCCGCCGAAGCCGTGTTCCGGGACACGGTCCATCCGATCTTCAAGCAGCATTGCCTGGGTTGTCATGGTGAAGGTGAACTCTTCGGCCAGCTCGACCTGCGGAACCGTGACGGACTGGTGGAGGGCGGGTCGCGAGGACCGGCGATCGTTCCGGGAGATGCAGGCGCAAGCCTGCTGTACCGCGTGCTCGATCATCTGGGTGAACTCAGGATGCCGCCCGCAGGAAGGCTGCCCGATGAAGCGGTCGCGGCAATCGGCGAGTGGATCAACGGCGGGGCACCCTTCGCCGAAAGCTCGACTGGCGCGGACCTCGATTGGGATGCGTTCGAGGAAGAGGATTTGTGGGCGTTTCATCCCGTCAGCAAGATCGACGGGCCTGGCGATGTGGATTCGTTTCTCCTCCTCAAGCTGGCCGAAGCCGGGCTGACTCCGGCGCGGCGCGCGGACCGACGGACGCTGATTCGTCGCGCGACGATTGACCTGACCGGCCTGCCGCCCGCTCCCGAGCAGGTCGAGGCGTTCGTCAAGGATCCCGGTGGCGACAAGGCTGCGTTCGGGAAAGTCGTGGATCGCCTCCTGGCTTCGCCGCGTTATGGCGAGCGTTGGGGTCGCCACTGGCTTGACGTGACGCGCTACGCAGATACGGCAGGCTTCTCGAACGACTACGAACGGCCCAATGCTTGGCGCTATCGCGATTACGTCATCCGCTCGTTTAACAACGACAAGCCCTACGATCGCTTCGTGCTCGAGCAGGTTGCTGGCGATGAGTTGTTCCCTGGCGACCCGGAGGCCATCTTGGCGACGGGCTTCCTGAGGATGGGCCCGTGGGAGCACACCGGTATGTCGGTAACGGCCATTACGCGGCAACAGTGGCTCGACGACGTGACGCATTCGACCGCGACGGCCTTCATGGGGCTCACGCTGGGATGCGCCAAGTGCCACGACCACAAGTTCGACCCCATCCCGACTAGGGACTACTACCGCGTGCAGGCGGCGTTCGCGACCACCGCATTCGCGAAGCGTCCTCTGCCGTTCCTGCTGGAGGAGGACTCGAGCGGTTTTGCTGCCGGCAGGAAGCGCATTGAAGGGCTGATTGCGCGGCTCGAGAAGAAGCGCGACCGCCTTGCCGGGATCAGCAGACGCCACCTGATGCAGAAGTTCCGTGTCAGCCGATTCGAAGATGTGCCGGAAGTGAGTCGCAAGCAGGACGCCGGGCTGACCGACGAGCAGATGTGGGCGCGGCGAATCATCAACAAGCATCTGAGCCACCACGCTGAGTCGATCAAGCGATACGAGCCGCTGGCGTATTCCGTTACGAGCGGGCTCGTTGAGGACTGGAACGACGTCGGTCCCGGGGGCGCAGGCAGTTACATGAAGAAGCCCGACTACGAGAACGTCGAGATGCACGTGCTCATGGGTGGCAGCCTCGAATCCCCGGGAGAGCGTGTTACTCCCGGAGTGCTGAGCGCGATCGAGCGGTACAGCGGATTTCGAGCTCCGAAGCTCCCCGAGACGACCTCAGGACGCCGTTCGGCGCTGGCCAAGTGGATCGCCGATTCACGCAATCCACTCACGGCGCGAGTGATGGCGAACCGTGTCTGGCAGCATCACTTCGGTCGAGGCTTGGCCGGGAACGCCAACAACTTCGGGAAGATGGGCTCGAGGCCGACGCACCCGGTCTTGCTCGACTGGCTGGCGAGCCGCTTTGTCGAGGAGGATTGGAGCATCAAGGCGCTCCACCGGATCATCATGGCCTCGGAAGCCTACCAGCGTGCCAGTGATGTCCCCGAAGGGGCGGCCGAGCGCGATCCGGAAAACAGCCTGCTCTCGCATTTCACGCCCCGGCGCGTCGAGGCCGAAGTCCTGCGAGACAGCCTGCTTGCGGTCTCGGGCGATCTGAGCCTCTCGATGGGCGGAGCCGGCACAAACCCCCAGATCAGTCGCGACGCCGCCGAGCAGCCCAGATTCACTCAGGGAGGACTGAGGCCTCCTTACTACGAAGAAGGCCGCCGAAAAGACCGGAACCGTCGCTCCGTCTACAGCTTCCAGCAGCGCAGCCTGATCGATCCGATGATCGAGGTTCTCAACGGGGCGTCGGTTGACTTGTCCTGCGAGCGGCGGGACGCGACGACGGTCCCCACGCAGGCGTTTGCCTTGTTCAACGGAGAGTTGAGCTATGACTTGGCGCTCGCTTTCGCGAATCGGCTCCAAAACGAGACGGACCGGGTTGTCGATCGGGCGTTTGAGCTTGCCTACAGCCGCTCGCCGAGCGAAGAGGAGCGCGTACTTGCCGAGCGACATGTCAAGGAGATGACTGCCTACCATAACGAGCACGCGTCGGTGCCACGCAGGCAGCGCAAGGCGTTGGTACGGGCGCTGCCGAGCCAGCTATCGGGGGCGACGTTTCACTTCACCGAAGACCTGCCTCCATGGGAGTACGAGGAGAACCTGCACGCAAGCCAAGTGGGACCCGAGACACGTGCGCTGGCGGATTTGGCGCTGGTGCTGTTCAACTCGAATGAGTTTGCCTATGTCTACTGAGTCAACTCTCCGTCGGACACGGCGCGAGGTCCTGTATCGCTCCGGGTTGGGGCTTGGCTCCATCGCGTTGTCGGCCTTGCTGGGCAAAGCAGGACCGCTTTCACCACGAAAGCCCCACCACAGGGCCAAAGCCAAGAGATGTATCTTCCTTTTGATGGAGGGCGGTCCCTCCCACATCGACACGTTCGATCCGAAACCGAAGCTGAACGAGCTGCACATGACGGAGTTCGCCAAGGAACGGACGAAGTTTGCCGCGGCGATGAATACGGGCAAGCGCCACTACGTCAAGAGTCCGTTCGAGTTTCAGCGCGTCGGCGAGCTCGGTATCGATATCAACACGCGCTTCCCTCATTTCGCGAACGTCGTTGACGACATCTGCTTCTATCGCGGGCTGCAGGCCGAAAGCGTCAACCATCCCACGGCGCTATATCACCTCAACACGGGGAACCGCTTCGGCGGAGATCCAGCGGTAGGGTCGTGGGTATCCTACGGGCTGGGGGCCGAGAACGAGAACCTCCCGTCTTTCGTCGTCTTGCCAGACGTTGCCTACCCGCAGGGCGGTGCGGCGAACTGGTCCAACGGCTTTCTGCCCGCGCACTACCAGGGAACGGCGCTCCGGGCAGAGGGGGCTCCGGTGTTGGATATGAATCCCCCGGCTGGCGTCACTCCCGAGCACCAGCGCAAGAACCTCGACTTGCTGGGTAGTTTGAACGAAATTCACAAACAGCGCCACCCGGATCATGACGAGTTGGACGCGCGCATCCAGAGCTACGAACTGGCGTTTCGGATGCAGGCCGAGATGCCCGGCATTGTCGATCTCTCTAAGGAGCCCGTTTCGACGCTCGAGCTCTATGGCGTGGGCGACCCCAACCCAGAAATCGACGCGATCGCGAAGCGCTGCCTGCTGGCGCGACGAATGGTTGAGGCGGGTGTCCGTTTCGTGCAGGTAATCGTTGGCGGTTGGGATTCCCACGACTACATCGAGAACGCCCATGGAACCCGCATCACGGCAATAGACAAACCGATGGCTGGCCTCTTGAAAGATCTCAAACGCACGGGCCTCCTCGAAGAGACCCTGGTGGTTTGGGCGGGGGAATTTGGTCGCTCGCCCGACAACGGCCTCCGAGGGGGAGGCAAGGCTTGGGGCCGCGATCACAACGCCAAGGCGATGCCGCTGTGGCTCGCGGGAGGCGACGCGCCTCGCGGACGGATCGTCGGCGCCACCGACGAGGTGGGTGACTCGGCCGTTGAGGTTGTCCACCCGATCAAGGATTTTCACGTTACATTACTGCACCTGCTGGGACTCGATGACGCGAGGCTGACGTACTTCGCTCTAGGCCGCGAAAAGCAATTGAGCCAAACCGGAGGCGAGCTAGTCCGCGAGTTGGTCGCGTAACCCTCCGCTGGAACGGTTCCGGCCGGTAAGATAATCCAGACTCAGGCACGGACCTGTGACACCTCCCCGACAATCCTCGACTAACTTGGCCTGTCCGTGCCAAGCGGCTTGGCTGGCATCAGTCTGAGCGGGTCCGTTCCTGCTACGCTGGGGACGCCATTCTTCCTGTTTAAGTGCTTGAGGTTCAATATGTTATAGGCGTAGATGAGTAATCTACTCCTTAGGACGTCCCAATATAGTGCTCGGTTGCCGCTCCTCCCAAGATTCCGGTGCCTCGGGAGACGATTCCAGAGCGCGCATGTTTCGAGGAGGATTCCGCCCCGAAAGCGGGAAGCACCGACCGGGTATACGTCCCAATTTTGAGATCAGACTGATTTTGGGCGGACCCGGAAGAAATCTGGCGTTGGATGCAAGTTCTTTGGATGCCCAGCTGGGCATCTTTGGAAGTCCCGTTCGCATGGTCTGGAGCCAGGCCAAGGGCGACTGGGACTTCTTCGGGGACGCGTGCGGAGTGATCAACACCGCAGGGCGAGGCGCAACCAGATTCAAGGAGGCGTTGGCGAAGGATGCACAAGAGCCGCCTCTGTCAGGCCCCGCCGTCCTTACAGGAGGGGCAGTGTATCGAACGGCCGGTCGGTCGTTAGCGTGTCTGCAGCCCCTCATGCCTGCGTAAGGGCGATTAGCCTGTCGCGCAGCACGACTTGGAGAACAGACAGGACACCGTTCGGATCAACCCCATGCTCGAACGCCCTTCTTGCGGACCTGTCTCCGCATTGCGGACGAGAGGTTGCTACGGCCAAGCCTATCGCAGTAGGCATCGATCTCGAACGGTTCCTTGTCCTGAACATCGTCCACTGCTTCCATAGCGGTTGTGTTCGCCCACTCACTGGCTCCTAGGTCGTTCGCGATATGCTCACCTAGACTTGTCAGGTGCAGAGGGTTGCCGGACTCCACGATTAGCGGACTCAGTTTGCCGAGTATCTTGTTGACGCTGTCCTTGAGTGTGGAGAGGTCCGTGCGAACCTCCATCGTGAACTCCTTGAAGCTCTTCCGGGCGCTGTAGACCTGACCTATCCAATAGCCGATTCCGCCGACTGCGACAACCACCGCAACGAGCGTTCGAAAATCTGTAACCCAGTCAGGAACCGCTTTCCTCCGCGGAGACTGTACCACACGCGCAGCCCACAGTTTCATACTAGTTCCAGCGCGTTAGGAGCGACTCCGAGCTCGTCATTCCAGGCCCGAACGCAACGTCAAGGCACTAGTGCCCCGGCTCGATCCCGAGGACCGGGAACCCGTCTCCAAGAGCGATCTGGAGGACGTGTTCGGACGACTCGCCTCAGCCCCGGCCGGTAGGCTCAAGAGCGAGAACCACGAGCCGACGCGGGAGAAGTTGAACCGGCGCTACCGGCTGGTGCGGCGCTAGTCGCCGGGCTCGCGCACTGCATGGGCTTAGTTGATTCTGGTACCTAGCTCCCGAATCACTCCCTATTCCCCAAGACAAGGGCCTACCTATTGGGTGCCCGCAGAAGCCTGCGTGGATGTCAAACCCAATGCCGCGGGGTCGAAGTACCCTATGGCGGGGAGAGCCTGTCCAACGCGGAAGGCGTTCTTGGGTCATTAGGGTTTTCGCGCCGGAATGAGATGGTGCCTCTGGGCGACGAAGCCGGTCGAGAGCGTGCTGGTGACAGTGTCGTTGTGGACCAAGAAGATGCGTGACAAGGACGATCAGTACACAAACGCGGACTCCGAAATGGTACGCACTCGCTGAAGTCCTTCGCTTTGGCAATTGATTGGCGGGCCGCCGTACTTTGTCGGATGGGGAGCGGACGGGCGAGGCTTCGCCAAGACCCACCGGGGTAACCCAACAGCCCCTCACTATGGTTCCGGCGACGTTCAGGACGCCACGCGGCTGGATTCCGTTTTCGACCTGCCCGCTCACGAGGCCGGTCCCGTCACCGTGGTCTAGGGCGGCGACGCAAGGTGCTGGCTGTTGCGTCCCCCGTCGAGAATCGCCATCGATCCCGCAACTCGGCCGCTGGAGCGTCGGTGGAAGCCCTGGTCTTGACTATGTCGGCTGAGGATTCAAAAACTCGGGCAGCGAACGGTCTCGTCACCTCTATCGAGACTCGACTGTGAGGCAGATCGTAGGACGAAAGCCTACGGTGTTCTCATAACCAAATCCTTATCGATAACTTGTCCAATTGGAGTGGCGCGCTCGGGAGGATTCGAACCCCCGGCCTTCTGGTCCGTAGCCAGACGCTCTATCCAGCTGAGCTACGAGCGCACGTCTATGGATCATCTTACATCACACTCGGGACCGCGCCCCTTAATCGGTCGGGCCGTAACCCCGCGGCTTTTGCGTGCCTTGCGGCGGTTGCGAGACACTGGGGAGGTCATGCGTGAAGCCGTCATTGTCGACTCCTTGCGGACGCCCCTCGCCAAGTCCTTCCGGGGGTCCCTCAACCTCACCCGGCCCGACGACCAAGTCGCTCACTGTATCCGGGCGCTGCTCGCCAAGTACCCCCAGATCGACCCGGACGAGATCGGCGACGTCATTCTGGGCTGCGGCCAGCCGCACGGGCCGGCTGGCCACAATATCGCCCGCGTCTCGGCTCTCCTGGCGGGGCTCCCCAGCTCCGTCGGCGGCACCACGGTGAACCGCTTCTGCTCTTCCGGCCTGCAGTCGGTCGCGATGGCCGCCCACCAGATCCTAATGGAAGGCGAGGACGTCATGTTGGCCGGCGGCGTCGAGTCCATCACCATGATGGTTCCGGACAAGTCCCCCCATCCGGCGCTGAAGGAGAGCAATCCCGGCGTTTACATGGTGATGGGCGTCACCGCGGAGGTGGTAGCCAAGCGGTACGGCGTCAGCCGGGATGCCCAGGACCAATACGCTCTCCAGAGCCAGCAGCGGACGGCGCAGGGCCAGCGCAACGGTTTCTTCGAAGGGGAACTGGCCCCGATGCCGGTTACGCGAGGCGTGCTCGACCGCAAGACCAGGGAGATCGTAGGCAAGCAGGAGCACGTGCTGGCGGGAGACGAGTGCAACCGGCCCGACACGACCATCGAGGGGCTGGCCGCGTTGCCTCCCTACTTCGACCGCGAATCCGGCCACGGGTCGGTCACCGCCGGGAATTCGTCGCAACTCTCGGACGGAGCCTCGGTTACCCTGCTCATGTCGAAGCAGCGCGCCGACCAGCTGGGAGTCCCTTACAAGCTGGTATTCCGCGGGTTCGCGACAACCGGCTGCGAGGCCGATGAGATGGGCATCGGCCCCGTGTTCGCAGTCCCGAAGCTGTTGAAGAACCAAGCCAAGGAAATCGACGACATCGACGTGTGGGAACTCAACGAGGCTTTCGCGGTTCAAGTTGTCTATTGCCGGGATCGCCTCGGCATTCCGAATGAGCGCTTGAACGTCAACGGCGGCTCGATCAGCATCGGGCACCCGTTCGGGATGACGGGCTCCCGCCTCGTCGGCACGATCGCGAACGAGATGGAGCGGCGCGAGGCCAGCTTGGGAGTCGTGACGATGTGCGTTGGCGGCGGCCAAGGTGCCGCGGGCCTGTTCGAAGGGGCTTGGTAGGCGACCGCCGCCCGGCCCGCACGGAGGCAGGACGGCGGGCCGAATCCGGCGGACCGCCCTTAGAGCTTGCTGCAGGCGTTCGCCGCGCCTGCTGGATCAATTGCGCCCGAGCCGCTCTCAACGTGCGCGATCTTCCCGTCCTTGTCGACCACGAAGGTGGTCCGATTCGACATCATCCTCTCGTTGAGGACGCCGAAGCTCTTCGAGACCGCACCGCCCTCGTCGCTGAGGATCGCAAACTCAAGGCTCAGGGACTCGGCGAACTTCTTGTTGGTGTCGAGTGGGTCCGTGCTGACTCCGAACACGACCGCACCGCTGTCCGTGAACTGCTGGATACCAGCCTGGTATCCCTGCATCTCGCGCGTTCAACCACCGGTGAACGCTTTGGGGAAGAAGGCCAGCACGACATTCTTCTTTCCGCGGAAGGACGACAGCTTCGCGTCCTTGCCGTCCGTGCCCGGCAGGGTGAAATCGGGTGCCGCGTCGCCTACCGCCAGCGCCGCGAATGCCCGTCCGGACATCGCTGCCGCTGCGCCGGACAGGATGACCGCGCGCCGTGAAATAGTGCTCATAAGGTTGCCTTTCCTTCTGCAGGCCGCGATGAGCCGGCCCCCCAGAATTCTATCAGGTTCCGATCACGTCTGGCTGTGGACTGTGGCCGTGGAAATTCGAATCACACGATTGGTCCCGTGAAGTGAAGCCGAGTGACGAGGCGTAAGGCCGCCTTCCGCATTCGGATGACGGCTCACGGGCCGGACGGCTGCGTACCGACGGTCGGTGCACCACGCTTCCGACTGTCGTTTGTACAATCAGGGGCGGGCTGGAGCGGATGCCCGATCGTCCGGCTATTTCGCATGGCACTGGAAATCGGATCCATTACTTCGTTGAAAATTACGGATGTCTGGCCACATGAGGCTGTCGACTTCACGCCGTGGCTCAAGGCGCACATCGGTGAACTCGACAGGCTGCTCGGACTCGGGATGTCCAACCCGACGAGCGAGGTCGGCGCCGGGGACTTCAGGATCGACCTCGTGGCGGAAACGGACGTCGGCGATGTCGTCATTGAGAATCAGTTCGGCAGGAGCGACCATCGCCACCTGGGCCAACTCGTGACGTTTCTCTCGCACCGTGAGACCCAGCGAGCGATCTGGATCGTGGAAAGGGGCAGGCCAGAGCACGTCAAGGCGGTCGATACCTTGAACGATCGAGGTGCTGGACAGATTTGGATGGTATCCGTGCAAGCCATCAGGATTGGAAGCTCCAAGGCGGCCCCGCTGTTCACCGTCCTCGCTGCGCCCTCTCAGAAGACCTGCTACGCCCGAAACCCCCCGGTGACCCACCGACGCCAGTCCAGCGTAAACGGCTTCGATTCATGACCGCTCTGTTCGAGCAGGCCCGTGAAGAGCGGATCGACTCGCCGTTCAAGCACCTTACCCCCCTGCCCAGCGGAATGCGGAGCATTCCTGCCAGAGGTGCCGGGCTGCGCTATAGGGTCGCTGTCAACCGCCAGGAGTCCCGCGTCGTCCTCACCAACCAACGCGACAGGTGGACCGGGGCGTTTGATGAGCTGGCCGCAAAGCGAGGGGGGGATTGATCAGGCGTTCGCAGATGCCGGATTTTCGGGCGCGCTTGAGTGGGACGGAGAGGTGGGCCCGGATCGGTGGGCTGTCCGTTACAGGGTCGCGGCCGGCTGTGAGGCCGAATTCGATCCGGCAATGATGCCCGAACTCAACAGCGCCTCGGCCACGATCAAGCGCGTGTTCGATCCGCACATCCGAGAACTTGATCCTCGACTCGAATAGCGGTTTCGCAGGGATTCTCAATTTAGCCTTTTTGGGGCTCGCAAGCCGCCGAGGGGCCGGCA
>CAYWUV010000067.1:0-33169 GCA_964461235.1 uncultured Bryobacterales bacterium | reverse complement strand
GCGGCAAACAATATCGGGCAGCGTGGCGGCGCGCATTCTGCCCTCGATTCTCGCACAGCGGCGGCGGTGTCCCGGACCCTCTAGCACCCCGCATTCGAAACCTCGGCGTCCACGCGGGCCCAAGTCACGCTGGGCGCTGTCCCTGCAGCTCTTTTCCCATCTTTCGTGGGCGGCCCCGTCAGCGTCCTAGTCCCGCAAGCCTCACATTCAGCCGGTCGATCATCTTTTCGGAGTGATGGAACTCACCGGCGCTCTGAGGCTCCAAATCCGCGAGGGCCTCCATCGCCTCGACCAGGGCTCCCGCCGCCGGATCGACGGTCATCAAAAGCTTGAATGCTTTATCAAGAGCTTCCCCCATCTCTGTTCCCAGGTGTTGCTGTTCTTCTTGTGCCATCTCTGTCTCCTCTCCCCGCTCGCGGGCTGCCAAGGCCACACGGGACAGCGCCTAGCGACGCTTGAGGAAGGCCCATTCCAAGGGCTTCCCATCCAGGCCAGGCGGGCAGGGCAGGGAATCGCCCCCCCGTGGGTACCGCAGGCGTGCCTGGTCCCCTATGACATAATGCGGTTACCGTGCCCGCGAAGAGTCTGAATTCGTCCGAAGTCGTCGATCTGGCCGCGCTCCGGCAGGACCTGGAACCTGACACGAAAGGGTACGAAGCGGGCCAGCAAGGCATGCCTCCGCTGGACGCTGGGAGCGATCCTCACGAGCGACCCATCAGCGAAGTGATCGAGCGGATGATTCAGGCCGTCGCCGCGTCACTTGCGGAGTTGCAGGACGAAGCGCGTCGTGACTTCGCCGGGACCGTCGGCGGCGACCCAAGCGGCGACCTCCACGCGGCATCAAGATCAGCGGAGGGGAAGTTCGAGAGTGTTGTGAAGACGCGTCGCCTAGAACTCGAACACAGACGTCTGGAGCACGAGAAGCGCCGGGCGGATTTCGCGAAGTTCAGGGAGGACCATGATCTCGCTAGACGGGAGCCGCATTACCCCCACACGAGCAAGAAGTGGCTCATGGGCGGGATTCTGTTGTGCCTGTTCCTCGTGGAGAGCGTTGCCAATTCAGCGTTTCTGGCGAAGGGGAACGAACTTGGCGTGCTTGGCGCCTATATCGTCGCGGGGGGAATCAGCGCGCTGAACATCCTGTCAGCGTTCTTGATCTTCGGTCCGGCCAGCCGCTATCTCGGCCACGTGAGTCAGTGGCGCCGTGTGCTTGCCGGTGTCGGCATGGTCATCTACCTAGGGTTCGTGTTCGTACTGAATCTCGGCGTTGCCCACTATCGAGAGGTCTCCGCCGATCTGATCAGCGAGGCGGGCATCGCGGTTGTGCAGCGGATGCAGGAGGCCGCCTTAGGACTTCAGGATGCCGAATCATGGTTGCTGTTCGGCCTCGGCTTCCTGTTCTCCATCATTGCATTCCTTGAGGGACGGACGTTCGACGACGTCTACCCCGAGTACGGTCGGCGCCATCAGACCATGCTCAAGGCACGCGAGGAGCACCGCGACGAGTTGGAGAGCATCCACGGTGAGCTGGACGAGATCCGGGAGGCCTCGCTCGATGCCGTGAAGCGGATCGCGCATGATGCACGTCAGCAGCCGGCGGCGCGGCGGCAGATCAACGGTGACTGGCGTCGATGGATTGAGGAGTTCGACGAGCGCGCCGGCCGTCTGCAGCTGGTTGGCGAGGCGTTGATCAACGAGTACCGCGAGGCGAACCGGATCGCACGACCGGACGGTATTGTGCCGGCGGCTCACCGAACGCCTTGGCGTCTCCCGATCCCCACGATCGACCGTGGCGAACTGACCGGTCCCGACGGCGACCCTTCGAGCGAGGAGAGATTGAGCCAGATCGACCAGCAGTACCACACGGCGACCGATTTGATCTGCAAACGCTGCAAGACCGCGAAGGACTCCTTGACGCCTGCCACTCCGTCAGTGCCGATCGACGCGGGTGTGCGACCCACGGTCGTCTCGATAAATCCCGGTAGAGACACGCGGTCGGCAGCCACGTAACCGAAGAACAAGGTGACACGCAGACGTGGTAGTGCGCGCCGCCGGGGCCAGCCTGCGCGAGACTGGGAGAAGATGGGTGGAGTTGCGCTCGGGAGCTTCGCTGTTCTCGCCGTCGGAGCGCTAGTGATCTTCCGGATGATTGCTGATCCGACTCCGCGTGATCCAGGGACCATGTGCCCGGAGGACGGCCCAAGTCAGGTCACGGCGATCTTGGTGGATACAACGGACCGTGTTGGGGCCACCAGCCGCGAGGACATCTTGGGGCGTCTCGATGACCTCGTGTCGGACAGCCAGCCCGACGAGATGATGCTCGTCTATGACACGTCCTGGTCGCCGACGAAGACCGCAGTGCCCCTGTTCACTGTCTGCAATCCCGGTGATCCCGACGTGGCCAATCCGTTGATCTCCAGTCCGGAACTGATTCGGCAGAAGCTCGAAGACTACTTCAAGAGACCCCTTGCCAATCTGTTTGAAGAGCTGCTTGATGCTGAGGAGGCCACCGTCTCTCCACTGATGGAGACCATCCAGGTGATCTCGGTGACAGTGCTCGCGCGTCAGCGGTACGCGAACGTCCCGAAGCGTGTGATCCTGATCTCAGACCTGATGCAGCACTCCGAACATCTGTCGCTCTACCGCGATCCGCTCAACTACGACGCCTTCGCCCAAACTGTGGGGGCTGAAGCCCTTCGGACCAATCTGCAGAACGTCCTGGTTCGCATTTTTTTCGTCCCAAGACGTGCGCACTCGCAGCTCGGTAACACCATCCGATTGATCGAGTTCTGGGAGCGCTGGATCGACGCGCAGCGGGGAGAGTTGGAGCGGGTGTCGAGGATCGACGGGCTGAACTGAGGAACCAGGGATCTCCCGCGACGAACCGCACAGGGCAGGCAGATGGCTCTCCTTGATGGGACACCCGACAGCCCCGTTAGCCGAAGATCCCTTGAACGCCGGGAGTGGTGGTCGCCGAACACTGATCGGTGGACGTTCTTCGGGTTCTTCCTCGTCGGCGGGCTCTTCATCTTGATGTTGAAGGCGTTGGTCGACAGCCAGCTTGTGGTCACAAGCGTACCCTGCGCGCTCATGTTGGCCTATGCAGCCCTCATGTGGGACTTCGGCGAGCAGCGACCCCGCTCGGATGCCGCCGGGGACAACCTGTACTACCTCGGCTTCCTGTACACCCTCACGTCCTTGGCCCATTCGCTCTACCGTTTCAGCGCGGACGCGGCGGATAACGAGGTCATCGTTACGAACTTCGGGATCGCGATCTTCACGACCATCCTGGGTATGGCCCTGCGTGTTCTCATGGGCCGCCCCACAGTCGATGATCCGTCAGTGCTCGATGAGTCCGTGCGCCTCGACTTGGCGGAAACGGCTCGGAGGCTCCGCCGTGAGTTGAGCTATACGGTCGAGACGTTCCGCGAGACGCTCGAACAGGATCTTGATAGCGTCCGTCAGCGCCTCGCGCAGGACGCTGCTGAGACGCAGGAGATCAACACGAAGACCGTGAAACGAATGCAGTCCCTTGGGCGGACGATTGCTCGGTTGGATGATGCGATGGACAAGGCCGCGGCTGGCCTCGTCGTGCGAGCGGAGGAACTCGATCGGAGTACCGAAGCTCTGACTGCCTTCGAGGCCTCCGTCAAGCGGCTCGATTCGCACGCCAATGAGGCGGTCGAGGCTATCGAGCATCGTTCGACTGCTCTGACTGCCGGTGCGGAGGAGATCCGTGAGTCGCTCCAGGCGCAAGCTGAACAGTTACGCGCCGTCGACTTCCGGAAGGCATTACTGAACGCCATCGAACTTGCATCGACAGACGTAGAGGCCGCTGTTGAACGCACGGCGTCGCGGGTCGATACCCGCATCGACTCGGTGTTCGTGTCGATCGAGGAGCGTTCGGAAAAGCTGGGGGGCATGTCCGACGCGGTCCAGGAATCGCTCCGGGAGCAGGCGGCACGAATTGCGGCTGTCGACTTTCGGCAGGTGTTCCTGGAGCATGCTGTCGAGCCAGCGGCGAACGAGTTGCGGGCGGCGGTCATGGAGTTCAAGGCATTGCTCGACACCCTGCGACAAACGGACGCCGCCCGCGAGCGGGCGTTGGTGAACAGCGAGAAGGCGACGGCGGCGCTGCACGAAGCTCTGAGCGGGCAGCACGATCTCGGGAAGTCTGTTCTGGTTGCTCTACGAGACTCACGGGACGCCGCCGACTCACTCCGAGCCGTCAGTGAGCTGCTGGTCCGGTCAATTGACGGTGCGCAGGGCATAGCACGCCAAATCTCCAACGTGCACGACGGACTCTCGGAATCAGCTGACCGGATCCGCAGTGTGAACGAGAACTTGGCGCGTGCTTCGGCCTCACTCAAGTCCGGGGTCCTTGAAACCGAGCGAAGCCGTGGAGTCCGCGGCTGGTTCAGGTGGTTCCGGTGACCGCGTGCTCGAGGGTGGTGGCAAGACCCCAGCTGGCGTCGGCGCAACCTCGGGGGAGAGACAGGGGGAGAAGACCGAAAACCGCATACACGGTCCGACCACTTGAGCGTAGAGCGTTCGGGGGTGGGTGATGTCGGAGCATAGAAGCACATTTCCTCGCGGCTTGGTCTTGGGCCTGACGATGGCGGAAACCGCGATTCTGATCATCTTCGTGCTTCTCTTAGCGCTGACGGTGTTACTCGCCCGCGAGACTGACCGCCGGCAGGCCGCGGAGCAGGATCTGGAGCGATTCGAAGAGATCCGGCAGACTCTCGCGCAGCGCGGCCTGAGTGCCGAGGAGCTACTGCGCTCAATCCGTGCCCGTGGAGACGATCAGCGTGCCGCCGACAGCTGGCGCGAACTCGTGCGCAACCTTGAGGGCCGGATGCCCGACGTGTCCCCGGAGACGATCGTGTCGCACCTGAACGAGGCGCAAGAGATCAACGAACTGCTTGACGAAGCCGGCCTGGAACCTACTCCCGACGACGTGAGCACTCTCGTCGCGATTCTGCGAGCCGGAAGGGAAGCCGACGTGACGGCGGACGATGTGTGGGATGCCATCAGCGTCCAAGAGGCACTCGTCGATGCACTGGGAGACGGCGGCCGCGAAATGGACAGGCAGGACATCGTGGACTTGGTCAGGGATGCTGAGCGCTGGCGCGCACGAGTTGGCACCGTTCCCGATCTAGCGTCCGAGCTTGATCGCGCGAATGCCCGCATAGCCCAGTTGGAAGTGCAAGCGGGCGGACGTGGGACCGATCACCCGAGTTGTTGGTACGATGCAGACAACAGCGTCGCCTACCTGTTCGACGTCGCGTTGACGGATGATGGGTTCGTTCTCCGGGAGGCTAGCGCCCCGCAGCATCGCCGCAGGCGAGCATCGCTCCCGCTCGACGACGTAGTAACCGGCCGTACGCTCAACACGGAGCAGTTCCTAGCGCAGACTCGCCCGGTCTTTCGGTGGAGCGTTGGTGAAGGCTGCCGGTTCTTCGTCCGGGCGTTCGACTTGACTGCCGCGGATCAGAAGGAACTTTACAAGACGCGCATGCGCACACTCGAGTCGCACTTCTACAAGAACGCGCGCCCGTCTGGACCACCGCCGTTCTCCGATCCGCCGCCTCCGTTGCCGTAGACACAAACCAGGGTGCGACGATGCCGCCTGTGACCGCCGCGCGAGCGGTGCAGGCGCGCCAGCGCGGATTGCTGCTGTGGCCTCGGGAACGGGTCAGTGCCGGCCGACTGGTAGCAAGTCATTTATATGAATGGCTTGCGAGAATCGCATAGCTATCACTGCCCGGACATATCGATTCGTGGTGATACCAGAGAGGCTCCCCTGAACGGTCCCTTGCAGCACAACTGCTGCCCGGGCGGGCCCCTGCGAGGCCGCAGCGGGCGATGTCGAGGTCTAGAATCAGAGCAAGGAGGCACTTGCTATGCAGATCACCTATCAGGAGAGCATCGGCCCGGACGGCGAGCCGCTGGCGGTACCCGTCATTCCCTCCGACGCCACGGCGGAGGCGATCGTGGCCGCCGAGGGCGCGGCCGTTATGACCGACGATCAGGCTGCTCGGCTCGAAGCGCACTTCAGCGAGGGAGTCACCTCCAAAGGCGTCGCGCAGTGAAGTGGGTGGTCCGGAGGACGTTATGAGGCTCTTCGTTTGTGCGGCCCTGGTCTGCGCCGGCATCGCATCCGCCGAGACCTGGCGAGGGTTGACCGTCGTGCCCGAGCACCGTTGCTCGCCCTACCGCGCCGCCGACTATTCCTATCCGCAGTCGGTGGAGCCGATGATCGTTGCCCAGATCGGCAAGGTCTACGGCCCCTATACCGGGCGCTGCTTCGCGTCTCCGAGCGAGACCGACATCGAACACATGGTGGCGAGATCGGAAGCGCATGACAGCGGACTGTGCGCTGCCGCGGCCGAGACCCGGCGCCGCTTCGCGCGGGATCTGCTCAATCTCACCCTGGCCGGGCCACGACTGAATCGCTATCAGAAACGAGCTCACGACGCGGCCGAGTGGCTCCCCCCGGAAAACAAGTGCTGGTTCGCCGCCCGCGTGGTCGCAGTGCGCCGCAAGTACGGGCTGACGATCGACCGGCGGGAGGCCGATGCGCTGGAGCGCGTGCTGTCGGCCTGTCCCTCGACGGAGATGGTCGTCGGGGAGTGCGCTCCGGCCGCCGAGCCTCCTGCGAGTCGGATCTCCGAATCTGAGGGCGACCCGCTCGAGCTCTACGACGACAACGGCAACGGGCGGATCACCTGCGCCGAAGCGCGGCGGCACGGGATCGCGCCCGTGCCGCGCAGCCACCCGGCCTACCGCTACATGCGGGACGGCGACGGCGACGGTGTGGTCTGCGAATAGCGGAGGGCTCCCTGCAGCCTCGATGCTGCCGGCGAGCGATCCCTTGGCTTGCTACCATGCGCCGTGTCAGCTCGACGCCGCAGTGATCGATGAGATGAAGTGGATGGCCCGGATGCTGTGAGAAAGGTGCCCGCATATGAAACCGACCGGCCGGTTCTTCAAACCCAAGTTCATTCTCACGATCGCATTCGTTGTCATCGTGGCGGCCGGTTTCACCGCCACAATCCTCCTTGCACAGGACAATCTCGACAAGCTGCGTCAAGCCGCTGAGCAAGGCGACGCCCGTGCGCAGTACAACCTCGGGGACAGGTACTTCAAAGGAGAGGGTGTGGTGCAGGACAAAGCCGAGGCGGTGTCCTGGTACCGGAAAGCGGCCGAGCAGGGCCACGCTGTCTCGCAGTACAACCTCGGGCTCATGTACAGTGGCGGCATAGGCGTACTCAAAGACGAAGCCGAGGCGGTACGCTGGTGCCGGAGGGCGGCCGAGCAGGGCCATATTAAAGCGCAGGCCTACCTCGGACTCCTGTATTCCCAAGGAGAGGGCGTACTCAAAGACGAAGCCGAGGCAGTGCGCTGGTACCGGCAGGCGGCCGAGCAGGGCCACGCTGGCGCGCAGGCCGCCCTCGGGGGCAAGTACGCCATCGGTGGTGGCGTGACCAAAGATTACGTGCTCGCGCACATGTGGTCCAACATCGCCGGCGCCAATGGGATCGAAGAGGCCAGAAAACTTCGGAACGTTCTAGAACGCGACATGACCCGTACCGAGATCAGCCGCGCCACCGAACTGGCGCGCTCTTGCATGAGCTCGGACTATCAGGACTGCCAGGAGTAATGGGCTTTTGGGCCAGAGTTGAAGGCGAGGCGCTTACTAAATCGGGCGCAGGCCTGCGGTCTGGCGCGCGATCCACTCCTCAACGTCGGAGCCACGGATAACCCCGCCTTCGGGGGGCAGGGCCGCGACAAACTTCCACTTGAACGCCTGGTGGTTCTTGGCGGCGAAGTCTCGATCCCCCGTCGCGGCGAGCAGGATGTTGAGAGCCAGGTCGGCCGGACCGGATCCCCCGTAGCCCCACACGAATCCTGTCGGGCTGTGCCAGACCCACACGTGAGGCACGCCCTCGACCACAGCCCGGCCGTCATCACGGCGGCAGACAATATCGCAACAACTCACCGTGTCGTCTCCCTGCGGTCATGATCTCATGCGGGGAGCTCTGATGCAGTGTTCCCCGCGTCGCGGTGCTCTTCGACAGGAAGCGGCGAAAAAAGTCGCGCCAGGAGGCCGCAGGAGGAGTTTTCGGAAAGCGACTGGACCCCCCAGCACCCCCGGAATCGAGGGCGGCGGTCAGTAGCGGCACAACTGACGTCTGGATCGTGCCCTTGCCGTCAGCGGCGTCCTGCTCTATCCGGAGAGGTAATGCGGGGAGACGAGTGTACGCCCTCGGGGAAGCGTCCTCGACAAGCAGCCGGCTATAGGACCCCGACCCAGCCAAACTGCCCTCACGAACCATATTACCAGTCATGCCCGTTGCCATTAAGATCGAGTACGACGACCGTGAGGTGGTCGAGGTGCTGAACCGCCTGTTCCACGCCGGTCAGAATCTCACCCCCGCCATGCGCGAGATCGCCTCCGCCCTCGATGACGCGGCTACGGAGGCCTTCGACAGCGAGCGGGCTCCCAGCGGCGAACCCTGAGCCGATCTCTCCGAGCACACCAAGAGACGCCGCTCCGATGACCTCGACGCGGAAATTCTGGACATCATCAACCGCCATTTCGAGGACGCTCTCCGGCGGTCGTAACAGCGTCCCGGCCGAAAATATTTTTCGCGGATTTTTTGAGCGATTTCCGGGGCGTTTCAAACCGTTGCGGTTTCGACAAAATTTCGATGTCAGCGGACTGCACCGTGGCCCGCCCCGAGAGAATTCCGATATACACCCTGGCCCATCCAGCCGACGTCGGTCCGATCCTCTATCCTCTCGGAAACGCTTCCAAGAATCTGTCGGCTATGCCGCGCATCTGTCGAACCGCGTCGTCGATCACGCGGTCCCTGTCGGCTCCGGTCGTGAGGCGAATCGGAATGTATAGGCATCCGTCGGCTTCATAAGCATCGTCGAACAACTGCTCGGCCTGCCGGACCTTGCCCTCTACGCCGGAGAAGGACTGATTCAGGTAATGTTCCGACCAGAGAGGCGTGATGCCCCAGTCGCGCCATGCGATGAGATCAACCCCTATCCAGAGACCGAACTTCCCATGCATGCTGAGATAGCGGCCCGCCGAGGTGTAGCCATGCGTGGGACGAAGCCCCTTCGTGCTGGCGATGCCGTCTCTTTCAAGATGACCGACGATCTCTTCAATCAACTCGCTGTAGTTAACCAGGCGGTGCGCCACGGCCGTGTTGGTGACTTCTTTCTCATCCAACGGCAGGAACTCGCCAGCGTTCATCCGGTCGGTCAATCCGCGGAGTTGAACAATGTCCTGTCGAAGCGCGGTGTGCCCTCCGTCCATGGCAGCTTGCTCCAATGTTCCGAGGACGTGTTTCCAACTCGTGATCGCTAGGGCGCGATGGCCAGCCCGTGCCCAAGTGACGGCGTCCGTCACGGTTTCGGTTCCGAACTCGACCGCGTTGCGGACGCACTTGTCTTTCAACTCGCCCCAGAGGACGTGCATACGCTGATGCGGGACGATGAAGACGAGCACGGATGACGTTTCTCGGGGCAACACCTCAAGATAGGCGACCGGCTGTGCATCAGTCAGGCCGGCCCAGAACTTGTTCTCGACGAGGATCCGGATCACACCGTCCGTGTCACGGATCGTGAGATCTGGAGAATGGCCCGCGTGTTGCTCCTCGGCCGCTATTGGTCCAGGCGTGAACGCGGTGATGCCGGCGCGCCCCACAGTGTCAACGAACGCCTGAGCGAGATCCGTCGATTCTTTGAGGAGGTAAGAGAGTGCTTGTGTCGCAGCCGGCTCCTCGCGATTCGACGCGATGCGGGGGATGAGGTATCCGAGCAGACTCATGGTCGATGTCTCCTATTCGACAAAGAAATCTCGCCGATCCCGGTGCAGCCGCGCCCGCTTGATGAGTACCGTCACAGTCGGCATCAACCCGGCCTTGACCGACTTCGACCGGTTTCAACCCGTGGTTCCTCGGTATCGCCTGATCCGTCATTGCTCCGAAGCGCGACGATGGGCGGTGCAGGCATACGATTCTACCGGAGCATTGAGTATAGTCATAACGACTGCCGCAACCGAACACCGTCGATCTCCGGACTGGCAACGTGATCGACCTGCCAGCATTCGCGCCATCACGATAGGTGGTGCAGTCGTCCATAAGCCGACGACGGCGTTCGAACAGGTCCGAGTATGCGTACGCTACCTCGAGACCTTGTTCTGCACGACGTACCCAAGCACTTGCGGTGGACACCAGCCGAGGTGACAATAGGCGTGCACGGTTGAAGCGTCGATCGCTAGGCGGCCTGTAAATGCGTCCGAGTATCTCCGAATTCAGCTACGGCTTTGCCATCACTAGCGAGTTAGTTCAGGATCCGGGAGCCATCACGGCGGCCCCGGTGTTTCCTTCGCTTCGGGCAGAAGGACAAAAAGGTGGTGGATGGGATGTGAAGCTAGATCGGCCCTCGGTTCCGCTGTTTCTGCAGTTCAAGCTTTGCGATCGGATGAATCGCCGCACCTGCAGGGAGGTGCGACAGGCTGACTTCAACGTGCCCTGCTACCGGATGCACCTGCGATCAGCGAGGTTATCTCGGCAACACAAGATGTTGCTGGAACTAGAGGCGACAGGCGAAGAAGTGTACTACTCCGCTCCGAAGTTTCACCTACCAGAGGAGTTGAACGACGCGTTCCTGCGGGGCTCAGTACGTGCACGGTCGATCTGGATCCGCCCAACCGAAATAGGACCGCTTCCGGATGACGACGATCACCATGTGTCTTTCGAGCCGGGAAGTCCGTGGACGTTGTTCTCCAAACCGAGGCCGCTCGAAGCTAGGCGGGAGTTCGAGGACGTTGCGGCACAGTTGGCGTTTCGGCTTCGCGAGCGCGTGAGGACCGACCTGTCGGAACGCCTCGAAGGTCTTGCAGACGCGATCGCCAGCATCGCTGACAAGCGACGCGACATCAGTCAGCAACAGCGAGACATCTTAAGGGAAGCGGCGCGCCCCGCTTTGCCGCTTCAGCGTATAGCATACTACGCCTCGGTCTTCCTGGAGTGTCAGCTATTTGTCGTGCAAGAACGACAGGTAGCCTGAGGACTTTGGCGTAGCGGGGCTACCTCGCTCCGCTTGTACGCCGCCTCGACCTTGTTCTGGACGACATGCGCCAGCGCCGCCTCGATCACCTCGTGCGGTCTCTGCCTTGACGTGCCAGATCGGCGTCAGGATCTCCAGTACAACGGCCGTGTTGATGTCGGAGACCGGTCGGCTGCCGATGTGCGGGAACGCGAACCGTTCGAGGCCTCGGATCCAGTTCTCCGCGTGCCACCCGCCGCGCATCTGCTCCAGTACGTGCCGGGCGCGCCAGACACAAGTGGAAGTGGCGGTCATTGCGGGTCTCCGTTCTTGGGTTTGCCGGAATGGCGGACCAGGACACGATGGGAGGAGCGTTCGAGGACTTCTTTCACGGTAGCCATCCAGGACTCCTGATTGGATTGCGTGACGATAATAGGACGACCGACGAGTTTTTGGGGCAGCTTTTCGGTATTGCCTTTGAAAACCGCGCCCCAGGAGTCAGCGGAAATCCGCTCGGGGCTCCAGCCGGGGATCGCCGAGGCAGGGAACTGGGGCGGGGCGTCGGCGAGCGGCTCGAGGTCGAACAGGACGCGGAGATCGGCGCGGATCAGGCGGCGGTCGAGGTCTTTGAGCATGCGGTTGTGGAGTTTGGGGTCCTGTTCGGCCCAGGCCTCGAGGAGCAGCCCCAACTGGATCAGGCGCTTGTTGCGCTGAGTTCGCTGGTATGTCGTAAGGTCCTTTCGAGCCTTGTTGATCTTCTTGCGGAGGGCCTCTTTCTTCTCACGCTGGAGGCTGATGAACTCTTTGCGGGCATCGGCCAGCTCCTTTTTCAGTTCTTCCTCTTGTTTTTTGAGACGTTCCAGCTCATCATCGGGTTTTTTCCTGGCCATGAGAGGATCATACCAAATCGTAGAGAGTTGAGAGAGAGGCTGTTACAATAGAGTCCCGAGCAAGGCGAGGGCGCACTATAGGCATTTCTCTAACGAGAAACGCAGTGCGATGCTTGCCGCATGGCCATCTACAACCTCAGCGCCAGCGTAGGAACGCGGGCGAAGGAACAATCGGCGGCGGCCAAGTACGACTACATCACCCGCGGGGGGAAGTACGCCGAAGACGCCGCCGAGGTAGAGCGCGTCGCGGACGGCAACATGCCGGCATGGGCCGAGGACAATCCGCGCGACTACTGGCAGGCGGCCGATGAGGGCGAGCGGGCCAACGGGAGCCTGTTTCGCGAAGTGCAGTTTGCGCTGCCCGAGGAGCTGAGCCGCGGCGAGCGGCTGGAGCTGGCGGAGGGTTTTGCGCGGGAGTTGACTACGGGAGACGAGCGGCTACCCTACACGCTGGCGGTGCATCGCGGAGAGGACGTGAATCCCCACGCCCACCTGATGATCTCGGAACGGGTGCATGACGGCAACGAGCGGAGCGCCGAGACGTGGTTTCGGCGCTACAACCGGCAGGCCCCGGAGCGGGGAGGGGCGCGGAAGACGAGAGCCATGCAGCCACCGAGGGGCTTGGAGTCGCGGGATTGGCTGGCGACCACGCGGGCCGCTTGGGAGCGCCAGGCCAACAAGGCGCTTGAGCGGTCCGGGAGCCGGGAAAGGATTGATCGGCGGAGCTGGAGCATACGGCGGGAAGACGCGCTGAAGCAGGGCGATCTGGAGGAAGCGGCGCGCTGCAGCCGGATACCGAACGTGCACCGCGGGCCGCGGCGTCGGCGGCGGAATGGGCTGGAGCGGAAGGACCGGCGCATCCGGGCGGAGAACGAGCGTCGCAATAGCGAGGTGGCGCGGATCGAGAAGCGGATTGCGGCCGTCGAGGCGAAGATAGCGCGGCTTACCCAGGCGCGGTTGGCGCTGGCATCGCGGATTGTAGAACTGAGCAAGGAAGAGGAGGATCTGGCGAAGATCACGGTCAGAACGATCCACGCAGGGAGGAAGCAGGCGGGCGTCGACGAGCGTCCCCGGCGGGGGGAGAAGCCGCCGCGGGAGAGGGCGGCGCCGGCCACGAGTTCCGAGGAGCCACCGCCGGAGCCGGGCCGCTGGCAGCGCTACCAGCAGCGCCGGAAGAAGCGGCGAAACGAGGCCTCCCGAGAGCAGTTCACCGCAAGGGCCGCCGGGCGTGTCATCGAGCAGCTGGAAAAAGGCGCCGCGCCGTGGCAGCGGGGATGGGACTCTCCGCAGTCCGCCCAAGAACCGCCTTACAATCCCGTCTCGGGCGCCCGCTATGACGGCCTCAACGCCATCGTGCTGCGCTGCGAAGCCCTCCAGCGCGGCTACTCCGATCCGCGCTGGCTCACCTTCAACCAGGCGAAGAAGAACGGCGTCCAGGTCCGCAAGGGCGAGCAGGGAACCCGGCTCGAGTACTGGCAGTTCCCCGCCAGGGAAGAATCCCGCGGCCAAGACGCTCCCGCCGAGGCCGGGCAGGAGAAGTCCGAGGTCATCCATCGCACCTACACCGTGTTCAACGCCGAGCAGTGCAACCGGATGCCGGCGCAGCCGCGCGAATGGGTCCGGGATTGGAAAGTCTCCGAACGCGCCGAGAGGCTGCTCGAAGCCTCGGGAGCGGACATCGAGCATCGTAGCGGTGAGAGGGCGGGCTACCAGGTGAGCGAGGACAAGATCGTGCTGCCCGGGCAGGAGCGGTTCCGCACGCCCGAGGTTTACTATGCGACGGCGGTGCACGAGTTGGGCCACTGGAGCGGCCACAAGAGCCGGCTCGATCGCGAGACCCTGCGCCAGGGCATCGAGGAAGGTTTCGGGTCGGACGCCTACGCCAGGGAGCAGTTGCGGGCGGATCTGACCTCGATGACGGTCAACGGCGTGCTGCGCTTGCCGCACCTGCCAGGGCGCCATGCTTCCCATGTGGACTCCTGGATCAGAGTGCTCAAAAACGATCCCGACGAGCTACGCCGGGCGGCGCGTGACGCCGGCGCGGCGGCCGAACACCTCCTGCAGTACGACCGGGAGATGCCGCGGGATAAGGAATCCTTGCCCGTCGTAGCCGGCCTCTCCTCAACGAGGGAGCGGGAGCGGACCCGTGATCCGGACCGGAAGCCGAAGCAGGCGCAGGGTCACGACCTGGCGGACGATTTGATGAGCCGCTGAGACTCTCTCTCGCCGCGAAGGGGGCGGCGGCTTGTGGGAAGCAGAAAACGCCGCCGGCCCCAGGAAGGACCGACCGCAAGATCACTCAGAGTTTCTGTCTTCATTACATGAGAATCATCGTATGAGGTTCCTTCATCCGGTGGCACAAGACCCTAGTTCCCGGAAACCCACATCCGACTCCATTTGTCGGTCGGCGCGCCTGTCGAGCTAACCCTTGGTGCAGCGCCGTGTTAGCCCGTCCTATAGCGAGTACTGAAAGAACTGTCCTTCGTCATAGTCGTAGAGGCTGACTGCGCTTCCACTGACGGTTCCCGAGAAATGTGATGACGTTCCGTAGTCGAAGCCGTTGAACGTATTCCCTTTGATGTTGAGCGACACATGATGAGAGTCGCCATAGTGGAACAGCGACAGGCGGCCACTGGAGCCAGAGCCTGAGAAGTGAGCACCCTGATCGTAGTCGTAGATGTTGACTGACGTCGGCGAGACCGAACCCCCGAATTGGACGTACATTCCTTGGCTGTAGTCGAAGACCGCAGTGCTGTGACGGCCGGACCGGATACGTCCGGCGATAAAAGCGACTGCCGCCCTCACGTGAGGTGTCACTGGTTGCCCCCGAGTTTGCTGTCGACTCCCTTGAGGATCTTCTCGCCAACAAGGAGAACACGATCAGTCTTGCCAATCATGGTGTTCTGTCTACGGACATTCCGAGTACGCCGCTCGGCACCTAAGTCGATGTCAAGTTCGTGGATGATCTTGTTTCTGGCCTTGAAAATGGGGTCGAGTTCTTTCGGGTTGACTCCGACATCGTCAGGCCAGAGGCCGAGAGCGCCCACCACTTCGTACAACGACGCGCTTGACTGCAGGCTGCCGCCTGTCAAATGATTGACGTACTCATCAATGGCGCGCCTTTGCGGCGAGGGCCACGAGAGGATGCGTGCCAGGAATTTTGCCCCCACCGCCCTGTCGGTTTCTCCAGCTGCTGGCCGGATCTGCCGCACGATGAATTTCTCAAGCGATTCCCGAGCTCTTTCATCTCGGTCGAGAAGTAACGGAAGCGCCTCACGAATAATCTGCTTCACCATGCCGTCGAGGCCGGCCGTAGCCAAGACCAGCATGGCTCGGAGCAGGTCTTGTTCTCCGTCGGTAGTCATGCCGCGCGGTTTGCCTCTCGTTCTCCTTAACAAGTCGTACGCCTTTAATAGGGCTGCTGCCGATTTGTGCGCTGTAGTCAAGATCAGCGCAGCATTGATGCAAACGACAGACGAGCACTTTGCATCAATGTCTCGGAGGACGGGTGCGGATTTAGCCATGTCCCAATGAGTGTTAGCTTCTAACGTCCCTCATTAAACTAATTATGCTCGGTTCGGCGGGATCAATGTGACTACCTCCCCCGGGTGGTGTTGCAGTCTGAATTTAGTGCCCAATAAAGGATGTTATCGGGCTGTAGGGAAGCTCTCCATCGCGGCGGATGCCGGCCTCTCGATGATTCCCAACAGAGAAACCGGAACCCTACCCGCCGGGCTCCCCTGGAACAACATCCCCTTCTTCGTCGAATGGCTCTGGCAAGCCCTCGACAATCCGCGTAGTCTCGACGGAAACGTGCACCACTCTCTGGATCGCATGGACCAGATCCCGCGGGTCATCAAACCAGCCGTTCGGGTCATTGACGATGCCGCTCTGCTTGTCTTGAACGACCCGGTAGCGGTCGATGAACCACTCCAGCGGCGTCCGCCCGTTGACCTGATACTTGTGCGCCGAGGCAGGGATGCCCCGCAGGCTCACGTGGTCGTTAATGCGAAGGCACGTCTTTTCGCCGTCATCGAACCGCATGGCGCGCGCGCCGATCCGGAAATGCTCCGGACGCAGTTCCCCAAGCTGCGTGGGTACGACTTCCAGGCGATGCTCTGCACAGGTTTCGTAACCGAGATGCAGTGCCGCAAGAGCCCGCCCGGCTTTGGCAAAGGCATGAAAATCGGGAGCGAAGGGGACACGCGGCATTTCCTTCGTCAGATCGTTGGCGTAGCGCTCCCGGTAGGCTGGCGCATGCAGAACCCCGTAGACGTAGTCGAAGATCGCGTCCTTGGTGATCGCGTTGTCGAGATAGCGCACTTGGAATGCCCGCAAGGCAATGTCCGTGATGTTGTCGATCCGCTCGAGGTCCGGCTTGATTCCCGGAATAGTGCCCTGTGCGTCCGCTGGCTCCTGATAGCGGTAGCGTGGAAAGCACTGGCCATTGAACATCAGCTGAATATCCGGCATGGTATCGGCCATGAGCGTGGAGAACGGCTTGGTCGATCCGACCCCGGGAATACAGATCGTCCGGTTTCTACTATCGGCGGAAGGGAAGATGCTGCCCTGTTGACCTCTGCGATGGATAAACGCCTCTTCGACGAAACAGTGTTGCTTAACGAACGGCCGATATTGAATTGACCGGATGCTATCGGTCGAATACCTAACGGTCTTCCTCTGCAATAGTCTTTTTTTCAAACCCGCATCCCAACGGAGATTAGACGAGTGACGCTTTGTGATGTCGTCCAAGGTCAGATCAAAATTCTTGTGGATCTTCGCTTCCCGTAAGGCACTTGAATAATCATCCACCATCCTCCGGGCATTCTCGGCGCAGGCATCGCGGGATAAGTTGTATAGGTAGGCATCCCGAGCTGTTTCCAATCCCCTTGAGTACAGCCTGAACACCGCCTCGTCCGTCTTGCCGGCCTTCGCCGCCTTCGAGCCCATCGGGAAGAACCGTTGGAACGCCTCGTCGCGTTGCCCGATCCAGTCGTGATGCTGGTCGGGTGTGATCGTCTGCCAGTCTTCGATACCTGCTATCGACCCCGCCTCGCGCAAGATCGTCAGCTTCTCCTCGCGTTTGAGATAGTCCCCGATATCGCGATGCCGGATGCGGCAGCCGTCATGAGCGGCCTCCGGGTTGCGGACCAGGATCGTGATCGAGACCGGCGCACGGGAACCCTGGCCGAAGACGTTATCGCCCTCAGAACGCCGTAATACACCAGATGTCCGTGCATTCCCCCGCAGATTCAAGACATGGATCGAGCTGAACTCCTCGGCCAAGCATGCCCGCACCCCGGAATCCACGTTGCCGTCGATCCAGGAGCCGTTGCTGACGAAGGCGACGACCCCCTGCTTGCCGATGCGGTCCGAAGCCCAGCGGATCGCCATCTTGTAGGTGTCGTAGAGGCTGTTCTTGTTGGTCGACTTGGAACGCGCGGCATAGGTTTCAGCGACGCGCTGCTCGATCTCGGGGTAAGCGACATTCGGGTTATCATCCGCTGCAGTCTTCTGCCCTGCCGACCACGGCGGATTGCCGACGATAACCTGGATCGGCAGCTTCTGCTGCCGCTCGGCTCGCTCGCTATTGACCGGCAGCCAGTCCATCGGGAACCCCGTCCGTTCGGTATGCAAGTTGAACGTATCGGTCAGGACGATGCCGCCGAACGGCTCGTAGGAAGTATCCGCTCCGCGGCGCCCATGGAACGCTTCCTCGATGTGAATCGCCGCGATGTAGTAGGCCAGCAAGATCAGCTCGTTGGCATGAAGCTCTTCATGGAACTTTCGTTGCAGGGCGGCGTCCCCAATCAGCGCGGATTGCAACAGCCGGACCAGAAAGATGCCCGTGCCGGTAAACGGGTCCAGGACATGAACCCCCTCGTCGCTCAGTGACCGCCCGAACTCTTCCCGCAACACATGGTCGGAGCTCGCCAGGATGAAATCCACGATCTCGACCGGCGTGTAAACAATGCCCAGCCGCTCCGCGTCCTTCTTCATCGCCGTGACGAAGAACTTCTCGTACAGCTCCATCAGCACGTGCTGGCGCGCCTCGCTGTTATCGAGTCCACGAGCCCGGAGACGGACGCTCTTGTAGAAACCCTCAAGGTCGCGTATCTCGTTCTCCAGCCCGAATTCCCCGAAGTCCTTCCTTAGGGAGTCCAGAGCTCGCGCTACCGGATTGCCGCCCGCGAAGTCGTATTGCTCGAACAGCGCCTCGAATACCGGCCGCGTCAAGATGTGCTGCGCCATCATCTCGATGGCCGCCCCGCGACTGATCGACTCGTTGATCGAAACCCTCAGTTCCTGGTGAAATGCTTCGAACCAGTCCCGCAGCAACTCGTGCTCGGGATTCTCGAGCAGTCCTTCGATCCGCGCCACAAGGCGTGAGAAGATATCCGCCACATCCTTGGCCCAGGTCTCCCAGTATTTACGGTCACCGCACTTCTCGACGACCTTGGCGTAGATCGCCCCCGGTGGCAGATCGAGCGGCGGGAACGGAAGCGTAGGGAGGTCTGTAGTGTCAATCCCATTGCCGCTGAAGATGATCCGGTCCGTCGGCTTGTCGTTGAGGTCGATCTTGTTGATCTCGGCATCGAACCGGTCGTCATGCGACCGCAGCGCGCGCAAGACACTCCAGACGGCGGCAAACCGCTCGTTATCGTCAAGCGCCTTGTCCGGTTCGACACCCGCCGGGATGGCCACCGGAAGCACGATGTAGCCGTATTCCTTACCCTCGACCTTGCGCATGGCGCGGCCGACGCCTTGCACGACGTCAACCTGCGAGTTTCGCGGGTTCATGAAGAGCACCGCGTCAAGCGCCGGCACATCGATGCCCTCGGAAAGGCAACGGGCATTCGAGAGAATGCGGCAACCTCCCTCGGAATCACCCTTGAGCCATTCAATCCGGGCCTTGCGGTCAAGCGCGTGATGCTGGCCATCGACATGTCGCGTTTCGCAGCGGAATGCCCTCACGCGCTCCTCGACAGGCAACAAACCAATGGCTTCCCCGACAATGTCGTCCCAATACGTCTCCAGATTCCTCGAGGATCTGATCGTATTCGTAAACGCAATCGCTCGCCGGAGAGGTAGTATCGGCCCGTCCCCGGGCCGCTTGTTCTCCGGGTTCTGCAATGCGCACCAGCAACCGACGATCTTCGCAGCGTCCGTGATGTTGATCTCGCTGTCGCTCGAAGCAAGATGCGCCTGCAACGCGGCATCGACCTGCTGTTCGGACAAGGTGAGAACCACGACCTTGTAATCCGATAACAGATCCTGCTCAATCGCCCGCGAAAAAGGGAGGCGGTGAAACTCCGGCCCATACGTCACCGGGTCATCCATCGAATACACTTCGACGTCATGGCGCGCCGCCGTGGCCCTGGCCCCTTCCGTGTAGAGACGTGGCGTGGCCGTCATATAGAGCCGCTTCGCCGCCCGAATTCTCTTGGCGTCATGCACCAGAATGAACGGCGAGGTCTTGTCATCGGGACGTTCGATTCCCGTCGTGCGGTGCGCCTCGTCGCAAAGGATGAGATCGAACGGCGGCGCACCGTCCTCTTGCGCCTGTTCCACGATGCCGAGCGAATGGTAGGTCGAGAAAGCCACCGTCATCGTGTCGGCAGGCGATAGCCTCAATGACTTGGAAATTGCCGATGCGTCTGTGGTGACCGGGATCTCCAGCTCCTGAAGCGATGCGTCCTCGTCGTTACGTCCGGCGCGGGTATCGGAGCAAATGCCGATATAACGGTGTGGAACCGCCCGTTGGGTAGCCCATTCGCGCATGGACTGCTGGAACAGAGAAATCGAAGGAACCAGGTAAAGCCCGCGGCCGCCAACACCGGCGACGGCTTCCGCTATGCGCAGCGAGGCAAAGGTCTTGCCCGTGCCGCACGCCATGATCATCTTGCCGCGATCATGCTCTTCGAATCCGCCGATCACGTCGTCGAATGCAGCCTTCTGATGGGGCCGCAGGCTATACGTCTCACGTCGATACGACAGCGCCTCCGGTTCGTCATGAACCAAATCAGGCCAGTCGAATGGGCGGCTCGCGAGATCCCCAAAGCGAAGTACGGTGCAGGCCGGCTGCAGAGCATTGATGGTCTTTACCGCGTTCGGCCCCCACTCGTCTCCGGTATCGACAAAGATCCGCGCGGTGAAAGGTTCACGAGCCGAAGCGGAAATAAAAGAATCCAGGTGCTTCTTGGATATCCGCGTGCCCGGCGCATAGCACTTGCATTGGATGGCGCAGGCCCCTCCCTCGCGCTCCTCCGCGGCCAGGTCGATGCCGGTGTCTTTTGCGGAAAAGTCCGGCCTCGTCGCGGCCCAATCGGACCAGAGCCAGACCTTCGAGAAGCGGTCCCGATAGAGCGGATCCTGCTGAAAGTACCTCTTCATCAGGCGCTCGAAGAGCCGCCCCTTCTCGAATTCGGAGCCGGCAATGGATCGAATGTGATCCAGCACTCTTTGGAAGCCGTCGATCATTCTTGACTACCTATTGAATTCCAGCGTGAGAACCACAGTCAGCGGCAATGAATACTTGTACATTTTCGGCAACTTGGTGAAACATTGGGCTCAGGGTCGGTCCGCGGCTATGTAGGGGCGCTCTGGCGGGCTCAAAACTGGAACGGGATGGCTGCCGGCAGAACTAGACGCAGTTCGCTTTCGCCGATTAGGGAGTATTCGGGAAAGCGGCCGGCCAAGCTAAGCGTCTCTTGGCGAATCCTAGGAACGCCGTCGCCGCGTTGCTCCATAAGCTTCTGCCTTGGAAACTCGGGGTGCGACGGACACCTGGCCAAGAGGGAAACGATGAGCGGATTCCGCGTTGCCTGGCGTAGATGGAGCACATCGGTGGTCAACGTATTTGCCAATCCACCGGGCACAAACAACTCTATCCGGTTGGCGAACATGTGGAGCCGAATCCTGCTCTCGGCGATGGAGTAGTCCCGGTGGGCGACCGCGTTCACCAAGGCCTCGAAGACAGCCTTCTCGCTGTACTGCGCAACGTCTTCGCGCCCAAGGCGCTTGACAGCGCCAATTCGCATGTTGCGACGAACAAAGTCAAACGCTTCGCCAACCTGCACGTCGAGCGGTCCCACAATATCCCTGGCGTCTGTTTGGTAGTGGTCATCCAGCCGTTCTCCGGCGTAGAGCACCGCCTGAATGTATGCCGTGCGGAGCCATCGCTGAGGCCTCGAAGTGCACATCAGAACGCCTCCGACTGAAAGCCGTGCTGCGCCATCGGCATCCTCGACGATCAGCCCCAACTTGCGTACGGCAACAGCGAAGTCGGCTTCCTCGCTCACGAAGCGCTCGGCGGCAGACTTATCGAGATTCTCAGGATTGGTCCCAGGAACGGGCGACTCGTCGAACACCATGATTCCGCTCTGTGCCCTTAGCATCATCAGACGCTGCAGGGCCATGGGGTCGATCTTGCGCTTGGAGCTACCGATCCGGCGAAAGTAACCTCCAGGGCTCTGGTGCACAAAGAGGCTCCTCGGAATCTCTATCAGTAGGACCGGTTTTGAAGTGTTCGATTCCTCTAGTCCGGGTGCCGAAGAAACCGGTAGTTCCCGCCGATATATTCCCGCCTCCAATGGGGGCTTGATCGAATCGTTGCAGATCGCCCGCACAAGCTCTTCCACTGCATCCAGTCGGTCCAGCGGAATCCCGGTCACCCTTCGAGTCTTGTCGTTAACTCCCAGGACGAACAGACCTCCCCCCGAGTTGGCAAAAGCCGCGAATTCATCCGCGAGTTCCGCTCGCTTTGGACCTTCGATCTTACGTCCCTTGAAGTGCACTTCCTTGAGTTCGAGTCC
This sequence comes from uncultured Bryobacterales bacterium, assembly GCA_964461235.1. Taxonomy (GTDB): domain Bacteria; phylum Acidobacteriota; class Terriglobia; order Bryobacterales; family UBA6623; genus VXMF01. Next base: position 11,391 of record CAYWUV010000067.1, on the reverse strand, counting down.
TCCATCCTCGCCAAGGCGTATACGATTCGCGAGATCCTGCCTCCACATGCCGTCAACTCCTAGCAGAACAGAATACCGTTTGTCTCGACCGCATTAGCCAGAATGTCTCCAACACGGCAGAACGCGTCTCTCGTTTCACCGCGCGGCCCGCTGCTCCAGGTCCACGAATCTGGAATCTTGTGGAATCGTCGCGTCCACTTCCCGCAAGGTCCTGAGCGTATCCGCGAGAGACGCCCTCGCCCACGAATCGATGCCGACCTCTGGAACGATGCGGTGCAACAGGGCAACGGCCGCCCGAGGATATGACTTCCACGTGTTCTTGTGGTAACAGACTGTACCGATCTGCCGGCCGTTCGACGCCATCAGATAGCCATTGGCCCATTCCACTGCTTCCGGGAATGCATCTCCGGTTGCCATGATGACTTCCACGAGTGCCAAAGAACTCTGGCCAGTATTGAGGGCCTTCTCGCGCGGCCAGAATCGATTGAGCCATGGCCCCACGAATTCTCTCCAGACTTGCTCGCGCGGTTGGTCGTCCTTATGCTTTTCCAGCACTCTTTGAAGTGCTACGCCCACATGCCACGGATTGTCCCGGATCACAATACGCGCCGTCTTTCGGCAGGTAGACTCGTCGATCAGACCCGCCTGTGGGGACATGGTCAGGTATACGAACAACCGAACAAGTTTCTCCCCGTGGTCGATTTCCTGGTGTTGTTGGACTGCCGTCCAGAGGTCTGCACCTAGGACTTGCACGAGTTCGGGCGTGATCGAACCACGGAAGGCAACCACTCCCCAAAGGGCACGCACCTCCTCATATAGGTCGTTGGAAGGTGTGGCCCTCCTCCAGCGCAGTCGTGGAAGGACGTGTCGGGTCGTCCAGTCAGTCTCATTGCGGTAGAGCCAGTCCACCCAGAAGACGAGCATCACAATACCGGCCGATCCAGACTCATCACCAGCAATCTGATTGAGAATGGATTTCTGATGATTCGTGATGGGGAGCGACGTCGTGCTGTTGACCTCCCGAATTCGCTTCATCGCCGCGCCTGCATACGTTCCAGCCGTCGTGTTCAGCGCGTTGGTAAGGGCGTCAACGGGGCTCAGGATGCCTGACTGCTGAGAGCGATATTCCCAGCCGCGCATCCATAGCCGCCAGAACTCACTCTCGTCTGTTCCAGGCCACCGCTCTCCGAGGACATCCACGAATCGCGCGATCTCACCTTGGAGGCCCTGAAAGAGATCCTCGGGAATTCCCAGAAGGGTATCAACCAGCCTTGCACTTAGCTTATGTCCCGGTTTTGTGTCCTTAATCTTCGTCTGGACCACATCCAGCGTCGCCTTCCACATCTCGGTTGGCCAGATTCCGCTGTGCCCGAGTTCCTGGAGCGCGCGTATCGCGGCAACCGGGCGCCGTTGTGTGAATTGCCGGAATCTGGAAACATCGACTGAGCCGCTTCGAAGCGCCGCAGCAACTTCCCGGACTGGGCCACTGAGCGCGACCGTTGTGGGTTCAGATTCGTGCCGGTGTGCAGCATCTTGCCGTCTTTCGAACACAGCGAGGGTTTGGGCCGCAGCCGGATTCAGAATGACTCCACCTTCATTCAGGGCGGCCAGCCGGGGTCCGACCTCGGCCAGAATAGTCCCGTCAGGCTGGGACGTGCCGGAGTCTGCTCTGCTTTGCACGGCGTCCAGCAACTCAGCCTGGAGTCCCGACGATGCCCGCGTGCCCACCTGTCTCAGCAACGCCAGGACTTCCGGACGGAAATCGGGATCCCACAGCACTTCTTGCGCGTTGCGGTGGAGAATGAGACGGACCAGATCAAAATTGGCGGCTCCGTCTTGTTTGATGGATTCCAAGGCAATGCGCCACAGCATCTTTTCGCTACTGGCGACCCAGTAACGAAGTAGATAGTCGCGTTCCCTGCCGTCTTCCTCAAGCGCGTAGTAGCTTTCTCGAACCCAATCCAGCAACACCGTCCACGTACCGACAAGATCGCGTAAGGACCTGCGCCGCTGGTTGTTTGTCCGCTCTTCATCGCTGATTTCGCCGTCAAATGCATCGGTAAGCTCGAAGTAGATGAACCGTGCGTCATCCCGGTCGCTCCGGTGCAGCAACGCCAAGGCGGTTTTTAGGTACTCCGTGAGTGTGACGGCGTGCCGCCTCAAGAAGTGTCCAAATCTTCCGGGTTCGATTTCCGTCAGCACGTTGAATCGGTGCTGTTCATCGCGGCACCCCAGGATAACGTCGGTATGCCCGCAGGAGAGGAGGGCGACCTGTTCCGGCGTAGAATCGTCGGTCGAGAGGATCCGATACGGCGGGGGTCCGGGAAACACGCCGAGCCGCGGGCGGAGCAGCCGTAGAAGAATGTCGTCCGTTGCTTCGCTGTTGTCCCGTGAGAGGTTGTTAAGGATACGATCTAGGCGCAACAGGAACTCGGCATCATCGGGAGGCTCGGCAAGGAGGAGCGTCCATAGGCGTCCGAGCCGCGGCGGAATGTCGGGCAGATCGTTTTCGGCCGAGATGAGACGGTCCCATAGTCGCCTACGAAGTTCGAAACCGATGTTGTGTCCGCGGTTGATCACCCACTGGAAGATTTCCGGCGAGTGCGCATGGATTTCGATCCAAAACGCAACCGCATTGGCGACGGAATCCGTTTGCAGCATCTGCTGCTCCGCACGAACTGTGACCACAGGGCCTGCCGGCCCCCGCTCATGGGGCTCGGGCTGAACCGTTCCCGCCATAAGACCGCGGACAGCGAACTCGTGAAGCCAACCGGCTGCGCACGAACCCGGAACTGGAGTGTGTCGAATTTGATTAAATGCTGGCCAAGTGGCAGCCGGGTTTGAGAGCGCCCAAACCACGCGATCGGGATCGGCTTCATGTGTTTTTTGGTCCGGTGCCCTCGTGAGACCGGCCAGCGCGACTTGGATCCGGTATTGGTGAGGATCTGCTGCGAGCTTGACCCACTCTTCGACCGTACGGACTAACAGATCATGGTTCTTACGGGAGTGGTAGAAGATCGGATGGATGCCGGTTTCGGTCCACTCCGATTCACGTTGTTCGCGTTGCCTCTCGTCAATGTACCCCACAAGGGAATACGTGCGATTGCCGCCACGCCGGTTAGTGACGGCCTTCGCCAAATAACGAACGACCAAATCTCCCATGCTGTAACCAACGAACACGACCGTGTAGCGATCCATGAGGTTGGAGACAAACTCCGCAGCCCACCTCTTAGTGAGATACGCCTCTCCGAAGTCGGTGTCTGTCAGCACTAGTTGGGATGCGATCGGTCCTGCTTCAGATGTTTGTATACGGCCGTGAAGGTGAACGACAGAATTCCAGCTATCCAAGTCCGGAAGTGCAGGTCCTACGTGGTAATCAAGGTGATCCGGGCCGTTCGAGCGAGCGAAGTTGTCGTCATAATTCGTCGTTACCAGATGCAGCCCTGCCGAGTTACGCAGGACTCCAAGCAAGGCTCGGTGCAGCCGCAGAGAGCCTGGCTTCGGATTAGAAGAAAGTAGCCGTGCCACTTCTGAACGCATTGCATTGCCAGTGACCCGACTCTCAAGTATGTCCAGCGCTTCGGCGAACTCCCCCCGTTCGATCATTCTCTCCTCGCTGGGAGTGAGGGAGACGTTCAGTGACGCGTAGAGCCGTTTAACGAGCCGTGGAAAGCTCGGCAGGCCAGTCGGAACGGAGATTCCCGCACCGCAGAAAAAGACTATCTCACCAGCCTCCTGTTTCTGGATGAGCTCGCCCGGAATGTCGGGGCCGTCCGGAATGAGTTTGGGCATCGGAGTTGTTCTGCCTACGGCCGTAGTAATTCAAAGAACGTGAAAACCGCTGAGAGTTTGGTAAGCAGTCGGAGTGGGGTTACATCGGTTTGAACTCGCCCGGGCGGACTCCTATGCCGCGCGTGCGTAGGCGCCAATGCTCTCCAGCCGAGGCGTCCGGAAAAATCAGGGCATGAGTGAAGCTGGGCCGGCCTCGAACACACCAACATGGAACGTCTTGGCATCAAGGGCTGCTGTAGAACGATCATTTGACCCTATTTCAATCCTAACCAAGGTACTTGGCGAGCGGGCGCTTTCTCGGCTGCGCTGCGCTGCGCGGGTGAACCCCGAGCCAGCGGCGTTTGACGGGCACCAAGTAAAAAACTCCTGCGCCCGGTGGCCGGTGATAGCCGCGGCGGGAGTGCGGGCTGGCCAGGGCATCTGGAGGGTTATGCGCAAGGTCTGAAGCTACTTGGAATTGTGGGGGCGTAACCCGGTGCTGCATCTGTCGAGTTCATGGCGTGCGGCCGACCATGAGGGCGAGTATTCGAGGGAAGCCGAGCAAAACTCTGTTCTCAGTTCAGGATGAAGGCTTGAGTGGCCTTGCTCGTAGTCCTTGGTGTTCGAGGTAGCGAATACCATGTTCCAGGAAAAGCCGCCTGTGTGTAGCGTAGCTGCGAGGCGTAGATAGCTCTCGGCTATCATGCAGTCCTTGACTGACTGTTTGGCTCTTGTCGCGGGTGGCTTTCCGCGCTTTACCCGGTCGTACGCCTTCAAGACTTCGTCGGCGTGATCAGTCAGTGTAGAACTCGTATCGACGATTTGCTCGGCTAGATAGCGTCCTCTTTGTGGAAATCCCAGCGAGCACAGGTCAACCGAGTCAGGGATGTAATCCTTAGTGGACAGCTCCTGCATGCGCTTCAGAATTCCGGCGAACCTATCCGAGGCTTTCTTGATTCCGTAACGGGTTTCCGTCTCGACTGCGTCGATGTGCTCCCGGAATTCTTGATGGACCTGTTCCGTTATCACCATGGAAACGCCGGGAGATGATCCGGTAGCCCGGCTGATTAAGGTATGTACGGCCTCGATATCGTGGATTCCCAGATGGTCCAATAGCGGTGCTCGAACAACGTCGAGAATAGTGCAGGTGTCCAACAGTAGAACCGGGACATCGGCTTTTGCAATCTGGGCGGCAAGGTCGTCGCAGGACAACGCGGTCATCAGGGGCGGTCATAGGCTTGGAGCAGGTCACGCGCGAATTCGAACTCGATGGCGAGCTTTCCGGCTCGGTCTGGAGGCCAATTCAGTTCCTCGACCAGCCATCGCTTGAGTGAATAGCTGTTGAGAGTGGAACCCTCCCGGTGAACTTGAATCAGGAAATCAGTCCAGCGTTCGAAATCTCGCGGATGTGACGAGCCGGTGGACTTGTTGGCAACAGTAGAGAAGCGCTGCAGGAGCTCAGCGGCTTCATCTGAAACCCAGTTGGTGATGGTTACGTCTTCGCTCGAGACGCCCATCGTGAGTTGGCTGTCGGACGGAACGTGTGTGCGCAGCATGTCCGCGAACTCGTCGAGTATCCGATTGTGCTGGGCTATGGACAGTTCCCCGGCGGCGAGTGGGACGATGTTGGACACATGGAGTCGCCCACACTCACGCGCCAGGAAGAGCCCAGTTTTCGGGTCGTCGTCTTTAGCGTCGCGGGAGAAAGCGACGCTTGCATCCTTCCCCTCCCGAGCAACCTCCGCCAAGAGGCCTTCAGCCTCGGGGTCGCGGTGCCAGTCAGCAGGCAGGTTCGTCGAGACCGCGTCGACCAATGCGTCGAGTTGTTCGACCGGACCGGTGATGTTCAGATCCTTGAATTGCTTCATAGATGTTTCCGTCTTCCCGTTGAGTCGTGTCGTAGTCCAAGCGAGCCAAACTCACCTTTGAAACCACCAGGAACGGCTCGGTGTGGTTGACTTAGACTCCTTTCTTTCGCGCTGAGGTTTACGATTGAGTCAAGTTACGTCCGAGATCAATTGCCGTCGTCGGTCTGATGTAGTGCCGCGCTAGATATTGTATTGAGTCTGAAAACCTGCAGGGGAGGGACCGGTAGTGGACGGCAAGCGGCACGGCTACTGGATGGAGCTCGCCCCGGACGGAAGAACGGGAACCCTCGCCTACGTCAACGGCGTCGAACGGTATCCCCCTCTTTTGCACTCCCTCCACCTCTCACGACTTCCCTGCCCCGGTGGTATCTCCTTCCCCCCTTATCGCCCCTCCCAGCCCACCAACCCCAACCGGTCACACGGCGCGTCGTGCAGATTCTGCTTGAGGCCCAGGTAGCGCTCGGTAGTCTGGATGGAAGCATGGCCGAGGCTGATCTGGATCTACTCGAGCGGCGCGCGGCCCTGGTGGGCGAGCTTGGCGAAGGTGCGCCGCAGATCATGCGGCGTGACCTTGCCGAGACCGGCGAGGCGGGCATAGCGGATGACGGTCTCGAAGACGGCCTGAGACGAGACCGGACCGTCGCCGACGAGGCCGCCCTTGGAAACGGGCCGCAGCACGGGCCCCGACGTGATGCCGGCGGCCGCGGCCCACTCATCCATCGCCCAAAAGACCCAGGACGGCATCGGGACGGTGCGGACGCGGCCGTGCTTGCCGACGAGATCCACGATCGCCCAGCGGCCCTCGCGCTGGGAGACATCGCCAAACTCCAGCCCCGCCAACTCCCCTCTTCTTAACCCACATCCCACGAGCATCCCCAACAAAACCCGATCGCGCAGGCCTTTTGTCGTTTCCGGATCAGGCTCGGCCAGCAGCCGCTGGGCCTGGGGGAGGGTCAGCCAGTTGCCGCTCCTCACGCCCGAGCGGCGGGCTCCGGAGACGCTCGCGATGGCGCTGGCGGTCCCCGGATCGATCAGAGAGTTCGCGGAGGCCTCGGCGGCGAGCTTGCGCAGCGCAGCAAGGTGAAGGTTGATCGAGGCTGCCGAGAGCGATCGCTCTTCGAGATGAGAGCGGTAGCGCTGGATCGTTGCCCGGGTAAAGCCCTCCCCAGGGGCGTTGGACGTGTACCAGGTAAAAAACTCTTCCAGCGCGCGGCCGTAGGCCCGGCGTGAGTGAGGGCTCGCCAGGCCGTCGAGAACCAGCGCGGCCAGGGCAGCCGGCGCGGGAGACGGCGGCGCCAGGTCTTTTCCGTTGAGGTCTTCCCTGCCCCGGTCGCTCATCCGAGAAGCTCCCCCGGCAGCTGCAGCTGGCGCGGCGAGCGGGTGTGTTGCTCGGCCCACAGATCGGAGAGCAGCTCGGGCACCCAGCGGTCGATCGTTCGCAGCCGATGCAGCCGCGCGTGGCAGGCGCGGCAGAGGGTGATCAGCGAGGAGGAGCGGTTGGAGGGCCTGCGGTGATGGACGACGAGCGGCTCGGAGGCCCGGCAGACGCGGCACAGGTAATGGTCGCGCGCCAGCACCCGTTCCCTGCCCCCGCCGAAGCGGGCCCGCGAGCGGCGGCCGCGGTTGTAGCAGGCCTCGCAGAGGCCGCGGCGGTAGATCTCCCCCGATCCGCAGGGGCAGCACAGCGGGAGTTGCTGTTGTTCGAGGGCGGAGGGCATGAGCGATCGGCGGCGGTTTCTCCCCCGCGCCGGCCGGCGCTGTCCCGTGTGGGCTGCCCGCGAAAAAGGCGCCGGGAGTTGCTCCGCCAATTACCTGTGATAAGAGACATTATCATAGGTGATAATGGGGCCTTTTGCAAGGGTTTTTACGGGGGCTCCGGGACCCGTCAAAACCGCTTTGCCGGCTCAAATCAGGAGGTGGTTTAGGTCCAGCCCGATCGAGAAAATGCCTCTACGGCGCTCCTGGCGCGCGTTTTTTTACGGGGCCGGCGTCCGCAGGCCGAAAACGGCCGCGGCCCTGCTATGGTGGGCAGGGGCGGTCCCCGCGCGGGCGGCTCGTCCGTGCGTGCCGGCGGGTGCAGGTTCCCCTGGCTGCGAGAGACGCACGCGACTCCCCGCGGACCGCCCCCCCCTTTTTTGGTCCGTCCCCCGCCCGAAGATGCCCATGAGCAAAGCCGCCCGCCTCGAGCTGCTCGACGCCCTCCGCTACGTGATGATCGACGTGCTCGAGAGCAGCCGCGGCCGTTGGGCCGCTGCGATCGTCTTCTTCGCCGTCTGGGGCTCGCTGGCGCTGTGGTTGTTGCCGTGGGGCGCGGTGCTCGGCTGGATCCCCGCGGCGGGCCTGGCGATCTACCTCGGCTACGTTTGTCGCTGATGGGGGAAATGCCGCCGGGGGGATTTTCGCTGGTAGTTTAGGTCCACCCGAAGCGCTGAACACGCCTCTTTGGGCTTCCTGGGGGGGGGAGTTTTTACGGCGCCGGCAGAAACGCGCGGCCGGGGTGGTATGGTTGGGACAGTTCCCCGCCCTGGGCGCGGATCCGATGAGCGAAGACGAACGCCTCGAGCTGCTCGGTGCCATCACCGAGGCCCACGCCGCGCTCAGCGAGGCTGCCTTCAAACTCCGCCGAGCCGACTTCACTAGCGTTGATGGGGAAGCCCAACTCCGCTTCGAGGAAAAAGTGGACGCTCGCGGCTGATCCCCGTACGAGGGGATTTTCAGAAATCCCTCGACGCCTACCTCGAAGCGGCCGGCCTCGAGGATGCTCCTGCCGATACGCCGTTGTTTCGGGCCGCAAACGGCAAGACCGGCCAGCTCGGTGCCGGCCCTATCACCGCCCACGACATCATCCGCATGATGAAGCGCCGCCTGCGCGACGCTTCCCTGCCCCCCCGATCTATCGCCGCACTCCTTCCGCGTCGCCGTCATCACCGACCTGACCTGGGTGAGGCCGCGTGTCAGGTCATTGCCGTACTTGTACGAGTACTACGAGTCTTCTACCAAGATCACGATGGGTGCTCTGGTGGTCGCTTCCACGATGGCGAAACCCATACCACAGAGATCTTTGCTCAAGCACTGGTCCGCAGTCAGAGCTTCCGACTGTTCGGTCGTTGGGCTGAGGCTGCCGATTTGGACGAGACGAAACTCCATTCTCCCGGCAAGCTCCGCTCCCGCCTCCACCAATGCGCGTCGCAGCTCCGTCGGCTGTCCGCCGAGGTACTCTTCATGCTGTTTGATCTCGTGAATGAGTTTGGAGGCCCACACCCGACACCAAAGACTCGAACCGTTCGTCGTCACCCCCCACCCGATCGGCCCAATGGCTTTGCCTCCGAACTCAGTAACGTGATTCAGGTTACGCTTCCTCAGGAGCTGCTTTTTCTGATCCGTAAGCCTGTCTCCCGTTACGCCACGGAGCTCATGTCGCTCGACCAGCCTTGGCCAATTGGAGTGTGCGATGCGCAGGAGATCTTGCCGAACCCATCCGAGCCCTTCGGGATCATGGTGCTCTCTGACGTCTACGAAGTAGGCAGCATCATCCGCGATGATTGCGAACAGCAAGTAATCCGAACGTTCCACGAACCTCCCTGAATCATCGAGCCGGCGGCAGAGATGTAAGTGGTGCATTCCGAGATCCCACAACATCCCGTCTTGGCTTGTGGCCTCCGCGACTCCCTTGCTTAGGAATTGCGTGACCTGCTCGCCTCTGACAAGACGGTGCCTGAGAGTGAAAACCGTTCGCCACGCTTCTAGTGCCTCATCCCTCTTGTCAGCATCCGTCTCTCGCGCGAGCCTTCCCAACGAAGAGTGGATCTCATCGGAAAAATGCACCTCCCTTGGCCTCGGAATGATCCTTCTGATTCGAGCTTCGCAGAAGAGCGCCGCCAACTCTCCTGGATCCCCGCTGCCGCAATACTCAATGCCCTCGTCCGCGAAACACCCACGAACGATGTCGGCTAGGTCAGCTAGCAAATCCATGCCTCTCAGTATCTCGTGGATTTACGGCTTCGGTCTCGCACCCAACGGCTTCCAGCGTTGTTGAATCTATCACCTGAAGCGCGCACGATCAGCATCCCCGGTGTCGCCCTGGAGGTAGCCGTCCTTCCCGGTCACAGCGCCAGACCCGCCGCGCGGATTCCCCGCTCGATTCGGATTCTTTTTCGGCGGGCCACATCGTCCGACTCCGGGGGCAGAGATTGCCGAGGACCGCTTGCACAGGAAGGTCATCAGCAATATCACGAGCGACTCTCAATCTGAGAGAAAAAGGCTCAAGACGGCTGAGTTCAGGAATTCCGTTGCGGCAGAATCGTGATATCACCCTTGCATGATTGCAAGTAATGGCGCCATCATATTTATAAGCAGGGATATGTGGTCATGAGAACAATCTCCATCCTTTCCCAGAAAGGCGGCGCGGGCAAGACAACACTTGCCATTAACCTTGCTGGGGCTGCCGAGGCCACGGGTAAGCAAGCCGTCATCATCGATCTTGACCCGCAGGCCAGCGCTAAAGCTTGGTACGACCGCAGAGGCAAGGAAAGCCCTGTTGTGATCTCCGCGCAGGCCGTTGTCCTCTCGGATGTTTTAAGAACCGCCGCCGAGCATGGGGCCGATGTCGCCATCATTGATACCGCCCCTCATTCCGAAACTGCAGCCCTCGCGGCCGGCAAGAGCGCTGACTTGATTCTGGTTCCGTGCCGCGTCAGCTATGTTGACCTCAAGGCTATCGAAACCACCATTGACCTGGTCAGGATTGCCAGAAAGCCCGCCCTGTTTGTACTTACTTGTATCCGTCCGGGTGACAAGACGCTACCGAACAGTGCCGAAACTCATCTATCACAGTACTCAATACCCGTCTCGCCCCAACGCATCACCCAGCGCGCTGCCTTCGTTCACGCGCTAACCGCAGGACAAGCCGTCACAGAATTCGAGCCCGAAGGAGTGGCAGCCAGCGAGATCCGCGAACTATTCACGATATCTTGTAATCATGACAGCATGATGACAAGCCGGCATGATCTCAAGGAGACCGTCAACTCATGAGCAATAAACCATCACTTGCTGAGGCTCTCAAGCCCCACGACCGGGGGCAGGTCGCAACCCTCACCGAACCGCCTCCACATAAAACCAAGGCCGCGCGCGCACCGAGCAGAGCAGGGAAGAAGGCCCTTATCGGATACTTCGATCCCGAAGTGTCGAAGCAACTCAAGCAGATGTTGCTCGATCACGATCGCGACAGCGTTCAGGACCTCCTCCGGGAAGCTCTCAACGACCTTTTCCAAAAGTACAAGAAGCCTACGATTGCATGATTACATGTAAGGTAAAAGCGTGAGGTCTGCTTGGCTGTTTTTGTCTTCCATGAGAAAATGAGCCCGAACCTGGAGGAAGCATGAGTGGAGAGATCATCGCCATCGTGACGGTGGGGGTTGCCCTTGCCGGGCTGCTGGTCGGATTGTTCGCTTGGCAGCGGCAGGACTTGACCCATCTGCGGACGGAGCTACGGGACGACATCAAGCAGTTGGCCGATCGGATTGGGCGTCTTGAACACAGCCAGGCTAAGCTCGAGGGACTGTTGGAAGGGTTGCGGGAAGCGATCACCGGCCGCGTCGCTAGCTAGTGCCCTAGCTGGTTAGATGAACGATGACAACAACGATTGCTTCCGCTTGATCTGCAATCCAATGCTCTGTATGTGAATCGTGATGTATGTGTTGTTCTTATGCGACTAGCTCTCCTGTTCGCTGCTGCCCTTGGCGGCCTGTGAGCC
>CAYWUV010000066.1:0-33639 GCA_964461235.1 uncultured Bryobacterales bacterium | reverse complement strand
CCGTTGCCGTTCGCCTTCGGCAGCGCGGCCACGGCCCGGTCCACCGGGTTGTCCGGGCGGTAGTTGCGACCGATACACCAGCGGAAGACGGCGGCGATCCGGTGACGGGCCTTGCGCGCGGCTGCGGGCTTCGAGCTCCAGATCGGCGAGAGACACCGGAGCACGTCCGCGCTCGTGATCCGGTCCACGGGCTTGTCGAGCAAGGATGCGGCATGGAGGCGGAACGTGGACTCCCACTGTTCGGGAAGCGGGCTCCCGGCCTTCCAGGACTCCCGGTGAAGCCGGATCGTCCGTTCGGCGGCCTCGGCGAACGTCGGGACGCCGCGCCCGCGCGGGTCCCGTCCGAGCCGGACCATGCGGCTGTTGTCCAGCGCCTTCCTCCGTGCCTCGGCAAGCGTCACCTCGGGATACGGTCCGAGGCCGATCGAGGTCAGGCGGCCCTCGATCCTGACGCGCTGCCGCCATGTCTTGGTGATGCGGCCGTCCAGCGTCCGGTGGACCCGGAGGCTCAGGCCGCGCCCGCCGCGACCGTCCCCGTACACGCCCGGACGGCCCACCGTCCGCACGAACGCGGCGGTGAGGGTTCGGGGTCGCTTCGTCATGCGTTCCTTCCTTGTGGTGTATCACTTATTGCAACACTATATGGGAAAGAATACACCGGATGTCACTGGACCGCAAGAGACGGTTGGCGTCAGGCTACCGCCTTGAAATCGTTGTACTACAGGATGTTATGGGACTGCTGATAGACTACGGTGGACGGCTTCGGATTATGTTATCCTAGTTCCTCCGGAACTGGGGGACCTCACGGCGCTGGATTGGCTGGGGCTCTTCGGCAACGACCTGACTGGCCCGGTCCCGCCGGAGCTGGGCAATCTGACAGCGTTGCGACAGTTGAGCCTCGACAAAAACGCCCTGACTGGGCCGATTCCGCCGGAGCTGGGCAACCTTACGGCGCTGGAAGGACTGTCCCTCTCCCACAACGCTCTGACTGGCCCGATTCCGCCGGAACTGGGGGACCTCACGGCGCTGGATTGGCTGGGGCTCGGCAGCAACGACCTGACTGGCCCGATTCCGCCGGAGCTGGGGAACCTCACGGCGCTGCGAATTCTGCACCTCCACAGCAACGCTCTGACTGGCCCGATTCCTTCGGAACTGGGGGACCTCACGGCGCTGGATTGGCTGTGGCTCGGCAGCAACGACCTGACTGGCCCGATTCCGCCGGAGCTGGGGAACCTCACGGCGTTGGAAAGTCTGGAACTCGACCGCAACGCCCTGACGGGCCCGATTCCCCCGGAGCTGGGGAACCTCGCGGCGCTGGAAATCCTGTCCCTCTCCCACAACGCTCTGACTGGCCCGATTCCTCTGGAGCTGGGGAACCTCGCGGCCTTGCAAAGGCTGAACCTCTCCCGCAACGCTCTGAGCGGCCCGATTCCCTCGCAAATTGTCAAACTCACCGCGCTACGAGAATTCACCATCGATGCGACCGGGCTATGTCTGCCTGGCACCGGGGCTTTTCTTCGATGGCGGGAGCGACTGACCTCGTTTAGGGGTGAGGCTTGGTGCAACGAAGCCGACCGATCGGCTCTCGCGGCGTTTTATGGTGCAACCGGCGGGGCGAACTGGAAGAGCTCGCGAGGCTGGTTGCAGGACGGTCCGGTTCTTTCGGAATGGTATGGGGTAACGACGGATTCCCTAGGACAGGTGGCGGGCCTGGCTCTCCCGGCGAACGACATGGCGGGGGGGATCGGTGCAGTGGGAGCGTTGATGGAGCTGAGGACTCTGGACGTTGAGGACAACCCGCGCCTGCAGGGGCCGTTGCCGCTGTTGCTGACCCGTTTGACGCTGGACACGTTGCGCTTTGCCGGAACGGGGCTGTGCAGCCTCCCGGAAGCCCGCTGGTGGCTGGAGGCCATTCCCGTTGCTCGGGGCACCGGCGCAACATGCGAACCCTTGTCCAACCGCGACGCTCTGGTCGCGTTGTACGGGGCGACGGGCGGTCTGGACTGGACCCGCAACGCCAACTGGTTGACGGATGCGCCGGTCGGGGAGTGGTACGGCGTGACGGCGAACGACTCCGGGCACGTGCTGTCTCTGGACCTCTCCCGCAATGCCCTGACGGGCGAGATTCCCCCGGAGCTTGGGAACCTCACGGCGTTGGAAAGTCTGGAACTCGACCGCAACGCCCTGACTGGCCCGATCCCCCCGGAGCTGGGGAACCTCACGGCGCTGGAAGGACTGAGCCTCGACCGCAACGCCCTGACTGGCCCGATCCCCCCGGAGCTGGGGAACCTCACGGCGCTGGAAGGACTGAGCCTCGACCGCAACGCCCTGACTGGCCCGATCCCCCCGGAGCTGGGGAACCTCACGGGGCTGAACGATCTGAGCCTCTTCGACAACGCCCTGACGGGCGAGATCCCTCCAGAGCTGGGGAACCTCACGGCGTTGCAATACCTGTACCTCAATGACAACGCCCTGACCGGCCCGATCCCTCCGGAGCTGGGGAACCTCACGGCGCTGTACGATCTAGGGGTGTCGGGCAACGTCGGATTGTCGGGCGCTCTACCAGCGAGACTGACGGCGTTGCGGCATATATTGGCGTTAGTCGCGTCTCAAACTGGATTGTGTGCTCCGTCCGACCCAGACTTTCAGCGGTGGGTGAGTACAATTGTGCGGTACCGGGTGCGCCTGTGCTCAACAACCGGCGCGGCTTACCTGGTCCAGTCGATCCAGAGCCGGGACTATCCGGTACCGCTGGTGGCGGGGCGGGACGCGCTGTTGCGGGTGTTTCCGACAGCACCATTGGACAGCCGGGTTGCGGTGCCCCCGGTGCGGGCCACGTTCTATGCCGGGACGGCGGAAGCGTACACGGTGGACATCCCGGCCAAGCCGGGTCCGCTTCCTGCGGAAATCGACGAAGGCGACCTAGCGGTTTCTGCGAACGTGGTGATACCCGGCGAAGTGCTCCGACCGGGGCTGGAAATGGTGGTCGAGATCGACCCGGACGGCACGCTCGACCCGTCGCTCGGCGTTGGTGGACGGATTCCGGAAAGTGGCCGCTTGGCGCTCGATGTCCACGCCCTGCCGACCATGGAGCTAACCGTCGTGCCGTTCCTGTGGACGGAGGATCCGGATTCCTCGATCCTCGCCGGGGTGGAGGGCATGGCCGCCGATCCGGAAGGCCACGAACTGTTGCGGCTTCCCCGCGCACTCCTTCCCGCAAGCGATTGGAGCGTGACCGCGCACGAGCCCGTCTGGACGGACATCCGGCCGGTGTTAAGCGGATTCAATGGCCATGCGTTAGTGAATCAAACGAGGGCCATCCGCGCAATGGAGGGTGGGCGCGGCTACTGGATGGGAACGATGGACGCCGGGGGGCAGGCCGAAGTGTCGGGCTGGGTCAGCGTTTCGGCACTCCACGGAAGTCTCATTACCCACGAGTTGGGCCACAACTTGTCACTGCTCCATGCGCCTTGCGGCAGACCGAACTTCGTGGATGGGGACTTTCCCTACTCAGCCGGTCGAATCGGTGCTTGGGGTTACGACTTCACCTCCAACGACCTCGTTTCGCCGGACAGGGCGGACGTAATGGGTTACTGTCGGAACAGCAGATGGATCAGCGACTACCATTTCACGAACGCGCTTCGCCACCGTGTTCGGGCGGAAACCCCGTCCAATTCCGTTCGTGCTCTGCTGCTGTGGGGCGGCACCAGCGAGAGCGGCGGCCCGCACCTCGAGCCCGCGTTCGTCGTGGAAGCGCCGCCGACGTTGCCGGACTCTACGGGCGGCTACACGCTGGAGGGCCGTGACGCCAGCGGCCGCAGACTGTTCTCCGCCGCGTTCGCCATGCCGGAGATCGCCGATTCAGACGAGACCGCAGGAGGCTTCGCCTACACGCTGCCTGTACGCCCGGGCTGGGAAACTCTGGCGAGCGTAACGCTGACGGCGCCGGACGGCCGGACTGCAACCCTCGACAGCTCGACTTACCGGCCCATGTCGATCCTCCGGGACTCGCGTACGGGCCGGGTGCGGGCGTTTCTCGGCGGCTCTTCGGCGCCTGTCCAGGCGGACGGCGGCGGCGAGGGCCTGGCGGCCGCGCTGAGCGCGGTGACGATTACGAGCCGGGGGTTGCCCCCTCCAAGTGCGTGGCGGCGGTGACCCGGTGCATCGCCGTCCCCTGCCCCTAACCATGTTCACGGCACGAAGCGAGCGCTGTCGCGGATCGCAAGGGATGTGCCGTGCAACAGGCTCGGAACCCTTGTTGGCGGGAGAGAGTGTCAACCGGCACGGAAATGTCCCGGTTATCGGCATCGAAAATGTCCCGCCGCTTTGAAGCGCGCCATCGCCCCTTGTCAATGCCCACGATCCTGCAATTTTGCATGCCCGGTAGCAGCCCTTTGAGAACCGCACGCGCAGGCGTGCGGGCCGTGGGCTGACAGAGCGCGTCGACACATGGATGACGGATCGGCTGGGCGGGGGCTCGAACTTGGTGGGAGGCCTGATGTTTGGGGCCGTACCGGAGGTGTGCAGGAGACAATGGGGGTCGATGCACATTCTGGCGCTCCGGTGATGCACACCGACTGTTTTGCTTATCCATTGACGCGGCAACGTCTTGCGGCTTCGCCGCGCGGTCGGCCGTGGCGCAGGAGCCGATTTGGCCGTGGAGGGGAGCGACCCCAGGGGCACAGAGGCCCGGTTCGGGCGCGGGGCCGTGCGCGTTTTCACACGCTCGTCCCCGCCCCCTGCTGGGGTCGCTCCCCTCGAATTATCCCTGCGGGAAGGCTCTCAGCGCCGATGCGACGCGGCGGGTAAACGGACGGCTCGTCCAGAGTTGTTTGGCCTCACGAGTCTGCTGACTCAACCGCTCATCGGGCGGCCGTTTCGCGCATGTATGAGTCATTGCACATCATGACTTAGCTCGTTACCATTCTCCATGACTCTCTTCGAGCGGCCCCACGTGGACACCCTCGTCCACGTCTTGACTGACGACACCGCCCCGCCCAGGATTGTCGCACTGACCGGCCCGCGGCAGTCCGGCAAGACGACGATCGTCCGGCAGGCGCTCGGCCGTCTTCGCGCATCTGGGCACCCAAGTGGGCTGATCGCCGTAGACGACCCGGCGGGGGCAACGGATCCGGTCGTCTGGCCACCCTCTGTGCCATCCGCAACAACCGTTGCCCCTGATCCGAGCCTTCGCAACGTGAGCTGGCTCACGAGCGTGTGGAACCAAGCCCGGCACCGCGCTTGGCAACTTGAACGCGGCTTCGTGCTGGCGCTCGATGAAATCCAGGATATTCCGGGATGGTCCCGCGCGGTAAAGGGGCTCTGGGACCGGGACCGGGAGACGGGGTGTCCCTTGAAAGTCGTCATCCTTGGATCCGCGCCCTGGGCCTTGCTCACGGGGAGAGGCGAGAGCCTAGCTGGCAGGTTCATTCCGTTGGACGTACACCATTGGTCGCTTCCGGAGATGGTGCAGGCCTTCGATTTCGACCTGGACGAATACGTCTTCTTCGGGGGCTATCCCGGCGCCGCGCCGCTGGTTCGCGCCCTGGTGGATTGGCGTCGCTACGTCGCGTACTCGATCATCGCACCCGTGTTCGGGCGTGACATCGTGGCCCTGACGCGAGTGGATAAGCCCGCGTTGATGCGCCAGCTCGTGGATCTTGTGCCGGCCTACTCCGGGCAGATCGTCACCTACAATCACTTGGTTGGCAGGCTTCGAGACGCGGGAAACGCCGCCACCATCGGCCATTACCTCGACCTGCTCTCCGACGCAGGCATCGTCGCACAGCTTGGCAACTACTCGGGAAGCGCCATGCGCAGCACTGCGTCGAGCCCCAAGCTCAACGTGCTGAACACCGGACTGATGACGGCCCTGTCAGGTTACTCCTTCGACGAAGCTAGGGCGGATCGAACGTTCTGGGGCCGCGTCGTCGAGAGCGCGGTGGGAGCGCACCTCCGCAACACGCTTGAGCCAGGCATGCGCCTGTCGTATTGGCGCGACGATCCCCATGAGGTCGATTTCGTCATCTCCCGAGGGCGCCACGTGATCGGGATCGAAGTGAAGAGCGGGTGGAGGGCGCGTTCCACGCGGGGGCTCACGGTGTTCAAGCAGCGGTTTCAGTCTGCCCGGACGCTGCGTGTAGGGGGTAGGGGTGGCATCCCCGTGAGTGAATTTCTAGGGCATCCAGCGCCTGATTGGTTGGAGGAAGTATGGAGAGTTTGATCGTCCCGCGAACTGTCACGGTCGACGGCGAGCGCAACCGCTCGTATCGCTTGGCGCAATTTCGGGTCGCCAAGGGTTATGTGCTGCTTGGCGATCCGGGAGCCGGGAAATCCAAGGCGTTCGAGACCGAGGTCAGCGTCGACCCGGACAATAGCGCTTTTGTCACTGCCCGCAGCTTCGTCGGTCTGAGCCTTGAGCACCATCCCGAGTGGAAGTCGAAGACCCTGTTCATCGACGGCTTGGACGAGGTTCGAGCAGCGCGGACCGATGCCCGACGACCGCTGGATCTCATCCTCGAACGACTGGAACGCCTCGGGAGTCCCGATTTCAGAATCTCTTGTCGAGCAGCGGACTGGCTGGGTCGCAGCGATGTGAAGGGAATCGTTGCGGCCGCTGGCTATGAGAATGTCCAAGTACTGCGCCTGGATCCGCTGTCGGAAGCGTCAAGCCGCAGTATTCTCGCCGACCTTGGCGTGCCCAAGCCGACCGCGTTTGTGGCCGAGGCTCGTGCCCGCGGTCTAGAGGCGATGCTCGACAACCCGCTGCTGCTAGGTCTACTTGTCAAGGCAATCTTGGATGATGACTGGCCCGACAATCGACTCGACACGCTGGAGCTAGCCTGCCGTAAACTAGCCCGTGAATGGAACGGAGAGCATCGCGACGCACAGAAATCCGCACCTAGGGTGCCGGTGGACCGACGCCTGGAAGCTGCGGGGCATCTGTCAGCCCTCCTCCTATTGTCTGACAGGGAGCATGTTTCGCTGGTCGAATCCGACGACTTGGACTCTCTCTGCTCGGAAGACACTTCCGATGGCGACGAGCCCGCGATCCTGCGCGCGTTGAAGTCGAACCTGTTTGCGGCGCGCGTGGACGGGAGCCTGGTTCCCGTGCATCGGCAGCTAGAGGAGTTCCTGGCGGCCCGCTTTCTCCACGGACGGATCACGGCCGAACCCGGCGTCCCCGCAAGCCGCATCTTCGCGCTCATGACGGGCGAAGACGGAGTCGTGGTGACGCAGCTTCGGGGTTTGTCCGCTTGGCTTGCTGCGTTCGACAGGGAGTCCCGGCGGTCTCTAATCGAAACCGACCCGATCGGGACGGCCCTTTATGGCGACGTGAGTGCGTTCCAGCGCGATGAGTTGGAGAGCTTGTTCCACGCACTGGCAGAGCGGGCCGACGAGATTCAGCCTTGGTTCTGGTCAGCCGTCGCCCTGAAGTCCCTGATTCGTCCTGATTCGATCGGTCTGCTTGGCCAGTACCTATCGGAAGCGGATCGATCCGAGGGCAGGCAGGCTGTGGTCGGCCTGCTGCTTCACGCACTCTCCTTTGCCGAGGGCGCCCGTCCTTGCCTGGACGGTTTGGATGGCGCGGTAAGGGACGCCACCTGGAAGCCTTGGGTGCGACAATCTGCGCTTCGCGCGCTGATCTGCCACTCTCGGGACCGGGACGCTCAACCGTTGATCGCGTTGCTTGACGCTGTCCGGGAGGGAGAGGTCGAAGACGAGAATCGGGAGCTTCATGGAAAACTGCTGGATTGCCTCTACCCGATTCACGTAGGGCCTCAGGAGATTTGGGATCATTGGGAGCCGCCGGGGCTCCACTCCAGTGGTGGAGCATACGGCATGTTCTGGTACTCTCGCTTGCTCAAGAAGACGAGCGCGGAATCTGCGGTCTCGCTGCTTCATTCCTTGGCGGATCGAGGAACGGCATTCCGGAAGCGATTCCTGGAAGACCGACTGAATACCGTCGTCCAGAACCTTGTGCTTCGAGTGCTGTCCGCCGTTGGGGAGCAGACCGCGACGGCGACCGTCTATGACTTGCTCGAAGTCAGCCACTTCCAAGAATCCCACTCTGCCCACGCTCGCCGCGAGGCGCATCAGAGGGTGAGCAGTTGGATCGCGGATCGCCCCGCGCTTCAGAAGCGTCTTGCGCTGGAGGGCTTGAACCGACTTTGGAGCGACGACAGTCCGCAAGCAGACGAAGATCCGCGAGCTTCGGATGATCGCCGCTATCGGGCTCGGCAGATCCGATGGTCGATCTTCGGAGCAGGTGAGCCAGTCGATTTCGCCGAATGGTGTTTGCAGCAGGCTGTAGACGCGGCCGCAACCCGTCCCGGGGTAGGTGTCGAGTTGTTGGATTGGAGTCGACCGTGGCACGAGGGCCACGCCGGAATCGGCCTTTCGGTTGATGATGTTCGAGCCGCGACGAAAGAGATTCCCGCGCTCCGCCGGGAGGTCCCGCTCCTCTTGCGCGGCCAGAAGAAGTCACAAGCGCATCGGCAGGCCCGTGAGGAAGAAAACGAGCACCAGAGGAGACAGAGACAGGAGAAGGCCGATTTCATCGCATATGTCAGGGAAAACGCCGCCGAGCTGAGGGCAGGGACATGCGGGGCACAGCTGCTTCATCACATTGCCATATCCTACCACGATTTTTTCTTCGACGACCGGGAGTCACAACCCCGAGTACGCGTGGAAAAGCTCCTAGATGGGAATGTGGACTTGACCGACGCCGCCATCGCAGGATTCCGCCATGTCACCAAACGGGACGATCTACCGACTCTCCGGGAAGTCATCCGCTTGAACGAGCAGGGCAAGATCTCGCTCTTTGCGCTTCCGATACTCGCGGGCGTCGACGACAGTCCCGAGTTGCTGGAATCCCTTAGTCCGTCGGAGGTCAAGAGGGCGGTGGGGCTCTACCTCCTCACTAACCTCAACGTGGAGGGACATCCGGCGTGGTATCGTCGGGTGCTTGAATCCCATCCCGAATCGGTCGCTGAGGCACTAATCAAGGTCACACGCTCTCGGATCCGCAGACGCAAGGACTGCCTGTACCTGTGGCGTCTCCCCCGCGAGGAGGCATACCGAGCCGTTGCCCGGCTCGCGGCGTTGCCGCTCCTTGGCTCATTCCCCACACGATGCACCGAACCCCAAGTTTCGGCCCTTAACGCAATCCTCCTGGCGGGGATCAGATGGGACGTTGATGGTTTGGAAGAAGCGGTCGATCAGAGGGTGACAAAAGCCGATTTGGACGTTGCGCAGCGGGCGCTCCTGCTGGCTGCGGGGCTGTTTCTGTCGCCGGAGCGGTACGTGCCGCGCTTGGTGAAATTCGTTGAAGACGGCGAGGAAGCCCGGTCGCGCCATGTGATCCGCTTCCTGGCACCAAACGACATGGAGCGGCTACCGATGCCGTGGGCGAGCCAGGAACTAAGGACGCTGACCACAGTACTGGGGAGTCGCTACACGCCTTGGCGGCCCGAGTCCTTCGGGATGGCCAGCTATGTCGAGGAGGACCGGACAAAGGTAGAAGCGCTGATCGCGGGCTGGGCGACGACCCTCGCGTCCCGCACCGACCGGGACTCCTGTGACGCTCTTCAGGCGCTGGTTGACGACCACAGGCTGGAGCCGTGGCACATCCTCCTCAAGGATAGGCGTGACGAACAGATTCTGGCCCGTCGGAGCGCCACTTTTGCCATACCGGACCTCGAAGCGGTGCAAAGGACTCTGGCGAACGAGGAGCCTGCTACCGCGTCTGATCTGGCGGCGCTTGTGGCGGACAAGCTGGAGCGGCTCTCCATTGAGATCAGTCGCGGCAGCACCGATGAGTGGCGACACTTCTGGAACGAAAAAGAGTACGGTCGGCGGAGGAGCCCCAAGGGCGAGGTGTCCTGCTGTAAAGCGCTCCTTACAGCTCTGAAGCGGCTCCTTCCAAGCGGTTTGGACGCCCAGCGGGAAGCTGCCTACGCCCGCGACAAGCGGGCGGACATCAGGGTGTCTTGTGACGGCCGCGCGATCCCCATTGAAATCAAGAGGGACTCAAACCGGCACCTATGGAGCGCCGTCGCCGACCAGCTCGCGGAGAAGTACAGCAGTGCTCCCGAGTCATCCGGCTACGGCATCTACCTCGTGCTCTGGTTTGGCGGAGCCGACATGCCGGTTCCACCCAGCGGTCGTCGCCCGAGGACGCCCGGCGAGCTGCAAGAGCGGTTAGAGAGTGAACTCGGCCGCCCGTTGCGTCACCGAATTCGAGTGATCGTGGTTGACGTGAGTGGGGACTACGAAGGGTAGCCGTAGCGCGTGCGATTTGGTGGGCGAGCAGACGGCAGTCCCGCCCTCGCGGGGGCGGGTCGACTCACCCAGGTCATTGGAAGCAGTGGCCCGGCAGAAGCGGGCCAGCAGTGCTTTCCCGCAAGGGACTGATGGACCGGGAGCGACCCAGGGCGGGGGGTGGGATGGCCGCGCACATCCCAACCGTCGCCGTGCCGTACCAGGCACCCCGAAGGGATGGGTCGCTTGTCTCTTCCATTCTTCGGCAACCCCGCTTGATTTGCATGACCGGGTCACGGGGAAGGCCCGGACTGTTGAGCGCCTTGCGGACCTCGCGTTCCGCACGTCAAGGCGGCATTCCCTTGCACAGCGGATACTATCAGGTTCCGATGTTGTTGTAACCGTTGAGTTTAGAAGTTCGACAGGCCGGATTCCCGCTGTTTGACTCCCGCCAAATGGGGATTCTCAGGCCTAAACCCCCCGGCGGCTGTCCAGAGCCTTCCTGAGTTGTACCTCGTCGGGCTGCTGGTAGCAGCGGAGGACCGTCTGCGCGTCCTTCCAGCCGCCAAGCTGGCACAGGACCTTGAGGGGTAGGTCCATCAGGTCCGAAGCGAACTTGCGGCGTAGCGAGTGCCAGCCGCGTCCGCGTTTCGGCTCAAGACCGGCGAGCCTTTCGGCTCTCCGCCACCTGTCGTCAAGCATCCAGCGCCTCACGCATATCGAGGGATCCTGCGTGGAGGGCAGCACCGGGGCGTTTCCGCTCGCGGGGTTCCTCTCCTGCGCCTCTTCGAGGGCGGCGACCGCCTTGTCCGTCGCTGGCGTTCGGTGCTCGTAACCGGTCTTCTCGTGCTCCGCGCGCCACCGGATGGTCCTGCCCTCGATGTCGATATCGGCCCACTGGAGCTTGCTGATCGCGCCGATTCGATGTCCCGTTTCGTGCGCGAGCACTAGGGCGACGTGGAACCGCCAATCCACCCGACGGGACACCTTCAGAAGCGCCCGGTATTCCTCGTCGGACAGAACGACCCGGAGCGGGTTCTTCTCGACGGGCGCCTTCAGGCCTTTCAGCGGATTCGATGCCAAGAGCAAGCGGCCCTGCTCGTCTCTCGACCGGGCGGCCCAATTCAGGATCGCGACCAGAAACCTCAGGTCGCATTCGATCATGCGGTTCGACACGGGCTTCCCGCTCGGACCCACCCTGCCCGCCCTGCGCTCCCGGATGAACCGGTCCCAATCGCGCTGAGAGAGAGATTCCGGCCTTCGGTGCGGTCCGAGGAAGTCGAGAAACATCCGCATCGCGACTCTGTCGCGCTCCTGCGTCCGCTTCGCCTTGGTGGGCGTCACCTCCTCCCCGTAGATTTCAAAAAGCCCCTCCAGTGTGAGCGGCTCGGGCTCGGCGTTCGCCTTGCCAGCGGGCTCGTGGACCGCCAGGCCAGCGGCAACCTCATCCGCTTGCCGCTTGGCCCTCGCCCAATCGCGGTGTTTGAGCGACCGGGTGAGCCTGCGCCCGCTCTCGCGCCACTCTATCTGGAAGATGCCGGTCTTGGGATCCGGAAACACCCGGACCCGGTTCCGGCCCCATTCGCCGGCGCCATAACTGCGCCGACTTCGTTTCGTGCGTGCCATCATTCGATTCCTCTCGTGATGGACTGCACGATCTGCGCGCTTGAAAGTTCGCGCCGGGACGGCTTCTCCGCCAGACGGGCGGTCGGCGGCGCGCCGAGGCTTCGTCGCGGCAGGCGCCGGGGGCGGCTTGTCGGCGTCCCGAGGGGTCGTGCCGGCTCGCGTGGTGAACGGGTGCTTCGGCGTATCCATGCAAGGAACGCTGAGAGGTCGCCCGCAAGACGGTCAACCCGCCCGGAATCGGCTCGTGTTCGATAACGTCGAGGAGGTCCAATAGCGTCCGGTAGCTGGCGCCGCCCGTCGCCAACGGGGTGGGAAACACCCCCCGGCAAGGTCTCCGCAGGTCGCTCGCACTCCCCGGTCCGTCGCTGCGCAGGTGAGCCGGAACGCCGTGTCCGTCAGCCACCTCTTGAAGTCCAACGGGCCGCTGAGTTGCCCGAAGAGCCGGGTGTCGTCGTTCATGATGGCCACCACGGTCCGTTGGATCGCCTTCTCGGCCTCGACGCGGGCGTTCTCCCTGTCCGAGTTCTCCGGTGCGTTCCTGAACGCTGCGTCCTCGGCGACCATGGCCGAGGGCGCCGAAGGCCTTCGGCCAGCCCTCCGGAACCGCCACCATGGGGATCCTCCGGCGCATGCACGAGAGCTACGGCGACGAACGCTTTGGCGCGCCTCGCCTCGACCTCGAACGGCCACATCCACACCCTCCGCAAGACCCAAGCGTACCGGACCGGCCGCTTCACCGGCCCACTCCCGTGGCCATCGGGGTCCATCGCAAGCCCCGCCCCGACGGCAAGCCCGGCTTCCTCTAGCATCGACAACGTGCATCTCGGCGACCGGGACGGCGAGAAGGGCATCGACCTCATCAACGTCGTCGCCGAAGTGCTCATGCGCCGCCGGTCCGGGCCATGCGGCGACGGTGAGGCGTGCCTGCGGAAGCCCACGAGGAGTTGGACCGCATCGCGCGCGCGATCATCGAAGGCACGGTCGAGGTACTCGACGAGTTCGGCGGCCTCCAGGGCCGCGCGCTGAAGCGCGCTGTGGCGCACGAGAACGATGCCGGGGAGACCACCCGACCGGCCGCACTCCACAGCACTCGGAGCTGGCGGACCACGCGCCTCGCGAGTCCGTCCACCAGTGATCCCGACACGTCGAGTGCCCGCGCTCATGGCCGTACCTGCATGTGCAAACGACGTGGGGTGTCAATGCACACTTCGGTGCCCGGACCGTGCACACCTGCCCGGACCGGAAAGCCGTTTCGCACCAATGATTTGCGTCCTCCCGACCGAGGTGGCCGGGGCCGTAGCGCTCGTTTGTGCGGGGCTGGGAGCGACCCGTCAGTCCGAGGGCCTGCTACGGGTTCGGGACCGGGTGGCTCTGCACACCCCGGCCCCGTACCCTCGGGTCGCTCCCAGACCAGCGATCCCTTGGCGGGAAGGCGGTTCGAGCGCCGCTTCGAGGCGGCGGACAACCCGTTCGCTGACCGGCAGACCGTCGAGCGCTCCCGCATCGCCGCGCAAGGCAGGGACGCGCCCGTCACCGGCTCGCCGTGGCCTTCCCGCACGGGACTGCTGGATGGGAGAGACCCCGCAGCAACGGGGAGGATGGGGCTGTCCGGCTCCATCCTCTCCGATGCCAAGCGAGGCATGGCCGAGAGGGGGGTCTCTCCCATCCACGTCAAAGGAACGCGGATCGGCATCGGCGCTCCGCCGACCGTGGCGCAACTGCCAACGCGTCAGCGATTTGCATGACCGAAGCCGTGTCCGGCCGAACGGCGATTTCGTGTCCGGCGACCCCCAAAGTGAACCGGACATGCAGGACTTGCCGCCAACACCCGCGTTCGACGCTCACCGCAGACATCTCGACAACCTTGCCGAATCGCCGTGCGGTGAAGCCACCCGATCATCGCTTCCAAGGACGCGCGGAACGTTCGCAGGCTACTGACGGCGTTGATGAAACAGGCGGCGGTCGGCCCGCACTTCGGTGGGCAGTCCGATGACGGCGACGAACAGCGCCCCGAGGGAAAGGTAGGGGAGCAGACTCACGGCCCGACCTCCGGGAACCGAGCCGACTGCTCGCCCGCCGGAATCTGGCGGAGCTTCCGCACCGCGCGCGACACGTCACGGGCATCGGAGCGGATCAGGAGCCATTCGTCGCCGAACCGGGTCAGGCGGACCCAACACAGCCCGTCCCCCGCTTCGTCGATGGCGACCACCTCGCGAGCGTGTATCTTTCGCCCGTAGGCTCGCCCGATGATTCCGCCGTCGTTCACGAAATGAACCTGCCCTCCTTCAAGGTGTACGTCTGCCCACCGCGCGACCACCGCTTGATCCGACGGCTGGGCGGAACGCGGCACTGTGGTAGGCCGCCGACAGCACGTCGTAAAGAGGGGGGCTGTATCGCCTACGGTCCAGTGCCCGCTTGTAGTGGTAGTCGGAGATCCACACGCGGTAACCCGGGTAGGGCCGCCCTAGTCCACGCTCAGGATCGTTGCAGTAGGTCATCAGGTCCGGCGTGGTCGGTGGCACGAACTTCGGATACCTCAGGTTGTAGCCCCACGCGCCGATGATGCCGTTGGGGTGGGGGTAGTCGGGGTCCCAGCTTGCCACGGGGTCGCAGTACGAGAAAGGCGGGGGATTGGGAGGATGCTGGAGGCACAGGTTGTGGCCGAGTTCGTGCTGCATCGCGTTCTCTGTAGCCCACGCCACGGCTCCGCAGAGTTCGGCGAGCCCGCCGACTCCCAAGCCCTCCACGATCCCCATCCAGTAGCCACGGCCACGCTCCTTGGCCCGAACCTTCCGCACGGCGTAGAGGAAGTTTCCCGCGCTGTGGACACGGCGACCGGTCGCCTCGACGACGCCGGTGATCGGGTAGGTTTTCGCGTTCACTTCGTGCGCGGGCAGTAGCCTGAACCCGTACTCGTTCAGCCTGGCCGCGATATTGTCCACTTGGCTGACGAGAAAGCGCCTCGTGTGGTCGTCCCTGTCGGGGTTGTTGAAGACCAAAGGGACCAGCGTGAGGTCGAGCGGCGGCAGTTTGCGAACCTCGATGGCCTGCCGCCCTTCGGACGGGAAGCGCCCCCGCCCCTCCCACTCGACAACCATTTCGAGTCCCGGCTGTATGACGGAGACGGGAATGGTCGCCGCCGGCGCGATGGTGTCGGGAAAAGAGTTGACGGCGCCCGCAGCGTCGAACGCGACTTCGTGAACTTCCGCCACATGAACCTCGGCGCCGGCGAGAAAGAACCGGGCGCGCGCGGGCGGGGCGATGTCCAACAGCCTGAGCGCGGCCGGCCGGCCCGCAACCATCGGCACGGAGCCGTCGTCCGACTGGACCACCTGGATGAGGTATGCCCGACCCGTGCATGTGCGTAGCCATATCGGCCGCCAACCGATGGCCCTTGTCAGCCACTTGCCGAGGGAGTCGGATTCGACGCAGAGGTTGATTTCGCCGCCCGGCAGGTTGGCCGAGATACTCACATGACTCAACTCGGGCAGATTCTGAAGCGCCGGGGGGATCGGACCGGAAAGGTTCCAAGCTCCCAAGTGTAGCCGTTCCAGCGAGGCGAGGTTGGCGAGCGCTGGAGGGATCTGGCCGTGCAGATACCCGGCGAGACCCAAGTACTTGAGGTCCGTCAACGAGCCCAGCTCGCTTGGAATGGGGCCGAGCCCGACCCCGACAGACAGATGTTCCAAGGCTTCGAGGCGTGCCAATTCCGGCGGTGGTGGGCCGAGAAACCGGATTCTCTCGAACTCGCCAAACGGGTCACCCGGCTTCGCGTGCGTACCGCCCAAGCGAACGACGCGCCCCGCCTCGTTCAGGTCCACCCCGTACCAGTCCTCGAGCGGGACTTCGGGGAACCAGTTGTCGTCGCGTGGTCCAACCATCCTCTCGAACAGTGCCGCCAGCGTGGCCCTGTCAGGGTTGTCGGCGACCGACACGGGAAAGGCGGCGTGCGCCTCCTGTCCGTCAGGGTCGCGGGCCGTGACCGTGATCGTCGCCTCTCCCCGGGCCGGACCGGCGAGACCGATCACCGGCCCGGGGTGCAGCGCTACGGCCACGACCGCGGGATCCGAACTGGCGACCACATAGGCGAGCGGATCGCCGTCCGGGTCGCTGAACGCGCCCGTCAGGTCCACGTCCGTGCGCGTGGCTTCGTGCCAGATCGTCTGGGCGGACACGCCGCCAGCCGCGACAGGCGGGCGGTTCACCACCACGTTGAACGCTGCCTGCGCCTCGGCCCCTTCGGGATCCCGCGCCGTCACCGTGACGGATGCCGTTCCCCCGGCGGGTCCGCCCGTCAGGGTCACTTGGCTTCCCGCCATCGAAACCGTGACGACTGCTGCGTCCGCGCTTGTCCCCGCGTACGCCAGCATGTCGCCGTCCGGATCGCTGAAGTGTCCCGCTACATCGAGCGTCGTCGTCTGACCCGGCCCCGTGAGGCGCTGGTCCGGAATCGCCGCCGACACGACCGGCGCCTGGTTCGGGGGTGGCGCGATCGTCTCGTCGGCGCAGCCCATGAGGACGGCCACGGCGGCGACCGCGGCGGGGGTGCGGCGCATGACGCTTTCTCCTGTGAAGTGAATGGAGCAGTTCCCCGGCTCCGCGACATGGAGCCGGGCTGTTGTCCCAACCACACAGGAGGAAGTGAGCAGCCCGACATGGGCTCCTGCTCGGTTGGGACGCCGATACGGTAGGCGGTTCCGCCGGGGCGGCACAAGGCCAAGTGGGCACGCTCCCGGAGAATTGACGCGCAGGATCGCCGATGTCGTGAACGAACTCGGACTACAGCCGTGGAAGCCGCCCGAGCCGCTCGATCCCATCGAGGAGGAGGAAGTGAATCTGGTCGTCTGGATGGGCGTCATGGAGCCGGAGAATTGACGCGCTCTGGTTTTCTGCTCGACGTGCGGGAATGGCGTGAACCCGTCCAACGAGTCAGCGTTCCCGGGAAAAGGCACTCTTCGCACGACGCCTCGCAATACAGTCTCCCCAAAGGCATTGAACCATGCTTGGGAGTCCCGCCAATTGACTCCGGATTTCCGGCTTTTGCGCCCCGGTCAGATCGGAAATGGCCGCATGGCAAGAGTGGCAGATCGTGCAGTCCCAGTTTGACTTACGTGATCTCCTGCCGTGATTCAGCGCTTTGGCAGTCTCGCGGACAACCTCGCCAAGGCTGCCGTCAATTGCCGTTCCAAGCCAGGGGAACGACTGCCTGCCGGACCCTGCTGCGGACGTCGGACATCTGCGGCGAAGTCGCGGCCCGGGTGTGTCCGACTTTACGATACCGGCCCCCGTTCTAAGTGTGGCCGAAGTCTTTCGCACAGGCGTCCGGCGCGGCATCCGCGAACCCCTCGGTCAATCCCCTCGCACACGCTTGGTTCCGCCGACCCCAGATTCAGCCTCCGAAGAATGTCGTCATCGCGTCCCACACCCCAACCCCGTTGGTCCTCCGGAATGCAGTAGACCTCCTCTGCGGCAGAAAGGACTAGGTTTACCGAGGCGGTCCCACCCATCTGGCCGTCCCCAGCGAGAACCGACGATCCGCTTCCCGGTCATGGCCCGCAGCACGCTTGAATCACGGAATCCAATCGGCTAGACTCAGCCATGCGGATTCACCCTAACTGATCGGGCCAACCCAGCGATGAACGTCGGCAGCAGCGCGGAAGGAACCAATAGCGCGCGGGGCGGAGCGGTAGCTGCGTCTAGTTCAACGTACGATCTCTTCCTCAGCTTTGCCAGCGAACACGAAGCACGCGTTGCCCTGTTCCGTGAACATGCCAAGGATCGTCTGTCCCTCCTGTCGTTCAACGACCGCCCTTTGTCGGCCATGAATGACGGTGGGTGGAAGTACTATGCCGAACACCTGATACGGTCGTGTGGTGCCACCCTATGCCTCATCGGACCCTCTACGTATCAGAGTAGGCCCGTCGATTGGGAGATACGCAAGAGTGTCGACCTCGGCAAGCCCGTACTCGCAGTCTATTTGGAACCGACAACGTTACTTCCGGCTGCACTCGTAGAGATCGGCGTTTCGCCGTTACCATTGAGTGTTGATGCCGTCATGGACCAGCTCAAATGACCGATAACACCGAGACCGCCGATAACACCGAGACCGTTAAGACCACACTCTTCGGAGGGGACGGGCCAACGGATCGCGATGCGGATGCTCTTTTGACTCAGTATCGACTGTTTGTGGAAACTTCGGAAGCTCTGGTTCTTCGCCGACAGGGTGTCAACAATTTCTTCCTGTCCGTGAATTCGCTAGTGCTCGCTGGAGCAGGAATCCTTCTCCGAGACGGCGAATCCAGCAGTATCGAGGCCGTCGTGCTCATCGTACTGGCGCTCGGTGGAGTAAGTTTATGTTTCGTTTGGCGGCGGTTGATAACCTCGTTCCAGCAGTTGAGTCGTGGCAAGTTCGACGTCATAGATGAGCTGGAACTGAAGCTGCCCGCACGAATGTTTACCGCGGAATGGGTTGCCCTTGGCCGTGGAGAAGATCCAGGGAAGTACCGGCCGTTTACGACGGTAGAGGCGGCAACGCCAAGGGTATTCGGAGTTATCCAGGCTTTGCTACTTGTGGTCGGGCTCTGGATGCTGTGTGGATAAGTCGGAGCGAGGAACATGAACATGTACTATGTGGATGTCTTCATTAGCCATTCCTGGACCTACTCGGAGCACTACGACAAACTCTACGAATGGATCTTTGATCGATCATGGAACGTCGAAGGTGTGCCATTGGTGTTCAACGACCGATCCGTCCCAAAGGACAACCCAATCCACCATGCGCCGTCGACACGTGCACTGGAGAGTGCCATACTTCGACGGATTGATGGCAGCGACATAGTCGTTGTGCCAACGGGGATGTACTCCAATTATAGTAAGTGGATCGGCAAGGAGATCAAAGGGGCAACTGAGAAGGATCGGCCCATACTGGGAGTTAATCCACGAGGACAGCAACGGCGATCGTCTGTAGTCGCCACTGCTGCTAGCAAGGTTGTCGGCTGGACCGGGAAGAGTGTTGTCGGTGGCATATGGGAATTGTGCCGGCAATCCTGAGAGGCCACGGGGAGGGTTCAGCGGGGTTCGCGGGCTACGTGGCGTACGATCCGTGAAACGTTACGAGAACCCGGTGGCTGCTCCGTCCGCCGACCGGGTCAGCGTGGCGTTGGCGCGGCCTTTCACGCTTCGGCTGGCCGGGACCGAGGATCAGAGCCCGATGACCTTCTTCACGATCTCGGGCATCAGCGCCTTCATGGTCGTGAGGCCCATGGAACCTGTGATCTTCTTGATCCCCTCCCACCGTCCTGGATCGCGAATGTCGTCCAGAAACTGATGCCCATCATACGTCAGGTACGCTGGGTAATCCTGTAGCCTGTCGGGCTCATCCGACTTCGGCCGTGTGGATGTGAGGGCGAGCACGATGAATCCAGCCTCCTTCAGCTTCCGGAGATGGTAGTGGATGGAATCCATTGGAGTGCCTGGGGCCAGCAGCTCAAGGTTTTCTATCTGAGATTGAGAGGGGCCATGAGGGCCCCACTTCTCTTCGATGTGGAGGAGGATCTCTCGGGCGAGGTCGCGTGAGAATCGCATGGTGAGAATCGCCTGTTTCTTCCGGGCGTTGGACCGTCACCTGTGGTGCCGGATGGATCGCGGGGAGGATGGTACGTGGTGTGTTGTCGCGAAAGCTTCCGGCCGGGGGTTGGAGGGGGTCGTTGGGGCTGGGCGCTGCTCTAATGGGTTATCCGTCGACTCGGCTTCGGGATGGGCTTCGGCCCTGGTGAACGGCTCCAATCTTGCCTCGAACCAAGCGGCAAGTTCGTCGTATCCCAACTCGCCACGGGCGACGGCCGTCACGATGTCCGCGACAACCAGATCCTCCACGGCCAACCGGTATCCGCATCGGACCGCCAGCAATTCCACGAGGTAGAGAGCCGTGCGCTTGTTCCCGTCCACAAAGCCGTGATTGGTGACGATGCCGTGGACGAGGGCGGCCGCCTTCTGGTGAATACGCGGGTGGTAGCCATGATAGGGCCGGGCGATGGCGGCCGCGCTTCCAGAGGATTTTGACGGACCTCTGGCGGACCCGGCTGACCGTAGCGTAGACTCGGGCCTACAGCTGCCCTCCCCGTTCAAATGGATCTGGTGGCCTTGCGGTGCTTCTTGGGCACCTTCATGGGCTTGTGGCTCCCAGTCTCGGTCACCTCGCCGGTCCTCAGGTTGATCTCCGTGCTGATCGTCGTTTCTTCCGTCTTGTCTTCAAGCCACGAGGACAGGATGGCGTAGGTGGAGAGTCGGTAAGCAAACTCCACCCATGAGAGGAACCGCTCCCGGGTTGCTTCCCCCTCGGGGGCCGACGCCGAGAACAGCAACTGGTACATTCGCTCAACCGAGTGCTCGAATTCCTGCACGAATTCCCTCATGACCGTTGCCAGGGGCTGCTTCGCCCGCGCTCCCAAGGTGTTCAGGAACTCAAGCAAGACATTGCAACCCCTGTTCCACCTGTCCAGAGCCTGCGGGTCTGACTTCCAGTAGACCCGCCCGTCGGCCCTGAGGCGCTGGAGCGCGCTGATGGCCCAGTAGCAATGATCGGCGGACGACCTGGCCTCGAACCGGCCAACCACATCGATCAGTTGGAGTGATCTCTCTTTGTATCTCATCGTTCACAGGCCCGGGGGATCTCGGATCGCAGATGTCTGGTCTCCCCAGTGGGAAAGGACCCACCCAACCTAACCCATTCTGACGATCCACCGGTCAGTTTGTCAGAAAACCCGGACACCGCTTCTCAGGGCGACCGACCTTCCCGACCACCGCGTCCGAGGTGACGAGCGCCCGATGTGATCGGGGTTCTTACTCCAATCTGGCACGAGAAGGCGACCACGGCCCGGAAGCTGCGCCAGCGCATCCGGGCGGTCATGCAATGGGCCGTGGCGATGGAACTCCGGCCGGACAACCCCTGCGACCGGATCGGTCCGGCTCTCGGCGCGCAGAACTACACCGTGCGGCGCATGAAGGCGCTGCCGCAAGATGCTCTCGGGCGGCCACGGATCCTCGGGCGGACCTGCGGATGGCGAAAGAGGTTGTAGCTGTGTGGCCAAACCCCTCATGAAGCGATCAGCGGCTCGGCCCCGAGTCCCGGTCCGGCCCGCGCGGCCTCAGCCTTTCCACCAGCCGCCGCGTCATCTCCATCCGCTCCCTGGCCCTGCGCCGAAGGTGCCGGAGTATCTGGTCAAGTCCGTCACCTGCGCGCTCGGCCGCTCGACCTGCCGCTGCAAAGCTTCGACCTGCTGCCGCAAGGCTTCGATCTGTCTGGAGTGCCGCCGCTGTTCCGTTTCGTACTGTGCGGCCAGCACATGGACATGAGCGCCGCCGCCGCGCTCGCGGTGCAGAACGGCCGCCCAAGCGTATCGGTTGGGCTCCAGTCCCGCCAGGCCATTCTTCTCGAACTCGTCGAGGACAGCTTCGATCTGCTCGTCGGTGGGATGGTCGTCCGGCCGCCCAGGCGATCACGCCGGACGTGTACCGGTGCTCGAAGTCGAGCGAGTCGGCGACTGCGGCCACCATGTCCGGGTTCCCCCGCAGCACCTCGACGCCCTCGCGTGGCTTCCCCGTCGCGTCCTGCTCCCCGAGGAGGTAGTTGGCCGCCTTGCGGTCCGCGCCGGTCCCGTGCGCGAGAAACTTAATGTGCATCGTCGTCCTCCGGGCTCTCGAAGCAGGCCAGCACCGTAAGCGCCCGCTCGATGGCGACGAGGCGTGCGAGGACCTCGACGGCCTCCGCCGCCCCCTTGCGGGTGTTTGCCCAGCGAGCGATCTGGTTGAGGTTGTTCCCGATCCGCGAGACCTGCCGGGTGCGCTCGCGCTCGACCTCGGCCGCGCGGGCGGTCCACGTCCGCGTGCGGGCCATGGCCCGCCGGATCAGCGCCGACAGGGGCACGCCGGCGGCCTTCGCCTTGGCCCGCCAGTCGGCGGACTCGGTCGCCGTTACGCGGGCGGTGACGACGGCGGTGCGGTGCTCAGGCATCACGCCGCACCGGCACGGGGGAAGGGGGGCGGAGCCCCCGTCCGCGACCTCCACGGGAGCGCGAAGAGCGGGGGGATCGAAGGGGGGGCGGAGGCCACCCCTCGCCAGCCCCGGTGTATGACACGGGGTAGGCTGGCTCACGCACCTTAGTGGCGTCAGACAAGCCCTGCGGCGACCTGTCCCAAGGTCGTCGCGGGCCGCCGCCCACCCGGCGGCGGACCACCCCCGCGAGCGCCCGCGTGGATCGACACGGGCATCAGTTCGGCTGCGGGGTGGATCAACCTGACTACGCTTCTCCTCCGTCGTTTCGCCTCGTTCGGTCGTGCTGCCCTTCACGCTTCGGTGACCCCGAAGGGCAACACCCTACGGATCTCATCCGCAATTGGTTTCAATCCGGCCGGGGGGAACGAAAGCCGCCGATGCTACATCGAGCGCTGCGCCAGGTTCTCCAGGCTTGGAGCGACTATGTTACGAAGCGGTAGTTGGCCGTTGGTCCAAAGCTCGGCACGGGCACATCAAGACCATCGCGACCGACAGGCCCTCCCTGCTGACCTCGACACCTACGGAGTGCGGCTGGTCCACGAATCCTAGCTCAGCTCGGGGGTGTCGCAAGCACGCAGCCGCGCCTCTACGTCGGTTCGTACACGAACGGGTCAACGAGGGCGGCACGGAATCTCCAGATCGGAACCAAGCGTTCATCCGTTGGCGGCCCGTCGTGGTACCAACGCTGGCGATAGAGCCATCGAAGCAACTCGCGATAGTTCTCGGGCTTCCCGAGCGTCGAGGGGCTCAACCCCGATAGGGCTCCATACCCTTTCTCGGATCGCGTGTTGAGCGACAGCAACCGGTCCGGTCGCGCCAGCGTGAGCAACAGAGTCGCGGTCCCGTATCCCACGTTGTCGATGTCCATCAGTGCCCGCATCGCATGAACGGCGATGTCCGGGAACTCGCGGTCGTGAGCTTGACGAACAGCGTCCAGACTCGCCCTGATCTTCTTCTCGTTGTGGCGCACCGCCGGCCAGTTCTTTCGACCCATGGTCCCAGTCAGCCCCCACCACTCCAGATCCCTGCGACGGTAGCTACCCTTCAGCCGTCTCCGGGATTGGGCATCTAGCTGCGACCAACGCTCCTCGCCCAGCAGTAGCTTGCGGCGGTCAGAGATTACTCTCATGTAGCTCCGACCTAACGGGTCGAGGATTCCCCATCCCAGTCCCTCGTCTCGTAGTTGCTCCTCACGCTCGATCAGGGCTTGGCGGTATCCCTCTAGAGACAGCGGTCGATGGGCATCGTCGTCGAGAAGATCTCTCGGGTCGGACACCGACCCCGACGTGATCTGCCGGACTAGTCGATGGGGCGGACTCCGCTTCCAGTCTTCCGTGTACCGACGGATTTCTTCCGAGACGGGAGGATCCACGGGGCAGCGATCCCAGCGCTCCTGGAACCAATCGGCAAGCGCGTCGGCACGATTCCCCGTCCCCACCTCCAACACGATCTCTTCGTTCGCGCTAGAGTGGCCACCAAAACCGGCCCTCGTGAAGTTAGCGCTACCGATCCACGCCTGACGCTTCACGATCCCGTCCCCGTGCCGTTCGAACAGGTACAGCTTGGGGTGGAAGAGACGGTCTCCCTCTGGGACGATCCTGAGGTCGCCAGCGGTAATCCTCCTCAACTCCTTCAGGGCATCGGGATGCGTCGCGTTGCCCGAGATTCCGACGATGGCGTGGACCCTTACGCCCCGCATGGCGGCGGCGTCCAATGCCCGCAAGTGCTCTCCTCGTGTGGCCCAGGCAGTGGCGATATCGACAGAACATGCGTTACTCAGAAGGGCCGTAAACCGGTCGCGCAGGTTGTCACCGCAGAGGACCTTGCTTCCCATCGGACACTCCAGAAGAGCCTCGTGGTTGGTGCCACGCCCGCCAATCCTCGCGAGCGCGTAGCCGAATCTAGTGAGATGCAGGGCGAGGTGCCGGTTGCGCGCCAGCTGCTCCTTCTCGACCGAATCCGCCAGCCAGCCGCGATCGAGGCGTTCCGGGGAGGCGATGGAGGCGCCGTTGGGCGCACTCAGGTTCCGTCGTGGCGAGGTTGGCACCGATTCCGGGGGTCGATTCCGCGGGGGCCTGCCTCTAGGCGTACCGGGCGGTGGCCGCTTCGGTTGCGGTTCGCAGGCCCGTCTCGATTCGCCGGGAGCCGACCCGACCACCATGATTCCCCCCAGCCCGTAGCTTCCCTCTGGCCCGAGCCAGCCAATCGCAGTACGATATACATCAGTTGTACCGCAATTCTGCGGAAGGAGTACATCGGATTCGGGAGAGGGGGCGATGTCCCAGAAACAACCACTGATCCGCGTGACCGTCAGCTTGGATTCCGGGGATTACGCTGAGTTGGGCTCCCTTTCCGAGCAGACGGAGATTTCCCGGTCCTGGCTGATCCGGCAGGCCATTAGGGATCTACTGCGACGATGCAGGGATCGCGAGCAGCGCGAACTGCCGCTGTGGCTGGCGCAGGGGAGGGGTGGGTAGTTTGGCGCTGCCCGCATCGACACGGCATCGAAGGTCAGCCGTCGATCCCGGTCGCTCTCGCCAACTAGCGCTCACGGCGGAGACAAAGATGCGCCGTCACGACCTCGCCGTTCCAAGACGAGGACATGTCTTGGGGACGGCTTCCGAGAAGTACGGCCGACCCGTCCGAGGCGCCGTTGCCGTACTGAACGACGCGCTTCAACATTCGGATAGCTCGGCGATCTCCCAGCTGTGTCCCTCTCGTCGACTTCCAGAACCTGGTGGGTGGATCGTTCGACCACCCGCTGAAATCCTCGCCTGGACGCTCGCGTCCGCATGGTTGACGGCCCTGGTGACCAAGCGAATCACAGTCGGCGCAAGCTTGGAGGATGCCGCAACTTGGTTCTTCGGTAATGCTCCGGGCACTAATCCTGTGACGTTGGTATCAAGGCACGCGCTGAAAGACGCGGACAGGCTGCTGACCACCTGCCGGGACGTGACCGGCTACCGTGACCTGTTGCCCTATGTCCTCGATCCCCACGGTCCCGGGAGTCGCGCGAGTGTCCGCCGTGACGCAGCGACAGCCGTGGCTCGCGACCGCAAGCGGGCCGAGGGCGCCTACTACACGCCCGCCGACGTTGCGGGCTACATGACTCGGGAGTGTTTCCGGGGGCTTGGAGTCTCCAACGGTCCTCCTACCGTACTGGACCCCGCTTGCGGTACCGGCGTCTTTCTGCGCGCAGCGCTAACGACGCTTCGCACCCGTTTTCCGGACGAGACCCCGCTGGGGCTCTGTGAAGCTGCACTCTACGGCACGGACGTCGATCCGTGGGCGGTCCATGCCGCGGCATTCGTCCTCCTCGCCGACTGCCTTACAGCGACCCCAGCGAACGATGCCGTACCGCTACAACTGTGGCATCGGATACGCATGAATCTTGCCTGCACAGATGCCCTCACCCTCGACCCGCCCCGCTACGGGGATCGCGAGATTGTAACGACCGATCGGCGAGGGCCGCATCCCACCGTAGACAGCCAGCTGCTCCTGCTTGCGGACTCGCGATTGGATGAGCGAGTCTCGCTTTCCGCCCTTTTCCCGAGAATGTCACCCAACGCTCTTGTGGTAGTTGGAAATCCCCCCTATGCAAAGGTGGGAGAACGCGATGACCTGCCCGCTCTAAACACGG
This sequence comes from uncultured Bryobacterales bacterium, assembly GCA_964461235.1. Lineage (GTDB taxonomy): Bacteria > Acidobacteriota > Terriglobia > Bryobacterales > UBA6623 > VXMF01. Next base: position 8,056 of record CAYWUV010000066.1, on the reverse strand, counting down.
TCTTCGGCTCACTGGGGAATGGAATCCGACCGACTTCTGAAGTCTATCTGCTTTTTGTTCAGCAAATGCTTCGATTGCCGCCTCCGGGCCTAGCAGCAGGAGCGCTTGTGGTGCCGCTGTCGCTAGCCAGTAATGTAGGCGCTCAGTTCCAAGAGACTCGTTCCCTGATGGAAGACGCGCATGGTACCTGGCGATTCGCGTTTTTCGACCGAGAGCCCCATGCCCTGTTCGGCGAAGACGTCAAGACCCGGAACTGCATCCTGTTTTGGCACCGAGATCAGGAGACCTGTGAGACTCGCATCGAAACCGGGCCTTTGCAAAAGTGGCGAGGCGGCCATCGGGCCAACATGTTCTCATCGATTCGATTTACACCTTTCACCGATTCGATTCGATCCGGCATTCCTAAAATCGACGGTGTGTCCCAAACACGTGCTTTTGAGACCCTCGCCGCACGTTCGGATCGATTTGAACACGCATGTACAACGATTCGTCGAATGACGCTAGCCAACGTCCTAGAACACGAAGCCCCTACTGTCTTCATCGGGGCAACTGCATATAATTTCCTGAACGTGTTCCTGACCCCACCCAGGGGGGCCATTCCAAGTGACTCCACCCTTTCCACCCATCCTCTGCATGCGACCACCTTCCCTACGAGGGGCCATGCGATGGCGGCCTTCGCGCTCCTTTCGAGCCATCTGGCCTATTGGTGGTGGCTTGCCACTCACGATGGGTTTCACGTGACAGCGCGTTTCTTCCGGGGCTTGCCAGTTGGCACCGATGCCTTGAACCAGTCGGTCCGCCCAAGACTGATCACCTATGGTGAGAAGCTGTGGTCTCGCATTCGCTCCGAGCCGACCGTGAGCCTCAATCGCGGACGCACGTCACTGGGCTACTCGCCCGTCCGCTTCCTAGACCTGCGCCAGCGGATCGACCGGGTTATAGCGGATGTCGTTGGTCTTGACGAAGCGTTTCTAGCTGAGTTACAGCAGATCAGCATTCAACGCGTACAGGCCGCGCTCCAAGAGACTGAGAACAACGTTAGAGAAAGAGGTTGAACGACAAATCATGCCAGATCGTATCGACGCGGTCATCAAACAGAAGAGTCGGGTTACTAAGGAGGAATGGCGAGAGTACACTAAGACTGTCTGGACCATCGCAAATGTCCGGCGCGACGATCACCCCGCCGCGTTCCCGGAAGAGATCCCGCGGCGGTTGATCAAGCTCTTCAGCTTTTGTGAGGAGATGATACTCGACCCCTTCGCTGGCACAGGCACAACGGCCCGTGCGGCCCTCCCTCTTGGCCGACGTGTGACGTGCGTTGACCAAAACAGAGAATACATCGACATCATTGAGCGCGAGTGTCGGCAGCTTCACAAAGGACGCCAGGAAGAAGACGAGTCACTTGTTACGGTACATGGCGATAGCCGTGATATGAGGTTCATTGAAGACAATAGCATTGGGCTTATCGTCACCAGTCCCCCGTATTGGGACAAAGCGCACTACGGAGACGGCGACCACAACCTCGGGAATGAAGAGAATTATGTGAGGTTTCTGAACTCACTTCGACCAGCGTTTTCGGAGTGTTTGCGAGTGTTGAACCCTGGGCGGAAACTGTGTGTCGTCACCGCGAATGTCAATCAGTATACGGAGCACGGACTGTTGACCTTTCCACTCGCCACGGACTTTGCTGTGCTCCTGCGCAGCCTCGGGTTTGTGATGGTAAACGAGATCATCTGGTCTAAGGACGGGTCTGGGGGGAAATGGGGTAGCTACGGGGCACAACGCCCAATCTTCGGCAGCTACCCCTATCCACCCAATTTTCTTTTCAAGAACGTCCACGAATATGTCCTGATCTTCTCGAAGCCCAGCACCGCCAAGAAGCGAGGTCCGAAGGTCAAGTCCTACGCGGAGTTGATGGCCGGGTACGACGCCGTCGGCAACCGTGAGAAGCCGTGACGTGGCGGTAGCGCGATGGCTCGGTTGCGTCGAACGCCAGAGATGAGGGTGAGATGAAGCTCGACTTCGTTGTTCAGGATCCAAGCCACGCTGGGACCACCTACCTGTATGAAGCCATTCTTCGTGCGGTCCTCCAAGCGAGGGAGTGGCGTGGCCTTTACGCATTCGCGACGCGGGACGGGATCGATCAGCTGATCGAGGACCGCATCGTCCAGGACATGATGAGCGGGGGAGGAAGGATAGGTCTTGTAGTCGGTGTTGACAGCGTGACGAACCGGGTGGCGCTTGAGCGCATGCAGGAGCTTGAACAGTCCCACAGGAACTTCCGGGCCAGCGTGTTCTGGAACGAAAGCGCCGCTTTGTTCCATCCGAAGGTGTCCGATTTTGTGCTTGACGACGGAGGTAGGATTCTGATCGTTGGGTCTGGAAACCTGACTCCGGGGGGACTAAGGGGGAATTTCGAAGCATACGCGGTCGTCAGGATGGAGCGAGGGGAAGAGGTTGACGTAGATGCCTTTGGGGAGTTCTTGGAACGTCACGCGGGCAGGATCCGATCGATCGACGAGGAGGTGCTTGAGCGAGCCGCGAAGAATGTCGTGTCTCCCGGTCCGAGGACGAGCGGAATTATGGCCACAGACATTCTGCCCCGCCGGAGGGTGGGTGTTACCCGGGCGCGGCGGACTGTGGCTCGGACCACGTCGCGCAACGCCGTTCTGATTGCCCAGGTGCCAAAAGCTGGGGGCAGGTGGGGGCAAGTTCATTTCAACGCTCATGTGGTTCGAGAGTACTTCCGCCTGCGCAGCCTTGAGACGGAACGGGTGTTCTTGACAGGTGTATCTGCTGACGCGACACGCGGCGAGGTGGAAGCGCGCGCCTGCGTCTACAGCGCGGGTTCGAACAGGAACTACAAGATTGAAGTGGGGGCGGCGAAGGGTCTAGCCTATCCGCAGTCCGGTCGCCCGGTCCTCATCTTCGTGACACGTCAACTTAGGGTATACGACTATATGCTTGTCATGCCCGGTGATGAGGGATACGGGCGCATCCTCGACCTCAGCGGGCGGCTACCTTCGCCGGGGCGCGGGCTCCCGCGTCCGATTACTGACGTGGCTACTCTGGCCCGCGTTTGGGGCGACTGCCCACTGCTACACGTTCCAGCCGCAGCCGAAGAGGAGGTGTGACCATTTTCCGGCGAAGACGGAAGACGGTTCGCCTCCTCAAGGACTGGATCACGGCCAGCACGCTTCGACGGAAGGGGAGGACCAAATTCGTATAGCGGGTGTGCAAGCCGTCGCCGGTCTTGGGCGACACGCGCGCGCCTAGCCCCCGAGCTGTCGTTACAGATCGCAGCGAGTGGAACGGTCGGCAGGCCGCGGCGTGCGGGGCCGTTCCGCTCGTGCTGATCGGGATCGCACCGTGAGGCGAGCCTGAAACTGCCTGGGTCGCGCCGCGCATAGGTCGGCTGGGGCCTCCACGAACCGAGTGGTGACCCGGATCCTCCGAGGAGACCGGGTCGTTTTCCCCGGGCGCGGCGGCGGAAGCCGGCGAGCCATGGCGGTCTAGGGGACCGATCTGGACGGCATGCTGGCCATCTCGCCCTTGCTCTGTGCCGTCACACGAGCCCAGGAGCTTGACTCAGCGCCGGGTGGCGGCGTTACCATGCAGAATGAGCGTGAAAAAGGTGCTGTTGAGCGCATGGGGACTGCTCACGGTAGGCCTTGTGGTCGTCGGGATCGCCGGAGTGCCAGAGGATCTGCGTACTTGGCGGATTTGGTTGGGGGTCATAGGTGTCTGGTTTGAGCAGTACTGGCTGGTGCGGGCGGGGGTCGCTCTTGGGGGGCTGGGGTGCTGGACGGTTGTCGTCCGTCTCTGGCGGGGGGTCCATGCGGAAGAACTTGGCATCGTCGCGCAACGAAGGGTACAAGCGTTGGCTGAGTATCTCCCAACCCTTGAGGGGCTGTTCTCGGATGTGATGGTCGAGGGGCATGGGATCGCGACGCAGGAGCTGTTTGTCAGGAACCGCGCAACGATGCATGAGGTCGCCCATTGGCTCGACAGCCATGGGATCAGGTGTCCTGACGAGAAACCAAGCCTCCGAGACACCTACGAATGGGAGTGCTTCCTAGGGACCTTGATTCCACGAATCAAGACGGGTGACATCAGTGGGCTGTCGACTCTCTGGGACGAAATGCGCCCCATCATGGATGCCATCGGGCACGCGCGAGCACTGGCCGACACCTGATTCCGTCGAATCATGGTCGGACGAGATAGCCCCTGCCATCGCGCAGAAGGAGGAATCAGATACCATTCTGATTCAGCCTCATTGGCAACTCAGCTAACCGCGATTCGCATTCCCGCTATCCGACAGCGGTTTTCCCGCTTTCGCGACCCGATGGGACCGAGCTTAGTCCAATGGCAAGAGTGGCAGATCGTGCAGTCCCAGTTCGACTTACGTGATCTCCTGCCGTGATTCGGGCCACCGACAGTCCGCTGCTTCAACGACCCCGATGTGAGACGGACACCTCTGGATCGGCAACGGCACCCGCCCGGGGGCGGTCAAATCCCGCCCTCGGGGAAGCGGCTCGAACCCCAAACGGAACAGCCGTGAATCACTCCTCCGGGGAGGCCCGAACCGGAGCAGAGCCCTCATCTCAACGAGGCGGTGAAGGCAGCCGTTGAGGCCGCCCAGTTCCTCGACCGCCGCCTCGTCCCTTCCCCGGATGGCATTCTCGACGCGCATGATCTCACGCCGGACGGCTGCGGTGGTCGCAGGCTGGTCGTTGGGTCCCGGTGCGGCAGCGGCACCGACCCAGTTTCCCAGGATCGTCCGTGCCCGGCGGAGTTCTCTCGGGCCGCCTGCGACCCCGACGACTTCGACCGACCAGCCCACCTCAGCGCCTCCCAGAGCCTCAGGTGCCGATCCCGCCACGAACGGAGCGCGGTCGAGGTGTCGTAGCCGGGATCGGCGTGGACGAACACGGCGCGGCTTGAGTCCAGCGCCACGGGCATCCCGCGCGGGAAGTACCGCCGGGCACCCCCGGCGGCGCCTCGGTAGACCCGGACAGGCAGGAGCGAGCGGCCGATGCCGAGCGCCTCGAACGCGGCGACCTTCTCCGGCTCCGTGGGCAGCCAGGGCAGCCCGGTGTGCTCGATCACGTAGTCGACCGAGAGCAGACGGCGCAGGGCCACCTCGGGCGAGGTGATCCTACGGTGGCGCACGCCCTCGGCGCCAAGTGCGCGGTGAATGCCGCGTGCGCAGATCCGGCAGACCTTCAGGTCTCCGACCGTCTCCTCGGCGGCCAGTCTTCGGTTCGTCAGGGCCTGCACGAACCGGAGCGTCGTGAAGCGGCTGACCCCGAGCCACGCCGAAAGCTGCGTGCGGGTGAACACTCCGCCGTGCAGACTCACCAAGGCGATCCACTCGGCCCGGCGGCCCGTAAGGCCGAACGGCTCCAGCGCCTTCTCACGCCCTTTCAGATGGTCGATCATCGCGGCTGCCGCTGGTCGGAGACCGTGCTGCGCATTGAGGGCTGCCAGTTCCCACGGGGGCTACCCTGGTTCCGTGGTCAGGACCGAGGGCCGTGGAGGTTGTCACTGCCGACAGAATCGGAAGAGCGCTTTCGGCGGCGGCAAGTCGCGTCTGCGGGCCATCGTCCCGAGCCGTCCGTTGCGATCCCGGATGCGGACCGGCTTCCGGCAGCCGCTCCTCCAACGCTTTCGAGAAAGCGCAGATCGTGCAGTCCATCAATCGAAAGAGGGATCGAGTGGATGGCACGCACGAAACGAAGCGGCCGGTGGCAAAGTTCGGTCGCGCTCCGCGCCCCGGAATCAGGGGCGAATCAGATCGAAAGGACCCTCCTTGTGAACACCCTCCAGAAGGCTCATCAAGTCAAGGCCGTAGCCGTCAGGGATTGCGACGCCGGGGAAGTCTTCATGGTGCTCCGTCCGAAGCGTTCCGATCGCCTGCCACCACATCAGGTTGTTGTAGGCAGCGGCGTATAGCATCATGCCGAAGGAAGCCACCTTGATTTCCATGTACGGAACAGCCCACTCCTTACCGTCAGACCTGGATCGTATCCGGGCGCTACCAGCCCTGCCCGACTCGATCAGCCCGCGTTCGAGCAGCACCGCTAGATTGCCGAGCCGCCCCGGCCCGGAATCAGGCGACCCGATGTCTCGGAAGAAGATCCGGCGTGGCGCTGTGGCGAGCGAGGGGCGGGGCCGCAGGGCGAGAAGTGCCTTGTTCAGCGTGTGGTAGGTCCAATAGTGGATCCTCAGTTGCTCCGACGAAAGCGATTTCACTGCGTCAACGAGTGGTATCAGGCTGTCGTCCCTGCCATCTTTGGTTCTGGATGCTGCGAGCAGGCCCCCAAAGTACTCGGCGCAGATCTCGTTGTCGGCCGCGAAGGTCCCGTTTACCAGCACGTCCATCGCCACCCGCGGGTTGGCGACATTGCCGTCCTCGATGTCGGGAATCTTGCGCTGGGCGGTGCGGATCAGCTTTTTCCGCCCGGTGATGTATAGCCGCCGAAAGTCGTCGCCGATTTCACTCAGCGTGGGGCCAAATACCCTCTCCAAGGCCCACTCGAACGGGACGAGACCTCCTATCGTCCCCGGTCCCCGGTCAGAACCGCTGGCAGGCACTGCCTGCTGAACAGCATCCCGCCGGTCGGCGATGGGAGCGGATGCGGTAGCTTCAATGGACTCGTGCGTGGACGCGATGGTCTCATGGTCGAGACCGTGCTTTGTGGCTATTGCTGGACTCCTTTCCGGTCGGTCGCCCGTGATGGCCGTGGATTGGAGAACCGGTGGCTCATCCACTTCAAATGGTACAAGCGCCTTGCGCGGCGTCAACCGGGGACGGGCGACGGGACATCCCGAGCGGTCCAGTGTTGTGCCGGATGCCGCCCGGCATCCGGCAACGGCCCCTCCCTCGCGTCCGCGAGTGCCGACACTGGTCAAAACACCCGTTACGGGCCAGATTTCCGTTGCGCAGATCGTGCAGTCCATCAATCGAGAGGAATCGAACGATGGCACGCACGAAACGAAGTCGGCGCTCCTACGGCGCCGGCGAATGGGGCCGGAACCGGGTGAGGGTGTTTCCTGACCCGAAGACCGGCATCTTCCAGATTGAGTGGCGAGAGAACGGGCGAAGGCTCACCCGGTCCCTCAGGCACCGCGACTGGGCGCGCGCGAAGCGGCAGGCCGACGAGGCCGCCGCGGGCTTCGCGGTCCTTGAGCCCAACGGCAAGGCCGAAGCCGAGCCCGAGCCGCTCACGCTGGGGACGCTTTTTGAAATGTACGGTGAGGAGGTGACGCCCACGAAGGGCGAGAGGACCCGGCGGCGCGACCGCGTCGCGTCCGCGATGTTCCTCGACTTCTTCGGCAGGGACCGGAGACCCGCAACACTCTCTCAGCGCGACTGGGATCGCTTCATTCAGGCGCGGAGAGCGGGCAGGGCCGGACGCTCGGGCCAGCCCGTCGGCAACCGGACCATCGCATGGGACTTGACGTTCCTGATGACGATGCTCAACTGGGCCGCGAGGTCCCGGGACGAGCAGGGGAATCTCCTCCTCGACTCCAACCCGTTGAAGGGACTCAGGAAGCCCAGGGAGAAGAATCCCAACCGGGTCGTTCTCACCGAGGACGAGTACCGGGCGCTCCTGAAGGTGTCGCGGCAGGTCGGGTGGCGGTTCCACGTCGCCCTCGTGCCTCGCGCACGAAACCGGGCACCGCATCGGTGCCATCCGAAAGCTCAGGTGGCTGGACATCGACTTCGAGGACAAGACCATCCGATGGAGGGCGGAGCACGAGAAGACGGGCTACGAACACGTCACGCCCTTGACCGCCGAGGCGCTCGCCGCCTTGGAGGAGGCGCGAAGGATGGGCCGTGGCAAGAATAACGGCCCGGTGCTGCCTTCGTCGAAGGATGCCACGAGGTGCACGAACCGCGTTTCCGCCTTTCTGTGGTGGAAGAAGGCGCAGACCCTCGCGGGACTGGAGCCGAAGCCGGGCCGGGGCTGGCACTCGTTGCGGCGAAAGTTCGCCACGGACCTGATGGATCTGCCGCTCAAGGTGCTGTGTGAGCTTGGCGGATGGAAGA
>CAYWUV010000065.1:0-33952 GCA_964461235.1 uncultured Bryobacterales bacterium | reverse complement strand
TCGCAGCGTAAACTTGACTCAAACGTCCACCTTACGGCGGCACAAGAAATCTAGTGATCAGTCCGGTTCCCTTGATGCGCTACGAGTCGCAGGACTATCGGCTGAACCGGCTGTTCTTCCCTGAGCGGAACATCGTTATGGCTGCCCTAACCCAGGCTACTGTGATCGTGGAGGCAGGCCAGACCTCGGGTACGCTGGTTCAAGCGCGCGCAGCGCTGAAGCAGGGGCGGAAGGTATTCATTCTAGACAGCTGCTTTCGGGATCCGGATCTGAGCTGGCCAGAACGCCTAGCGTCGAAGGGCGCCATTCGGGTCTTCCAGTACGATGACATCCGGAGCGCGCTTTCCAAATCGATTCAATAGGATCGACGAACTCACGCGGCCAGATCACCATTGGCTAAACGATGGTGACCTATGTTGCTTCTTGGGCGAATACACAGCCCGCCAAGGATTTTCGTATAGTGCTACCAATAATCTGATCTTCAATTTGGGCGTTTTCCGCATGCTAGGATTATGGGCCTGTTCATCGCAAGGAGGGTCCCCGAGCCCATCTCCGGATTGGGAGCCCTGAATGGCAGGGCCGGAGCGGCATGTCCGGATTTCTAGATGACTAGCCCGACGCGCCTCCAGGCTTGGCACGGACTTTCCTGAATCTCTGGTGCAGGAAGGCGAGCGCGAGAAGGCTGAGGCCGAGCCCCATGAACGACCCGGCCCGGAGCAGGCCCGTGAGGCCGGACATGTCCACCAGGAAGGCCTTGCAGATCGTGAGCGCCAAGAGAGCCATCCCGAACCGATAGACGCCCGGTCCGAACCGCATCCCGCCCGTGAGCACAGCTGTCACGGCCATGCAAAGCCAGACAACAGAGTACGTGGCCATCTCGCCATCCGTAGGACGAAGGAGTACATCGAGACTGCCCTGCCACAGATGACGAATCTCGAACGTCACGAACAGGAACAACGCAACCGCAGCGACTCCGCCAGCCGGACGAGCCCATCCGGGCTCGCAGTAGCGATAAACGAGGAAGGCCAGGATCACGGGAGCGCCGTACGCCAACAGCAAGACGTTCCAGATCGGAGTGCTGGCAACCTCTTCCAGAGTGACGATCGGGTTCAGCGGGAACACCACGTGTAAGTAGTTCGCGAGGGACAGCAGGAGAAGGATCCTGGCGGCCCAGACATAGAAGTCCGACATGCGCTCGCTGACCAGCGAGCGCCGGTAGTAGGCAAGACCGATCGCAGCCCAAGTGACGGTGGTGATCGACGCTTCGGCAAGTCCGTACGCCCAGATGAAGACATCCCCTCCGTACAGGACGTCCCTGGCGACGGCCCAGGAAGTCAGCGCGAGCAAGTGGACACAGGCAGCCTCGGTCCATAGCCGAAAAGCCGGGATGGGCCTAGCGAACCGGCTGGCGACCAAGCAGCAAATCGTGGGACCGCCATAAGCCCACAGCGTCCAGTAGGGATCCCCGTCGTAGGTCGGCAGCCAAGGGTTCAGGGTCAATCGGGCCACAACCGCCACGAGGACGGCCCTCGCCATCCACGCAACGTGAGCGGAGGAGTAACGGGCCGCAAGCCAAGCGAGCGGAACGGCCTGAACGGCCAGCGCCAGCGTCAGTCCGCCCTCCCGAAACGTCATCACGACAGCGAGGGAGTACGACCCGCAGCAGCCGAGCACTGCCCACGGCGCCAGCAACTGGAGCGTTGAACGTGCGAGTACCCAGCCCGTTGCCGTGTACAGCAGTCCGAGAGCCACGCTCGCTAGAGCCCACGCAACGGATGTCGCCATATTCGTCTCAAGCGCATAGGCAACGGCGAGCCAGCAGACCGGAGACGCGATTGCAAGCGGCATCCATATGGTTTCGGATCCTCCTCTCCGGAGGTTCCACGAGGAGAATCCCGTATAGACCGTGGCGCTCGCAGCCGCGAACACCAGGAAGCCGGTATCCGCAGCGTCGAGTTCGGACGCCCAAACCAGGGAGAAGCCTTCCACGCCAAGACCCGTACCGATCCACGCGATGCACTGCACGGCGAGCGCGATCACCGGCAGCGGAGCTATCGAGCGGTTGTCCCGTGCGGCGAGGAAGACGACTATGACCAGCGGAAGCCATCCGCTGGCCGTGCCGAGGCCGAACGGCTCCTCGACGATCGACAATCCTTGGGCGAGAACCAACAGCAGGAGCGTCAGCCCGTGTTTGGCGCCGATGGTCGGCGGACCGGCCGCCGGTACGCCTTCGGGCAGGCGCCAGCCGGAACCCAGCCTGAATCCGCCAGTCTGCCCGGGACGCAGGATAGACCACCAGTCGATCCTAGGTAGGAAGACGATGGCAGCTCCGAGCGAGGCTAGGTAGGCCCCGCGAAAGCCGTCGGCCGCGTCAACGAGCATCGAAGCCATCCACCAGAAGAGCGATCCGACAAGAACGCCCCGGCGCAGCCATCCGCGGTCGACGTAGCGGAACATCAGCATCACCGCAGAGCTGACGATCAAGCAGTAGCCCAGCACGGTGACGATCGCGCCGTCGTCACCTCCGACCAGCAATGGCACCGCATAGCAGCCGACCAGTCCCAATGCCGCCAAGACCGGTCCGTGCCGAAGGGCAAGCGCCATCGTTCCGCCGAACACCGCCGCGAGGAAGGCGAAGACACTAGCCGCGGGAACCAGTTGGTAAAGGTGCAGCGCAGCCAAAGCCGCCGCGGAAAGCGTGACGCTACCGGAAGCAGCAAGCGCCGAGAACGCCGGATGGCCGCGGCCGGTCCTGCGTGGCAGCCACTCAGCGAGTCCGTGCATTGCCAGACCGGTCACTGTCCCGAGCGCGACCCGGGCCCAGGGCGTCAGCAAGCCTTGGTCGATCGAGTATTTCACCAGGAAGACGCCGGCTAGGCCGACCGAGACGCCGCCGAGCCAGACCATCCAGTTCGGCCGAGTTTCAGCGCCCGTTCCGGACAGAGTGGATTCCGCGACGTCCTCATCCTGCGCGAGGGAGCGGGAACCCCCGGTCGCGGAGACTTGCGGGGCCTGGTCGCCTCCGCGGGCCAGCACTCTCGCGAGCAAGGAAGGCCGGCTTGGCTCAGCCCTATCGGGGCCACCCGCCGGATCGGGGCTGACGGCGTCCAAGCGTCGCTGCAGCCGGTCCAAACGCCTCGACACCGAGCGCAGCTTCAGCAGCGCGACCGTAACCAGCGCTATCGCCAGAACCTCGAGCACAGCAGCCAGCTTCATTCCACCACAGGCCCAGGCTGGCGGTGCCGAAGGGCTATATTCGCGGCACTTCATCCATGGCTCGGCGAACTTCGTTCCGGAGAACTTCGGCTCTCCGCCCCAACCGGAACCTCTTGGGCATGTACAGTGGCCACATGGATGGAAGACTGCGAGCGGCCGCCATCGGAGCCGGCTACTTTTCCGGTTTCCAGTACGAGGCTTGGAACCGGATCCCGGAAGTCGAGGTGGTCGCTATCGCGAATCGAACGGAGTCGAAGGCCCGCGAAAAGATGGCGCAATACTCGATCCCGAGGTACTACGCCGACTGGCGCGAGATGATCGACTGCGAAAGGCCGGATTTCGTAGACATCATTACCCCGCCGGAGACCCATGCGGAGATCTGCTCCCACGCCGCGGCCCGAGGGTCGGCGATCGTCTGCCAGAAGCCCTTGGCCCCGACCCTGTCGGAGAGCACCCGCATTGTGGAGCACGCTCGAACGTCTTCAGTTCGCTTCATGGTCCACGAGAACTTCCGCTGGCAGCCTTGGTATCGAGAGATCAAGCGCCTTCTGGAGGAGGGCGCGATCGGCGAGCCGACGCACCTCTATTTCCGGATGCGCACAGGTGATGGATGGGGCGAGGACGCGTATCTGGCAAGGCAGCCATTCTTCCGGGACTACCCGAGACTGCTCGTCTATGAAACAGCGGTTCATTTCATCGACACGTTCCGGTATCTTCTCGGTGAGATCGTCGAGGTGTATGCCAAGCTGCGTCGCCTGAACCCCGTGATTCGCGGAGAGGATACCGGACAGATTCTCTTGGCGTTCGCAAGCGGAGCCACAGCGATCCTGGACGCAAACCGCTACAACGAGCCCGAAGTCGGGAATCCGAGATTCACGTTCGGCGAACTGCGGCTGGACGCGAGCCGGGGCCACATCACCATGGATGCGGACTCGTCCATGCGAGTCAAGCCGCTTGGCGGGTCGATCCGCCCCGTTGAGTACGAGCGAGCCAACGTCAACTTTGCGGGCGACTGCGTGTACAGTCTCCAGCGGCACTTCGTGGACTGCCTGACCAGCGGGCAGGAGTTCGAGAGCAACGGCGACGACTACCTGAAGACACTGGGCGTGGTCGACGCGGTCTACGAATCCGCCGCGTCGGGCCAAGCCATCAGGCTGTGAAATCGGACCCGAAGGAGCCCGGTCGACCACCTATGATTGGGGGCGCGATGCAGTGGAGTGCTGACCCAATCCGGACGGCCAGGCGAACGCTGATCCCACTGCTGTCCGGATGCTCATTCGGGCTGATGCTGGTGGCCGGAGCCTCGGGTGCGAGCCAGCCTCGCGGCTACTCCGTCCCGACCATCGACCTCTCGCAGGAGTCCCACCGCCAAGTGATCGTGGATCGGGAACCAGGCCAATATCTTGGCCACCCCTCGACGCTGCTGCTCCCGGATAACAGGACGATCCTCATCGCCTACCCGAAGGGACACGGACGCGGGGGCATTGTCTACAAGAAGAGCATCGACGGCGGACTGACCTGGACGGACCGGCTGCCCACCCCGGAGAACTGGGCCACATCTATGGAAGTGCCGACGCTGTTCCGGCTGGTCGGCCCGGACGGGACTCCTCGCATCCTGATGTTCTCCGGCAAGGCGGGCGGGATCCGCGTGGCACGTTCGAACGACGAGGGCGGGACCTGGTCTCCCCTTGAGCCGATTGATACGCCGGGGCCCGGCTACGGGGGCATCGTGGCGATGGGTTCGATGGTCGAGCTGAAGGACGGACGCTACATCGCGTTCTTCCATGACGACGGCCGCTGGCTTCGAGATCCGCCCGAACACCCCGAAGGTGGAAACTTCAAGGTCTATAGCGTCGTCTCGTCCGACGGGGGACTGACCTGGTCCCAGCCATCGGTCATCGCCAGGCACCCAGTGGCCCACCTCTGCGAGCCGGGCGCGGTGCGCTCGCCCGACGGCGGGCAAATCGCCGTCCTGTTGCGCGAGAACAGCCGCAAGCTCAATTCGTTCGTCATCTTCTCCGACGACGAAGGCGCGAACTGGAGCGAACCGCGCGAGCTTCCCGGAGCGCTCACTGGCGACCGCCACACAGCAAGGTACGCGCCGGACGGAAGGCTCTTCATCAGTTTCCGCGATCGTACGCACGAAAGCCCGACGAAGGGCGACTGGGTCGGCTGGGTCGGCACCTACGAAGATCTCGTCCAAGGCGGGGAGGGACAGTACCGGGTGCGGTTGATGGACAACCGCAAAGGAACGGACACCGCCTATCCGGGCGTAGAACTGCTGCCGGACGGGACCTTCGTCGCCACGACATACGGGCACTGGACAGAGGGAGAGGAGCCGTACATCGCGAGCGTACGCTTCAAGATCGAGGAACTAGACGCTCGCTCGAGGTTTGCGGACTACCCGCCGACATCAACCGTGCGGGCAGCCGCGCGCCCCCGCGAGACCGGATTCGATTCAGCAGGCAAGCCGAACGTGCTGTTCGTGGCCGTCGATGACCTAAACGACTGGGTACTGGACGAGGACACCCCCGTGAAGATGCCGAACTTTCGGCGGCTGGCCCGGCGGGGAGCCCTGTTCCGGCGTGCCTACACCGCATCCCCGGCCTGCAATCCCTCCCGCGTGGCGCTCCTGACGGGCCGTGGCGCGGCGACCACCGGCGTCTATGGCAATCGCTCGGACTGGAGGGGTGCCCTTCCGGACGCCGTGACGCTACCCCGTTACTTCATGAACCACGGGTACCGGGTCGAGGGAGCCGGCAAGATCTTCCACCACCACGACAACAGCGCGTTCCACGACGACGAGTCCTTCCATCGCTTCTTGAAAATGCAGCTCGACCCGATGCCGCCTCGGAAGTTCAACGGGATCTACGCGATCCAAAGCCTCAACTTCGACTGGGGCCCTTGGCCTCTGGAGGAGTTAGAGACTCCGGACGTCCGATCGGTCGACTTCGGCATCGACTTCCTGGCACGCTGGCATGACCGGCCCTTCTTCCTGGCCATCGGTCTGTTCCGCCCGCACATGCCGTTCCATGTGCCCCCGAAGTACTTCGCCGAGTACCCCGCTACGGACGTCGAGATGCCGCGAACCACAGTGGGCGACCTGGACGATCTCCCATCAGGGGCGCGAGTTCTGCTCAGTCAGAAGGAACACTTCATGCGGGCAATACTCGACACCGAAGCCAGAGCACCCGGCACGTGGGCCGAAGCTGTTCGTTCCTACCAAGCGAGCTGCTCGTTTGCGGACCATCAGCTGGGCCGGCTGCTCGACGCGCTGGCCAGATCGAAATACGCCGGATCCACGATCATCGTGCTTTGGTCGGACCACGGCTACCATCTCGGCGAGAAGAGCCACTGGGAGAAGTTCGCGCTCTGGGAGAAGTCGACCCGAGTCCCGCTCGTGATCGTGGCCCCCGAAAGCGTCGTCCCGGGGACGGTGGTCGAATCTCCGGTGTCGCTACTGGATCTCTATCCGACCCTGGTCGACTTGGCACGGCTGCCCGCCAAGTCCGGACTCGAAGGGGAGAGCATCCTGCCGCTGCTGGCAAATCCGCACCAAGACCGAACAGTGGTCATGACCTATCAGCGGGGCAACCACGCGGTGCGGTCCAAGAGATGGCGTTACATTCGGTACTCCGACGGCAGCGAGGAATTGTACGATCACCGGGACGATCCTGAGGAAATCAGAAACCTGGCACTGGAGGCGCGCCACGCAGGGGTTGTCTCGAGACTGCGCGAGTCGGTTCCATCGCACGACGCTCCCGCGGTGGCCGACATGCCGCGGTAGGCACGAATCACCCGCGGGTCATCTCGGATCGTTGACGCGTAGGGGTGCGGCAGAGACAGCCGCGGGATCGACCCGACACGCGTGACTCGAATTACGGTTCGTCTGGACCATCGGCATGACTCGCACATGCCCGAACCCTCGCTGCTCAACTCACGGCCGGCGCGACTTGTTCTTGCATCCCCGAACCAGCCTAGTTACATTAATCTCGTGCATCGGCGCACGCCTGCTCCTCAGGGGAGCACAAGGCGGGGGACGTGGGAGCCGGAACGTGTGTCCGGTTCTTCGGTGCATGGTTCGAGTTCAGTGCTGCACGGTGGCATTGAATCTGTCGAGGCTTGGAGCGCTGAGCCGGCGTAGCAAATCAGCGCTAGCCCTTCCGCCCCCGGCGTAATCCCGTATTCCGCCTCCTCCGGGGGTTTCTTCTGGGTTCGGAATCTCCTCCTCGACCGCAGTGCTTGGATGGTGCGGTCCTTGCCGCAACGGCGGCCGGAAGAAACCTTGTCGAACGTGCGTCGCGACGCAGGGAAGCAGGTCTTGAATTCCGCCTGTAGGGTAGGCGGTTCCTTCACAAGTTTGAACTGCAGGACTACGACAGATCTGTCATAGCGCCAATCGCCCGCAAGGGTGAGATCCCTCTGATCCGATGCGCATATTCTATCCTTCGAATCGCGTGGTGTCTGGACTGTTCGGAGTAGCGCCTATCCAGTCGATCCGTTCTGCTCGCTCCCATGCGAGCTCGTCCTTCCATTCGGTATTGGAGCTCTTTCCGTAGAATCCATGCTCGAACTGGTTACTGCCGAAATGAACCCTGATTCCATCCGACGTGTGGATCTCTTTTGAACCCCAATGTCGTTCGTAGCGCTTTCGCTACTCCTCCGGAGCGCCGTAGATCACAAGGGCTGGCCAATCCTTGGCCCTAACGATGCCTTCCGTCCGCTACCGCGGTGTTCGGGCCAAACTCTGCTCCATTCGGCTCACGCTCTTGCGCGAGTCGGGCAGGTGGAAACCCTTGACCACTGCGTAGAGCACTCATCGGAAAGATCGCATTCTAGTCGCGTTGTTCAGGAGTGGCGCGTCAGGGACACACCAATCCGACGAGCGACCCTTCGGTCACCTGAAGTTGACTCAATTCAAAACCCGTCCGCGATAGGATACAGGGAAGGTAGCCGCGGGTACCTTCGCGTTTCCCGTGATGCCATCAGCTACTCCGGATTGGCTCCGACCCAACTCGGTCTGGATGCCTCCTTCACAGAATGGCCGTGACCCAGCTAGACTCGATCTCATTTGATCGATGAGTTCGGCGAGCCTTACTACAAGATGGTGGTCGGTGGCATCGATTGCCAGCGCGGGAACGATGCCCGGCCGTCAAGTCGCAAGGACGAGCGGCCTGCCACGCACTTTCCGGAGACGGATTCGCACGGAGAGTGACACCTATGGCTGGCACCGACCGGAAGGCGTTGCGGGTCCGCATTCCGGTCGCTGATTGCATTGGGGTCGGTCCCTACATGACACGGACCCGGAAGATAGCGGCTCCTCGCACTAGGGTTCGCCAACCACCAAGCCTCAGCCACCAAGAGAGACATGCCCCCTAAGTTCGGCCAGCCCGCATACCACTACTCCCGCGTTGACACCACCATGCAAATCGCTGCGGAACGGGGCCGCGAGGGCTGCCCGCACGGAACCGCCGTAACCTCGGAAAGCCAGACCGAGGGCCGGGGTCGGCACGGGCGCTCCTGGCACTCCGAGCCCGGGCAGGGGCTGTATCTCTCGCTGGTGCTTAGGCCGACCTGCTCACCGGACGAGGTTCCGGTTCTTGGACTCGCGGCCGGACTAGCCGTGAAGGACGCCCTGCAGCGAGCTGCGGGGGTCCCGTGCGACCTTCGCTGGCCGAATGACGTGCTGATCCGGGAGCGAAAGTGCTGCGGCATCCTAGCCGAACTGGTGACGGATCCGGAGCGATCGCCATTCGTCGTCGTTGGAATCGGCATCAATCTGAACCACACCGGGTTTCCGCCGGAATTAGTTGAGACGGCGACTTCGCTGCGCATCGAGACCGGTAGGGACTGGACTCGGAAATCGATCCTTGATCCGGTACTCGATTCGATGGAGGGGTGCTACGGCCTGTTTGCGTCTCGCGGCCCCCAACCGATTCTGGCAGCCTTCCAGCAGGAATCCAGCTATGCCCGAGGACGGAGGGTCGTCATTGAGGGCATTCCCCCGGACGGGTCAGGGCCGGCGCGGGGGGTCACCGCCGGCCTTTCTCCCACCGGACAGTTGCTGATCAGGATGGCGGATGGCAGGGTCGCGCCCGTGGTCGCGGGAAGCGTGCGGCCCGACACAGGCACAATGTAGGGGCATGCTGCTTGCTGTCGACGTCGGCAATACAAACCTGACGATTGGGCTGTTCGACGGTTCCGAGCGGGTGGCTGACTGGAGGCTCAAGACCGATCCCGAGCAGACAGTCGACGGCTGGGGTGCTTTTTTTCACAACCTCTTCTCCTTGGCAGACCGACGCTTCGGGGATGTCCGGGGCTTCGTCTTCTCGTCGGTCGTGCCGCAGCTGGACACGTCGCTCACAGGCATGGCCCGGCGCTACCTGCATGTCGAGCCGTTCCAAGTCACAGCAGAAAGCCGCACCGGGCTGGCGATTCGGGTCGACCATCCGGAAGAAGTGGGTGCCGACCGGATCGTGAATTCTGTCGCCGCGGCCGAACGGTACGGCTGCCCTTGCATCGCAGTCGACTTTGGGACGGCGATCACCTTCGACGCGATCTCAGCGGATCGGGAGTACCTAGGCGGCATTATCTGCCCGGGAATCGAAATCTCATCTCAGGCGCTGGTGCGCCGGACAGCCCGCCTCCCTCAAATCGAGCTGCGGCAGCCGGCCCGCGTGGTCGGCACCAACACCGTGGCCAGCTTGGAGTCAGGATTCTACTACGGCTTGCTCGGGATGCTCGACGGCATTCTCGACAAGATGCTCGATTCTCTCGGGCGCGACACCGTGGTGGTCGCAACCGGGGGCCAAGCCAGGATCTTGGCGACAGACTCCAAGTTCATTCAATCCGTCGACGACGGGCTCACCTTGGAGGGATTGCGGCTGGTCTGGACCCTGAATCGGGGCTGAGCGAGTCGATGCCCGCCCCCCACAGCAACTCGCTTGCGCTGCTGACCGACTTGTACCAGCTGACGATGGCCGCCGGTTACTGGCGCGAGGGCCTCGCTGGGCGCGAAGCCGTCTTCCATCACTATTTCCGGGAAACACCGTTCGGGGGTGCCTTCGCTGTGGCCGCAGGTCTCGGCAGCGCGCTGGATTGGCTTCGGCACTTTCAGTTCCCGGAAGACGACCTCGCCTACCTGCATGGCTTGAAGGGGCAGGCCGGCCAGCCCCTGTTCCAGCCGGAGTTTCTCGACTATCTTGGCGGCCTCGCGTTCGAATGCGACTTGGATGCCGTCGTCGAGGGCAGCGTCATATTCGCCCACGAGCCGCTCCTGAGGGTGCAAGGCCCGCTGATCCAGTGTCAGTTGGCCGAAACAGCGCTCTTGAACATCGTCAACTTTCAGACATTGGTAGCAACGAAGGCCGCGCGGGTCTGCCTTGCGGCGGCGCCGGATCCCGTGATCGAGTTCGGACTGCGCCGGGCCCAAGGTATCGACGGCGGCCTCAGCGCCAGCCGCGCCGCCTACATCGGAGGCTGTTCGAGCACCTCGAACGTACTGGCCGGAAAGCTCCACGACATCCCTGTCAAGGGTACGCATGCCCACAGCTGGGTCATCTCCTTCGACAGTGAGGTCGAAGCCTTTGATGCCCTCTCGAGGGCCATGCCGCACGACTGCGTCCTGCTCGTCGACACCTACGACACTCTGGAAGGCGTTCGCAAGGCAGCAGATGTCGGACGCAGACTTAAGGCCCGGGGATGCCGCCTCGTAGGAATCCGTCTCGACTCGGGTGATCTGGCCAGTCTCTCGATCGAAGCTCGCAAGATCCTTGACTCGGCGGGACTGGCCAGCACCGCGATTGTCGCTTCCAATGACCTTGACGAGTACCAAATCGCCAATCTAAAGAGGCGGGGAGCGCGGATCGGGGTCTGGGGAGTGGGAACGAGCATCGCATCCGCCAAGGGCCAGTCGGCCCTCGGCGGCGTCTACAAGCTGGCGATGCTGCGCACCGATTCCGGAGAGTGGGAGGCCAAGGCCAAGAGATCCGAGGAGCCCGCCAAGGCATCCCTACCTGGAATCCTGCAAGTACGACGGTTCTCGAAGGGAGGCCAGTTCTACGCTGACCTGATCTACCACGAATCGCACCCTCCCGAGGGGCCTTGGGTCGGTTATGAGTACAAATCGGGACGCCCAGGGTGCCGGATCGAGCTTGAGGGCAGCCATGTGGACCTGCTTCGGCCGGTCCTGCGCAGGGGAGAGCCGGTCGGCGGCGAGGACTCGCTCGCAGCGGCACAAGAACGGTGCCGCTCGCAGCTGTCGAATCTGCCGGCCGAGTACTTAAGAGCCCAAACGGAACGTCCGTTCCCTGTACTTGTCGACAGCGGCCTGCAGCGCCTGCGCGAGGAAACTCTGGGCGATACCGACGAGACTGCCCCGACCGGAACGGGCTCGGTTCCGGATCCGTTCCGGCTAGCCTAGCTCCGGCATGTTCTCGCGAAGGATCCCGATGTCCTTGTCGCCGCGGCCCGATAGATTCACCACGAACGTCTGGCCCGTGGCCGCGGGAGCTCGCTTGACAGCCTCGGCGACGGCGTGAGCCGATTCGAGAGCCGGTATGATGCCCTCCGTCTGCGAGAGCGTCTTGACGGCATCGAGAGCGTCCCCGTCCACGCAGGACGTGTACTCGATCCGTCCCATATCGCGCAGCCATGCGTGCTCGGGTCCGACGGAGGCGTAATCCAAGCCGGCAGATACCGAGTGGGTCAGGGCGATCTGGCCGTCCTCGTCCTGAAGGATGTAGCTCTTCGTTCCGTGCAGGACGCCGGGCAGACCCCCTGAGAAGCGGGCGGCATGGTCGCCTAGGCCGGAGCCGCGCCCGCCGGCCTCGACCCCCACCATGGCCACGCCCTCGTCCTCGAGGAACGGATGGAACAGTCCGATCGCGTTGCTGCCGCCACCAACGCAAGCGATCAAGACGTCCGGCAGGCGCCCTCCGGAGACGGCCAGGAACTGCTCGCGCGCCTCGATCCCGATGACGCGCTGGAAATCTCTGACGATCAGGGGATAAGGGTGCGGACCGAGGGCCGACCCGAGCATGTAGTGCGTTGACTCGAAATTGGCGGCCCAGTCCCGCATCGCTTCGGAAATGGCCTCCTTGAGAGTGCAGCTGCCGGCATCCACCCCGACCACCTCGGCCCCGAGCAGCCGCATTCGGAACACGTTCAGCTCCTGCCGGCGCATGTCTTCCAGGCCCATGTAGACGACGCACTCGAGCCCGAACAGAGCGCACACGGTCGCCGTCGCAACCCCGTGCTGGCCGGCACCTGTCTCGGCGATGATGCGATGCTTGCCCATCCGGCGCGCCAGCAGCGCTTGCCCGAGGCAGTTGTTGATCTTATGCGCTCCGGTATGCAGCAGGTCCTCTCGCTTCAGGTAGATGTCCGCACCGCCCAATCCGGCGCTGAGGCGCCGGGCGTGGAATAGCGGTGTCGGACGACCGGAATATTTCTGGAACAGTTCGGACAGTTCCGTCCGGAAAGCAGGATCGTCCCGGACCTCACGGTAGGTGGCGTCCAGGCTATCGAGCGGGGCGACGAGAATTTCCGGCGCGTAGCGCCCGCCGAAATCGCCGAAGCGGCCCAGCGCATCCGGATCCGCCGCTAGAGTCAGGGCCATACTTTCACGATATCGCGGGGTGGTGGAATAGGTCCCGGTGACAGGAGGCGCCCGGACCGGCGTCAGCGGGCGGGGTTCTCGTACCAGATTACCCCGAGGTTGTCGCCTTCCTCGCAGGTGAGGATATCGAGGTCGCCGTCCCCGTCGAGATCGACCAGCTCCACCCGGTCGAATTTGGCACCTTCCGGCCCGCTCACGTCCGTCGCCTCCCAGCTTGACTCCGTTGGGTCTCCTCCGTGGCGCAGCAAGCCGATGCCGGCGACGTCCCCTTCCGCGTTCTCGCACGAGAACACCAGGTCAAGCTGGCCGTCGCCATCCATGTCTCCGACCGCCACGGACTTGCCCGTCCCGAAACCGTCGGGGATGTCGATCGGATGCGTGCGGAAGTTCCTGCCTCGCGCCGAGAGCCCGCGGAAATACTGGATCGGACCGCCACGCACCGCCATCACGATGTCCGTGACACCATCCCCGTCAAGGTCCGCCACATCCAGGAACATTGCTTCGTGCTCGCCTTCGGAACCGATCCGGGAAACCGGCCACGCGGCGCTGCCCGGCATGTTCTGGAACCAAAGCGCCCCACTCCGTGGGCCCTTGCGGTCGCTCGCGACAATATCGGCCGCTCCGTCGCCGTCCATGTCGTGGGCGACGATTGACATCACCCATCCCGCTCCGTACCAGCGGCTCCACGACGCTTTGCCTCCGGGAGTTGTCGGGAATCGCCACGACCCAATGGCAGCAAAGTCATTCTTCGAACCGGCTACGAGGTCCATGGATCCGTTGCCGTCCACGTCCATCGGCTCGGCGAACATCCACTGCCCCTTTCCCTGCGACCGAACCACTGGCCTCGTCTCCCACTTCGCGGGATCCATGTACCCTTCTGTTGGCGCCTGGTGGACGTAAATGGTCCTCTCGTCGCCCTCTGTCGAACTGACGACGTCCATCGCCCCATCTCCATTGATGTCCACGAACACTGCGTCCTCGGGCTTGGCAACGGTTCCGACAGTGACGGCCGGCCAAGGCGACCTGACCTTGTCCGGGCCCGGATGCAGATAAACCCGCACGACCCCGGCCTCTTCCCAGCCCGTAGCGATGTCGAGAAGTCCATCGCCGTTCACGTCGGCCAGCCGGACTCCGTCGGCCCCCTCTTCTGATGAGTCGATCGCGTGGCGAGTCCAAGAACCGGCGACAAGTGCCGGAGCGAGGAATAGAAGAACGGGAATCAGCCTTGTCATTCGCCTCGATTGTATCCGATCAAGGGTCTAATCGATGTGCCCGCAAGGCGACCTCGCGCCCCGTCGTCTTCATCCACGAGTGCTCTGACAGCAGAGGTCGCGACGATCCGGCGGAGGCTCTCCGATCCGTCAGACGGCTAAAATGAGTGGCAGAATACTCGATGCTTCGCAAGATCGTCAAGTACGGAGACCCCGTGCTGGAGACCATGTGCGAGCCTGTCCAGGAGAGCGAGTTCGGCAGGTCCGAACTCCGGACGCTCGTGGCAGACATGTTCCAAACGATGTACGAAGCCCGCGGAGTGGGTCTCGCCGCCCCGCAAGTCGGCATCCCAAAGCGCCTGACGGTGATCGACTGTACCGGGGGAGAGGAATCCGGCCACCAGCACGTGCTGATCAATCCCGAAATCGTTTCCGAAGAGGGGGAGCAGGTGGGAGAAGAAGGGTGCCTGTCGATTCCCGGTTTTCAGGAGAAAGTCTCGCGGCCCGAACGAGTCCGGACCAGAGCCCGCGACTTGGACGGGGAGTGGTTCGAGATCGACGCCGAGAAGTTGCTTGCGAGGGCCATCTGCCACGAAACGGATCACCTGAACGGAATCCTGTTCCTGAAGCACATCAGCCGCCTCAAGCGGGAGATGATCAAGCGCAAGATCCGGGGGCTCCGAAAGCGGGGAGAGTGGGACTAGGTTGCGTGTAGTCTTCATGGGTACGCCGGAGTTCGCCGTTCCCTCCCTAGCGCTCCTGGCAGGGCGACTCGAAGTCGCGCAGGTGGTGTCGCAGCCGGACCGGCCCGCAGGACGGGGGAGGCACCTGCTCGCTCCTCCGGTCAAGCGGAAGGCCCGGGAGCTCGGCCTGCCAGTCTTCCAGCCGGAACGCATCCGGGACCGGAGCGCTTACGAAGCCCTTGCCAGGCACTCCCCCGACGCCATCGCAGTCGTCGGGTACGGGCAGATGATTCCGAAACGCATCCGCGAGATGGCGCCTCTCGGCTGTGTGAACGTGCATTCCTCGGTGCTGCCCAAGTACCGGGGCGCCGCCCCGGTCAATTGGGCGATCGCCCTTGGCGAAACCCGTACGGGCGTGACGACGATGCGCATCACGAGGGAAATGGACGCAGGCGACATCCTGCTCACCCGCGAGACCAGCATCGAAGCGAACGAGACGGCTTCCGAGTTAAACCAGCGCCTCGCTCCGATCGGAGCCGAACTGCTCCTCGAAACCATCGAGGGGCTAGTGCGCGGCGAAGTGACACCCGTGCCGCAGGATCACGCGGCCGCGACGAAAGCACCGATGCTCAACCGAGAAGACGGTCGGATCGACTGGTCCTTGCCAGCTGGAACGATCTACAACCGGCTCCGGGGGTTCGACCCCTGGCCCGGCATCTTCACCTTCTTCCGGGGAAGACGGCTCAGGATCCTAGCCGCTCGACCTTCCGGGCAGGGCGACGGACCACCCGGACGGCTCCGCGTCGAAGGCAAGCAGGTTAGCGTCGTCTGCGGGTCCGGGGGGCTGGTGCTCCGGGAAGTCCAATTGGAAGGGCGCAACCGCGTCAGCGCGATCGACTTCGCCCGCGGTTTCCAACCCTCGCCGGAAGAGGTACTCGGGAATGGGTGATGCGAACAACGACAGGCTTCCGCTCGGATTCCGTTTTGCGTCCGGGTATGCCGGCATCCGAAAGGCCGAATCCGACGACTTGGCGCTGATGGTCTCGGACCTTCCGGCCGCAGCTGCCGGGGTGTTCACACAGAACGCTGTGCGCGCGGCTCCCGTCGAAAGGAGCTTGCAGTCCCTTCAGGGGACCGGCGGCCTCGCATCTGTGATCGTCGCCAACGCCGGCAACGCCAACTGCGCGACGCCCAACATGCACCAAGTGGCGTCTGCAACTGCTAGCGCGGCTGCCGCGCTGGCGGGAGTACCGGAAAGCCGGGTGCTGCTGGCTTCAACTGGCGTGATCGGCGAGCCGTTTGGAGAGGCTGTCATACCCGACGCTCTTCCGCGCTTGTGGGGGACGCTGGACCGTAACCAGTTCGAGCGGTGCTCCCGGGCAATCATGACGACCGATACCGTGCCGAAGGTCCGGTACGCCGAAGCCCGCATCGAGGGCGGACTGGTCCGCCTTGCGGGCATGGCCAAGGGGGCGGGGATGATCATGCCGGACATGGCGACCATGCTCGCATTCCTGTTTACGGACGCCGCGATCGCTCCCCGCATGCTGAGCAAACTGCTGCACTCGTCCGTAGACCGCAGTTTCAACTGCGTGACGGTGGATTCCGACACGTCCACCAACGATACGGTCTACCTGCTGGCCAACGGTGCTTCCGGCATCGCTGTCAACGAGTCGAACAGCCTCGAACTCGAAAGCGCACTGGAATCGCTGACGAGGGAGTTGGCCATCGACATCGCCCGGGACGGCGAGGGGGCGTCCAAACTCGCGACGATTGAGGTGAGGGGCACGGCCAACGATCGGGACGCCAAGACGATCGCCTTGGCCATCGCGAATTCGCCGCTCGTGAAAACGGCGTTGGCTGGTGCCGATCCGAATTGGGGCCGGATTCTCGGGGCTGCCGGGAAATCGGGAATCGCCTTCGATCCAGCCGCCGCGAACGTGATTGTGAACGGCGTTCAGGTCTGCGCTGGGGGATTCCGGGCGCCCTTCGACGAGCCCGCCGTGCAGCGGTCGATGGAAGGAGACGAGATCTCGATCAGCTTCCGATTGGACAATAGCGGCCGGGGGCGGGCTGTCGTGTGGACCTGCGACTTCACGGAATCGTACATCCGGATCAATGCGGACTACCGGACGTGATCCGCTGCATCTCGATGGCCGCCCCTCCGAAGCCGCCTATCCTAATGGGAGCGGCAAGACTGGACCCAAGGGCCCTTAGCTCAATGGTTAGAGCAGCGGACTCATAATCCGTTGGTTGCAGGTTCGAGTCCTGCAGGGCCCACCACTCTATCTTTATAAGTTATTGTAATGCTTATATTTAGACAGGAATCAGGAATGCAGTTATTGCTAGAGACACCACTTTGGGATTTGATCAAACGCCGGGTTTCGCGGGATAGACCGCGCTTGCACCGCTCGATCTCCACGGACTTCGTGGCACAAACACCCGTTATCTGCGCGACAGGCGGTCCGGTTGCCCGGCGACAACTACTCTGGCCAGCCGCGCCCACTCCTATTTCCCGTTCAACTGGCCGGACTCGATCCAGTAGTGGATCGTCTGGCCGCCGACTGAGTTGGAACCGTGTCGCCAGTTCGACCTTCGATACGCCTTGTTCCAAGTAATACACCAGCAACATCTTTGTCTCCCAGTCGACACCTCCGAGCCCTCTGCGGCTAGACTCGGCAGACGGTCGCAGGGAATAGCACTGTAACGGCCAACCGAAAGCACCGCTCCCAACGCAAAGAGAACACCGAGCCACGTCGATCGCCGTCACCTCCACCGCAAACCCAAACGCCACAGGACCAAGAGGCGGTCGATGGCATCTTAGTCCACATTGGGAAGACCGACTTCAAGATCGTCAGCGAAGAGCCGAGCCCAGTCCAGAAACGGTCAGGTACTGGACGCGGTCAAATCCGATCCACAGATAGAGCCCAGCAGTTCCGACAAGCAAGGCTAGACTCCGTCCTGAGGCTGGTTCGCAAGGAAGAAGTCCCCTAACTCCGATGAGATCCTCAATGCTGGCACTGACCGACTGCACTACGCATCGTGCCCTCAAGAGCACGTTCGGATCACCAGTCCCGCTTTTCACACAAATAGTTCCCCCAGTCGTCCACTCGCCGCCACCGGCGGTAGAAAAGATCCGAGCGTACATCGGCTGCCTCGACCTTGTTCTGGCGCTCCCGCATACGCCTTCAGAAGTCTCGCGATTCACAAGGGAAGAGCGTCATAGCGTGCAGCGCTACGGTGCACCCTATAGCAGCCGGAAGTCGACACCTTCGTAGCGGTTGCCGGGCGTGGCGAAGTTGGGTGTGCACCGACGCCCGGCAGGTCCTAGCGTCGTTGACCGAATTGCCGCCCCGAGCAACCCAATACGAGCCCGAACCACGGTTCTGGAAATTCGCGTCCTGGCTGGCGGTGCACAACATACGGTCCAGGAAGCGTCTCGATCGCTTGCACCCGAGCGGGCTAATCTATGTCGGCGAGCGGGCGACCTGTTCGGCCGACGAGAAACGGGAGATCGTGCCGAACCTGCGCCGGGAGTGTTTCTGGAATCCGTAGTACTCGCGTTCGGCGGGGAGGGTGGCAGGTATTGGTGGGATCGTGTCGCGTAGGGCTCCGCGAACACTACCCTTGCAGTGTCTCCACAAGTCAATACGTTCACGGCGCCGCGTACCGCACATACTTCTCCCCATTCCATCGAAAATAAACTAGCTTTCCAAACTTCGCCGCTGTTGCAGTGGGACTGGATCCTGGACGTGGACACGACCGTGAAGCCACTGTACGGGCGACAAGAGAGGGCGCAAGTGGGATACAACCCGCACAAGCGGGGGCGGCCGTCGCAGGTGATCCATGTGTACGAGATGGGGACGACGCGGCTGGTGTTGGAGGCGGAGGTGGTGGCGGGCAAGCAGCATCACAGCCAGTACGGGTTGCCGGGCTGGAGCGCTTGCTGGAGAGACTGGGAGAGAAGAGGCGACCGGTGTTGGTGCGGGGGACTGCGGATAGGGGACGGAGCGGGTGATGGAGGCTTTGGAGGAGCGCGGGCAGGACTACCTGTTCAAGTTGCCGATGCGACCGCGGGTGAAGGAGTTGGTGCAGCGGCTGGTGGGGGAAGGCGGCTGGATGGCAGCGGGGATGGGCTGGGAGAGCGCGGAAGCGGCGTTGCAGTTGCAGGGCTTGGACGCGGGCGAGGCGGGTGCTGGTGGTGAGGTGTCTAGCTGGGCGGGAAGCGGCCACGCAAGGCGCTGGCGCGGCAACAGCCGCTGTGCTGCCGTTCGCGGAGGTGGTGGTGCAGGAGCGGCAGCGCTACGAGTACGGGGTGCTGGTGACCTCGCGGCGAGAGGAGGGGCTGACGCTGGCGCAGTTGTACCGGGAGCGGGGGGACACGGAGAACGCGTGGGATGCCGGATCGAGTACGCGACAAGTCCGCCAGTCCGCCCCTGCGCTGGAGATCATGTCGAGAAGGCGCTCGGAAAGAGCGGGCGGGGTGTAGTAGATGCCGAGACGTGACCTCGTCTCGTGCGTCAGCAACAACGTGTAGGTGGAACTGAGCCAGTACGCGGACGTGAGAGGGTCGAGCGCCGCAACGGCCCTCCCCAGAGCAGTCGCGATGTTGGTCGGGACAGAACGATGATCGCACGTCTCGGTATTCCCAAGGAAGTCGCTAGGTTGGGTCGCCATGCTCCGGTGCATTCCGCGACTTTCGAGATACCCCTCCATGGCTTCGGTCATGAAGGCACGCGCACCCTTGTCTCTGTCCTGCCCGAGACTGGATGCCCAACAACGTGCTGCTCCGCGAGCGGACTGGAAGTCTGGACCTGGCGACGCAGCCCGGTAATGGTCGCTCTTCCAGCGGAATAGTGGATCGATTCCAGGGCACTCGATGGTCGAGGCTGCCAAGCTATCAGGCTGTCCGTTTGCTGCCATTGCTGTTACGTGCCTGTATAGCAGAGGCTCGGAGCCAATTCGGCTGCGTTCACGGACATTCGCCGTGAATGTGCTGGCCCGGGGCCGGAACTCGGGCTCGGTGGTGTTTCAGCGCTCGCCTGGTCGTGATCGACTGTCGAAGCGAACGAACGGACGCTGGGCTCCCTGCGTCGACGTCTGAGAGACCGCCAGGAGTATGCGCCGACTTTCCGTGACTGCCCGGGAAGCCGCAGCACTGCGGACGAACAGCCCAGACGCAACCGGCGCGCCATCTCGACGAGCCTCGCGGGAGGATCGTGCGAGTCGCAAAACGCTACGGCTGGAACGAACCTGAAGGACAGCCGCGCAAAAGGCTCGAACCGCGCAGTCGACGGCCATCTCGCAGATGCGCCCGGGGCCAGCTATTTTCCTGATACCGTCGCAATCTGCTCCAGATGATGATTTGCACCGCATCGCTTCCGTTCTTATAAAACAAAACACGAATATATAACAATCATAACACGAGTTTCGCTAGGACGGCATGGCCTGATTCGACGATCGACCATTGACGGACTCGTGAACTCTGATGATTGATTCGGGCTAAGGCGGTGACCGAGGATCCAGCCCTGGTCGGCTGCTCCAGTCTTACCTCGCAAGGGACACTTCGATCCTGTCGCCGCCGGCACGGCGGCGTTCGGCCCGCCAACGGCGGGCGACACAAGTGGCATGCCCTCGTAGCGGACATTGACACTCAACCTCCGGGCTCTCAAATGAGCTTGGTCAGTGCACACAGCAGCCCTAGCGGGGCGTCGGGTAGGACTAACGCCTGCACCACAAGCCTGCGGCCACTAGGCCCGACAAGAGGCTATACCGTCTCGGGCGTGGGATGGACCCATGGCTCGCGATATGTTCGCGACAGCCCATTATTCGCTTCTGCGTCTCCCACCACCTCGTGTGCGCCCGCATCCCACTCCACGGATCTCCCAAGGTCCAAGGACACATTGGCCAGCA
The DNA here is from genome assembly GCA_964461235.1 of uncultured Bryobacterales bacterium. Lineage (GTDB taxonomy): Bacteria > Acidobacteriota > Terriglobia > Bryobacterales > UBA6623 > VXMF01. Next base: position 13,310 of record CAYWUV010000065.1, on the reverse strand, counting down.
GGCAGCAAGCAGTCGAAATGTGTCCCTTTCCGATATCGGCTACCGGACGCCCTCGCCTGTCGATCGCGTCCAGGAAGTCCTTCATGTGAGCACGCAGCACTGGAAACTCGTGGGGCGGCAGTCGGGACTCGACCGTGTCGACCTTGTCGGTCTCGAACTTGTCCATCTCTGTCACGGCCTCCCTGCGGATCGGCTCTTCGTTCCTATCGACCGGAATGAACTCCCACTTCGAGGTCGATCCCTTGAAGAGCCCCTTCTCGCCGTAAATGAAATAGGCCCATGGGTAGCCTTCGTACACCGGCGGCCCCCAGTTGCGGTGGGTCCAGACGACATTGATGTCCGGAAACGAAAACGTGGCCGTCTGCGTGTCCGGCGTGTTGGCCTTGCTCGCCTTGTCCACGAAGATTCCGCCCGAAGAGTGAACGACCGAGGGCCAGCCGGGGTCGAGCGTCCAGCGCACCAGATCGAGCATGTGGATGCACATGTCGCCGATCACGCCGTTCCCGTACTCCATGAAGTACCGCCATCGACGGGGATGGGTCCACTGGCAGAACGGCCGCATCGGAGCCGGACCGGTCCACATCTCGTAGTCCAAGTGCGCCGGAGCGTCGGTATCAGGGGGATTGCCCCGCGGGCTGCGGTACACGGAGCAGCAAACCTCGGCGTGCGAGACCTTGCCCAGCATGCCGCTCTGGATCCGGTCTCGAGCCTCGATCAGGTGCGGCGCAGACCGCCTCTGCGTCCCGACCTGGCAGACTCGGCCGTACTTGCGCACGGCCGCGACCATGGACTGGCCCTCGACCACATCGACCGAGATCGGCTTCTGGACGTAGACGTCCGCACCGGCCCGCATGGCATCGATCGCCGGCAGACAGTGCCAGTGGTCGGGCGTCGCAACCTCGACGATGTCCGGCTGCTCCTGCTTGAGCGATTCGCGGTGGTCCCCGTAGGTCCGCGGGACGCTTCCCGACGTGTGCCACTGCGAGACGGTCTTCGCGTCCGCAGCCAAGCTCTGCGCATCCGGGTCGCAAAGGGCAACGACTTCCACGTCCTCCACCTAGACGAGGCGGAACAGGTCGTTCTTGCCGTACCATCCAGAGCCGATCAAGGCGACCCTGCGGGGCGCGGCCGTGGCACGCGCCCTGACGAGCGGGAGCCCGGCCACAGCCCCAGTCACGAAACGGCCTCGGTTGATCGAGTGAGTCTGCATCGCCGTCTTGCCCGCTTGACGCTAGCACAACACGTTGCGACAGGCTTGGATGTGAGGCGCGTCGGCCCCGCCTCCGTTCGGGGCTGGCAAGTACAATGCAGACTTGGTGAGGTCGATTGCAGTAGCGGGGTTTTTGGCTGCTGTCCCCACATCCTGGGCCCAAGGCACGGACTTCCGTCTGGACCTCACGTATGAGCAAGGCCGATCTGTAGATCGTGTTCTCGCCCGCGTCGACCCGTACGCCGATTCCTGGATCGGAGAGCAAGACTACGCAGCGATCGACTCGAAGCTCAAGGAGACGGCCCGCTCCCTAGTCCGCGACCCGCGTTCGTACGAGCCGCTGAGAGAACTGACGGAGAAGTTTCAGACCCTTGAACTAGTTGAGTTCAAGATCGTTTCTACCCAGAGGGACCCGTCGCAACCGGATTTTGCCCGAGTCTCCGCAAGGGTGGAAATTGGCGGAACGGCAGCGGACGGGACCCTCCTCTCCCTTCTCGGTTCGGCAGGGACGGCCTGGCGCCGCACCAGGAGCGGCTGGGAGGCTCATGAAGTCGAGTTGGGTGAATTTCGCGAGACACGGGCGGAGCGGCGGGGCTTCACGGAAATCACCGACCTGACGTTCGGGGAGATCGAATCCTTCCGGAAGCAGCTTTCGGTGGGGGTGGACTCGTGGAGAGACTCGCTTGATGCGGCGCTAGGCGTCTCGGTTTACGGCCACCAGGGCCTTTCCCTAGGAGACTTCGATGGGGACGGCCTCGAGGATCTCTATGTGAGCCAGCCGGGCGGGCTCCCCAACCGGCTGTACCGCAACAACGGGGACGGAACGTTTTCCGATTCGACCCGCGGCGCTGGGCTGGACGTGCTGGACGACACGTCCATGAGCCTGTTCGCCGACCTCGACAACGACGGGGACCAGGACCTGATCCTGATCGGGGCGACGCCGATGCTCTTTCGGAACCGCGGAGACGGCCGCTTCGACTTCGAAACAGATTCCGGACTTGCCGTACCAGGTGACCAAGCCGCGATGTTCACCGGTGCCGCGCTGGCGGACTACGACTTGGACGGGGACCTCGATCTCTATGTCTGCGCGTACGACTTCTGGGAGCCCGGGGCGGACTACGATGCCCCGACCCCGTACTACGATGCTTTCAACGGGCCCGCCAACCTGCTCTTCCGCAATGACGGCCGCGGCACTTTCGAGGAAGTCTCCCGGAGCGCAGGCCTGGAACCGACCAACGATCGGTTCAGCTTCGCCGCGGCATGGGGGGACTACGACAACGACGGCGATCCGGACCTGTATGTGGCCAACGACTTCGGACGCAACAACCTGTACGCGAACAACGGGGACGGGACGTTCGAAGACCGGGCTGCCGACCTGGGCGTAGAGGACCTCGGAGCGGGCATGTCAGCCGCGTGGGGGGACTACGACAACGACGGCGACCTCGACCTGTACACCGCGAACATGTGGTCTTCGGCGGGACTGCGGATCACGGGCAGTGCCGAATTCGACAGCGTGGCCGCGAATGCCGAACGGCGTTTGTTTCGCCGCCAGGCACAGGGCAACTCCCTGTTCCGCAACGACGGTGCCGACGGCTTCGCAGAAGTCAGCGAGAGTGCCGGAGTGCGGACGGGACGGTGGGCCTGGGCGTCCGATTTTGTCGATCTCGACGGCGACGGGCTGCTGGACCTATTCGTGCAGAACGGTTTCATCACCGGCGAGCGCATGGACGACCTTTGAAGCTTCTTCTGGCGGCAGGTCGTGTCGCAGTCGCCTCTGAAGGCCGAGGGTTCCAAGCAGTACGGAGACGCTTGGCGGGCGATCAACATTCTGATCCGCTCGGACGGGACCTGGAGCGGCAGGGAGCGCAACCTGTGCTTCCGCAATCGCGGGGACGGGACCTTCTCGGACATCTCGTTCACAAGCGGCCTGGATCTCGACGCGGACGGGCGGGCATTCGTCCCGCTGGATCTGGACGGCGACGGCGATCTCGACCTAGTCGTGAAGAACCGGAACGGAGTCCAGCTGCGGGCCTTTCGCAACGACCTGCGGCCGGGAACCTCCAGACACCTGACAATCCTCCTGGAAGGAAGACGGAGCAACCGCGACGGGGTCGGCAGCCGCGTCGAGGCGCGCACAAACCGGCGCACGCTAACGAGGGAGATCGTGTCTGGCAGCGGCTACCTCTCGCAGCGGTCCCGTGTCGCGCGGTTCGGGCTGCCTGCGGACGAGACCGTCGAGCGCCTGACCGTGCGCTGGCCGAGTGGCACGGTCCAGCAACTCGACCCTCCCGGCCAGAAGGGCCGGTTCGTGCTGGTTGAGGGCGATCCCGAGTTCACGGGGAGTCCCCGGACCCGGCCCTCCGTGGCCCGTTCGGAGGCCGCGGGATCCTCAACGCCCGAGTCGAGTTTCGGCACTTGGCTCGCCCAGCCAGTGCCGGCACCTGATTTCGAACTCCGCACTGTCGGGGAGCAGGACGCGACCGTGCGACTCTCAAGCCTCCGAGGCCAGCAAGTGCTGTTGAACCTCTGGGCGACGTGGTGCCCGCCATGTCGTCGCGAACTGGCCCTGTTGCAAGAGCATGGGGATGAGTTCGACCGCTCCGGTGTCGCGGTCATCGCCGTGTCCGTGGACGATCCAGCCACTGCCGAGGCCGTGGCGGACCTGTCCGAGGAACTCGGCCTCGCTTTCCCCGTTCTGCTAGCCGACAGGACGACGGCGGAAGCGTACAGCATCCTGAACGAGCGGCTCTTCGACCGCCGTCGCGCGCTGGCAATTCCGACGAGCTTCCTGCTTGACAAGGAAGGCCGGATCGTCAAGGTGTACCGAGGCGAAGCGGACCCTGCCGGGATCCTTCAAGACGCCGGCCAAGGCACGGGCAGCCCCCTGCCCTTTTCCGGGCGCTGGGTCGTTTCGGAACCGGCGAGGGACTTCGAGGAACTGGCCGCAGCGTTCGCGGAGAGAGGCCTCGGCCAGTCCGCGCACCCTATCTTCAACGAGGCGCTGGCCCGCGACGAACGGTCCCCAAGGCTTCTCAACAACCTGGCGGGCGCGCTGATCACAGAGGGCGATGTGGAGCGCGGGGAAGCCCTTCTCCGCGAAGCGCTAGCCGCCGAGCCGGCCATGACCGACGCAAGAGTCAACCTGGCGTCGCTGCTGGTCGAGCGCGGTGCCGTGGCCGAGGCCGAGACACTCCTCGTCGAGGCACTCTCGGCACAGCCCCGCGACGGTCAAGCGCTGTCCGTGCTGGGTTCGATCCGGTTCTCGCAGGGGCAGGCAGAGGAAGCGGAGGACTTTTTCCGCCGGGCCGTGGCAGCCCGGCCGGACGATGCGAGATACCGGGAGAATCTCGGCGCCGTCCTGGCGACTATCGGCCGGTTCGAGGAGGCCCTGCTCGAATACGAGACGGCCCGGGACCTAGGCTCCGCGGGAGCACCGCTGCAGACTAACCTCGCTGTCCTCTACATGCAGACAGGAAGGATCGACCAGGCGCGGGACGCGTTCCTGACAGCGACCGAACTGGACCCGGACTCACCGGGCACTCATCTCAACCTCGCCCGCTACCAGCTGCAGACGGATGATTTCGACGCAGCATTGGCTTCGATCCGGCGAGCGAGAGAGCTTCTGCCTACCGATCCCGGCCCACTCGTGCTCCAAGCCCAGGCGCTCGCGCTGCAGGGTCGGACCGATGAGGCCCGGTCGGCCGCCCAGGAGGCCCTGAGGCTGGATCCGGAATCCGCGGAAGCGGCGCAGATCCTGCGATCGTTGCCGTGAGGCGACCGCAGATCCCGGAAAACCGGAAGGCGCGGTCTGCGCGGCGGAGAATCGAAGTCCCCGGACGGGGGAACTCCGTCTCTGGTGACCAGACCGTCAGCAACTGCCGTTCCTCAAGACAGCTCACGGGGCAACCGAGCCCGGCCCGCAATTCAGTCCCTTCGGGTATAATCTCTCGCCAAGGTAGTCCATGATGATCCGACACGCGTTCGACACGTCGCAGTTCGAATCTCCCGGAGTGGGCATCTTCGGGAACGCGCCGAGGAACATCTGCTGCGGTCCCGGCTTCTCCGTAGTGGACATGTCGATCCAGAAGAGGTTCGCAATCACCGAGGACGTCCGTCTGGAGATCAGGGCGGACTTTTTCAACTTCGCGAACCACGCCAACTTCAACATCCCGGAGCGACGCCATGGGAATCCCGGCTTCGGCAGGATCCGCGGAACGATCGGCACGGGACGCCAGACACAGTTCGGGCTACGCCTCGAGTTCTAGAGCCTCCTGGAGACATGCGTCTCTCCCGCAGCCAGCGTGAGCTGTGCAAGGGGGCGGGGAACGCTATCGCCGACCGGCGAGGCTGTCGCTGCGTCGAGGCGCCCGCCTTTAGCGGTTGCGGCGACGGCAAACCCGCCGGAACGGCAGGTTCCGTGTTGAGATCCGGCCATGCGCTTGCCTCTTCCCGGCGCCTGAAGTACGCTGGCGGTGGTTCCGGCGCTGTCCGGTACTACAAGCCACAGGCATGCAGCGGCGCGCAAGGATCGACTCCAGGAGGAAACCCATGAACAACCTGACGCGCCGGGAGGTAGTCGGAGCCACGCTGGCCGGTCTGGCCGTACGGGCGAGGGCCCAGTCGCCGAATGAGGAAATCGCACTGTCCGTGATCGGCGTCGGCGGCATGGGCCACGGGCACGTTGAGCGGGCGCTCACCAGGGACGATGTCCGCATCGTCTCGATTTGCGACGTCGACCAAGCCAATGCCGAGCGGGCCGGGCAAACCGTCAACAAGGCTCGAGGCAGCACGCCCAAGTTCGTCGAGGACTTCCGCCGGGTCCTCGATGACAGGGACGTCGACGCGGTGGTCGTGGCGACGCCCCACCACTGGCACGCGCCGATCGCCGTCCGGGCGATGCAGGCGGGCAAGGACGTCTACATCGAGAAACCCGCGAGCCACGTCTTCCGAGAGGGCAGGCTGCTGGTCGACGCCGCCAGAAAGTACGACCGGATCGTGCAGCATGGCACACAGATGCGGTCGAGCGAGGTCACCAAGCGCGCGGACGAACTGCTTCGTCAGGGGATCATCGGCGAAGTCAAGATGTCGAAAGCCTGGAACTGCCAGCGCCACACCCATCGGCAGCCGGTCCCCGACACCCCGGTCCCGCCAGGCGTGAACTACGACCTTTGGGTAGGGCCGGCTCCCTTCGACGGCACGTTCAACCCGAATCGATACAACCGCAACTGGAACTGGTACCGGGCCTTCGGGAACGGCGACATCGGCGGCGACGGACCTCACGATATCGATCTCGCCCGCTGGGGCTTGGGCGTCGAGACGCATCCCGTTCGCATCACGGCTCATGGCAGCCGGATCGATCTGGAGGGCATCCGGGAATTCCCGGACAACATGTTCGTTGCATACCACTACGAAGAGGGAAAGGTCCTGATCTACGAGGACCGAGGCTGGACCCCGTACGGACTCCACGGGTTTGACAGCGGGAACGCGTTTTACGGAACCGAAGGCTTCATGATCTTCTCGCGACGCGGGTATTTCCAGGTGTACTTGGGGAAGAACGAGATCAAGGGTCCGGGCATGGCGCACGGACCGACGGGCCACCCGGGGCACTTCTACAACTTCGTCGACTGCGTGAAGAGCCGACAGCAACCCGTGGCCAACGCCGAGGTCGCCCACCTGTCCTGCGGCCTGGTACACCTCGGAGAAATCGCGTTCCGGGCCGGCCGCGTGCTCCGCTTCGATCCTGACCGGGAATCGTTTGTCAATGACCCGGAGGCCGACAAGCTCCTGACCAAGACCTACAGGAGCCCTTGGGAAATTCCCGATCCCGTTTAGCGGTCAGGCCGGCAGTTCTTGCCTTCGCCACTCAGCCGGCTGCATCGCAGAGAAGAAACTCGTCGCCTGTTCCTGCGCCCAGAATCGCGGGCGGCCCTTGGCCAGGAAACCGACATGCCCGCCGTGGCGCGGGCTCAGGAGCCGCAGCCAGGGATTCTCCTCCCAGTCGGGCAGGTCGAAGGACTCGAACGGGACCATGGGGTCGTCCTGGGCTTGCAGGACCAGGCACGGAACCCGGATGTCTCCCAGGAATCTGGCGGCCGAGCACCGTCTGTAGTAGTCCGATGCGTCGCGGAATCCGAACGACGGGGCTGTGAACACGTCATCAAACTCCCAGATCGAGTTCGGGGCCGGCAGGTCCCTGTCGGGGAACAGGTCGGGCATGACCTCACGCTTGCGGTGTAGCGCGCTCCGTAACTGACGGAGGAAGCGCTTCTCGTAAACGAAGTTCCGTCGCCGCCCTATGTGCCGGGAGCAGACCTCCAGCCGCACCGGGGCCGAGATTGCGCAGATCGCCCGGACGTGCGGCGGAGCGTTCTCGCCCCACTCGCCGGCTAGCTTGAGTGCGATGTTGCCCCCCATCGAGAAACCCACAATGCACAGTGGCCGGGGTGCCAGAGCCCCGACCACCTCTCGCAAGTCGCTCGTCAAACCGGAATGGTAGAGGGTGCGGCACAGATGCTCGGTGCCGCCGCAATTGCGGACGTTCAGCCTCAGGACATCGAAGCCCGCCCGGAGTGCTATCCGCGCCATCGCAATCATGTAGGGGGCATGGTCGCATGCCGTCAGGCCGTGCACGGCCAAGACGGTTGGCTGCGGATGGTCATTTCCCGTCTGCCGACGGGAATTCAGCCGGCCCAGCACCGTTGTCTCCGGGTCAGTGCGGTACCAGACCTGCTCCGCAGGGTAGAGTGCCCCGTCCAGCGACTGCGGCCAGTAGCGCGCCACGACCGTCTGGAGGTCGCCGTTCCGGAAAAGCGGCCTGTAGGGGAGGCACCAGTCCTCGGCGTGGAGCCGCGCCGGGGAGCCGAGAAAAGGGGAGTCGGATGCTCGGGCTTCAGCGAGCGGCACCGGGAGATTCCGCGAGCAGGACGTTCAATTCCTTGAGCAGGTTGGTTTCCATGTCCGACCAGAACTGCCCGTCCTTGCCGCGATGTTCGTAGCGGATGACGCCGTTGCGGTCCACGAGCATCATGAAAGGCACGTAGGCCCGGGCCATAACCGACATGTCGGCGAAGCGCATCCAGTCGGAGCGGCTTGAGACGCCGAGCGGGAACTTGACGCCGTGCTTGGCCTGGAATTGCCTGATGTTCCCTGGAGCCATCGGATTCACGGCCAACGCCATGATCTCGAAACCATCGCCCGAGTACTTCTCGTAGATCGGTCCCAAGGCCTCGCACGTGCTCTGGCAGTGCGGGCAATCCGTGGAGATCCACAGCACCGCCACAACCTTGCCCTTGAGGGAAGCCAGCGTCACGGTGCTCCCAGAAACCGTCTTGAGGGCCAACTCCGCAGCATCGCGGGGCACGTTGTTCGCCGCCAGCAGGGGCACCACCAGCGTTGTCGCGAGGAGCGCGAGCGCGAGCCGGTTGCGAGGTTTCGTCATGGCGCTAGTCCCGAGAGCCGGCCGTAGCCTGTGGCAGCCGTAGTCCGGCGACGCTTGCCCATCAGCCTATCACAGGGCCCGTCGATTCCCCGGTCCTAGCGCGACACGATGGACTCGGCGTACAGCAGGTCCCCGGTCAGGCCGTCGTAGTACTGGAATACGGCCTGCGGGTTCTCGTACGCTACCCATCGATCGCCGCTGTCCAATGGATTGTTGAACACGTTATTGACTTGGACCACGCAATAGACTGGCCTCTTGCGCCACTCGTTCGGCGTGTCGTTGAGGATGAAGCTCGACCAGCGAATCTCGGTCTCTCGGCCGAAGGAATCGTACATCCCCGACTTCGGGCGGTCCCCTTCCGAGCGCAGCGGGTGGTTGGTGGAATTGTGCGGGCCGGACGCGAATTCCCAGACACGGTTCGTCACCTTGATGGCAAAGCTGTTGTGCAAGTCCCCGGTCAGGACGAACACCGGCTTGCCCAGCCCGTCCCAGAAGTTGATCAGGTCCTCGCGTTCCCAGAGAAAGGCGGTCCAGGCGTCGTCCTTGTTCGACTCGGAGATGTTGGCGGTGCCCGTGCCACCGACATGGGAGATCGAGAAGTTCACGGACGAGACGATGAAGAAGAAATCTGCGTCGGAATTCTCCATCGTTTCCTTGACCCACGCCTTCTGGGTCTCGCCCAGCATGGTGCGGCCCTGTCTCATTCGGTCCCTCGTGTCGTGCATCATTCGGTACGAGCGGGTGTCCAGGTAGAGGAACTCCGCGTTTGACACGCGGGTGTTGAAGTACGACCGCCTGCCGACCGAATACACAGGGCTGCCATCCGCCACGGCCGAGGGGCGGATGCGCAAGCGGTTGGCATCCAGAACCTCGACGATCTCGTACACGCGGGAATTCGGATCCCCGCCCTCGTCATCGGCGTCGGTTCCGTCAGGGTTGGCAGGGAGGAGCATGGCGGCCCAGTCGGGCGTACCCCAATGCACGTTCAATGTCGATTCCGTGCTGAGGCCCGTAAAGTCGGCCTCTGGATCGGTCAGGATGTCGCTACCGGCTTCCAGTTGCGCCCGACCGTAGACGATGGGAGCCGTTTCGGGCACCGGATTGCTCCAGCCCAGGTAGTCGTACCAGGCCCGTGTGCCGACATCGCGGAAGACCGCTCGGCGGTTCCGCCTGCCGGGCTCGCCGGCCCCGTAGATGTCGTTCAGCAACTCGTGGTCATCAAACGTGTAGTAGGACGGCACGTTGCGGTGCCAGGCCCGCAGGTTCGCCCCGTTGTCGTAGAAGTTCTTGTAGTTCTCCCAGACCCCTGCGATCGACGGCATGAACGAGACAATCCGGGGTGTCGAAGCCTCGTCCGTGCCCGTCTGCTCGCGCCACTGCTCGGCCGAATACAGGCGTGTGTCGTTCTCGTAAAGCCAGTCCCCGTTCAGGATCGCGAAATCGATCTTGCTGTTTTCCGTTTCACGGACCAGTTGCCGCAGCATGGTGCCGTGCGCCAACAGCTGCGTTCCGATCGGGCTGCCGCTCGGGTTCTGGTTGTTGCCGCAAGCGAACTCGAACCGGAAGTTGTAGTGCCCGTCCGGATTGTGTTCGGTCTGGAGCCCGACGGCGTCTGGCAGGGAGTGGAAGGTCCCGGAGCGCTCCTCGACGCCGGCAGGCGCATCTCCCGTGCCGATCTCGTAGTAGTACTTGGTGCCGGGCTCCAGGCCCTCGATCAGGACCCAGCCGGTGTTGTCGTCCTCCAGCACCGTCTGGGCAGAGGCTAGCCCTGTCAGAGCATCCGGCGCGGTTCCGTAAAACACGTTGAACTCGCCGGTCCTCGATGTCCGCGCCCAGACCCCAACGTGGGTCGCGCCAAGGCGTCCCAGCACCGGTCCGTGGGTGATCGACAGGTCAGCCGGCTCCTGACCACCCCCTCCTGGGCCGCAGCCCCACACGAGTGTCCAGATCAGGCCTCCGAGAATTGCTATTCGCCACATGACAAGGGAGAGGTTAGCAGATGGGGTCTGCAGGCCTTGGCGCCTAGCGGTCCGCTACAAGCGGCCGCTTGCCAAGCGGCGGACGATCCGCTCGTCGCCTTCGAGGAAGTCGTAGCCTGCCAGGGACTCGCGGCGCTCCCAACGGGCCTCCGCAAACTGGGATGTCTGGATGCACCCGCTGTACGCAAGCACCCGAAAGAACACTAAGCGGATCGGCCGCCTTCCAGGGTAGGCGTATTCGTACGTCAGGACTTCTTCCGCACCGTCCGCTTCGATGCCAAGTTCCTCCCGGAGTTCCCGGCGAAGCGCCTCCAGCGGCTCTTCGCCAGGCTCGGCCTTGCCTCCCGGAAACTCCCATTTTCCGGCATGCATCTGGTCATCACGGCGGCGGCAGATCAGTAGCTTGCCCGACTCCTCCAGGAGTGCGGCGGCGACGGTAGTCATCGCTCCTCCGGGGCGGGGTCCGAGTCGAGGCTCCTCCAGCAGTACCAGCTGGCAACGCTGGCATAGGGCCTCCAGGGCCGTGCAAGCTCGGTCGACCGGTTCTTGTCGGGCAGTTCGTCGAGCGAATGGAACCGCCGCAACGCCTGCCGGACTCCTAGGTCCTCGTACGGCAGCACGTCCGGCCTTCCCAGGCAGAAGATGAGATACATCTTCGCCGTCCACACGCCGATTCCGCGGACCGCCGTGAGCTCTCGGACAACCTCCTCGTCACTCATGCGGTCCGTCGCCTCCAGATCGAGCCTGCCGTCGAGAACGGCCTCGGAGAGGCCCAACAAGTAGGACGCCTTCCTGGCGGAATAGCCGACCGCCCGCAGCCGCTCCAGTCCGCACGCTCGCACCGAGGCGGCGCTCACGGCATCGGGACGGACCATCGCCTCGAGGCGCGAGCGAATCGCGCGGGCCGCCGCCCCGGAAATCTGCTGGGCCGTGATCGAGCGGGCCAGCATCAGGAAGCCGTCCGGCTGTCTTCGGAGGCCGCAGGGACCCACGCGACGGACCATTTCTCGCATGTGCGGGCAGGACGCGGTCAAGTGCCGGTCCGCACGGCTCAGCATCCGCTCGAAGGAACTCATTCCTGCTCCCGGACCGACACGACGAGACCGGCCGCCCGGTACGCGCGGAGAAGCGCCCCGACCGCAGCGTCATGTGCCGGCTGGCCGGGCTCCAGTCCGCGAGTCCGCAGCCCGGCATCGAACGAGTCCCGTACCCAAGCGCTGTGGAAGGCCCCGCCGAGGGGGTACACAGTCGGCTGCTCCAAGGGTACGCGCAGCGACCTGACGGCACGCCTTGCGAGCCTTGCGAGCGTCTCCCCGGCCCTTTCGAGCACAGCCCGGGCCGGTCCGTCGCCTTCACGAGCCGTCGCGTCCACGAATGGGGCGAGGGAGGCGACGCGGTCGCGGGGCCAGTCCGGGTCGTAAAAGCGATGCAGCGCCTCGTTCGCCGTGCGGCATCCGGAGGCCCGCAGGAACACCTCTCGCAGCTCGGTGCGTGCGCCCCAACCTTCCTCTGACGCCAGTGCCGCGCGCAAGGCCCGGCGGACGATGTCGAAGGCACTCCCGTCATCGCCGAAGACGTAGCCCCACCCGCCGCACCGGGTCGTGTTCCCGGCGGCGTCCCGTGCCAAGGCGATCGACCCCGTGCCAGCGATCACCACCACCCCTGGGCTTCCCCCGCACGCGCCTTCCAATGCGACTTCCGCGTCATTGGTCACATCGACCGAAGCGCCGGGAACCAATCCGGCCAGGATCGACCGCTTGTCGTCGGGTCCCCCGCTCATGCCGAAGCAGGCCGCTTCGAACGCCGTCCCTTCCGGCAGCCCCGCAGAAGAGAGCGAGCGACGGAGCAGGTCACCCGTCGCCCTGCCGAGCCGCTCCTGCCCGGGCCCCGTTGTCGCGCGATTGCAGGGCGCGCCATCGGCGCGGCCGAGAACCCGCCCGGCCTCGTCGCCGATCACGGCCCTCGAAGACGATTGCCCGCCATCGACCCCAAGGAACAGCCGCCGGGTATCGTCCATCGCCTAGCTTCCGAGCGCGGCCCGGCAGCAATGGCTCAGCAGCAGCTGCCACTCGAGCATCTGCAAGTCAACGAGCCGTCCGGCACCGATTCCGGTGGACGACGCAGCCCGGCACCGATCGACGAAGTCGTACGGATCCCAGCGCCCGCCGATTTCCCGCTCGAGGTCCGCCAACACGGAATGCTCCCCGGTTCTCCGGAACCAGTACTTCGCGTTGCTCCAGTCCCCTTCGAGCCGGTGCATGATGCCGTGCCAGTAGCTCCCCGTCGCCGTCCGGACCCCCTGTGATATCCGGTGCGATTCGTCGAGCGCACTGAAATAGAGGAACAGGCCCGACCGGACACATTGCGCGTCGTCGGGCGACTGCACGGGGCTGCCGTCCAAGAGGTCATTGGGGGACATGGACCGGAGCGCATCCAGTTCCGGGCACTCGAGGGGGGACGACGGAGCTAGCGGGATCGGCCGCAGGCCCCCGCGATCCGGAGCAACCAGCGAGAGAATCGCATTCCCTAAGCCGAGATCTTCCGTACCCATGGCGAGTACCAAGGTACCGGCCGCACGAACCCACGGTCAACGACCGGCCCGAACCGGTACCGCGATTCCCCTGCAGAGCAGCCGAGTAGGGGAGGTCGTTACCGAGCCTCCCCCCTCACCGACCCGAGCGTG
>CAYWUV010000064.1:0-34005 GCA_964461235.1 uncultured Bryobacterales bacterium | reverse complement strand
GACGAACCGGCCAGAATTTCCGGAATCTGGGCGGTCAGATTTTCCGGAACTCGCATGCCCGGATCAAAGCTGATCGAGGCGCATGAAACCTCCTGCAGTGTTCCTGCCCGGACTGAGGGGTGTTTCTCTCGATGCCAGGAATGCGATTCAGGCCACGATTGGTCGGGTTTGCTGGTTCCGGTGCCGCATCGGATGGCCAGACTCCGGACCCTGCTATCACTCCATGTACGGGTACTGCGCTGCCTCGGGCAGACCGGGCACATGCAAGGCGTCCAACACCTCGTCCGCAATCAAGGTGATGACAGCCGTGCCCCCTCACCGCATGACCTCATCCAGATCTAGATCCAGGAGGTGAATCCTATGAGGGATACACCTCCTGGTCGCGGTCCCAGTGCCGGACGCACCCGTGAGGGTCGTTGTTGCCCGGGCACAACGTGATGCCGATGCGCCCGAGTCCGTCGCCGGGGATCATGGCGGCAATGCGAAGTGGATCGTTCTCGTTGGACTTGCCGGGGCGACACGGGTTACAACGGATGCTCAGTGAGATCCGATCTGAGAGGCACGAGCGCCTGGTGAGCTTGACGCCCGCCTACCCCATAGCCTTCGATTCCGAATGGGTCGAACACCGTGAGTGGGCACGACTCTGGGCCGCGGGATCCCTCCAGGGCTTGAGGGATTCGGTCCGGCACGGCCGGGCACGCCGACCCGTTGCACCATCCCACGGTCACCGGTCACATAGGTAGCTCGATGGATCACCACGATCCGCGAGATAGTGACTGGTGATTTCTGATCGCTCAGGACAGCCCTACTTGGATAGTGGATCCGTGCGACAGAAGTTGTCGAGAATTCACACCGGTTCGTCCAGCAATGCTGTGTGCGAGATCACGAAAATCCCGATAGCACGCACTGACTGCGTTTGCGTGGCCACCGATGGCTCCGTCCGCAGGTTTGAGACTGAACATGGGTTTTCTTGCCTCTTGTGCCATGGGCATCAGGCTGCGAAAGTGCTTGAGCGTAGCGAGACAATTGGCGTCGCCATCGATGGAATCTGCTTTCGGGTTTGCTGCATTCAATACCGCTTGGACATAAACGGTTGGAATCCTCTCCATCCATCTCGCATAGGCCCTTACTGGCCGGTCCAGTCGAACCGCGTGTTGCATTACGACATATCCGATAGGGTGCATCGTACCCGTGGGTATTGGCAGGTCGGCAACTGGATTGCGTTCCCGCCGTTCACACCACTCCTCTTGCCAGCGACGAAGAGTTGGTCCGAGGTTCCGGAGGCCCTGCAACGAATACAGATCGGGGGCCAGCGGGACGACCACGTAGTCAGCTGCCACCAAAGCCGCTCGGTTAAACGCCCCGAGGTTCGGCCCGACATCAATCAGCACCAGGTCTGCTTCAGATCGAGTCGCGGCGAGTTCCAGAATCCTCCACAAGGCTGAGATCACTCGGAACGCTCGTGGCTTCCGGTCAAGGCAGTCTGACCACTGGCTGGAGAGTTCATCCTCGGCAGTAGACAACGCAAGATCGCCAACGACGAGACGCAGGCCGGGGGTCGGCTCTTCGAGGTGGGGTGGAACGACATCGCCCGTTCCTTCCAGGAGAGGTTGGAGGGCACCATGGACAGTCCTCCGGGTAGTGGGTTCCGACCAAAGTTCAGCAAGCCTTGCATCGTCCAGGAACATTCCGGTCAGATTCGCTTGCGGGTCAAAGTCTGCCGCAATGACACTAAGGCCAAGATCGGCATACATCCAGGAGAGATGGTAGACCAATGAGGTCTTTCCTACGCCTCCCTTGTTATTGAAGAATGCAATGGTCTTCATCGTGCCGGTCTCACTGTGACCGCAACATGGGACGTGAGAAACTCGAATTCCGGCTCCGGGTTGCCATTCTCATCGAGTTCGCGACGAGCCAAGGGGATACCGAGCCCAAAGCGCTGGGCAAACCCGAGGTGATGCATGATTTCGGCCACCAGTGGATTCCTGTAATCCGTTCCGCCCTTTCCGAAGTTCTCTGGATTGACCTTGCCGTAGAGTGAGCCCGGACTCGTAATCTGAATCCGATCGGAATACCAATAGATCCTTACCGGGGCGTTTGTGCCTTCATACGTCCGGTGCATCACGGCGTTGCGGACCAGTTGCTGCAGGGCCGGGAACGGATAATCCGGTTGCCTCAGTTCCCTTGTCTGCCCAGCTACGGTAGTTCGGAACGTGATATTGAGCTTGACGATCTCATCAAGGGCGTGCAATATATCGCCGATACGGCCCGTCAACTGCTTTTGGTCGAGGATTGGGTCGGTGATATCCGATCCGTCCACGCGCACGAACTGAACGTACGCACCCGGGACCCACGACTGTGGGTCGCGGCCGATTCCCAGCAGTGCACCCCAGGTAACCGCACTTCCCTCTGCAAGGCGAAGCGACCGAAGTTGCTGGTGCAGTGGTCGCTGATTCTGTTCCCGGATATCCAGAGCGACGGCGCTTGGCAGGTACTGGTTCGTCGCGTACTCAAGATCAAGGTCTTCCAGTCTCGTTCCTGGTGCCGTTCGCATGTCGAACGGAATATGCGCGGCCTGGTGACGCTCGACCAACCTGAGTTCCTCATCTGCCGTTGCTAGACGAACAGAGGGGCCGACCTTCACGTAAACCCGACCTCGGTAGCGCATCGGCGGAAAGAGCGAAGGCTGAACCAAGATCAGCGCAATTGTGCAGCCTAGAAGAGTGCACTTTTCGATTTCGAGAGAGGGCAGCGGCTGAAGATTGCCGTCGTCCCTCATGTTTGCCAGATTGAGCAGGACTTCATCGGTAACTGGCAGCCCTGCGCAACTGCCGTCATTCTCAATGCCAACAAAGATGACTCCCGGCTTCCCGAGGCCCGGGAGGTCGTTCGAGAACGCGCAAATGTTGCGACGGATCGCCTCCCCGTCGCTAGGCGACCTTTTCCTTTCAGCGAGCTGGGATTCATCCTCCGCAAGCATCGCTTCAAGCTCGGAATGGGAGTACCGCCCCGGCATGGCACTGGCTCAGCCCTTCCTACCGTAGCCTACCGGGTCAAGACGGACTGTTGGTCTTGGCTGCTCGGGGGCGGCACGGGACCCGAGGCAACGTTCGAATGCTGACGACGTTCACGCGAACCCGATTGGTTGCTGTACCGATCCGGAAGAATACTCGAAACGCTCGTTGAGGCTGCAGACACCTGGGCACGACTGCCGAGGCCGCGGTCTAATCTCCACGGGACGGTGCCAGTCAAGTCGTTCAGAATTGGAACTGCTGTGCCGCCGTGTTCCGTGGAGTCGTGGTTGTGACATCGCAACGGCTCGGAAGCCCGCTACTTGTTGGGCTGTTGCTCGTCACAGTCCTGCACCAGCGCCTGGGTGGCCAGGAAGGCCCCGCCTCGCTCGCTAAGCTCAAGTCGGCTATCCAGGAACAAGTGGACCGGAACGGCAGAGGTGCAGTAGGAATCGCGCTCGTATCCAGCGATGAGACAGTCTGGGCGGCAGGCCTTGGCACGGCTGATCCCGACTCCGGTCGGCCGGCGACGGAGAGTTCGTATTGGAGGGCCGGTTCCATTAGCAAGAGCTTCGTCGGCCTCTCCGCTCTGATCCTCGCGGAGAGAGACGAGTTGCGGCTGACCGACACGGTTGCCAAATTGGCACCGGAAATCGATGTCCGCAATCAATGGAAGCACGACGATCCAGTCCGGCTCGTCCATCTGATGGAGCACACCGCAGGGCTCGACGACTTGCGCCTCAAGGACTACGCCAGCAACGATCCCAGTCCTCTCAGTCTTATCCAAGGGTTGGATCATGTCAGCGAATCGCTCTACAGCCGCTGGCCTCCGGGCCTGCATTGGTCTTACTCGAACGCCGGCCCCGCATTGGCGGCCTACATAGTCCAGAAAGTGGACGGACGGCTCTTCGAGGAATTTGTGGAGGATGAGATCATTCGGCCCTTAAGGATGACCGGCGCCTCGTTCCTGTTGACTGAAGGGATCCGGGACGGGCTGGCCAAGGGCTACGACGCAAGCGGAGGGGCGGTCGCATACCGTCACATCGTGGTGCGGCCTTCGGGCGCATTGAACGTCACGCCACTCCAGATGGCGAACTTCGTTCGCATGCTGATCAATCGCGGGGAACTTGACGGCCGGCGCCTCGTCTCTCCGAGTTCGATCGAGCGCATGGAACGGTCCAACACGACCCTCTCATCCGAGATGCTCTCAGACTTTGGCTACGGACTCGGCAACGCCTCTTGGCGGGAAGCAGGGTTGGTGTTCCGGGGGCACAACGGCGGGATGCCGGGGTATCGCTCCGAATACGGATACCTCCCCAACGAGGGACTCGGGTATTGCGTTTTCGTCTCGCACTCGAACGCTCCCTTGTTTCGCCGCGTGCGCGACCTTGCGAGAGGGTACCTGGTCCGTGATGTGGAACCGCGGAGCAAGCAGCCAGTCGTACAGATGCCGGCGGAGATTCACCGGTGGACCGGTCACTACCGGCCAGTGACTCCTCGCCAAGAGGCTGCTCGGTACGCCGAACGCATGGCCGGGGTTGCCCGAGTAGCTGCGGTTGATGATCGATTGACCGTGAGCCATGACGGCCGGGCTATCGAGTTCTATCCCGTGGGTGGTCGAGCATTCAGGCGGAGGCCGTCTCCAGTTGCCACGCTCGCCCTCGTGGAGGGTCCGGATGGTACGCGTTACCTTCAGGGTGAAATTGGCAACTTTGCCAAGGTTGCTGCCGTGGTTGTGTGGCTTGAGCAGATCGGCTTTCTTCTGCTCGGGTCACTGATGGTCAGTAGCCCCGTGTGGGTGATTGCGTTGATTTCACTGCGGCTGTCCGGGAGATACCACCGGAGATCCCTCAAGGTGTCCGTTTGGCCATTCCTTGCGGTGATGAGCTATTTCGCGGCCCACGCAACAAAGGCGGTCCTGGGTCGGGCCGGCGACGGCACCAGCTCGGTGGACCGATTTGGCGGAGCGTCGTTGACCGGGGTGGCATACGTGTTTTTCTCCTGGACCTTCGTCGTCCTTGCCCTGTTCGGCATCATCTACGCACTGAGGACGGGCCCCCAGCGTGCCGGACGGTTCGCTTACTATCACGCGCTCGCTGTTTCGTGTGCGTCTCTGGCTGTGGCCGCCTACATGCTTTGCTTCCGCGCCATCGGTGTTCCGCCGTGGTGGTAGGGGGGCAAAGCGATCTTCTGCCAAGGAACCCCTCATGCATGGACGGGAAGTCATGGCGCGGTCCAATGCTCGCTGCGAGGCTCTCAAGGGAACGATTCAGGCTTCTTTGTGAGCATGAATGGACGACCGGGAAACTGTTGCCGACAGGTCGCAACTGTCCGCAGTTGGTGCTAGTAGCCCTAACAAGCCCGCCGGGGTACCCGGTCTTCTTGATCGAAAGCCAGTTATCCCGAAGGAAAACTCAAGGGACAAGGAGGAGCTTGCCCATCGTTCTACGTCCCGCGAGACGGGTTTGCGCCTCGGCCGCATCGCGTAATGCGAACTCCCCTCCTATGTGAACATCTATGTCGCCGGCCTCGATCCACTCGAACACGTCCGACGATCTCCAATTGAGATCCTCGCGCGTCGACACGTATGCGAATAGGGACGGCCTGGTCAGGAACAGAGAACCCCGCTTGGTCAGTTCCAGTGGCGCAAGCGGCGGCACTGGCCCGCTAGCGTTTCCGAACGTCACCATCATGCCTCGGGGCTTCAGGCTATTCAGGCTTCCCGTCCAGGTTGCCTTGCCGACCGAGTCGTACACGACGTCCACACCCTGGCCGTCCGTCAGCTTCTTGCATTCGGTCTCAAAGTCTTGGTCGCCATACAGAATGACCTCGTCCGCGCCGGCTGCTCGCGCTTTCGAGGCCTTCTCCCTGGTCGAACAGGTGCCGATGACGCGAGCCCCGAACTTCTTGGCCATGGCTACCAGGAGCAGTCCGACCCCTCCCGCGCAGGCGTGGATCAGGGCAGTGTGGGAATCGTTCAGGGGAAACGTCGACCGGATCAGGTAGTGAGCGGTCATCCCCTGCAGCAATGCCGCCGCTGCAATCTTGGTGCTGATCGAAGCCGGTACCTTGACGAGTCGATCGGCCGGGACCACCGCGTATTCCGCATACGAGCCGTGGACCCCGGTGTAGGCCACACGGTCCCCGACCTCGACCTGCGTCACGCCAGACCCGATGGCCGTTATGGTGCCAGCGCCCTCCTGGCCGTTCGTGATGGGCAACTTGGCCGGGTACAGGCCCGTACGGAAGTAGATGTCGATGAAGTTCACGCCCGTCGCATCGATCTGAACGACGGCCTCTCCGGTGCCCGCTTCGGGCTCCGGGACATCCTCATAGCTCAGCACTTCGGGGCCGCCATGCTCGTGAATGCGAATTGCCTTCATGGTTGAAGCGGTATTCTATCAACTCGATGCGAATCGGCCGCATTGACGCCTTCCGTCTGCGCGCCGCATTGCATGCGCCTTTCAGCTTCTCCCAGTTTTCCTATAGCCATCGCGAGGCAATGCTCGTGCGCGTGACAACGGACGACGGCCGTGAAGGTTGGGGCGAGGCTTACGGTCCGGCAGCCGTCACGGCCCCGATCGTCACGAACTTCCTGGGGCCCCTGCTTCTCGGGCGGGACCCGCGCGCGGTTGAATCGCTTTGGCAACTCCTGTACGCCCGGTCGATCGACTACGGCCAGAAGGGCGTGATGCTCGCCGCCCTCTCGGCGTTGGATATCGCTTGCTGGGACCTGAAGGCTCAGGACTCGGGTCTTCCGCTGTATCGGGCACTGGGTGGGGAGGCGGTCAATTCCATTGAGTGCTACTGGACTGGCTTCTACTTCGGAGGCGACGAGCCGCTGGAGCAGCGCTGGGAACGCGAGGTGCATACGTGCCTTGATGCCGGATTCAAGGCGGTGAAGATGAAGGTCGGGCAGGGAATCGACCGCGACGCCGAACTGGTGGCGCTGATGAGGAGCCTCCTCGGCTCCGACGTGAAGCTCTCTGTCGATGCCAATCACGCATACACCCCGATCGAGGCCATCCGACTCGCCCGGATGATCGAACGGGATGGGATTCACTGGTTCGAGGAACCCGTGTCGCCCCTGGACCCCGAGGCATATCTGGAAGTCAAGGCAAAAACGGGCATTCCCCTCGCGGGCGGCGAGTGCGAATCCACCCGCTTCGGCTTCGAGCGTTGGTTTCGGTCAAGAGCACTTGACTTCGCTCAGCCGGATATCTGTGCTTGCGGCGGAATCACTGAAGCCATGAAGATCGCCACTCTTGGGTCCTTGACCGGTATCCACGTCACGCCTCACGCCTGGGGCTCCGCAATCGGCCAGGCAGCTGCCCTCCATTTCTATGCGGCACGGCCGCGACAGCCGTTCACCCTCACGCGGGAGAGCAAGCTGATTGAATGTGACCGGACCGAGAATCCGTTCCGCACGGAGATCGTGGCGAGCCCCATCCGACTCGATCGCGGCCGATGGCACATGCCGGAGGCCCCGGGTCTGGGCGTCAGCGTGCTGCGAAATCAGTTCGAACCTTACCTGGTAGCCGTTGATGGCTGAGTGGCCTCCGAGCTTACAACGTCCGGGCTACAGCGGACTTCCAGCCTTCGTATAGGTCCTTCCGTCTCGATTCCGCCATCGATGGTTCGAATCTTCGGTCGATGCTCCAGAACCGCTCCAGCTCGTCAGTGCCGCTCCAGAAGCGGGTCGCTAGGCCGGCCAGAAAGGCGGCACCCAAGGCGGTGGTTTCGGCGTATGCCGGCCGCACCACCGGGACTCCGATGATGTCGGCTTGGAACTGCATCAGAAAGTCGTTCGCGGTCGCTCCCCCGTCCACGCGTAGTTCGGCGAGACCGGTCCCGCAGTCCGACTCCATCGCCTCTACGAGGTCGCGGGTCTGGTATGCGATAGACTCCAGCGCGGCCCGCACAATGTGCTCCGAGCGGGCCCCGCGCGTCAACCCGGCGAGCAGGCCCCGCGCTTCGGCGTTCCAGTAGGGGGCGCCGAGCCCAGTGAAGGCCGGGACCAGATAGACTCCTCCGGTATCAGGGACGGCCCGAGCCGCGGTTTCGGAATCGGCAGCCGTGGCGATCAGACCCAGTTCATCTCGCAGCCACTGCACGACAGCACCGGCCACGAAAATGGCCCCCTCGAGCGCGAATTCCGATTTGCCGGGAGCCGAGGCTGCTGTTGTGGAGAGTAGCTGGTGCTCCGACCGGGAAGCGCGTTCGCCGGTGTTCATCAGGGCGAAGCACCCGGTGCCATAGGTGTTCTTGACGAGTCCCTCGCGGAAGCAGGCTTGCCCGAACAGGGCGGCCTGCTGGTCGCCCGCGATGCCAGCGATAGGAATCTCTCTGCCTAGGAGGTCGCCATCGGTTCGTGCCATTACTCCGCAGGAGGGGACGATCCGCGGAAGCACTGCCCTCGGCACGCCGAGCATCGAGAGCATCGCGTCGTCCCACTGACCGGTACGGAGATTCATCAGCAGGGTGCGTGACGCATTCGTGCGGTCGATGACGTGCTCCCTTCCGCCGCTGAATCGATACACCAGCCAGCTGTCCACCGTGCCGAATGCGAGCTCGCCGGCTTCGGCGCGCCGCCGAGCATCCGGCACATTGTCCAGGATCCAGCGGATCTTGCTCCCGGAGAAGTATGGGTCGAGGACGAGTCCAGTCCTTTCGCTCACCATATCCGAGTGGCCGGCCGCCTTGAGCGCGCCGCATGCGTCGGCGGTGCGGCGGCACTGCCATACGATCGCGGGAGCGACCGCCTTGCCGCTGGCTCTGTCCCAGATGATCGTTGTCTCGCGCTGGTTGGTGATGCCGATGGCGGCTATCGCGTTCCAGCCACCGGATTGTTCCGCAGCCTCGTGTGCAGCCCGCAATTGCGTGTCCCAGATTTCCTCTGCATTCTGCTCGACCCAACCGCTGTGGGGGTAGGCGCTCTGTACTGGATGCTGGGAGGCGGAAACTGCTCGGGCTTCACGGTCGAAAGCAACCGCCCGCGCGCTACTCGTTCCCTCGTCGCAAGCGAGGATGTGATCGGCCATAGATTCCTATGGTCAACAATCACCAGATCGCCCCGCAATCGGGGCAACTACTGCTTGTCACTCCGGCTCAATAGGGAAGCCATTCCTCGCCCCGCCTCTTGGGTCGGCATCCCGCCTTCGGAACCGGACCGGAAATCGGTTCCCGCTCCCAATTGGCCGGCTCGCAGTCCGGTTCCGTTCAAACTCCTTGGAATCCCTACGGCAGCGGCATCTCTTCGCTGTCCATTTCGCGGGCACGCGCGAATACGGCTTCGGGCGTAGCAGTCCGTACCTGCTCTAGCCAGTAGACGCCGTCATAGGGCACGCTATTGCCGCGCGTGCCCACGAAGTCAATGTCCCCGTCTCCGTCCATGTCCTTCGCGACTGCCATGTCGAACATCCCTCGTTTCCGCCGCGTAATGTCGTGCCTGACCCACTCAGCGTCACCGTTGCCGGGATTTTCGAACCAGGCGAGCCGACCGAGGGCCATTGCTGCGGTGACGTTCTCGCCGTCCCTGTCGCGCGGCGGTCCGCTGTAGCTTCCACAAAAGATGTCATCGTCACCGTCGCCGTCGATGTCCGCCAAGGTGAGGCCGGTTGCGGAGTCGGGCTCCATCGTCCCGATCCAGTGGAGCTTCCACGGCTCGCCCGGATCCGCCGGATGCTCGAGCCAGACGACTTTGGATCGGCCCTCGGACAGCAGAACGTCGAGTCGACCGTCCCCGTTGAAGTCGAGAAAGCCGAACATGAAGCCCGTCATGCGCGTGATCTCGTACCCTTCCGGTGCCGAGACCTCCACCCCGTGCTCCTTGAAGGACACGGATTCGCCCCCGAGGTTCTCGAACCAGAACATACGTGCCTCGGCGCGGGACGAGGCGAGGATGTCAAGGTCCCCGTCGCTGTCAAGATCCACCGGTCGAGAGTTGATTGGAACGGCCACTCTCGTCAACTCGTGTTCCTTCCAGGACTTGTCGTCCAGAGGGTCACCCAGGATCTCGAACCAGCTGATCGCCCGCGGGATGGTCTCGCTACTGTCACCGGCCTGAGTTCCCTTGTTGGGGGCCACTACCTCGGGCCTGCCGTCTGCGTTGAAATCGGCAAAGAACACGCGAATGTACGAACCGCGGCCGCTAGCAGATGACGGGATGATGCGCTCCCAACGCTCCGACCGTGCGTCCTTTCCCGGGTTCTGGAAGTAGATTAGGTGCGCGAATTCGCAAGCCGCGATGATGTCCGGGAAGCCGTCGCCGTTCATGTCAGCGATCGACACGTCCTCGGCCGCGCCGGCCTCTTTCCCCTCGGCCAAGGTGACGAGTGTCCACTCGTCTGGGTCCGCGGATCCGAACGCTAACCGGATGTGACCGTCAGCCACCCCGTCGTATTCCGTGTCGGATTCGTGGACAGACACTATGTCTTCGTGCCCGTCGAGGTCCAGGTCGGCCATTTCGAGGCCGTCGCTGCCGGCGATCGGAACGCCTCCCGTCTCGAGGTCGTCGATGATGTGCTCCTTCCACGAGATGTACTGCCCAGCCTCCGTCCGGGCTCCGCTCGGACTCTCCGCGACGGTCTGGACGCCATCTCCGGCTGAGTCGCTGCACGCTGTCATGCAGAACCCAAGAAACGCAAACGGGATAGCGAGGTGGTGCCGAGTATGCATGGAAACTCTCCCCGTTTAGGATCATACGCCCATTCGGCGCCGATGTATGCCGGAATCGGTGGGCGCATCGAAAGGTGGGATGCGAGAACTCGGCAATGGCCAGCAGACCCCTTAGAATGGGCCTGTGCGCGTCCGGTCTGCTAGGAACTCCATGGGAATCCGTCCAGTCCTCATCACACTCTTCCTGATCCTCCTCGTTTGGGGCTCGAACGCCCAGAGGGACCGTGCGGAAGCATTCGAAGTCGGTCGTGGCCAGACCGACCAGATGCCGACCGGAAAGGAGGCTGACGGCTTGCCTGGAGACTTTGTTCTCAGGAATGACAGGATTCATGCCCTCGTATCGGGGGCACAGCCGTTCCGGCGCGCCAACATGACCACGGAATACACTTCCGTCCTGCAGGGGTGCTTGTACGACCTTGACTTGCGGGGGGCAGGGAACGACCAGCTGACTGCCCTGCGGCCTGGCGGAGAATCGGGCTATCTGTCGTTCGTGAAGGTCGTGTCGGACGGTTCAGCGGGACCGGCTATCGTCGAGGCCGTTCGCACCGCTGAGATGAGCGGCGGACTGTATACGCGTCACGAATACAGACTGGAACCCGGCTGGCAATACGTGCTGGTGACATCGACCTATCGCAACGAATCCCAGGCCCCGGTTGCAATTTCTCCGGCTCCCGTCTGGAAGGGGCTTGTCAGCGAGCAGGAAGTTGCGGGCATTCGGATCGGTGACAGCGTCGACCCGTTCGACAAGCGGGCATATGCCGTAGGGTCCGACGACAGCTCCGACCTGCCTGGGGAGGTCACCTTGGAGCCAGGTCAGGAAAGCAGGTTTGCGATTCGGATCGCCGTGGGAGATTCGCCATTGTCCGCATACGGGGTGCTGGCAGCGGAAGAGGGGTCTAGCGGCGAGGTGGTCGGAACGGTCAGAGATTCTCAAGGCAAGCCGGCAGTACACGGTGCCGTGCGGGTATCGATCGATGGCGAATCCGTGGCTCAGTACCCGGACTCTGAGGGCCGGGTCGCGTTCCGGCTGCCGGTCGGAAACTACCGAGCCCGATTCGAGGACATTGGCCGCGATCTTGCGGAGATGGATATTTCTGTGAACCGCAACCGGGAGACCCGGCTCGACTGGGAGGTGCCGGTAGCCTCGCTTGTAAAGGTTGAGATCCGAGATGCGGGTGGCCGTCCATCTCCTGGCAAGGTGCAATTCATCGGGGTGGACGGTACTCCCACTCCCAACTTCGGAACGGACTACCGGGCTCACGGGGGCAATCATCAGTACCAGTCGCATGACGGCCTCGTGGAGCAGCAAGTGCCCCCCGGCAGCTACTTGCTCCGAGTCTCGCGGGGGCCTGAGTTCGATCTCGTGGAAAGCCGGATCCAGGTTGACAACGGGGACACGGTGGAAGTCGAAGCGGTCATGGAGCGGACTGTCGACACGACCGGCTGGGTCAGCACGGATTACCACGCGCATTCGACGCCGAGCGGCGACAACTACTGCAGCACGAGGGATCGAATCATCAACTTCGCCGCCGAGCACATCGAGTTCGCTCCAACCACGGAGCACCAACGGCTGTACGACTGGACTCCGCAGATCGAGGCTCTCGGACTGTCTGGCCGGATCAAGACCGTGCCCGGCATCGAGCTCACCGGCAGCGGGCAGCACTTCAATTCCTTTCCCATCGAGCCCGATCCCCTCACCCAGAACGGAGGGGCACCCCTTTGGCACTTCGATCCGCGCATCAACGCAATCACCCTGCGGAACTGGGGAACGCCCACACTCGACGGGGGCTCAAGGGTGGACCCCGGACCGAACGCCCGGAACCGCATCGGCCTCTTCGGCGGGGGGCCGGATCGCTGGGTACAGGCAAACCATCCGGATGTTAGCGGCGTGTTCTTCGACAGAAACCGCGATGGTGTGGAGGATGGCGGCTTCGTTGGCTTGGAGGACTTGATCGACGCAGCTGAGGTCTGGAGCGCGGAAATCCTCAACCTGGATCCGCGGTACCGCACGCGGACCGGGCCGAACCGCACTTTCGGCTGGCTCCAGCTGTTGAACCAAGGTCGGCGCGTCTGGTGCGTCGCGGTTAGCGATGCCCACCGGATCTTTGACAACGGCGTCGGAGGGTGGCGGACCTATGTGCCGAGCTTGACTGACCGTCCGGCCGAAATTGATCACGAGGAGATCATCCGCAACTCAAAGTCCGGTCGCATGATGATCACCAACGGCCCGTTCCTCGAAGTCGAGACCGCCGACGGCCTGCCGATCGGATCGACCGTGATCAGCGAGGGCTTCGTCGACCTACAGGTGCGAGTCCAGACTCCGAACTGGCTGGAGATTGACCGCGTTCAGGTCCTCGTCAACGGAAGACAGCCGGAGCAACTCGATTTTCGCCGGAAGGAGCATCCCGGCCTGTTCCGGGACGGCGTCGTGAGCTTCGAAGAGTCCATTCGGGTCATGCTCCAGCAGGACGCTCACTTGATCGTTGTCGCTATCGGAGAGGGCTCGACCATCGAGAAGGGCTGGGGACTGAACCCCTACGGCAAGATGCACCCGGTTGCCTACACCAACCCGATCTTCGTGGACGTCGATCGAGACGGCTTCGAGGCCAACGGCGACACGCTCGGTCATCCGTTGATGACTGCGCCCCGAGGCGGCTGAGCACGATCCCTTCGAAGCCGTCTATTGGTCGAGCCAGACGGGGCTCGACCAGCCGATCTCGCCGTCATCCTGGAGCACCCGCAGATAGTAGTAGCTCGAGCCTTCCAAGGGCTCCGGGTCGATGAACTCAATCGAGGCCTTGCGCCCGCCTGGTTCCGTTGAGTAGACGAATTCGTTGTTGCGGCAGATCTCGACCGACCGAATCCGCCCCGGGGACTCCACGTCGGCCGTGACGATCACGGGCGTGTCCGTTCTCTTCGCGGCCTCGCCCATCAGATGGCCATTAACACGGAAGTCAATCCGGATCCGAGCCGCTGTCGTGCCGAATGTCCGGCGGGAGCGAATGGCATCCAGGATGGCGGCGCGGGTCTTTTCGCGAGCCCAGACAGCTGCCTTGCCAAGGCCTCCCCCGTGATCAGGGCTGGCAATCACCCCGATCTTGAGGCCGCGGGCCCAGGCGTCATGGATGTAATTGCCGGGTTCGCCGGTGGCATTGTTCGCGTGCCGTGGCGCGCCCGCATATTCGTACGAGCCGCGGGTCTGGAAGATCTCCGCCACGGGTTGGGCCTCCTCATCGGCATAGTCCCAGTCCACCGGCACGTTGCCCGTGTCTGCAAGCTGATGGGGAATCTGCACGAAGTCCGCCTCCATCTCCCGCAGTTCGGTCCAGAGATCCGAAGGCGAATCGCCGGTATAGGCCGTCCACCACTTGGGGAAGTACGGATCGGCGAAGACAAGGTTCCGGTGGCCGTAGTAGCCCCAACGGCGCTTCTCGTCGTAGTCCTCGAAACTAGAAGTCCATTCCTCGCCCAAGAAGGTCACCAAGCGCCCATGGTCGTAATTCGCGCGAACCATTTTGGCCGAGTAGTTCCAGAGGTACGGGACGATGTTGTATCCGTGGTCTGTCATGGCGACGAAATCGAGCCGATTGATGTCTCGACGGCATTGGTAATTCTCGTCCAGGGATTGGTCCCCGCAGCGATTGCAGATGGAAATGTCCGAGTGCTCGTGCAGTTCCCCGTAATACAGGTAGAACGTTTCCCCGTTGTAGGTCATGGACGGAGTCTCGGCATCCTCGCCGTACGTTTCGTGCAGAGTTGCTGGGTCGAATGGGACCTCCGGCTCGACGAGGGTCGCGAGTCGCATGGATGGCGCCAGGGGCGGAGCCTGGCCGGTATCGGCCGAGGCCAACAGGATCTGAGACCGGGCGTTGTCCGTGAAGTCCGGGTCGGACTGCGACCATGTGTCCGAAAAGCTATCGGCCTGGAATGCCAGCAGCAGCCTGTCGCTATTCGATGCGATTGGAGCGGGGCGGTCCATGGAACGTCGCTGTGAAACGCCGCGCGGGCCGATCCACTCTTCTCCCGTGTACCCGACCAGCCGAACGGCCCAACCTCCCCGCGGTTCCCGGGGTTGCTGGTACGTGACCCAGAGCCGTCCGCTGGCGTCGAAGGTGGCGGAAGCCGATTCGGAGCGATTCTCAGCGAGAGGCGAGTCTTCCCAGTAGTTGGGCGGGGCTTCGAGTCCGTTCGCAGTGACCCGGCCGACCACCACGTGCCGTTCGTTGGTCCGTCCGACGAAGTACTTGGCCATTCGTGCGTGCTCGTAGAGAACCCAGAGCTCGTGGTCCCGGGCTAGGAGGAGAGCATGGCGATCGATGCCGGGTGCCGTGGTGAGCCGGCGTACGACCTCCCACTGTCCGGAGGGTGACCGCTGACGAAGATAGATGTCGTAGTTATGGTTTCGAAAGCTGTGCCAAGCGACTGACACGCGGCCGGAGCCGTCTACCGCGACGCTCGGGCCATAGTTGGAGTCGCTCTCGCTCGACACGGATTCCGGCTCGCTGACTCGGTCGTTACGCAGAGCTGCTAGCCGGATATGGCGCTTGGCGTGGGGATTGCTCTCCCAGGCAACGTACAGGACGTTGTCCCTCCAGCCTGCCGCCGGTTTGATCTGAGTTGCCGGTCCGACCGCGATCGGGACGGGTTTTGCGGGTCCCGATGCGTCCACGTGCTGCGCGAAGATGTCCCAGTTGCCGCTCACTTCCCGTGCGTAAACGAAGTACGCTCCGGATTCTGTGGCGACCGCGGTCAGCCCGAGCAGATAGGTGCCCGCTCCCTTCAGGGCTACCCATTCTTCGTGCTTGTGGAACCGATCGCCCTCATGCGAGTACTGGGCAATGGCAAGCGAATCTGCTCCGTCCCGGTAACTGATCCATCCCAGGAACACGTCCCCGGATTGCGTAACCGCGAGAGCCGGCTCATCATTGAAGCCTCGATGGGGCTGAACGGCCGAGATCCACGGTGCCGGCATGAGGCTCGGCGGCCGTGGTCCCGATGGTTGCGCCGGAACGGAAGACTCCTGCTCGGCCGGACCGGTACAGCCCGCCGCTAGGTACAGAGTCAGGGCCAGGCAGAGTACTTTCCTGCCTCGCTGGGACCTGCTGATCAAGAGCATTGCGCCGTGGGACCGCTACCGTTGCTTGGCTGGGCCGTCAGCCATTCTGTCACAGCGCCAAGGTCTGGCAGGTACATGCGCCAGGCCTGCAATCGGATAGCGCGGCTATGCTGCGCGCGATCGGCCTACGGTGCCTAGATCGCGAATACGAGACGCTTGTTCGTTCTCTCATCCGCGACCGAGACCTCAAGAGGCCGGCTGAAGTTGATGTGGTATCCGCCGTGCAAGGGATTGTGGCGACTGGGCTGGATCTCCCCCGATGACGAGATGGCGCGGGCCAGCAATTCATAGGCCCCTGGTCCCGGCGGCTCCCACTCCACCCTCCAGTGCGTCCAAGTGTAGCGTCGTTGCGGACTAATGAGCTCGGTGCGGTGCCACGAGTCCCCGCCGTCACAGCTGAGTTCGACCGCTGCGACCGCTTCGGGACCCGCCCAAGCGACACCCTCTACCAGATGGGTTCCCAGTGCCAGGCAATCCCCTCGGCGCGGACGGGTGATCTCCGACTTGGGAAGCATCATTCCCACGACATCCTCGCTCAGCCCCCGCGCACTCTTCCGTTTGACGGTGTACTTGATGGTCTGGAAGAAGCCTCGGAATGGTTCCAACACTACGCGCAGGGCACTCAGCCACTTGACGGAAGCCACGCCGTACCATCCCGGCACGACCAGTCTTGCCGGGTAGCCGTGCTCCTTGGAGAGCGGTTCGCCGTTCATGCGCAATGCAATGAGCGTGTCGGGGTGAAGAGCCATGTCGAGGGGCAAGCTCCTCGCGAATCGGACCTCGCCGTCGGCTTCGGACTCAACCCCGGTGTCGGAACCCTCGAAGACAACCTCGACGGCACCGTCCTGGATTCCCGCGGGTTCGAGTAGCGACCGTACCGGCACACCGGACCACTTTGCATTCCCGACCGCGCCCGCACCCCATTGCACTCCGGGGACTTCTCCGTCCAAGAACGACCGTCCGTTGCCGGCACATTCGAGGGTGGCGACCAGGTTGGACTGGGGCATCGCATAAAGATCGTCCTTCGAGTACCACAGCGCCGTGTCGACGCAGCCCTGGACCCGTAGGACCCACCCCTCATCCCTGATGTCGGGATCCCGAAAATGGTTTCGCACGTAGAAGTGCTCGTTCGGAGTGATCCAGTTGCGGAAGGCCTCGAGCGGAGTCTCGCTGTTCTCAGGGGAGCGAGTGATGAACCGGCGGTCTGAGCCCTTCATGTTAGGATCATAATCCTCCTAAGTGCCTGAATACAATAGGCTTATATCTCCCTATTGTCGATCGGAATACAGGGGAAGAAATTGATTTGAGCTAGGCCCGAGGCGTAGGGCACAGGCAGTTCCAGTTGCGGCTCTTGCTAGGCCCAGGGTCCTGTAGGGTGATTTTTTTCGGCGGGGCGCCTAGACTCGACCCTTGTTGCGGAGAATACCTGTCCGTGGCGGCTCGGCGGCGAGTATGATTGCTACGGCATTGAGGACATTGTCTTTGTGCCGTCAGGAGTCCAAATGTTCCCATTCAATATCCGAGTTTCCCCAACTGTTGCTGCTCGCCAAGTCGTCGTGCTGGCGATCTGGACAGGCACCGCCTTCGCCTCCGAGTTTCCGGTCTCGCCCCCACCTCGGAACGACATCCTCATCGAAAACCGGGTCGCCGTCCCCATGCGAGACGGAGTGACCCTGTACGCCGACGTATACCGCCCGGCAGCAGAGGGTACCTACCCGGTCATTGTGTCCCGGACTCCCTACTCGACCGAACGGTATCCGAGTGCTTATGCCGCAGCGGTGTATTTCTCCAGGCGCGGGTACGTGTACGTCTACCAGGACGTTCGTGGCCGGCACGAGTCGGATGGCCGCTGGGAGCCGTTCCGGGACGACATGGCGGACGGCTACGACACGATCGAGTGGGCTGCCGTGCAGCCATGGTCGAACGGCAAGGTCGGCATGGACGGTGGCTCATACCTCGGCCACGTCCAGTGGCGTGCTGCGCAGGCGGCACCGCCGCATCTAGTGGCCATCTTTCCCCGTGTGGCGTCGACCAGCATCTACCACGATTGGATCACGGTCAACGGGGGATGGCGGCTCGCTTTCAACTTCGGGTGGGGCCCTGTCCGCCAGGAGTCGCGGATCATGCAGAATACGGGACCTCACACGATGGCCGGCGGGCCCGAGGGTATCCGGTACGACAACGTGGTCTGGCACCTCCCGCTGAACGAGATGCAGTCCTTGGTAGGTCGGAACGCCCAGTTTTACAAGGACTGGCTAGCCCATCCGGACTACGACGACTACTGGCGCCCGCTCAACGTCGAGGAGCACTTCGACAAGATCGCGGTCCCAGTCCACACGATGGGGGGATTCTTCGACATTTTCGCCCAAGGAACTCTGCGCGGTTACGTCGGCGTTAGTACGTCCGGTGCGAATGAGCAGGCTCGGAGAGGGAGTCACATGGTCATCGGCCCATGGGAGCACGGGGTATCGCAAGTTGTAGGGGACATGGACTGGGGCGAGGCTGCGGCGGTCGACACCAACGCGCTGGCACTGCGATGGTTCGATCACTGGCTCAAGGGACTGGACAATGGGCTTCAAGACGAGCCTCCCGTGAAGGTCTTCGTCATGGGACGGAACGAGTGGCGCTACGAGACCGAGTACCCTCCGGCCGGTACCAAGTACACGCCGCTCTACCTGCACAGCGGCGGGAGGGCGAACGGCTCCCCCGGCGACGGTCGGCTTGCTTGGGAGGCCCCCAAAGGGAAGTCGCCCGCAGACACCTACGCCTACGACCCCGCTAATCCCGTACCCAGCTTGGGCGGGGCGAACTGCTGTGGTGTCGGCACGCCGTCAGGGCCAAGGGACCAGCGCCCGATCGAGCACCGCTCCGATGTGCTGGTCTACACGACCGAGATCCTGTCCGAGCCCTTGGAGATAGTCGGACCGGTGAAGCTGGTAGTGTACGCATCGTCCAGCGCGGTTGACACGGATTTCGTAGCCAAGCTCATTGACGTCTACCCCGACGGGCGGTCGATCAACGTTGCGGAAGGAATCCTCCGCGCCCGCCACAGGGAGGGACTGGACCGGCAGGTGCTCATGGTTCCAAGAGAGACATATGAGTTCGAGATCGACATGATCGGAACGGCGAACCGTTTCCAGCAAGGACATCGAATTCGAGTCCATGTCACGAGCAGCCACTTCCCGCAGTTCGCACGCAACCTTAACAACGGCAAACCGTACGGAGCGAGTGACGATCCTGTCGTTGCCCGGCAGACGGTCTACCACTCCTCCGACCGCCCCTCTCACATCCTCCTGCCGGTCGTAGATCCTTGACCCGTCTCTTCCGCGGGGCGATTGCGACCGAGAATGGCTCCACTTGGAACTCGGCGGTGAGTTCACCCTTTGGACACGATCCTGTCGCGAACGTCGAGGTCCCGCGAGATCCTTCGCAGGTCCAATGGTCGGTCTCTTTCCGTGGACGGGCCCGGCAGTAGGTGATGGGTCAGCGATGGTCGCCGAAAGTGGATCGGGCGCCTCAGTGCTGCTAGGTCAACGGGGCTATTGGCGGCTGACTGTATCCGCGTCAGGCCTCGGGCCGGATGCGGGGTAGGGGCCGCTGAAGACGGTCCTCTTGTCGCCCTGCTCGTCCATCCAGTCCTCGAGAACCGCTCGCAAGGTCTCCTTAACGTCTTTGTAATCCTCGTCCCCAGCCAAGTTGGTCTGT
This sequence comes from uncultured Bryobacterales bacterium, assembly GCA_964461235.1. Taxonomy (GTDB): domain Bacteria; phylum Acidobacteriota; class Terriglobia; order Bryobacterales; family UBA6623; genus VXMF01. The sequence continues at coordinate 14,496 of CAYWUV010000064.1, read as the reverse complement.
TCGTGGCGGTCCCGGGAGAGGTCATACAGCTCTTCGGGCGGTCGCTCGAAGTACCTCTGGACGATCCCGGCCGCTCTCTGGTCGGTTGCTGCGGCTTGGTCCCACGAATCCCAGTAGGCTCCGGCTCCGTCCTTGCGGAGGATGTCGGAGGGATTGGTGTGGAGAGACTCTGGAAGGAGGTTGAGAATGTACTTGAACTTTCGCGTGCGTACGCTCCGAATCGGATAGACGTTCACCACTCCTGCACCGCTGTGCGTCGTGAAGACGAGATCCCGGTGCTCGGATGCACTACCCAGAAGCACCGGAGCGAACGACCGGCCGTCAATGTGGTCGGGGACTACTCCCCCAGCAAGATCGATCAGGGTCGGCAGCAGGTCAACCCAGCTCACCATGGCATCCGTACGGACTCCGGCTTGGATGTGGCCCTTCCAGCCGATAACGAGTGGCACGCGAACTCCGGCGTCGTAGAGGTTCCATTTCCCGAACGGCCATTGGCCACCGTGGTCGCTGGTGAACACGTAGACGACGTCCTCCCCGAGCCGCTGGTCCGCCAAGGCCATCACCTTGCCGAATTCCTCGTCCATTCCAGCGATGTCGGAAAAGTACCGCGCAAGATGCCGCCTAGTTTCGAGAGTGTCGATGAAGTATGGCGGCAATGTGATTCCTTCGGGCCGCTGGGTGCGTTCCCTGGTCCAGGGAACGTGAGGCCTGCGGTCTCCCACCATCATCAGGAGCGGTTTGTCCGATTGGCGTTGCTCGAAGTACTTGGCGACGTTCGCGGCGAGGCCCACTCTCGGGTGGGAGTAGTAGTCAAAGCTGTACTCAGGTCTCTCGCCCCCGTGTCCGACTTTGCCGAATGCCGCGATCTGGTAGCCCAGGCGCTTCAGGGTGGCGGTGAGGTACGGAACGCCCTGGACCGGATAGGTATGGTTCGCCTCGGCTCCGTTGCGGGCCGGCATCAGGCCGGTCAGCAGGGCCGCCCGACTCGGCGCACAGGAAGGGGACGCCACGAAGGCCCTGTCGAAGGTCATCCCCAATTGCGCAAGTCGCTCGAGGTTCGGCGTACTCACATTGTTGGATCCGTAGACCGTGGTGTCGTCGCCGCCGAGGTCGTCGGCGAAGAAGGCGACGATATGAGGGCGGGCATGCAGTCCGGCGGCTGATAGCATGCCGAGGCATACCGCCAACAGAGCTTGCATGGGGCCATTCTCCCACCGGCAGCTGCGGCCCGCTCTTCAGTGCGCTACGGCCCATTGCCGCTTGCCGCAGCGAGGTTGTCGAGGGAGGGAATGCGGTGGTTCCGAGCAAGCGTTCCGTGGTCGGTCATCCGCCCGGTCATGAGATCGAGTTCGTTCCCGCTGCCAACTACCTACCGACCGCCTTGGCGTCGGGCCTCGGCCCGGATGCTGGATAGGGTGCGTTGAATACGCTCCGTCGGTCGTCCTGCTCGTCCATCCAGTCCTCTAGAACGGCTCGTAGTGCTGCCGCTATGTCGGTGTATTTCGGATCCTCCGCGAGATTGACCTGTTCGAGACGGTCCCGCGAGAGGTCATATAGTTCTTCCGAGGGCCGCTCGAAGTACTTCTGAACGATCTTCGCTGCCCTCTGGTCAGAAGCGGCCGCCTTGTCCCACGAGTCCCAGTACGCGCCAGCGCCGTCCTTGCGGAGAATGTCGGAGTGGTTGGTGTGGATGTGTCCGGGCAGGAGGTTCAGGATGTACTTGTATTTGCGCGTGCGAACGCTCCGGATCGGATACACGTTGAACACCCCGTCTCCGCTGTGCGTGGTGAAAATGAGATCCCTATGCTCGGATTCCTTACCCAGAAGCACTTGCGCAAAGGACCGACCATCGATGTGATGAGCAACAGTCCCGCCTGCCAGATCGATCAGGGTCGGCAGCAAGTCTACCCAGCTCACCATCGCGTTGGTGCGCGCCCCAGCTTGAATCTGGTCCTTCCAAGCAACGATCAGCGGCACGCGAATTCCGGCGTCATAGAGGTTCCATTTTCCGAACGGCCACTGTCCGCCGTGGTCGCTGGTGAACACATAGACCACGTCCTCGCCAAGGCGCTCGTCCGCCATTGCCATCACCTCGCCCAACTCCGCGTCGAGCCCGGCAATGTCAGAGAAGTACCGGGCGCGGTGCCGCCTAGTCTCGAGGGTATCGATGAAGTAGGGCGGCAGGGTGACCTCGTCCGGCTGGTAAATGCTCTCCTCAATCCAGGGAACGTGGGGCCTCCGGTCACCTACCAGCAGCAGGAGCGGCTGGTCTGACTGGCGCTGATCAAAGTACTTGGCGACGTTCGCAGCGAGACCCACTCTCGGATGCGAGTAGTAGTCGAAGTTGTACTCGGGCTTGTCGTTTCCGTGCGGCACCTTGCCGAACACGGCGATCTCGTAGTCTAAGTCCTTCAAGGCGGTCGTAAGGTACGGGACAGTCGAGGGCGGGTACGTGTGATTCGCTTCGGCACCGTTGCGAGCTGGCATCATGCCCGTCAGCAGCGCTGCCCGGCTCGGGGCGCACGCCGGGGATGCTACGAATGCGCTGTCGAATGTCATCCCCATCGCCGCGAGACGTTCGATGTTGGGTGTGCCTACATCCGTGGAACCGTAGACGGATGTGTCGTCCCCTCCGAGGTCGTCGGTGAGGAAGACTACGATGTGGGGTGTGGCATGCAGTCCTGCTGCTGCTAGCAGGCCGAGGAAAATGGCGAGCACGAGTCGCATGATGCCATTCTGCCACCGGGGGACGGGCAACTGCGGCTGTGACTGTGGCGGCGTCACCTGCTACGACCTGCGACGGTGCCGTATGGGGAAGACCGACTAGCGAGGCAGGCGTTGCGTTTGTCGCCTCGACTCTAGCCAGTCGAATGGCAGGCGCGCCAGGACTCGAACCTGGGACCCTCTGCTTAGAAGGCAGATGCTCTATCCAACTGAGCTACGCGCCCGCAGCTTCTCCAATCTTATGTGACGGCAAAGCCGTGAGTGAACGCCGGAACGGGAGCTTTCGTGTTTGGGTAGCTATAGCTGGATGACAGGGTCGCAGCCGCGAGGCCGGGCAAACAAGCCCCGGTTGTGGGATGGCTCGCTGAGTGATGCCCGACGAGGAGCCGCGTCGATACGACCCGGTGCCGCGGCGCTTGGAGCCCCAACGAAAGCGCAACAGCTGGGCGACGATCCGTCGCAAGTAGGCCAACTGCACCTGCCTGACGACGACGCAAGTGACTGCCTGAGGGGAGCGGATCGAGTGCCGTCACGACACCCGTCCGGACCAGGAGGCCGCCGCTCTGGCCCGGGCAGTCGGCGTCCAACCCGAATCGCACCGCGTCCGGACGCGCACTCCGCTCGACTGACTTCAGTCCCTGCCGAGAAATCCTGTAGTGACATAGTGGCAGTGCGCGAATCGTTATGTGACCGGTGCATAATGACTTAGCCGCATCCGAAATCCGAAAATGACAAACTCACACCGGAGTGTCCAGTGTGCCCGTATGGCTCGTCGACCTGCTTCCGACATTCGCCGAGCTAGCCAGAACCAACCCTGTCCCGTCAAACGACGGGTCGAGCCTCGTCCCGCTATTGAGCGTCGATCCGGGGAGGTTCGACTCAGGCAGGCCCCTCTATTGGGAGAACGCGAGGGAACAGGCGGTCCGCAAGGGTCCGTGGAAGGCTATCGACCGACTCCCGACGAACCCATGGATCTGTTTCTGATCGAGGAAGACGTCAGCTGCGAGCGAGACCTTACGGAGGCATAACCGGACGCCGTCTCCGAAATAGAGCGGATCATGCATCGAGAGCACGTAGACCACCCTTGGTACTGGAACTCTGCGGAGACGTCGGCGAACTTTCGGCGGAAGGAATCGCTCTCACTAGATCTGGGTCAGTTGCAGGTGGCCAGACAGGGCAATTCCAGCCCATGACCTCGTGGCTCGAGTAGACGACGGCACTCGAGCGGCAATGCCACGCGTCTCCCACCTTGAGCAGAGTGCTGAGTCTCGCCGCCGGCGACAGGCCGAGGCATAGGCCTCGCAGTGCGGTCAAGGGATCTCAGAGCTGTTCAGTCACCCGCTTTGCCTGCCGTAGGTTGGCTCTGAGAGGGTCTGCGCCGTGCTGCGAGGTGACTGGTCAATCGCTCAGTGCTGGATCGATCAGCGAGATCCGATTAGCGTAACGTCGAAAGTCGTCTTGTTCGAAAGTGAGCAGGCGCTGCTCGGCATGAGCGAGCATCGTTGCCACGATATTGGCGTCATGGACTTGGCGTCCCGCAACTGAAACCTCGCGACACAACTCGGCTAGCTGGTGGGTGACATCCGGTCCGTCTTCCAAAATGTCGAACTCGGAAACAAACCAGTCAACGTCCCTAAGTGCATCCGGCATTGGCAATGGCGCTGACCAGATCTGAGGGCGTGTCACAACCGCAAGGTACTCGCGAACGATCTGCCGACTTATCCGGGGCCGCTCTTCCTACCAAGGGCGTCACGCAGACTGGCACGAGCTAAGCCATGGCTGGGCGCGGCCGTGAAGCGCGCTCGAACCAGGACGTTGGTGTCAATGAACATCCTTTGCTCAACGGCCTCGGTCGTCGTAGAGATCTTCGCGTCGCAACGACAATCCGGCTGGCCAATCGCCAGGGTTGTGTGGCGGGAACACGTGGTCGAGATCGATTGCCTTGCCGCCTGCAGGGGTGGGCGAACCGTGCGGGTGAGCCCTTTCGCCGATGGTCTCCTCACGCTCGAACACCAACGATTCGTGCTCAAGATCTACCGCAGCCGTCCTCCTTCCGGCGAGTTGCCAAGCCAGTGAATGCGCATAGCCGCGTCTGTTCCGCTGATTCGACCACCATGGTCGGTGCAGCCGCGCTGATTCTGGAAGTGTGAAACCAAGCACAGCCTCGATATCCGTGAACGAGACCCGCCATCGCCGTTCTGACCGCATGCGGAGACTTCGATACAGCGGGGCGTATTTCCCGCGTTCCACGACGTTGCGAAGGCGTTCCTACCCGGGCATCACAAACTTCCAATTCTGACTGACCTACTTGCTTTAGCATGATCGACTGGTTGCGGATCGCGATCTCACTATTAGGGCCATACAGTCTGGTGTTGGACAATCTCAACACGCACGCGAGGGGGGCGTTGTACGAGGTGTTCGAGCCCGCCCGGTCGCGCGAGCTGGTGCGGCGCATCGAGTTCTGCTGCACGCCGAAGCCCGGCAGCTGGCTGAACATCGCGGAGTGCGAACTGAGCGTGATGACGCGCCAGTGCCTGAGTGGCCGCCGGATCGGGGATCTGTAGACCCTGCAGGCCGAAACGGCAGCATGGTCGAGCGACGTCAACGAACGCCAGCGCGGCGTGGACTGACGGATGAAGATCGACGACGACGCCCGCTGCAAGCTCAAGTCAGTCTACCCGAAAACCAAGCTGTGACAGACCACTACGATTCGATGTAGCCAGGCCCTACCGGCACGCCAAACGGGCCGTGGCTTCATTCGGCTTGGTACCATTCGAGGCTTGGCGCGACAGGCACGGTCGAACCGTGCCTTCGTGGCATTCGAGGAGGCTGTATCTTGCGTCATGGGAGCCGTGCAGGGTATCGCAGAGTCTGCCGGGGTCCCTGTGGTCTTGGCCGACAACGCCGCCTGGCTCCTATGAGCCACGAGCACTCTCTCCTTGATGAACACGGAACTTGCCGAGACGGCACCCAGAGACAAGGATCCAAACGCGCTCGCGGATGCCGTGGGCACGCTGATTCGGTCGTGGTCGGAGACACAGGATGTCGCGGAGCAGCAGGCAACGATCGACTGCCTCGTGGTAGGTCTGAAAAGCGAACGGCGATCTGCGCGGAAGCTGTTTTCCGCCGACCTCAAGGGCCGGAGTTGGTGACGCGTACGATCCTGCTTGACAGCGGTCCGCTCGGTTTGAATACAAATCCTTGGGCATCGCCTCCTGCAGCCGCCTGCGGACGAGGGGTCGTGAATGCGATCCCCGCCGCAACGCGGGACTAGCGAGGCTTGACGCCTTCATCGGACAGGTCGAGCTTCTGCCGATCGACACCCTTGCCATGCGACGGGACGCCGTCTATTGGGCCCAGCCTCGCCAGCAGGGCCGACCCACGGCCCCGGATCCGGCCCTCGGTGCGGACGTGATTCTCGATGCGCAGGCGGCAACTCTCGGGCGCCCGAGCGTGGTCGTCGCTACCTCCAACCCAAAGCACATTTCGCGCTTCGTCGAGGCGGAACTCTGAATGGATATCGCCTGATCTCGGGCCTCAGCCGGACCCGTCACGATGACCGGAACCTCCAACTTGGCCGCTGACGCTGGAGATTCCGAACGCGCTGAGTTGCTTGAGAGACTCCGTTCCCTTGTCCATAAGACCCGCAGGATCATCCTGTCCAGCAGAGACGTCGGAGGTAGTCAAGGGTCGACGGGACTCGGCTAGGCGGGCGCTGTTCATGCGGAGGTTGCTTTGGAGCGATCATTCCATTTCCGTTGATTTCGGACTAGACGATGCGGCCTTGACCAAGGAGAGACGGGCCAAGCGGCAGCCAGACCGCCTTCAGATCCACCGCATCGCCAACTCCCGGTGGCTGGCACTTAGGCTGTTCCACGCATTGCCTGCCGGTCGCCCTGTACCTTCTGTCCGGCGACGAGCGCTACGCGGCGGTCTCGACCAACCGGGGCCGGATTCGGCGCGCTTGCTGGCAGTCCTCGGCGAGCCGCGTCATCGCTCGCCCGATCACGAGCCAGGCCGGAATCGCAACGTGCCCGCACTCCATGAGCAGAAACCGGTGGATATGCTCTTCAGAGCACAACGCTACGCTCGTACTTGGCCATCGGATGTGCTTGACGGCGATTTCGGGTGTTGTCGAAGTCAGACCTCGTTGGTCTGAGCGAAGCCTCACGAGCTGACCAATTGCGGGATCGGGTCGCCATGCACATCCGTCAGGCGCATGTGACGCCCATTGAAGAAGTACGTCAGCCGTGTGTGGTCCAAGCCCAGCAGATGGAGCATCGTCGCGTGCAGGTCATGATAGGTGAGCACCTGTTCTGCAGCCTTGTAGCCAAACTCATCGGTGGCACCAATCGACTGCCCTCCCTGTATGCCCGCGCCGGCCATCCAGGCCGTCATCGCGTGCGGATTATGATCCCGTCCGAGGCCGCGCTGGGAAATGGGCATCCGGCCGAACTCCGAGTGCCACACCACCAGAGTCTCGTCTAGCAGTCCTGTCCGTTTGAGGTCCGTCAATAGACCCGCGATGGGCCGGTCAACCTCTCCGGCATGCAGTGTGTGGTTCTCGATCAGGTTGCTGTGCGCGTCCCAAGTGTCGATGTTCTGCTGGCGGAGCGCCCCGCTGTAGAGCTGCACGAACCGCACGCCGCGCTGGACGAGTCGTCGCGCGAGCAGACATTGCCGGCCGAAGGGCTCTGTGACCGGATCATCCATTCCGTACAGACTCTTGGTCTCGTCCGACTCCTGCGAAATGTCGACCGCCTCCGGCGCGCAGCCCTGCATGCGGTACGCCAGTTCGTACGACGCGATGCGAGCGGCAAGCTCCGACGAGCCCGGATGCCGCTTCGCGTGCTCCGCGTTCAGCCTCGCCAGATGGTCCAGCCGCGCCCGCTGCTGGGCTGGCGTCAGCATGTCGACCGGCGCGCTGAGGTCGAGGATCGGGTCGCCTTGCGACCGGAAGACGGTTCCCTGGTACGTGGCAGGCAGGTACCCGCTGCTCCAGTTGGCGGGCCCGGAGAACGGGCCGCCCCGGTGGTCGTAGATCACGACGAAGCCCGGCAGGCTCTGGTTCTCCGACCCGAGCCCGTACGTCACCCAGCTTCCGACACTGGGATGGCCCATCAGGACCGAGCCGGTGTTCCATTCGTAGTGGGAAAGCACGTGGTCGTTAGACCGTCCGTGGCACGAATGGATGAACGCCAGGTCGTCGACCATGGAGCCGACGTGCGGGAAGAGTTCGGACACCAGCTTGCCGCATTGGCCGTGGCGTTCGAACTTGAACGGGCTGCGCATCAGCGGGCCGGGGAAGCCTTGGCGGACGCGGACACGACCCTTGCCTGTCAGCGGCTCGCCGTGATGCTTCTCCAGCATCGGCTTGTAGTCGAACGTGTCGACGTGGCTCACGCCGCCGCTCATGAAGAGCGAAATGACCGCCTTCGCCTTGGGGGCGAAGTGCGGCTTCCTGGGGGCGGTCGGCGATTCGATCCCCTTTGTGTCGCACGCGTAGTCTGCTGCCAGCAGCCCGTCCTGCTGGAGCAGGTGCGCCAAGGCAATGCCGCTGATTCCCTCGCCGGCGCGGAAGAGGAAATCCCGGCGGGAAACGAAGCGTTGGTTAGCCGACATAGAGGAATTCGTTCAGGTTAAGGATCACGTCGCAGAGATCCGTCAGGGCCGCTAGGGCGTCCCCATCGTGATATGCCTCCTGCTGTCGCAGGAAGTCCAGGTTCGCCTCCAGTTCCTGATCCGTAGGGGGCCGGCTCATCGTGATTTGGTACGCCTCGCGGATCCTCGCCTCGGCGTCGTCCGCCAGAGCCGCCACTCGCTCGGCAAAATAGCGGGCCTGTCGGAGCGTGAACTGGTTGTTCAGAAGGGTCAGCGCCTGCGTCGGCACCGTGGTGGTCGTGCGACGCTCGCAGCTGACGTTCATGTTCGGCAGGTCGAAAACCTCGAAGAATGGATACCGGAGCCCTCGCTTGGCATACGTGTAAACGCTCCGCCTCCAGTTCTCGGGTCCGGGTTCGGCCGCGTCCCACTTGCCCTTGGGAAATGACTCACGCACTTCATCGGGAATCGGCGGGAAGAAGCCCGGCCCGCCCGCCTGGAGATTCAGGTTGCCGGCTGCGTCCAGAATCACGTCACGAATCACCTCGCCCTCGAGACGACGCTGGCGGAACCGCCAGAGGAGCTTGTTCTCGGGATCCGCCTTGGCTGCCGCGGGATTCGCATGGGACGAGGCCATCTGGTAGGTCTCCGACGTCATCATGAGGCGGTGCATGGCCTTTATGCTCCAGCCCTGTCGGACGAACTCGGTCGCCAGCCAGTCGAGCAACCTCGGGTGCGTCGGATACGTCCCCATGCTTCCGAAATTGCTCGCCGTGTAGACGATTCCCTCGCCGAAGTGATGCATCCAAATGCGGTTGGCCATCACCCTGGCGGTCAGCGGGTTCTCAGGGGAAGCGATCCATTCGGCCAGCGCCAGCCGGCGACCGGTCGAGACCCGGTGGCTGGGCGGCGACGGAGTGAACGACTGGCCCCGAGCCAGCGCTTCGATGAAACCTGGCTCAACGACTTGGCCCTTGTTGCGGTAGTCTGCATTGGGCAGGAAGTGCGCCGTCGGCGGCCGGTAGTTCGCCGTGGGAAGCCACGTCCCCTCGATGCCGCTGAAGTCTTCCCGGTCGCCCTTCCCCGGCTGAACTTCGTCGCCCCGACCGTTCGGCGCGAATCGGTAGTCGCCGTCACGGATCCCCATCGCCACAGGCAGGGGGGGCGGAAGATCGGCTTCGATTTGCTCGACCTGGCGCTTGAGTTCGGTGATGCGCGCTGCATCCCCGGGTGAGACCAGGTCATCGAACTCGCTGATGCCGATCGATTGGACCTGCGCCGCCAGCAGCTTCTGCCCGGGCGTTCTGTCCTCTTCCGGCGTGCTCACGGCAGCCTGGATCTCCTCCGGGAACGATTCAAGCCTCCGCCTCTTGGCGGCTTGCCGGTAGGGGGCCTCGATTTCCCTGATCTGCTGCTTGAGCGGTTCCACCCGCGCAAGCACGGCCTCTGTGGCGGCTTTGTGCTGCGCGACGGTATCCTCGTCTGTCAGAGGAAAGTCGTAGCGAACGTAGGGGAAGAACACCGCCATTGTGCGGTAGTAATCCATCTGGGAAATCGCATCGAACTTGTGATCGTGGCAACGGGCGCAGTCCACGGTTAGGCCGAGAAAGACGCGGCTCGTGGTGGCAATGATGTCATCCAAGTAGGTGTATCGATATTGCGGGTTGTCCTTTTCGCGGAACAGAACGCGCGGGCCGACGCGGAGCATGCCCGTTGCGGTCAGGGTCTCGAAGCTTCCGTCCTCGAGTTCGTCTCCTGCCAGCTGTTCCTTCACGAATCGGTCGTAGGGCTTGTCGTCGTTGAAGGCCTTGATGACATAGTCCCGGTATCGCCAAGCATTCGGTTGGTCGTAGTCGTGCTCGTACCCGGAAGAGTCCGCGTAGCGTACTGCGTCCAGCCAGTGGCGTCCCCATCGCTCGCCGTATCGTGGGGAATCCAGCAACTCGTCGACCAACCGGGCGAATGCCTCGCGGGACGGGTCCTCTTCGAAAGCGTCTACGACCTCAGGTGGCGGTAGGAGGCCGGCCAAATCAAGATAGGCTCTTCGAACTAGCGTTCGGGGGTCAGCCCTTGGTGCTCGCTGCAATCCCTCTTCTGCGAGCTGTTCCGCCAGGAACGCGTCGATGGGATGCTCTTCCCCCTGTGGCGGTGCGGGGCGGACGGGATTCTTGAATGCCCACCAGATCTTCTTTGTCCCAGCCTGCTCGCTGGCCGCCGTCCACTCCGCTCCCGCGTCAATCCAGCGCTGCAGGACCGCGATCTGATCCGACGTCAGGGCACCTCCGAATGGCATCCGCGGCTCGGCTTGTCCCGAGACGTGTCGGTACAGCAGACTGCCGTCGGAATCACCGGGCTCGAGGGCGGGGCCTCGGGTTCCTCCGCGCAGCAGCGATTCGAGGCTGTCCAGACGCAACCCGGACATTTGCTGCTTGTCGCCGTGGCACTGCTGGCATTGTTGCTCAAAGATCGGTGCGACTTCTGTAGCAAAGTCTGGCGTGGCCGCTGAAAGGAGCCCCCCTAGTGCACCGGCCAACGCAAGTACAATTAGATCCGTACGAAGCATCGAATGCACCATCCGCCGCTAGTAGTGTAGAAGAGTCAGTCGATTCGATCAACCCGGATCACCGCCAGATCCGCCAGAATTCCACGCCCCATGGTCTTCACGGCTTGGGTCTCTGCGCCCCGCCTACTCTTGCCGGCAGCGTTGCGAAGTTGCTCCCCGGGCGCTTCGATCTGCCATCGCAGTGCAACCCGCACCTCGGCGCCCGCGGGCTGCCAGTGGAACGCTTGCAACGGCATTCCAGGGGAAACCGAACCTCGACGCCGATGCGCCTTTTCGACTGTTAGTTGGCCCAACGCGGCTGCAGTTCTCGCTACGAGTTCCTCGGGTATCATGGGCGCCATGACCGTCCGCTCGCTCGTGCCCGGCCTCGTGGCTATCAGCTTGGTCTCCATGGCTAGCGCTGCCGTGCCGGTCGATTCCACTGCTTACCGGTCAGGGGCAATTGTTGCTGATGTCAGCGATTCTGACGTCAAGGTAACTTGGCGCGACGAGGTCGATCGAGAGTGGCACGCGACCTTCAGCCGCGAACCGGACACACCTCTCATCAACTCTGTAAGCGCGGGTGATCGGTCCATTCTTCGCGACGTACGGCCTTACGTGACCGTCGAGACGGGCGTTCGGCGCAAGGGATGGAACGCGTTCTTCGACTACCCTCCGGAACACCCGGATGGCACGTCAGCATTCTTCGGAAGGCTTGCGCTGGACGGAATTCGACTGGAGTCCTCTGGCAATCGACTGCGGGTCCATTGCGGGACGTTCACCGCTGGTCCGTTCACCGGGACACTCACCTACACGTTCTTCCCCGGCTCAAGGCTGGTCAAGCAGCAGGCGGTGGCGGTTACGGACGAGCCGGATGTAGCGTACCTCTACGACGCGGGCATCGAATTCTCGGCACCGGAGCAACTCGAGATCGGCCGAAATATGACCACACCGGTGGCGTACTACGACACGGAAGGGCAACTTCGGATCGAGACTGCCAACGGTTTGCAGCCGGAGCGGGTTTCGTACAAGGTTCGGTACCGGGCCCTCGCCACCGGTGCCGGGCAGGGCAGCGTCGCGGCTTTCCCGGCGCCGCACCAGTACTTCTTCCCGCGGGACTTCACCTCAAACCTCTCGCAGAACTGGCATCGGTCGTGGCGCGGTCGCGTGTCGCTCGGCATCCGGCAGGTTCGGGACACGAACTGGCGGTTCTATCCATGGGCGAACGCCCCACCGGGCAGCAAGCAATCCATGTCGCTCTTCCTTCTCGTCGGTGACTCCCAACCGGCGGCCTTGCTGGAGGACGTTCTGGGCTACACAAACAGGGACGTCTTCCCGAGGCTGGACGGATTCCAGACGCTGGCGTCGCATTTTCACTTGGCGTACACGGTGCAGGCAGTGGAGAAGGGCTTGGACTGGACACCTCCATTCAAACCCGTCCTGCAGGGAATGGGAGTCGATGCTGCGATCATCATGGACTTCCATGGCGACGGCCACCCCCGCGACCTGACTGAGTTGCGGCTGAAGGAACTCGACGAATTCTTCAAGGTCTGCAAGATGCAGTCCGGGAAGGATTTCCTTCTGATTCCGTCTGAGGAGGCCAACGTCCACTTCGGCGGCCATTGGGGCCTGATCTTTCCGAAGCCGGTCTACTGGTGGATGAACCGGCCGGAAGGTGGCACCTTCGTTTCGGAGCACAAGAAATACGGCACCGTTTACAGCACGTCAAACGGGTCGGAGCTCCTTGACTTGGTGCGGCGGGAGGACGGCTGGATGTACCAGACCCATGCCCGCACGAAGGGCTCGACAGGGTATCCCGACGCGATCCGAGACACGGAGCATTTCCGCGATGAACGCTACTTCGGTGCTGGTTGGAAGGCGATGCCAGCCGACCTATCGTCGCCAAGGCTTGGCGAGCGGACGCTCCGGCTCGTCGACGACATGCACAACTGGGGGATGGACAAGCGCCTGCTCGGAGAGGTTGACGTGTTTCAGTTCGACCACACGCACGAAGTCTACGCCCACATGAACGTCAACTACATCAAGTCGGACACGCTGCCTCGATTCGAGGACTACGGCCAGTTGCTGGCGTCCATGCGCCGAGGGGACTTCTTCGTCACGACCGGCGAGGTGCTGCTGCCAGCTTGGTCCATCTCTGGCGGCGAGGAAGAGATCGAAGTCAGGCTCGAGATTCGGGGCACCTTCCCGTTGCAGTTCGCTGAGGTCGTTTGGGGCGACGGTGCTGGTACCCAGCGCCAGGTGATCGACCTGTCCAACTCCCGGCAGTTTCATGCAGACTCATATAATTGGACGGTGCAGGCGCCGGGCTGGAAATGGGCTCGCGTTGCTGTCTGGGACGTCGCAGCAAACGGAGCGTTCGTGAATCCGGTACGCCGGTAGCTGTACGGATCCTTTTCGGGCGGCAGTCATCGCCCGAATCCTGGCTCGGGCCGTCTGCAAGTCACCCAACTGAGGAAGAATCGATGAAGACTATCGCTCTAGCGAACACCGGTCTCGAAGTCTCGGGCGTATGCTTGGGAACCATGACGTTTGGCTCGCAAGTCTCTGAGCCGGACTCCGCGCGGATGGTGGACTACGCGCTTGACCGGGGGGTGAATTTCCTGGACACCGCGAATGTCTACAACCAAGGACTCTCGGAGGAAATCACGGGCAGGGTCCTCGGGCCCCGGCGGACCAAGGTGGTATTGGCTACGAAGGTTCGCGGTGTCATGGGCGAGGATGGGGACTCGTACGGGGGGCTGGGTCCCTCCGAGATCCGGCGAGCCGCCGAGGAGAGCCTGCGTCGGCTTGGAACCGACTACATCGACATCTACTATCTCCACCAGCCGGACCGCTCGGTCGAAATCGCTGAAACCCTCGAGGCTATGGACGGGCTTCGGCGGGAGGGCAAGATCCGATGGATCGGCACATCAAATTACGCAGCATGGGAGATGGCAGAGATTGCCGGGATCTCTCGTGAGCACGGCTTTCAGGAACCGGTCGTGGCGCAGCCGATGTATAACGCGCTCGCTCGCGGGATCGAACAGGAGTACATTGCGTTCACGACTCGTTACAGGGTTGCGAACGTCTGTTACAACCCGCTTGCGGGAGGGTTGCTGAGCGGGAAGCAGGCCATGCAGCAGGGGCCGATTCCGGGAACTCGATTCGACGGCAATCGGATGTACCTCAAGAGGTACTGGCATGCCGAGTACTTCCGGGCCGTCGAAGCCCTTCGAGAAGTGGCGGACCGTCTGGGCATTACGCTTGCGGCCCTCGCGCTGCGCTGGGTCTGCCACAGACCGGGAGCCGACTGCGTGATCTTGGGTGCGTCGAAGTTTGCCCACTTGGAGGCGAACATCGACGCATCGCAGCAGCAGCCTCTGCCTGAGGAAGCCCTCGAGGCCTGCGACGCCGCTTGGAGCGCCATCCGAGGCCCGATTCCGCAGTACAACCGTTGAGCGGTTCGGTTCCGCCATTCAGAGAATGCCGTGCCGATTGGCAGGGTAGTTGAAGCCAACGGTGCTTACCTGATTGGTGGCACGCCGGGAATCGTGGTACGCCCGGCAGGATTCGAACCTGCGGCCTCTTGCTCCGGAGGCAAGCGCTCTATCCAGCTGAGCTACGGGCGC